>CAZKBF010000001.1:0-20806 GCA_964551225.1 uncultured Ruminococcus sp.
TGAAGGAACCCGCGCATTTTCGGCGGCTCGATGCCGCCGAAAATGCAAACACCTCAAGCAAATCCAGCCAAACCAACAAACTTTGCATCGTGAAAGCGATTTTTCGGGTTCGATGCCCGAAAAATCGCAAGAACATCGCACAAATCTAGCTCAATCAGCGGGTGCAGTCACGCCTAACATATTTGTTAATTCCTCTAACAATGGGGCGTGACTGCACCCGCGCATTTTCGCCGGTTCGATGCCGGCGAAAATGCTGGGGTTTCAAAGAAACCCCGCTTCACGCGCACAAGCAAACCAAAAATTCAAACAAAGTACGTTTTGTTCAACAAAATTTGCCCGAAAACACCGTGCAGAGTTGATTTTTTGCAGAAATTGTTGCACATTTGTGAATTTGCCGAAAATTTCCATAAATTTTTTTCAAAAATCATTTGACAAATCGATAAAAATATGAGAAAATATAGATAGAGAGAAAAATTCAGGCAAATCTTACATAAGGGGGTACACAATGAAAAAGATTCTAAAAAAAGCAGCGGCGCTGTTTGTCGCGGCGGCAATCTCTCTATCAACGGCGTTCTCGGCCTTCGCGCAAAGCGGCGACGCGACAAAATCCGAAAACACGCTCGACATCTACGCGCAAGAGTACACACCGATTGACAAAACAAAGCTCGTCAAGTGGGATACGGCGAACAAGCTCGAGGACAACACAATCTACTACATAGACAGCACGGTCAAAATCCCAAAAGACACACTCATTTCTTTCCCGCAGACCAGCACGCTCTATTTGTGCAAGGGTGCAAATCTCGAGATTTACGCGGACGCAAAGTTTTATATGTACGGTAAAATGGTGATAGAACCGTTTGCGCGTCTAACTGTTTCGGGAATGATTAACTTCAAGGAATTTTCTGCTGTCGCAAACTACGGCACTATTGTTTCCACAAGCAGCGGCACCGTGAAGTTCTCGTCGGATTTTGTAAACCACGCGAACAGCTCCGTTATCTTAAGCGGTTCGACAAGCATCTTCAGAAAGGGAAATGTCACAAACTACGGAACAATTACGTTTTCACCAAAATCTGAAGCAAACTTGACGGGAAGTATCACAAATACCGAAAAAGCAAAGCTGTTTGTTAAAGGCAAAATGTCCGTAACTTTGAGCGGAAAAGCCACTATGAACGGTGTTTTCTCGCTTCTCGGAGAATATGTGAACAGCGGTACTTTGATTCTCGAAAAGACTGTTAAGTTCTACAAGGGCGCGGACTCGGTTTTCTCGGTATCAAAATCCTCAAGAATTATCGACAATCGACAAGAAGCCGAGCTTGTGGTTGATGAGGACCTCCGCACAAAGGGAATTAAGGGCATCGACGTTTCCTCGTGGCAGGAGACGATAAATTGGCGCAAGGTCAAGAACGCGGGAATTAAGTTTGCGATGATTCGCTCGTCCTTCTCAAATAAGGTGGACAAGACCTTTGAATACAACATAACCGAGGCGGCAAAAGCAGGCATAGATGTCGGCGTTTACCACTACTGCTACGCGCTGAACGCCGAGGAGGCAAGAGAAGAAGCCAAGCATTTCATCGAAACTATTTCGCCTTACAAGATAACCTATCCCGTTGTGCTCGACTTTGAGGACAATTCTCAAGTTAAACTCGACAAAGAGGTTAAAAACGAAATCGCGCAGGTGTTCATCGAGGAAGTCCGCAAGGCGGGCTATTACCCGATGATTTACTCCTACACCAGCTGGTACGAGAATTATATGGATATGAAAGCGCTCGACTGCGAGGTTTGGGTTGCGCACTGGAATGTCACGAAGCCTTCCTATAAGGGCAGCTACGGTATGTGGCAGTACTCGTGCGAAGGAAAAGTCTCGGGAATTGACGTTAATGTTGACCTGAACGTTTCCTTCAAGGATTACGCAAAAATTATCCGCGAGGGCGGCTACAACAATCTCGATAAGTTCGACTAATCGACGCAAAACGAAATTTTTCGCCTATATCTGCGTTTGCGGATATAGGCTTTTTCGTTTATATACTTGACTTTTTCCCGATAATGACGTATAATATATTTTAGTTGTATAAATAAAGAGAGGTACATAAAATGAAGGTACTGTTATATTCGGAGGGGCTGAATTTAATCAAGGTATCGGGGCTCGGGCGAGCTATTCTTCACCAAAAACGTGCGCTCACAAACGTCGGCGTCCCTTTCACCACCGATATTAAAGACAAGGATTTCGATACCGTGCACATAAACACGCTCGGTCTTAATTCCAAGCGCCTTGCCAAGAAAATGCGCAAACAAGGCAAGCGCGTCATTTATCACGCGCACTCAACCGAGGAGGATTTCCGAGACTCGTTTGTCGGCTCAAACCTTTTTTCGGGAATATTTAAGAAGTGGATTGTGTCCTGCTACAACAGCGGCGATGTTATCATCACGCCGACAAATTACTCGAAAAGACTTATTGAGGGTTACGGCGTGAAAAAGCCGGTTTTCGCGATTTCAAACGGCATTGACCTCGATTTTTACAAGCCGCAGGAAAACGACCGCAAGGAGTTTCGCGAGCAGTTCGGCTTCACCGACGACGACAAGGTTGTGATGTCCGTGGGACTTTACTTTGAGCGAAAGGGTATTCTCGATTTTGTGGAATTGGCAAAGGCAATGCCCGAGTACAAGTTCATCTGGTTCGGGAAAACACCGCTCGCGTCCGTTCCCGTAAAGGTTCGCAAGGCGGTTAATACAAAGCTCCCGAATTTGACTTTCGCGGGTTACGTTCAACCCGATATGCTGAAAAAAGCGTACACGGGCTCGGACGTCTACATATTCCCGACGCACGAGGAAACCGAGGGTATTGTTCTGCTGGAGGCACTCGCGGCGCACGCAAATGTTATCGTGAGAGATATTCCGGTGTTCGATTGGCTTGAAAAGGACAAGGACTGCTATATGGCTGCCGACAACGCCGATTTTGAGCAGAAAATCCGCGGCATTATCGAAGGCACTCTCCCCGACCTCCGCGACGCGGGTTTTGAAGCGGTTAAGGACAAGAATCTTACTGCTGTCGGAGAAAAGTTGGTTGAGGCGTATTCTTGCACGGTGAAAAACTGATTTTTTTCAAACAGTCTCATTGCATTAAAAGAGAGTCTGCGTTATAATACACTCGGAGGTGTTAGTATGGCTAACGAGGAAAAGAAGGATTTTAACGCAATGCTGCACGACAGCAAGGATATGCCGAAAATTCAGACCATAACCGATAAGGCGAGTATCGAAAAATACGGCGGCAATCGAATGTATTTTGCACCGCCTGTCGATTATGATACGGTGATGAAAAAAGTGCCGTTCGGGAAGGTCACGACAGTCGGCGCAATCCGCGAGCATTTCGCGAAGCAGTCGGGCGCGGATTTCACCGAGCCGATTACCGCGGGAATTTTCGTGTCAATCGCCGCGTGGGCAAGTCACCAGCGTTCCGATGACGAAACGCCTTATTGGAGAACGCTCAAGGCAAATGGCGAGCTGAACGAGAAATACCCCGGCGGAGCGCTTGCGCAAAAGGAAAAGCTGGAGCAGGAAGGTCACACCGTCATTCAAAAGGGCAGGAAAAATATCCGATATTACGTCAAGGATTATCAGGACAAGCTGTTTGAATTAGAGTAAACAAAATCCCGAGAGCCGTGAAAACTCTCGGGATTTTCTTACTTTTTAACAATCTTAAACACAAGCGAATGTTGACAGATAATTGATTTGTGGCGCGCGAAGAACACAATTCCGTCCTCGGGCGCTTTCACCTCGCGGATAACCTCGCCCTCATACGGGTGCAAAATCCGCGCAAGCACGTCGCCTTTTTTGACCGCGCTTCCAACCTTGACGATTTCGCGGTAAATTCCCGCGTCCTCGCTCTTGACGTTCACAAGCTCGCTTTCATCGATAACCTTTGCCGCCACGCCCTCGCGAACCTCGCTTTTGATAACGCCCGTTTTCGACAAGAACCGCAGCACTGCCTCAACTCCGATTTCCGCGGAAATTTCGTCGATAGTCTCGCGCGTCTCCGTGTAAACGGAAAAAGCCGCCGTGCCGTTGTTTTGGAGGCTGAAATTCAGCGTGGACTTGTCAAGCGCCGTCGGTTCTCTCCGCACCACAAACGGCAGCCCGAAAAGCTCCGCAGCGCTCTCGTTTTGCGCCTCGGTTTTCATCATACGAACGTGCGGCGCGAAAATTCCCGGGATATAGAACGACGGGAACTGCACGCAATACGGGTACTTCTTTATTTCATCAAAAACCGCTGCGGCAACGCGCTCGGTGGTTTCGCCGCCCGCGTCTCCGGGGAATTGACGGTTGATATCGGTGTTGTCCAAGCACCAAAAACGGCGGCTGATGTTCATACTGTAATTGTTCATCGAGGGGATTACGAGAATTTCCCGCCCCTCGGCAATTTCGCCGTTCTTTTCAAGCTCCCGAAGCGCCTTTACAAGCTGCCCGCAGATATAAAGCTGCTGAACCTCGTCGCCGCGTATCGCGCCGATTATACAGCAGCTCGGCTCGCCGCTGCCGAAGCGATAGCCCGTGACGCGAAAATCATCGCGGTACAGTCCCGAAAGACTGAAGATAACCTCTTTTTTCAAATCCAATCACCTGCGAATTACTCTTTTTCAACATAATAGCCGTCTGCGCGAACTCCGTCAATCGCGTTTATGAAATCGGAAAATCTCGCGTAGCCGTAATCCGTGAAATCGAAATCCTCGAAATTCTTCTTGATATGCGTGGAAAGCGCCTTTACGCTGGGCTTTTTGCTGTTCTCGACAAAATCGCGAACAAGCTGTTCGATTTGCTCCGTGCGCTCGACAAACTCCTTGCTCATCTTCGCGTAATTGCCGCTGATTTTAACGCCCGCGACGCTCGACAACAGCTTTTTCACCGAGCCGATTCCAAGCTCCTTTAGATAATTCTCGCCGAATTTTTCTTTCAGCAGCTTGCCCAAAGCGGGAAGCGTCACGCCCTTTTCGCTCTGCGCTGTCTGCATCTGAACCTCGCGCTTAACCGTGTTCAGCTCGAGCTTTTCGGGCTTTTGCTTTTTGGGCTTTTCGGGAGCGGTTTCGGCTTGCTCGGGCTGTTTCTCAACAGGCTTCTCGGGCAGCTTCTCCTCGGTTTTCTTCACCTCGGGCAGTTTTTCCTCGACAACAGTTTCCTCGTTCTTGGAGAAAACGTGGTTCTTCGACACCTTGACCTGCGTTACCGACAGGATTGCTTTGGCGAAATCATCAAAGCCGAGCTCCGCGACATAGTTTTTGCCGTATTTCTCGATAAGCAGGTTGTTGAGCTGACCGAGATTTCCGCCGTTTGGCATATTCTCGCCCGCGTATTTCAAAACGTCCTCGGAAAACGCCTCGAGAGTTACCGCAGAAGCGGGCTTTTCGGGCTCGGTTTTGTCAACGGTTTCCGCGAGAACAACCATACTGTTTCTGCGGACAAACTCGGGCTGGCTGTCGATAAACCGCGCGAAACGCTTTGAACCGAACCGCGAGTAATCCACCTTTCCGAACACGCCCGTCACGAATTTTTCAAGCTGCGACAAATCATCTCTGCCGTGCTTGCGCTCAAGATACTCCTTGATAACCGAAACCAGCTCGGACGCGGACGGTTCGCTTTGCGGCGCGGGTTTGCGCTCCTCGACAACCTTCGCCGCGTTCTTTTTCAGGGTAACAAAGGTGTTGCTGCGGCGAAGCTCCGAAAAGCTGTCGATAAAGTTGGAGAAACGCTTGAAACCAAGCGCGTCATAGTCGATATTGCCGAATTTTGACGTGAGATAAGCCGATATTTTCGCCAAATCAAGCCGACCGTCGTCGTTATCCGAAACGTAGTCAAGAACCGCTTTGCGAAGCGCTTTTTCATCGTAATTCGCGTTCGGCTCGCAAACTTGGTTGAGGTAGCTGAAGTGGTGACAGCTCGCCGTGAAGGGGAGCGGCGTTTTCACCTCGCCGATACCGACAACCAGCTTTCCCGCCTCGCGAAGCCTGATTGCAAGCCGCGTGAAATCGCTGTCGCTCGTCACGAGAACAAAGCCGTCAACGTTTCCCGTGTACAAAATATCCATCGCGTCAATTATCATCGAAAAATCCGTGCAGTTTTTGCCCGCGATGTAATTCATCTGCTGCACCGGCAAAATCGAGTTGTTGAGCGCGGGGTAATGCCAGCCGTTTCCGCCCTTTTCCCAATCGCCGTAAACTCTCTTATAAGCAAGCTCGCCGTATTTTGCCGCTTCCTGAAGAATAAATGAAGCGTATTTCGCGGAAACGTTGTCGCTGTCAATCAAAAGGGCAAGCTTTTTATCTTCGTTCATAAAATTCTCCCGTTATTCCTGTTCGCTCAAAATAAACATATCGTAGATAACCTGAATTGCCTTTTCAAAATCAGCGTCATCGATACCAACGATAATGTTCAGCTCGGAAGAACCCTGGTCAATCATTCTGATGTTGATATCAGCGTGAGAAAGCGCTGCGAAAACGCGGGTTGCCGTGCCCTTTGCCGACTTCATTCCGCGTCCTACAACGGCAATCAGCGAAAGTCCGTCGATAATCTCGAAATGGTCGGGACGAACAACCTCTTTAATGCGCTCGGCAAGCTTTTCGCGCTGTCCGTCAAGCTCGTGTGAGTTTACGACAACGCTCACCGTGTCAATTCCCGTGGGAATATGCTCGGGGAAAATCGCGTGGTTTTCGAGAACCTGCAAAAGTCTTCTCATAAAGCCCTTGCTGGAATTCATTCTGTCCTTTTCAATCGAAATCGCCGAGAAATTCTTCTTGCCCGCGATACCTGTGATGAGGTACTTTGAGGGCTTGTCGTCCGCATTCGGAACAATCAGCGTTCCTGCGTCCTCGGGAGCGTTTGTGTTCTTGATATTGATAGGAATATTCGCGCTTCTTACAGGGAAAATCGCGTCCTCGTGCAAAACGCCCGCGCCCATATAGGAAAGCTCGCGAAGCTCGGAGTAGGTGATTACGCCGATGCCCTCGGGGTTCTTGACAATTCTCGGGTCAGCAACCAAAAATCCCGAAACGTCCGTCCAGTTCTCATAAAGCGACGCTCCGACAGCCTTTGCAACAACCGAGCCCGTGAAATCCGAACCGCCGCGCGAAAACGTCTTAATCGAACCGTCGGGCATAGCGCCGTAAAATCCGGGTATAACAGCTCTCGGTTTTCTCTCGAGAATAGCGCCGAGGCAAGCGTTTGTGACGTCAGCGTCAAACTTGCCGTCGTGGTCGAAGAAGATACCCTTTGCCGCGTCAACGAACTCATAATCAAGATATTTCGCGAGAATAATTCCGTTCAAATACTCGCCGCGCGAAGCCGCGTAATCACGGTTTGCGCCCTCGCGGAAATCCTTTCCGATTTTGACATACTCGTCCTCGAGCGACAAATCGAGCGCCAAATCCTTGATAATCCCGTCAAAGCGCTCTCTCACGGGCATAAAAGCCTTCGCGAAATCCTCGCCGGTGAGCACTCTCTCATAGCACTGATACAGCAAATCCGTAACCTTTGTATCATCGGAAAAGCGCTTTCCGGGCGCTGACGGCACAACATAGCAGCGCTCCTCGTCGCTTTTGATAATCTTTGCGACCTTCTGAAACTGTCCCGCGTCCGCGAGAGAGCTTCCGCCGAACTTAACAACCTTGCTCATAAAAATACCTCACTTTAAAATAAACTTATGTATTATTATAGCACAAAGCGGCGCAAATTGCAACATATTTTTGAAAAACTTTCAAAAACAAAACCCCCTCGGATTTCTCCGAGGGGTAAAACACATTCCTGCTTTTGTTGTGCTGCCGCTAGGCAGCCGGGGCAAATCGACTAAAATTAGCCGAGGAGCTGCAGAATGGACTGCGGCTGCTGATTTGCCTGAGCGAGCATCGACTGAGCTGCCTGCTGAAGGATGTTGAACTTGGTGTAGTTCATCATCTCGGAAGCCATATCGGTGTCGCGGATAGAAGATTCAGCCTCGGTCAAGTTCTCGCTGGTGGTGGTGAGGTTGGTAATCTTGTGCTCGAGACGGTTCTGGATAGCACCGAACGAAGCACGAACCATCGAGGTCTTGTTGATAGCCTTGTCGATCTGGTCGATTGCGTAGTTAGCGTCTTCAGCGGTTGCAAGGGACAGATTCTCGGTGTTCAGACCTTCCTTACGAGCAGAAAGGTTAAGGTTAGCCGTGAGGTCGCCCATATCAGCGGTTTTGTCGTTGTTGTACTTGAAGGTAAAGTTTACGGCATCCTTAGTTCTTGCACCAACCTGCAGAGTGATGTTCTCAGCGTAGGTCATAATTGCTTCGGACTTGTCGAATGCGTCAGAAACAGATACACCAGTAACAGCCTCTCTTGCGGATGCGTAGTCAACTATAGCGTTCTTCGCAGCTATCGCATCGTCCCAAGCCTTCTTAGCCAAAGCAAGTTCGGTTGTAGAGCCACTTGCATAGTCGTCATTGAGTGCCGCAGTAGCATCAGCAAGAGCCTGACTAGCACCAGTAGCGTTAGAGTTTTCGAGCTTAGGATCATCGCCTCTCGATACGCTAATGCCACTTGATGTCGTGTAATCATAAGCGCTGAGCTTGATTTGACCTTCAACGGTACCATTTACACCTGCAGCTGCTTTCGTAATATCTATTGTAGCAAGCAGCGTTGTCTGGTCTGCAGCATAGATTTTCAGTTCTTCAGCTTCTGTCGTAGCATCAAAAGCGCCATACAATCCGTTTCCTAAAGCAGCAGGCGTGTTAGTTAAAGTCGCTGATGTACCATTAATTTTAACAGTGGGGTTAGCTGTTGTGTTGCCATATGTAAGCTCAAACGACATACCATTGAGCGCATCAAGGTCATCCTTTAATGCTTGTGTCATGTTATCATCAATGACATCGGTGCCATTAAGCTTTACTGAGAAATCATTCTTACTAATACCAGTTGCAGCTCCGCCAATCTGAACAGAATCAGACTCAAAACCGATGTTATTCGGTGCGTAAATGCTTTCCGGACCGTTGGTAAATTTCAATGTAACGGTATCGCCAGCCTTAACCTTTGTTGCGTCAAAGATGGCATTTACGCTCTTACCAGTATCAAGCGCGATAGAGAAACCACCATCACCTGTAGCACCGCCACCTGTAGTAGCTGCAGTGATTTTAGCTGTGAGAGATGATACGTCAACATCAGCGCCCTTGCTGTTTGTACCCTTTTTAGCAATCCAATTCGCTCCATCATACTCGAATGTAACATCGAGAGAAGTGATAGATGTATCTGCTTCACCTGCAGCATCCGTCATACCGAGATCAGTCCAAAGCTTGTCGGCAAGATCCTTATCATAAAGGTTGTTGTCAACAGTATTCCACTCTGAAGCGCCGGTTTCAGAAAGGTCGTAATTCTGAGAGTCCAAAGCCGCCTTTGCAGCCGTCTGTCTTTCAAGAGCAGCCGCCTTAATAGCGTCGTACTTTTCTTGTGCAGCAGTTATCTTGCTATCAGCTGCAGCCCTAGCTGCGTCTACAACCTGCTGTTCCTTGTTTGCATAGTCAAACGTATTGCCAACCTGCTTCAAACCGTCGGACATTTCGCCACCGTTAAGAACGATTGTGCCGTTGTAGTCGGTATCAGCGATCTGATTGAGCTCGTCATTCAACTGGTTGAACTCGAGCTGGATAGCAGCGCGGTCGGTTGCGTTATCGTATGTACCGTTTGCAGACTGTGTTGCGAGTTCCTTCATTCTCTGAAGAATGGAGTGGGTTTCCTGAGCTGCGCCCTCGAAGGTCTGAATCATGTTGATGCCGTCCTGCGAGTTGCGGATTGCCTGGTTCAAGCCCTTGATCTGGCTTCTCATCTTCTCGGAAACTGCCAAACCTGCTGCGTCATCGCCTGCGCGATTGATTCTGTAGCCCGAAGAAAGCTTTTCAGAAGACTTCTTCATGCCTGCTACGTTTGCGTTCAACTTGTTGTAAGAGTTGATCGCGTTCATGTTGTGCTGTACTACCATTCCCATAGTAATATCCTCCTTGAAAAAATTTGTTTTTACCCCGTGTGGAATCATTCCGAGGGGCGTTTTTGGTGTGTTCCTTTTGTCGACTTAAGGATTTATCAGCTTCTCAGCTGTCACATCTATTATATCGGCGGCTTTTTCCAAAACTTTAGCCTTTTTTTAAAATTTTTTTGAATTTTTTTAAATTTTTTATATATTTTGCCTTTCTTTATTGGTTTAAATTGCCAAAGTTGGTTGTTTTTGTTCAAAATCACTTGAATTTTGTGCAATTTTGGGTAATTATAATAAGGAAAGGAGTTGCAGAAAATTGGGGAAAATATCAAAAAGAGTCGCCGTTTACGCGCGGGTTTCGCTCGAAACGGACAGGCTCGCGCACTCGCTTTCCGCGCAAAGCGAGTATTACTGCGGTTTTATCCGCGCAAAGCCCGAATGGGAGCTCGTCGGAATTTACGCCGACAGCTTTATCAGCGGCACGGAAATCTCCCGCCGAAGCGAGTTTCGGCGGCTTATCTCGGACTGCGAGAGCGGGCGGGTTGATTTGGTTTTGTGCAAGTCGATAAGCCGCTTCGCGAGAAATACCGTCGATTTGCTCGAAACCGTGCGGCATCTGAAGGAGCTCGGCGTGGAGGTGCGCTTCGAGAAGGAGAACATAAACTCGCTCTCCGAGGACGGCGAGCTTTTGCTCACGATTTTGGCGAGCTTCGCGCAGGAGGAGAGCCGCTCTGTGTCCGAGAACGTAAAATGGGGAATCCGCAAGCGGTTTCAGGCGGGGAATGCCGGTGTGCGGAACAAGGTTGTTTTCGGGTATCGGTTTGACGGTGAACATTATGTTGTGCAAGAAGACGAGGCAAGGGCGGTGCGGCTGATTTTTGACGATTATCTGAACGGCGTGCCGCTGCGAAAAATCTCGGAGCATTTGTCCGAGCGCGGTTTTCGGACAACCCACGGCTTGGATTTTTCGCACAATCAGATAAACTATATCGTCCAAAATCCGATTTACACGGGAAAAATTGTGCTTCAGAAAACGTTTGTCAAGGATTTCATCACGCACACAAAGGTTAAAAACCGCGGCGAGCTCCCGCAATATATAATGTATAACTGCCACGAGCCGATAATCAGCGATGAGATTTTCGCCCGCGCCGAGGAGGAGTCGCGACGCCGTGCCGCCGAAAAACGAGTGTACAGCTTTTCGGGGAAGCTGATTTGCGGCAAGTGCGGGAAGCCGTTTTCGCGGTTTTCCAACAACGGAAAATACGTCTGCTGGCACTGCCGGAGCTGCCAAAACACAAAGCTCAAGGAGGACAAGCTCAAAGCGCAGCTCGGGCTAACCGAGGAGGAAATCCCGCAAACGTTGTCCAAAATCACGGTTCTCGACAACGCGCTTGATGTTGAATTTTTTGACGGGAGGTTGGAGAAATGGGTGTACGAGTGACGGGGGTTTCGGTGCTTTTTAACAGTATCAACGTTGGGAAAATACTGCAAACGCTGCCTAAAGTTACGCTTTTTTGCAGTGGGATTTGTGTTGGAGAACCGGCGGCGCGAGTGACGGGGATTTCGGCAATTTTGAACAATTTCAGCGTTGCGGGAAAGCCACGAACGCTGTCGAAAGTCGCGGTTCTCGACAACGGGCTTGTTGAAGAAACGTTTGCGCGAGTGACGGGGATTTCGGTGCTTTTTAACAGTATCAACGTTGCAAATAAGTTGCAAGCACCGGCGGCAAACACGTTTTTCGATAACGTTTTTATAAAAAGGGGGAGTGGGAAAATGTCGATACAAGCGACGAGGATTTCAGCGACTTTGCACGGTTTCAACATTGAGGAAAATCAACGAATTCTTGCGAAAGTCGCGGTTCTCGACAACGGGTTTGTTGAAGAAACGTTTGCGCGAGTGACGTGGTTTTTTAACAATATCAACGTTGAGGAAAAGCCGCAAAAGTTGGCGAAAAACTCGGTTCTCAACAACGAGCTTGATGTTGAATTAAAAGGGGGAGTGGGAAAATGAGTTTACGAGTGATGCGGATTTCGGCGCTTTTGAACAGTATCAACGTTGAGAAAAATCTGCGAATATCAGCGAAAATCGCGGTTGTTAACAACAGGCTTGGCAATGAATTTAATAAGGGGGGTGCGGGAAAATGAGTGTACGAGTGACCGAGCTGCCCGTGACGGTAAACCGTTTCACCGCGAGTCCCGTCGGCTGCCCGAAGCGCCGCCGCACCGCCGCCTACGCGCGCGTTTCCTCAAATCACGACGACCAGCTCACGAGCTACACAGCGCAGGTTAGTTATTACACAAGCGTTATCCAAAATCACGATGATTTGGATTTTGTGAGAATTTACGCGGACGAGGGTATAACGGGAACTTCGACGGTGCACAGAAACGGCTTTAAACAGATGATTTCCGACGCGCTTGCAGGTGAAATCGACCTGATAATTACGAAATCCGTCTCGCGTTTTGCCCGCAACACCGTGGACAGCCTCTCGACAATCCGCCTGCTGAAAGCGCACGGCGTTGAGTGCTATTTCGAGAAGGAAAATATCCGAACCTTCGACAGCAAGGGCGAGCTGCTCCTGACAATAATGGCGAGCATCGCTCAAGAGGAAAGTCGCTCCGTTTCCGAAAACTGCACTTGGGGACAGCGAAAGCGCTTTGCTGACGGTAAAGTTACCGTGCCATTTTCGCGGTTTCTCGGCTATGAGCGCGGCGCGGACGGAAATCTCACGGTGAACGAAAAAGAAGCGGAGCTTGTCCGACGAATTTACGATATGTTTCTGCAAGGCAAAACGCCCTACGCTATCGCCAAACAGCTCACGGAAGAAGGTGTAAAAACACCGAGCGGAAAGGAAAAGTGGAGCAAGCAGGTTGTCCGAAATATTCTCACGAACGAAAAATACAAGGGTGACGCGCTCTTGCAAAAGGGCTTCCCGGTTGACTTCCTCACCAAAAAGAAAAAGCTCAACAACGGCGAAATCCCGCAATATTACGTCGAGGGAAACCACGAGCCGATAATTTCCGCGGAGATTTTTGATATGGTTCAAGAGGAATTTTACCGCCGAAAACCGCCAAATAAAAAGCACGACACCGTGGAGCTTTTCTCCGAGAAAATCTTCTGCGGGAACTGCGGCGAGCTTTTTCACCCGAAAATCCGCTATTCCACGAACAACTACCGCAAGGTTATCTGGCACTGCCGAAGCGGTGACGACGAAAATTGCTCCTCACCGCACTTGGTTGACGATGAGATAAAGCTGATTTTCATCAAGGCGGTCAACAAAACCCTCCCCCGCGCGCAAAAAGAGCCGATTTTCGAGTTTGACGAGGAGCTTTGGCGCGAGCTTGTCGGGAAAATCACCGTTTTAGACAAGAGCAGAATTTGCGTGAACCTCGTAAACGGGGAGGAGGTTTGGGTTGAGATTTGAGCAGCAGAGCGGCTTCAGCGTGGGTAAAAACCACGGGAATGGTAGTACAGCACAACATGAACGCGATCAACTCTTACAACAAGTTGAACGCAAACGTAGCAGGCATGAAGAAGTCTTCTGAAAAGCTTTCTTCGGGCTACAGAATCAATCGCGCAGGCGATGACGCAGCAGGTTTGGCAGTTTCCGAGAAGATGAGAAGCCAGATCAAGGGCTTGAACCAGGCAATCCGCAACTCGCAGGACGGCATCAACATGATTCAGACCTTCGAGGGCGCAGCTCAGGAAACCCACAGCATTCTGCAGAGAATGAAGGAACTCGCAACCCAGTCTGCAAACGGCACTTACGACAACGCAACCGACCGCGCTGCTATCCAGCTCGAGTTCGACCAGCTCAATGACGAGCTTAACCAGATCGCTGATACCGATTACAACGGCACTATCGTACTGAACGGTGGACAGATGTCCGACGGAACTGGTCTTACTGAAAAGGCTAATGGCGTTAAGGAATTTGACTATGCTGCTTGGGCAGAGAAGGTAGCTGCTGACGAGGCTGCTGCTAAGGCTGCTGCTCCTATCGATTTGGTTGCTAAGGGCGACTATTCCACAAAGGCTCCCGATCTTGACGATAGTAAGTATGACCAGACAAAGGCTGATGCTCTTTGGACTCAGGCAGAAACCGATGGCTATGCAGCTGCTGCAAACTCCAACGAGATCGAGCTCACCTATACCGTATCTGCGGTTGACGCTGACGGCAAGGTAACTGCATTTGAAGCTAAGTACGCTGATGGTACTGCTTACGGTGGCGGTGTATCACCCGCTGGTACTGAATCGAACGGTGGTTTCGCAGATGATACCACTGGAGTTAACGTTGTTACCGATATGATCGGCGCAAAGGTTGGCGACTTCGTAACCGTTAAGTACACAAAGCCCGCAGGCAAGGAGCAGGCTCCTACCAACATCGGCTTTACTGACAGCAACAAGGAAGGCACTGGTATTACAGTAAGTGGTTCTCTCTCCGGTTTGACAGAGGATACTGCTAAGGCTGGAACAACGATCACTCTTAACACGGCTGTTGATGACACAGCGTGGACAGGTGCTGACAAGGCTGCTTTCCAGACTGCTATCAAGGAGTTGGATGGCGCTACTTTGGTAATTAACTTTAAGGGCGCTGCTGCTGATCAGGATCTTGCTGCAGACAGCATTTCTCTTAATGGTAACACTCTTGCAGTTACTCCCGCTTCCGGCTGGGGCTTGAAGGCTGCCGCTGACGATTCCGGCTTTACCCTTACCTACGACGGCAAGGATATTGCTGACGTTGCATATAGCGTAGCAGGTAAAACTGCTGATACAGCAGGTGTAACAGGTTCTATCACCGCTAAGATTGCTGTTGACGGCTATCGTTTGGCTTCCGGCGAAAAGCCCAATGCTTCTCTTACAAAGGGTGCTGCAACAGTTGCTGAAGAAGACACCGCTGTTTCCAATTCCAACGCATTCACCAATTCTACCGCAAGACTGACCTATCAGGAAAACATCACCCTTCAGGTTGGCGCACGTTCTAAGGACGCTGTAAACTTCACATTCAAGTACAATACAGATGATTCTGCTGATATGGGCAAGCTTGAGCCGAACCTCAACCTTTCGTCTCGTGCTGAAGGTCTGAACACTGAGAACCTCTCTCTTGCAACTGCTGAAGACGCTAACTATGCTATCGACCAGATCGATAAGGCTATCAACAAGACTTCTATGGTTCGCGCTACATTCGGTGCTATCCAGAACCGTCTTGAGCACAAGATCACCAACCTCACCACTACCACAGAGAACCTCACTGAGGCTGAATCTTCAATCCGCGACACCGATATGGCTTCCGAGATGATGAACTACACCAAGTTCAATATCCTCCAGCAGGCAGCTCAGTCGATGCTCGCTCAGGCAAATCAGCAGCCGCAGTCCATTCTGCAGCTCCTCGGCTAATTTCATTAGCTGCATAAATGCGGCATAATTGCTCGCATTTAACTAACCACTGATCCGAAACACTCTCATACCGAAAGGTGTGAGAGTGCTTCTTGGATTATGGGGAAATGTAATATTCACCCAAAAATGGGCAGAATTGACTTTTTAGTTTACAATATGAATAATGGGAGGTGCACTATGAAAGGGATTCTTAAAAAAGCTCTTTCCCTCATGCTGAGTATCTGCCTCGTAATGGGAATGCTTCCGGCTACCACGGCTTTGGCGGTAGATGTAGAACAAATTAAAGTTGCTTTGACTACAACTCCTGTTTCTGTTTACAGGGATGAAAACGTAAAGGTAAGTCTTGATGTAACCGGTGTGCCCTATACCGGAAAGGTCGAGCCGAATGATGTTGTACTGCTGGTTGACGTTTCGGGCAGTATGGGAAATAGTATGGACGACATGAAAGCCGCTATGAAAAGATTTGTCTCCACTCTTGACCTCAATACTCACAGAGTCGGCATCATAGGATATGACAGCGAAGTAAAATTTCGTATGGAACTTACCAACGATAAAAATGCACTTTTAGACTATATTGATACCTTTAAAGTAATGGGCGGCACAATGATTCATAACGGAATATACGGTGCTGTTAGTCTTCTTGCCAATAAAAGACCCGAGGCATACGGTTCTATCGTACTTATGACCGACGGCTTGACAAGCGCTTTTTATAAAGGCGGAAGAGAGAAGTGCCTCGCCGCTGCGGCAAGCGCGAAAGCAAGCGGATATTTCTTCTATACGGTTGCGCTCTGCGAAAGCGAAACAAGTGAGGAAAACCTTGCTCTTCAGGAGATGGCAACATCTAAGGCAGACCATTATTCAGTTTTCTATTCCTCCGGTCTTTCAAAGGTTTACAACAATATCGCAAAGAAAATAGGAAACTGCAATGCCAAGAATGTTGTTGTAACGCAGAAGCTCTCCGATAATGTTGAATTTGTAACCGGTTCTGCCGATAATAACGTTCCTGTTCCCACATATGATAAGCTTCAAAATACGCTGACGTGGAAGATGAATCAGCTGGTTCAGGGAACAGTAAATCTTGGTTATGAGGTAAAGATTAAGCACAATTCACCCGCAGGCGAAGGTGTAGTTTCAACAGGTACTATCACCTATCTGGACTATAACGACACCACTCAAACTATTGCAATTCCCAATGCAAGAATTATTGTGAAATATCACGCTCCCGAGATTGACTCGGTAACAGGTACTCTGACAAATCTCGGCGGCGATACTATAATGATCAACGGCAAATATTTTGAAAACACCAGCAAGCTCTATATCAACGGCAATGAAGTCATTCCTTTGACTATCAAAGATACCTCTATCTGCTTTAATATGCCGGAAGGGCAGAAGGAAAAATCCGTTATTAAGGTTGTAAATCCCGACGGGCAATATGTTACAGACTTAATAACCGTTGAACAGACGCCGGTTATTAAGTCTGTAACACCCGATCACGGTGTAGTTAATTCGGGAACGCAGATTGCGATTGAAGGTCACGGCTTTTCGGGCACTTCCCTTGCTGTTGAAGTGCTTGTCGGCTCTGAACCTGCTTATGTGGAAGGCGTTTGGCAGAATAAAATCGTATGCCGCGTCCCCACAACATTGGCAGTCGGCACTTATGATATCAAGGTAACAAATCCCAACGGAAATTCGGGCAGCTTCGCCAATGCATATACTTATGAGCCGAGATATGTTCCCGCAAATGCCGAGATGATTAAGGCAGTTGCCGGCGACAGCTATGTTGAATTGGTGTGGAATCCTGTTGCCGAAGCGACAAAGTATATGGTATATGTCTTTGACAAAGCAACGGGCGCTCAAGTAAAGACTATGGCGATAACCAATGCCAACAACACATATGCCAAGGTTCTTGGTTTGACAAACGGCAAGGAATACGGCTTTGGCGTAAAAACCTACGCGAGAAATACATGGGGAGATGTTCCGGACACCTCCGACCTGATTTATGCAACTCCCGTAGCTCCTCCTGTTCCGCCCGTACAAGGCGCAGAGATTACCGCCCTTGAACCCGGCAACGGTCAGGTTACAGTAACGTGGAATCCCGTTGAAAACGCGACAAAGTACAGAATTTATGCATACAGAAACGGTCAGCGTTCCGGAGCGAGGTCTTTGGTAGTTACATCTGCCGGTACATATACCGCAACAATAAAGAGCCTGTCTAACAATGTAGAGTACGGCTTCTGGGTTGAGTCCTACTCCTCCGTAACAAGAAAATGGAGCGGACAACCCGCAATGGCTGATCTCACTTGGTTTGCTACTCCGTCAAAAGCCCCGATTCCTGCTCCCGCTTGTGCCGTGATAACCAAAGCGGTTGGCGGTGATACCTCCATTGACGTTGAATGGTCGCCTGTAGACAATGCTCAAAAATATAAGGTGTACTACTATCTTAACGGCAGCCTTGTAAGCAGCAAGGTTGTTACCTCGGGAACAAGCTGTACGATTACAGGCTTGTCCAAGGGCAAAGAGTATGGCTTAAGCGTAGCTTCTTGCATAAACAACAAGTGGGGCTCTCCGGATAAGGCAAATCTTACTATGTGCTCTACTACAGCTGTTCCTCAAAACAATCCTGTCGCCGCGAATATTTCTTCGGCAGTTGCGGGAGATAAGCAGGTTGAACTCACATGGGACGCTGTAAACGGCGCGACAAAATATCGTGTTTATGTTTTCGCATCCGGTGCTACTGTCAAGAACTTGGTGGTTACAAGCGGTACCTCCTGCGTTATCTCCGGTCTTTCAAACGGCGTTGAATACAGCTTTGCTGTACAGTCCTGCGTAGCTAATAAATGGGGTGATGTTCCGAAAGCGGCTGATGCTACTGTAAAGGCAACTCCCGTGGACTCAAGCCTCGTTGTTCCAACAACACAGTTTGCTGAAATCACCACAGCAACTTCAACCACAAATTCTATTACGCTGACGTGGACGCCGATAGAAAAGGCAACGAAGTATAAGGTGTTCGTGTTCAATGAAAGCGGCTCGATTGCAAAATACAGTGTAATCACCACATTGGACGCTTCCGGATATGCAGTCAATACAGCTACTATCAATTCCTTGTATTCCGGCAAGAAATACTACTGTGCAGTTCAGTATTTCACCAACGGAAAGTGGTATGATGCTCCCGTTTTCGCAGACGCTTCATTTACAGTGACTACGAAGTGAGCTTTATACAAATAATTGATTCTATGAATCCCCTCGGAGAAATCCGAGGGGGTTTTGTTTATAAGAAATCCCGACTGAAAGTCAGTCGGGAAATCATTATTTGATTATAAGCGCAATCTTTGCGGGAGTAGATATATCGTTTTTCTTCAGTATTTCGTATATTTGCGGAGAAGTCGTTTTTGGGGAGTGATACATCCCACGCACGAAAAATGATACCGTTAAAAAGAATGCGCCCTTAACCGATTTGTTTTGGTATGCGGCAGCCGCACCGAGAACCTTGACAGCAGCTACCGTTGAGGCAAAATAACAATAGTTCTCAAACAGCGACCTTTCTTTATCCATAAAAGGCTGTTTTCCTTCAATAAGAAAATTAAGAGCAATATTACGAAGCAGATACGGATTGTTTTCAGTAAATGAGGAAAAAATTACACGCCCTTGCTCGTATTTTTCTACGCTGAGCTTTCCGTTTTCTTTAAGGCTGTCAAGAGAGTTTAATCCGGAGAACGTGTTTACAAGCTCGCCGGTTAAACCGAGGCTTAATCCGTAATTTGGCTTTACTTGTTCAAATGAAGGAACAGTCTGTGCATTAAGCTGAGGACTGAGGGCCTTTATTACTTCGGGAATTCGGTCGTGTTCGCCGCTGTTTATGTATTCCGTGAGCTTCTGTGCGGCAAGTGCGCCGAGAACAATAGAGGTTTCAAGTGAGCGTTTTTTGTTGGAAATTATGTTATAGAAAAACTCAAAAAGTGCGTTTCGGTATTTTAGTTCCGGATGCTTTTTTAATGCCTCCGAGCTATCTGCGATTGATGACAGAAATGTTGCCGATGATTCTAACGGAGCGCTTACCAAATTCATTGAATCCGGTTCGGTACAAATCGTTTTCATAACCTGAAAGCACGAGGCAGAACAGGTTCGAGTAACGATTTTATCAGAATAGAAGTGTGCTCTGGGATATACTTTACAGGTATGAGAAAGATATTCTTCGCCAAGCTCGCGCTGAATTTGGCACATTTTGTCATCGGTGAGAAACGGACATTTGAGGTTGTTGCCGCTAAACTTTATTTTCATTACTTTTTCGTTGTCCGGCAGCGGTTCAAAGCTCTCATCAATCAGCTTTCTCATCTCGGGAGAGCAGTCTGCGGCTTTTAGTTTTTCAACCTCTTCCTTTGTCCAATCAATTCGCCAATTCGCACAACAAGTGTTCGGGCAGCTTCCGCCCATACATTGAAAGCTTCGGTAAAATTCGGGTTGTCTGTAGTATGCCATTATAATCCTCCTACGCTTTTAAACTTGTTTGATGAACCGCGAAAGCAGCTCCGAGAGCGGCATTTCCGTAACCACGGCTTCTTTCGCGCCCTTTCCCGATATTCCCACGAGGAAGTCTCCGCAATCGAGCGCGGCGGTGTCGGGTAGCGTTTCGGGGGAAATCGCACGCAGGTCGCGGGTTATGCCAACGCCGAGGCGCTTCAGAAACGCCTCTTTCTGCACCCAAAGCCGCAGAAAATCCTCCGAGCTTTTCACGAATTTCTGCTCGTTCTCGGAGAGCACGCGCGGGTACATTCGCTCGTTCACGCGGCGATTTTTCCGCTCGACATCAACGCCGATTTCTTCGCCGTCACAAAATGCCGCGACAATCGCACCCTCGGTGTGCGACATCGAAAAATACACACTTGAGTTTTTGAGGTAAGGCTTGCCGTATGCACCGAGCGTAAACGCCAGCTTTTTCCGCGGGATTTTCGTCCGCTTTTCCAGCTCCGACAGCATCAACAGCCGCGATAAAAGTGAGTTTATCTTATCGCGGTCGTCGGCTTTTTTCAGCACGCTTTTTCTTCTCGTCGAATCAAGACAGCCGAGAAACCCCGAAAGCTCGTTCCAACTAACATTTCCCGTCTTTAACAGGAGTATTTCCATTCAATCACCCCAAATTCAGCTTTGAAATTCGCTTTTCAATATCGCGTAAACCAAAAAATCGTCGTAAATCTCCGAGTTTTCTTTTCTCGGCAAAAGCTCGCGAAAAGTTGCCTCTTTTCGCATTTTCAGGCGCTCGACAAGCTTTATCGACTTGTCGTTTCTCGCGTTGATTTCGGCAAAAATTCTCCGCGCGCCGAGCCTGTTGAACGCGCAGGTCAACTTTGCCGTTATTAACATTCGGTCAACCGAAATCAGCTTTGAAACTCGCTTTTCAATATCGCGTAAACCAAAAAATCGTCGTAAATCTCCGAGTTTTCTT
>CAZKBF010000001.1:20906-185079 GCA_964551225.1 uncultured Ruminococcus sp.
TAAACCAAAAAATCGTCGTAAATCTCCGAGTTTTCTTTTCTCGGCAAAAGCTCGCAAAAGGTCGCCTCTTTGCGCATTTTCAGGCGCTCGACAAGCTTTATCGACTTGTCGTTTCGCGCGTTGATTTCGGCAAAAATTCTCCGCGCACCGAGTTGGTTGAACGCGTATTCGAGAAATCCCCGCGCGCTTTCATAGGCGTAGCCCTTGCCCTGAAAATTGCCGTTGAAGGTGTAGCCGAGCTCGAAGCTGCCGCTGCCACGCGCGGAAAAATAGAGTTTCCCGATAACCTTTTCGCCGAGCGTCACCGCGAAAAACTCGTCACTTTTCGAGAAATTTTCCGCTTCCTTAACGCAAGCCTCTTTGGTAAAGGTTTCGTAAGGCTCGAAGTAGGTTACGTCCTTGTCGGTTAAAATTTCCGCCAAATCATCGCTGTCCGTCGGGAGAAATTTCCGCACACAAAGCCGCTCCGTTTTAAATAACGCAGACATTTTTTCTCCTTACATTTCAACAAGAATTTCGTTCTCGAGCTTGAGTATTTCCGCGGGAATATGGTTTCCGTCAATTTTCTCGCCGTTCACCGTGATAGATTTCACGCCGTGCTGCGAGCCGTTCGGGTTCTTGACGGAGATGTTGAGCGTTTTTCCGCGGAAGGTCTTCTTTATCGAGAACTCCTTCCAATCGCTCGGGATTGACGGGTTAACCGTAATTCCGCCGATATCGGGAACAAGTCCGAGAATACCCTCAACCGTGCCTACCATAACCGTAGAAGCCGTGCCCGTGAGCCAGTGAACGTGCGCGCGTCCCGCAAACGGGCTGTCCTTGCCCTCGACAAACTGACCGTAAACATACGGCTCCATGCAGCGCTTTTCCGCGTTGTCGTTGTACGATATGGGAGCAGCCTCTTTCCAGTATTTGTAAGCGTTATCGCCGCGCCCGAGCTTTGCCTCCGCGAGAATAAGCCAGCCCTGCGGCTGCGAGAATATACCCGCGTTTTCCTTAACGCACTTGTTGAAGCAGTGCATAAGCGCGCCGTCAAACGCGTGATTTTCATACGGCGGGTACATAACCATCGCGCCATACGGCGTATTCAGCTCACGGTCAACCGAGTCGAGAGCCTTCTCCGCGCGCTCCTTTGAAGCAAATCCCGAAATAACCGCCCAGCTCTGCGGGTTGAGCCACATCGAAGCCTCGGGGTCGGTGTGCTTTCCGATAATCTCGCCTGTTTCGCGGTAACCTCTGATAAAGCGGTCGCCGTCCCAGCACTCGTCGAGAATTTTGCCCATTTTCTCGTTCACTTCATCAAGATATTTCACATACTCGGTGTCGCTCTTGTAAACCGCGTATTCGCGCAGAATTTTGATTGCATAAACAAGCTGGAATGCAACAAACGTGCTCTCGCCCTTTTTACCGAGGCGCAGGCAGTCGTTCCAATCGGCGTGAAGTCCCGCGGGCATTCCGTGGTTGCCGAGGTTGTTCATCGAGAATTCAATCGCGCGTTTGAGGTGCTCGTAAACCGTGCCTTTTTCGCCGTTGTTCGCGAAGTAAATCTCCTCATCAAGGAACTTCTCGTCGCCGCTCTCGCCGATGTACTTGTAAACGGTCGGGAACAGCCAAAGCGCGTCATCTGCACGATAAGACGGGTGTCCCGTTTCACGAACATAGCTTTCGTCATCGGGAGTGTCCTCGTGACCGGCGTTGTGGGTGTACTTTACAAGCGGCAAGCCCGCGCCGTTTGTGACCTGCGCCGAGAGCATAAACTTAATCTGCTCTTTCGCCATTTCGGGTGCAAGGTGAATGATGCCCTGAATATCCTGAACGGTGTCGCGGTAGCCGAAGCCGTTTCTCAAGCCGCAGTAAACGAGCGAAGCCGCTCTTGACCAAATAAACGTGATAAAGCAGTTGTAAGCGTTCCACACGTTAACCATACTGTTGAACGCGGGGTCGGGTGTGTTGACCTGAAGATTGTCCAGCTTTGAGTGCCAGAACTTCTTCAGCTCGCCGATTTCCTCCTCGACAACACCGCTCTTGTTGTAACGCGCGATAATCTTC
Organism: uncultured Ruminococcus sp.; assembly: GCA_964551225.1. Taxonomy (GTDB): domain Bacteria; phylum Bacillota; class Clostridia; order Oscillospirales; family Ruminococcaceae; genus CAG-115. Next base: position 22,956 of record CAZKBF010000001.1, read on the forward strand.
TCCGCTTCCTCGCCGTTCTTCTGACCGAGAACATAAATCAGCTTCTTCGTTTCACCCGGCTGAAGAACAAAGTCGCTCTGCAAAGCGCCGCAGGAGTTTCCGCAGTAGTTGAGGTTATTTTTCAAGCCCTCCTCGATGCCGACAGGATTTGCGTAACCTCTGTAAGAGCCGACAAAAGCCTCGCGGTCGCCGCAGTAGGACGAAACCTCCGCGCCCGCAAGTCCGAAGAAGCGCTCGATGTGTCCGTCCTGAAGCTCGTTTTGCTTTTGGAGGAGGTAGTTGCCTTTAAAATAGGTGTGCGTGATGAAAAGCGTGTACTGAAGATTGACTTGGTCCTGCTCGTAGTAGTTTTCGTTTACAAACTCGCAGTAGCCTGTCGCGGAGAGGTTTCTCGGCTTTGAGTCATTGTTGGTGATTTCGCAAGCCCAAACCTCGTAATCGGCGTTCTGCGGAACGTAATAGGTTGCTTTCGTGGCAATATTTTTGTACTCGGAAGAAATGATTGTGTAAGCGGTACCGTGGCGGCACTCGCTCTTGTACTCGGAAAGCGGCTTGCAAACGGGTGCCCAGGAGCCGCTCCAAAAGTCGTTCGTGTCGTTGTCTTTAATATAAATGTATCTGCCGGGCTGGTCGCAGTTTACGCTGTTAAAGCGATAGCGCAGAATTCTGCCCTTTGCGCCGCTCTTTACGAACGAATAGCCGCCCGCGTTGCCCGAAATAATTGCGCCGTATTCGGGTGAACCGAGATAGTTCGCCCACGGAGCGGGGGTGTCGGGACGCGTGATAACGTACTCGCGGTTTTTGTCGTCAAAGTAACCGTAATTCATAGTTTTTTCCTCCTGAAAAAATCTGTTATAAGCACCGCAGCGCTTTTTTGTTCTAATTTAATTATACAACATTATTGCGAATAAACAAGGGCGGGAATTTGCACAAATTTTTTGTGAAATTATTGTTTATTTTGACAGAGAGCAAAAATCACTTGTAATTCTTGGAGAAATGTTGTATAATAAAGATGTATAATATTTCGGAAAGGAAATCAAATTATGAACATTTTAATAGTAGGCGGCGGCGGTCGTGAACACGCAATCGCTGCGGCTCTCAAAAAATCACCGAAGGTTGACAAGCTTTACTGCGCGCCCGGAAACGGCGGAATTTCGCGCATCGCCGAGTGCTTCCCCGTAAAGGCAACCGACCTTGACGGAATTTGTGCGCTTGCGCAGAAATTACAGCCCGACTATGTTTTTGTCGCGCCCGATGACCCGCTTGTAATGGGACTTGTTGACCGCCTGAACGAGCGCGGCTTCAAGACCTTTGGTCCTCGAGCAAATGCCGCGATTTTGGAGGGAAGCAAGGCGTTCTCAAAAGGGCTGATGAAGAAGTACAATATCCCCACGGCGGCTTACGAAACCTTTACCGACGCGGATAAGGCTATCGCTTATATCAAGGCGCAAAATCAGTATCCCGCGGTTATCAAGTGTGACGGTCTTGCGCTCGGAAAGGGCGTTATCATCGCGCAGAATTTCGAGGAAGCCGAGGACGCGGTTAAGTCGATGATGATTGACCAAAAGTTCGGAAAGAGCGGCTCGGAGGTTGTTATCGAGGAGTTTATGCGCGGCGTTGAAGTGACCGTGCTTGCGTTCACCGACGGAAAAACCGTAAAGCCGATGATTTCTTCGATGGACCACAAGCGCGCGCTCGACAACGACGAGGGTTTGAACACCGGCGGAATGGGTACAATCGCGCCGAACCCCTATTATACAAAGGAAATCGCCGAGGAGTGTATGGAGAAAATCTTCCTCCCGACAATCAAGGCGATGAGCGCGGAAGGTCGTCCTTTCAAGGGCTGTCTGTATTTCGGACTTATGCTCACGAGCGAGGGCGCAAAGGTTGTCGAGTACAACTGCCGCTTCGGTGACCCCGAAACGCAGGTTGTTCTGCCGCTTCTCGAAACCGATTTTGTTGATATCATCGAGGCTGTCGATAACGAAACGCTCGAAAATCTCGACATCAAGTGGAGTGAGAACGCTTGCGCTTGTGTTGTTATCGCAAGCGGCGGTTATCCCGAGAAATACGAAACCGGCAAGGAAATCACAGGTCTTGACGAAAACGGTCAGACAAGCGGCGCTTACGTTTATCACGCGGGCACAAAGCTCGAGGACGGCAAGTTCCTCACGGCAGGCGGGCGCGTTCTCGGCGTTACGGCAACGGGCGAGAACCTCAAAGCCGCGCTCGGTGACGCTTACAAGGCTGTCGAAAAAATCACCTTTGAAAAGGCGCACTTCAGAAAAGATATCGGTCAAAAGGCACTTGCGAGCGATAAGGTATGAGTAAATTCAGATTTTCCGCGCCCTGTCATTTCGGGCTTGAAAAAACGCTTTCGTTTGAGATAAAAAAAGCGGGCGGTGAGGACATCACCGTCACCGACGGGCGCGTCTGCTTTTCGGGAGACGCGGCTGTCTGCGCTCGGGCAAATATTCTCTCGAGAACCGCCGAGCGGATTAACATCGTTCTCGGCGAGTTCCGCGCGGAAACCTATGACGATATTTTCGCGGGGATTGAGAAGCTCCCGCTGTCCGATTTCATCGGCAAAAACGACGCGTTCCCCAACAACGGTCACTCGCTCAACTCCAAGCTCACGAGCATTCCCGCGTGTCAAAAGCGCGTGAAGCTGGCTATGGCGCGGAATTTGGGGAAAGCCTACGGTCTTGAGAGAATGCCCGAAAACGGCGCCGAGCGCAAAATCCGCTTCTCGATAATGAAGAACATCTTCACGCTCACTCTCGACACAAGCGGCGAAGGGCTTCACAAGCGCGGTTACCGCCGCGAGAGCAACGCCGCGCCTATCCGTGAAACACTTGCGGCGGGAATTGTCGATTTGGCGAGAGTGCGCGCAGGAGATACGGTTCTCGACCCGTTTTGCGGCTCGGGTACTATTTTAATAGAAAGCGCGATGAAAGCGCTTAACATCGCCCCCGGTCTCAACCGCCGCTTCTCGGGCGAGAATTTCCCGTTTTTGCCGAAAAAGGTGTGGGAGAACGCCCGCGAAGAAGCGCGTTCCCTTATCAAAACGGACGCGGATTTCGAGGGGATTGGTTTCGATATCGACGAGAGCTGCGTTGAATTGACGCGGCAAAACGCGCGTCTTGCGGGTGTTGACAAGTATATCACCGTGAAAAAGCGCGATATCAGGGATTTTGCGTTCCCCGAAATGCCCGTGAAAATCATCACAAACCCGCCCTACGGCGAGAGAATGCTGGAGCTTTCGGACGCGCGGGAGCTGTACAAAATAATGGGTGAACGGCTTCGTCCGCTCGGGGAAAATCAGCTTTACGTCATCACGCCCGACGAGGAATTTGAAAGCATTTTCGGCGAAAAATCCGATAAAAACCGCAAATTATACAACGGAATGATGAAAGCACGACTTTATATCTATCTGTAATTTCTTTTTTCAACCAACGGGAGCAATGCGATGAATAAAAGAGTTCGTCCTCAATATCAGGGCGCGGAGATAATCACCGCGCTGATATATCTTTGCTCGATGAGCGCGGCGCTGATGAATGTTTTGTGCAGACAGCAGCAGCTTGTCTGCACCATCATAATGACCGCCGTTTCCTTCGGCGTATTTATGATTTTCTACACGCTGCGGAAAAAGCGCGCGTTTGCGTTTCTTGCGTTTGTGGCGCTTGCAATAGCGGCGTTTGTGATAATGAGCTTTGCGCTTAATCAAGGCTCCGCGGCGCGCTTTATCGACTTCATCTTCAAAAATTCCGAGACCTTCGACGTTTTCTTTGCCGCGGCGACAATTTTCCTGTTCTCGTGCATTTTCGGCTTCTCGGTGTGCTATTTCAGCGTCTATCTCCCGCGACCAAGTTTTCTGCTTCTCCCCGCGCTTATCCCGATGATACTCTCCGCGAGAACAGCCGGCGGGCTTTCTGCGGAATTTATAGTATTTCTTGCGGTTGGATTCGGGCTTGCGGTGCTCGGCTCGGCGCAGCCCGAGTTCCCGAACGATATCGTGTACATTGACGACAAAAAATCCCGCCGCGAGCGGTTGATATCCATAGCAATTTTCGGCATTCTCGCGGCGCTTATCCTCACGGTTGTTCCGCGCGACACAAACACGCCGATGGGGAGTTATCTCGACACCGTTTTCAACAAAAAAACCACGTTCTACGGGCAAAACGCGCTCTCGAATTTCACCAACAACAGCGGCGTAAATCACGGCGCAAACAAGCCCGCCGACAATGTTTTGTTCTACGCGACAACAAGCTATCCCGTGAACGTAAGCCGCTGGTCGTTCGACATATACAACGGCGAAACCGGCTGGACAGCGCACTCCGATTACACCACGGGCTGGAGCGGCTGGAAAACCTACAAGAAAAATCTCAACACAAACGCGCTTGCCGCGAAGCTGCGGCAGGGTGCGCTTGACGGGCAGCTCGAGGAATACGCGCCGCTGCTGAAAAACCTCACCGTTTACAACGAGAACACTTTCCGTTCAACTGCGCTGATGTCGATAAAAATTGCCGACAACAGCAACACAAAGGTTATTATTCACCCGAGTATGACCACAAGTGTGAATATAATCGGCTACTCCGATGACATTTACCGCACGCACAAGGACGAGATGTTCACGAAAGGCAATATGGGCGCAAACGCGTCGTATTCCCTCGAATACTACATTCCTCGGACAAACGAGAGCCTTATTCGGCTGTTTGAACAGGCGGATATGGAGGAAATCCTGAACGCGGCAGCCGATGAGGGAATTATCACAATCTCCGAGAAAACCTCTTTTATCAGCGAGCGAAGCCAAGCTCTCGATTACCACAAGAAAACGCTCGCCGAGCCGATAAATCCCGAAATCGTTCAGCTCGCCGAGGAAATCACCGCAGGGCTTACGTCAAATTACGACAAGGCGCTTGCTATTGAGAAATGGTTTGGCGAGGCGGGTTTTGTCTACGACCTCGACTTTGTTCCCGAGGAAACAACCGCAGAATATTTCCTCTTTAAAAGCAAGCGCGGAATTTGCTCGGATTTTGCTACCGCGTCAACACTGCTTTTAAGAGCCGCGGGAATTCCGACGAGATATACCGAGGGGTTTGTTCTCGACAGCGAGAATATCGATGAATACGGGCGCTACGCCGTAAAACCCGCAAACGCGCACGCCTACGCGATGAGCTATATCGAGGGCTTGGGCTGGCTCGAAATTGACGGAACAAAATACGCCGCTCTCGCAAACGAAAGTGAGCAGCTCGCAACGGCGGCGCTGATTATACTGATTTCGCTGGGTGTTTTGGGTGTTCTCGCGATTGTTTTCCACAAACAAGTATCCGAGGCATTTTTCGCTTTCTCGCTTTTGTTCAAGAACAAAAACGGCAAAATCCGCGCGATTTATCTTCGCACAAGAAAGCTAGTCTGCTCGATAAGCGGCACCGAGCCCGAGTCAACGGCAGCAGGCGAGGTCTGCGCGGCAGCAGGGCGGTCGCTCGGGTTGTACAAGGAAGCGGAAGAAATCACAAGCAGCGCAGATTTGCTCCTGTACGGCGGCAAAACAACCGAAATCCCCGCAAAACAGCTTTACCGTGACTACCGCATAATCAGAAAAACCAAGAGGAAAATGAGGAAATGACACATCTCGCAAGCATTATTCAGGCGCTGTTTTTCGCGGCGCTGTTTGTGACGTTCATAAACGCGGACATAGGCTGGGCGATGGTTTACATCATCGGCGGGATTTCTTTGCTCTCGGCGGTGTCGCTGTTCCTGTCGAAAAAGCACTTCAAAGCCGAGCTGCACGAGCTCTCGGGCGCGGCAGCAGGGCGGTCGCTCGGGTTGTACAAGGAAGCGGAAGAAATCACAAGCAGCGCAGATTTGCTCCTGTACGGCGGCAAAACAACCGAAATCCCCGCAAAACAGCTTTACCGTGACTACCGCATAATCAGAAAAACCAAGAGGAAAATGAGGAAATGACACATCTCGCAAGCATTATTCAGGCGCTGTTTTTCGCGGCGCTGTTTGTGACGTTCATAAACGCGGACATAGGCTGGGCGATGGTTTACATCATCGGCGGGATTTCTTTGCTCTCGGCGGTGTCGCTGTTCCTGTCGAAAAAGCACTTCAAAGCCGAGCTGCACGAGCTCTCGGGCACGGCAGAAGTCGGGGAAAGCGTTGAGTTTGAAGTCAAGCTCACGCGGACGGGATTTTGCTTTATCCCGTACATCGAGCTTTGCCTTTCCACGGACAGCCGAATAAATATCAGAACCTCGCTCCTTTTCAGCGGCACAAAAACGCTTCGCGGCAGCTTCAAAGCCACTCACTGCGGGATAAATCGGCTGAAGCTGGATTTGATTACCGTTCGTGATTTCGCGGGACTGTTTTGTTTGAAAGTCAAGGCTGAACAAGAAGCGAAGAAAGCTGTTCTGCCGAGAATTGTCGAGTACAACGGCCCCGAGATTATACCGAGCGTGCTTCCCGCGGACGACGAGGACGCGGAGGAAGGTGTTTCCGTGGTTAAGGGCGGGCTTCCGGGCTGCGAGCACCGAGATTATGTTGCCGGTGACTCGCCGAAACGGATAAACTACAAACTCTCGGCGAAGCGAAACCGCCTTCTTGTGCGGCTGGACGAGAGCGCGGGGTTCGCCGCAACAAACATCTTTATCGCCGAAAACGCGCTGCCCGTGTGCTGCGAGCAGGCTTTCGCGCTGGCAAGGCAGCTCGTCAACAAGGGCGGCTCCGTGAAAATCACCCACAAAAACGAAACCAAGTCCGCCGCCTCGCCCGCCACTCTCGACAAGCTCCGCGAGTGGCTTGCATTTCAAGAGTTCTCGGAAACAACCGAGCAGACTATCTCCCCGCCGCCGAAGGACGCGGATATCGTTTTCTCGGGGAACGGCGCGGCTTCAACGAGGGCGGCGTGATTTCGCAGACCAAGTTTGTTCTCGCCCACTATGCTAGATAAACTGCACGAGTTCTCGGAAACAACCGAGCAGACCGTCTCCCCGCCGCCGAAGAACGCGGATATCGTTTTCTCGGGGAACGGCGCGGCTTCAACGAGGGCGGCGTGATTTCGCAGACCAAGTTTGTTCTCGCCCACTATGCTAGATAAACTGCACGAGTTCTCGGAAACAACCGAGCAGACCGTCTCCCCGCCGCCGAAGAACGCGGATATTGTTTTCTCGGGGAACGGCGCGGCTTCGACGAGGGCGGCGTGATTATTCGAGCGATTCCCCGAGAAAATTTTGTGCAAGTTGCACAAAAACAAGCTGTTGAATAGCAAAAAATAGCCAAATAAAAGTATATAGCCGAAAAAATCTTGAAAAAAAATCAAATTTAATATATAATATAGTTGGAGTACCGCGCCGTAACTTCGGCACGGTGAAAGGAGATTATTATGGGATTAAAACTTGATGACAAGTATCTTAAAGGGTTTGTTAGAGAACACGAGCTTGCGGAGTGCGCTCCCGCGATAAAAGCCGCGCACGATACGCTCGAAAGCAGAAACGGCCCCGGAAATGATTTTCTCGGCTGGGTTGACCTGCCCGTGAATTACGACAAGGAGGAGTTCGCGAGAATTAAAAAGGCTGCCGAAAAAATCCAGAACGACAGCCGCGTGCTCATCGTAATCGGCATCGGCGGTTCTTACCTCGGCGCAAGAGCGGCTATCGAGGCACTGAAGTCCTCGCTTTACAACTCGCTCAAAAAGAAAACACCCGAGATTTATTTCGTTGGGTGCAGCCTCTCGCCTACTTATTTAAATGAGGTAATTTCTCTCGTTGACGGAAAGGATTTCTCGGTTAACATCATCTCCAAGAGCGGCACGACAACCGAGCCCGCGCTTGCGTTCAGAGTTTTCCGCGATTTGCTTGTTCAGCGCTACGGCGAGGAGGGCGCAAAGTCCAGAATTTACGCGACAACCGATAAGGCTCGCGGCACTCTTAAAGAGTTCTCCGACAAAATGGGCTATGAAACCTTTGTTGTTCCGGACGATGTCGGCGGTAGATATTCCGTTTTGACCGCGGTTGGACTGCTTCCGATTGCCTGCGCGGGCTGCGATATCGACGCACTTATGGAAGGCGCTGCCGCAGCAAGAGAGGCCTACAAGGATTTCGATATCGAGAACAACGACTGCTGCAAATACGCGGCTCTGCGCAATATCCTTTACAGAAAAGGCAAGAGCGTTGAGATGCTGATAAGCTACGAGAACTCCTTCGCAATGATGGCGGAGTGGTGGAAGCAGCTCTTCGGCGAGAGCGAGGGCAAGGACGGCAAGGGAATTTACCCGTCAAGCGCGGTTTTCTCGACCGATTTGCACTCTCTCGGTCAGTTCGTTCAGGACGGCTCGAGAATTATGTTTGAGACGGTTATCCAGTTCGGCAAGCCGCAGAAGGAGCTGTTCCTTCAGGACGAGCCGAGCAACCTCGACGGTCTGAATTTCCTGTCCAATCAGAATATGTCGATTGTCAACAGAAAAGCGTTTGAAGGCACTGTTCTCGCGCACACAGAGGGCGGCGTGCCGAATATCGTTCTCGAAGTGCCCGAGCTTAACGAGTACGAGCTCGGCTGGATGATTTACTTCTTCGAGAAGGCTTGCGCGCTCAGCGGCTATATGCTCGGCGTAAACCCGTTCAACCAGCCCGGCGTTGAGAGCTACAAGAAGAATATGTTCGCGCTTCTCGGCAAGCCCGGTTACGAGGACCAGAAGGCAATTCTCGAGAGAAAGCTCGGAATTTAATTTAGGCAAAAATTGTAAATTTAACATAAACGGAGGTTTATCATTATGGTAAAGATTATCACAGGTAAAAGAGGTTCCGGCAAGACCAAGCTGCTCATCGACGCAATTCACGCTGCCGAGAAGCAGTCCAAGGGCAACGTTGTTGCAATTCAGAAGGGTTCTTCGCTCAACACCGACATCACCTACAAGGTAAGACTCATCAACATCGAGGACTACGCAATTAACGGCGTTGACGCTTTCTACGGCTTTATCGCGGGCATTCTGTCTTCCGACCACGACTGCACCGATATCTTCGTTGACGCAACCCTCAAAATCACCGGCAGAGACTACGCAAAGGTTGGCGAAATGTTCGAGGCGCTCGCAAAGATTTCCCCCGACACCACCATCACCCTGACCGTTTCCGCGGACAACGCAGAGCTTCCCGAGAGCGTTCTCAAGTTCATCGGCTGATTTTTGGACAATATTTTGCACCAAATTTGATTATTTTCAACAAAATTTCAAAAAACCCTTGACAAAAGCAGAAATTTGTGTTATAATAACTTTTGCTTGATTAACACGCGGCGGTTTTGTCTGTCATAGAACCGTTCGCTTATAATTCATTGCTTTCAAGGGGGTGTAAGATATGGCAGTACCAAAGAGAAAGGTTTCTCGTGCAAGAAGAGATAAAAGACGTTCGAGCGTTTGGAAGCTCGAAACTCCGAATTTCTCGCGCTGCAAAAACTGCGGTGAGCTGAAGCTCGCTCACAGAGTTTGCCCTGCTTGCGGCTATTACAAGAACAAGGTTGTTGTAGCCAAGGAAGCGGAGTAATTTACAGATATTGCATAAGGACAGCCCCGATTGATTTCGGGGTTGTTTTTTTGTGTTAAGAGAGGTAATTTTGTACAGAATTTTTCTCCAATTTTCTCAAAATTTGTTAAAAAAAGATTATTATCGCTTTTATTTGATAAAGTTGAAAAAAACGCTTGACGAAACCAACCTTTTTGTAGTAAAATAATAAAAGATAAAAATCTGCAAATACTAAATACTACAAGAAAGAGGAGAGATTAAAATGGAAAAGAAAATCGGTGTCCTTACAAGCGGCGGCGACAGCCCCGGAATGAACGCTGCCATCAGAGCAGTCACAAGAACCGCTATCTTTAAGGGCTTTAAGGTTGTCGGAATTCTTCGCGGCTACAACGGCTTGCTCAACAGAGAGTTTATCGACCTCGATGTGAGAAGCGTTTCCGATATCATTCAGCGCGGCGGTACCGCAATCTACACCGCTCGCTGCCCCGAGTTCAAGGAATGGGACAACATTCTCAAGGCAAAGGCAATCTGCGAGGAACAGCAGATGTGCGGCGTTGTCGCAATCGGCGGCGACGGCACCTTCAGAGGCGCGGCGGATTTGTCCAAAGCGGGTATTCCTTGTATCGGTATCCCCGGAACGATTGACAACGATATCCAGTGCTCCGAGTACACCATCGGCTACGATACGGCAATGAACACGGTTGTCGAGATGATAGATAAGCTCCGCGACACCAGCCACTCTCACGAGCGCTGCGCGGTTGTTGAGGTTATGGGACGCCGCGCAGGTCACATCGCGCTTGCAACAGGTCTTGCGTGCGGTGCAACAGCGGTTCTCGTTCCCGAAATGCCTCACGATATTGAGCAGATTATCAAGAGAATTAAAGAAGTCCGCGCAATGGGCAAGAAGCAGTTCATCATCGTTGTCGCAGAGGGCGTCGGCGGAACCGAGCAGATTGCCAAGCAGATTGAAGAGGCAACCGGAATTGAGTCCAGAGCGACAATTCTCGGTCACGTTCAGCGCGGCGGCAGCCCCACGGTTCGCGACAGAGTTATGGCTTCCGAGATGGGCTATTATGCGGTTGAGCTGCTCGAAAAGGGCATAGGAAACCGTGTTGTCGGCTACAAGGACGGTCATATTTACGACGTTGATATTCAGGAGGCGCTCTCGATGAAGAAGCCCTTCAACGAGCGCCGCTATAAGATTTGCGACGAAATCAACTTCTAATCCAAACCAAAACCAAAACAGAGTAGAGAGTCTTGCGTTAAGTGCCGCGGGAACGGAGAGTTGTCCCGAGGACGAAAAGCGCAAAAGCCGCTTCAGGCGGCTTTGAGTGCTTGCGGTAAGGCTCTCGCATCTCGCTGTACATAAATTGAATAAAAAAGCCATTTTGTTATTCTTTTGTGTGCAACATTCTGAAAGGAGATATTATGGCTTTTTTTGATAAATTCAAACGTTCGGCTCTTGAACTCACAAGCATCAGATGCATCTGCGTAACGGCAATTCTTATCGCGCTTGACCTCGTGCTCAAGCAGTTTACAATCATTCTTCCGTTCACCAAAATCAGCGTCGCGTTCATCGCGATTTCGGCGATTGGTATGCTTTACGGACCTGTTGTGGCGATGCTGGCGGGCGCGGTAACCGATGTGGTCGGTTATTTTATTACCACGCAAAATTACGCGTTCAACCCGATTTTCACCATTGTCGAGATGACGGGCGGATTGATTTACGGGCTGTTTCTGTACGAAATGACAACCCAAAAGCTCGATTTTTCGGGCGGAAAAGCGTTTTTCAAGTCAATCGGCTCGAATTGGCAATCGGTTTTGAGAATTGTGCTGGCGAAATTCACGGTAATCGTAATCTGCAACATCTTCCTCAACACTTGGTTTCAGGTTATCGCGGGAATTATTGCTCCCGAAGCGTTCCTCGTGAAAATCAGCGCGAGAATTGGCACGAGCTTCATCAAAATGCCGTTTGACGTTATACTGATGCTGCTCACGCTGTACCCGATTAAAGCGGCTTATAACGCGGTGTTCAAGAGAATAAAAAATCGTCGTAAAGAAGGAATATAAATGACGAAATTAGGTTTTATCGGCGTCGGAAATATGGGCGCCGCAATTATCAAGGGAATTAACGGAAAGCTCGGAAATACCGCGGTTTTCGCGTATGACAGCAATCCCGAAAAGCTCAAAAATATCAGCGTTCTCGGGGCAACAGCTGCCGACAGTATCGCGGAGCTTGCCGCAAAATGCGACTACATTCTGCTCGCGGTAAAGCCGCAGCAGCTCGACGGGATTCTCGCGGAAATAAAGGCTGCGGGCAACGAAAAGCTCGTCCTCATCTCAATCTGCGCGGGAATTTCCGCCGAATATATCCGTGAACGTACGTTTGCAGACGCGAAGGTTGTTCTCGTTATGCCGAACACGCCGATGATGTTAAACGAAGGTGCTTCGGCGATGAGCTGCGATGAAAAGGTGTCCGAGAGCGAATTTGCGTTCGCGAGAAAAATTATCGGTTCTTGCGGAATAACCGAGGTTGTGCCGCCCGACAAGATGAAAGAGGTTATCGCGATAAACGGAAGCTCGCCCGCGTTCATCTACCTCTACGCGAAGGGCTTTATCGATTACGCGGAGAAGGTCGGTATCGACAAGGGCGCGGCGCTGCGGCTTTTCGCGCAGTCGCTTATCGGTTCGGCAAAAATGATGACCGAGAGCGGAATGACGCTCGACGAGCTGATAAAGCAGGTTTCAAGCCCCGGCGGAACAACGCTTGCGGGACTTGAAGAGCTGTACGCGGGAAATCTCACCGATACGGCTGTAAAGGCTTGCGAGGCTTGCACACGGCGCGCGTATGAGCTCGGCGCAAAGAAGTGAAAAGGAGAAAACTATGGTTGTTATCGAACTTGAAAATGGCAAGAAAATAAAGCTGGAGCTTTACCCCGACAAAGCGCCCATAACCTGCGCGAATTTCGAGAAGCTGGTAAAAGAGGGCTTTTACGACGGGCTGATTTTTCACCGCGTAATCAGCGGGTTTATGATTCAGGGCGGCGACCCCGAGGGCACCGGAATGGGCGGCGCAAAGGAGAAAATCAAGGGCGAGTTCGCGATGAACGGCGTGCCGAATGATTTGAAGCACACGCGCGGCGTGATTTCAATGGCACGCTCGATGAACCCGAACTCCGCGTCAAGTCAATTTTTCATAATGCACAAGGACGCGCCCCATCTTGACGGGCAGTACGCTGCTTTCGGAAAGGTTGTCGAGGGAATTGAAGCGGTTGACGAAATCGCCGAAACCAAAACCGACTACAACGACCGTCCGCTTAATGACATCAAAATGAAAAAGGTTTATATTGAGGAATAAATTCCACGACAAGCGCAGTGAAAAATCTGCGCTTGTTTTATTTTTTGTGCAATTTCTACAAAATTTTCCACATTTTTTTGGAATTAGACCGATTGTTTTATTGAAATGCGGCAGATTTATTTATTGTAACTATTGACAAATTGCAATTTTTATAGTAAAATTTAATAATAGGGGAATAATGTCTAAAATAATATTTCTAAAAAGAGGTTAAAAATGCGTTTTGGCAGCGTTGAGTTTTTTAAGGTACTGATAAAGGTAGTACTTGCTATATTTTTCTTTGTGCCGCTCGCGCTTGCGATTGTATTCGGCATTTTTTGGGCAAAGCAGGGCACAGAGCTTGCCGAGGTGAAAAAGGAGAACGAAAAGCTCTCGGCAACGGCACAAATTCTCACAAGCGAAAAAGCGGGAACTGTCGAGGATTTCTGCGCGATTTTCAACAAGAGCGGTCTTTCCTACACCGAGTTTATAAAACAGATGAACGACAGCAAGAGCATCACCGCCGAGAGCTTTTACAAGCTGCTCACGGCGAGCGGGCTTTCCGATAAGGATTTGCTCAAGCTGATTGTCAAAAAGGACGAGGTCGGCGTTGATGAATTTTATGAAATTCTCTCGCAGAACGGAATTTCCGATAAGGAACTGATTTCTGCTATCGCCAAGAAAAACGGCGGCGAGAATTGGTACGGGATTTTGTCAGAGCTGGGGCTTTCCGATAAGGAAATTGTCGATTACCTCAACGAAAAGAACGGCTGGGAACAAACCTTCAATCCCCAGACCGAGAAAAACCCTTACGCCGATATTCACACCGATATGGTTGTAACCGCGCCCACGAATTACGTTCGTGAGGACAACACGGTTTATCTCACCTTCGACGACGGTCCCTCGAACAACACCTACTCGATACTTCAGTATTTGAGGGATTACAATATTAAGGCAACGTTTTTCGTTGTCCCGAACCGCAGCGAATACTGCTACACCTTACTTAAAGCAATCGCCGCGGACGGTCACGCGATAGGTATTCACACCGCTTCGCATAAATATGACGAAATTTACGCTTCCGTGGAAAATTATCTCGATGATTTCTACGACGCGTGGAATATGGTTTACGAGGCAACGGGGATAAAATGCGAGATTTTCCGCTTCCCCGGCGGCAGCGTGAACGACTATAACGAGAAAACCCGCGACGCTATTATAGCCGAAATGTCGCGCAGAGGTTTCAGGCACTTCGATTGGAATGTGGACAGCGGCGACGCGCTGGGCGCTTCTTGGACGCAGATGTGGAACTCGGTTCCCGCCGATATAAAGGTGAACTACGACAAGAATTTCCGCTCGGTTGTTCTGATGCACGACTCCGACAACACGACAAACACGGTGCTTGTTCTCGGCGATTTGCTCAAGAAATTTACAAGCGACGGCATCTACAAGTTCGATACAATCAACAACGATACCCAGCCCGTTCAATTCGCGGGACCGTTCGCTTAAACCGAATACAGGGGAAAATACAGGATTTGGAAAGGAAAAGCTATGAGTATAAAGGATAATTTTTCTCAGGCGGTTAAAGAGCTTTGGAAAAAGGACAATCAGGACGTGAAAAAGCCCGACGTCAAGCCCGAAAGCTCGCCTACCGAGTTGGACAAGTATTTGAGAGAACCCGAGCAGCAAAGCGCGGCTGAAATTCCCGTGGAGCAAAATAGCGGTGAAGTGCCGCTCGAAACGCCCTATTACCGCGCTACCGAGGAACAGCCCGCTGCTCCTCAACAGCCTTCTGCTCCCCAGCAGAACAGCGCTGCCGCTAACACAAATCCCGCTGCTAATCAGATGGGCAATCCGAGTGCGCGCGAGCAGGCTCCCAGACAGGAGAATTTCACGCAGCAGAGCGCTCCTCAATCCAACGAACAGGCTGCCTACAACCAGAATATCAAGAATATCAGAAGCAGTATCGGGCAGAATAATCAGAACGAGTTTAACGGCGGCTATGCAGGTTCCGCGCCTAATAATTTCAATCAGGGCTACGGCGGGTACATACCTCCCACGCAAGGCACAGCGCCGATGCAGCAGTCAAACGAGACAGAGGAAGTTACCGTAATCTCGAAGAATACTATCATTGACGGAAATATCCGCTCGCTTGCAAATATGCAGATTGACGGCAATATCAAGGGCAACGTTGAAACAACGCGCAATCTTGATATGAGCGGAAAAGTTATCGGCGATATCACCTGCAACAACGCGGGTATGAACTCCGCGGCAATGCAGGGAAATATGTCCCTCAAAGGTCGTTTGAGAATGGACAGAGATACCATACTTATCGGTGATTTGTCGTCGCAGTATGCCGATATTAACGGCAGAGTGCGCGGAAAGCTCGATATTGTCGGAAAGGCAGAGCTCAAGCGCGACGCGATTGTTTTCGGCGATATAAACGCTTCTACGATTGCCGTAACAGACGGAGCGATTATTCAGGGCTACGTCAACACAACCTTCCTCTCCAAAGAGGACAGCAGAAATGTATTCCCCGACGCAATTTCTCTCGACAGCAAGGAAACCAAGAGCGAGTGAATTAAAGGTTAACCTATGAGCGAAAAAAATACCAAAAAACAAAATACTGCGCCGCTTATCGCAACCATTGTCGTGGCGGTGCTGGCGCTGGCGGCGGTTATCGCGCTGATTTTAATTCTGGGCAGCAAGCCTGTTGAAAGCGCGCCCTCGTCAAGCGAGGAGGTTTTTCGTCCGACAGCGGAGTTTGAACAGGAGTGCGAGTATGCCGCGCACGACCTTGTTAAAGACAGCTACGAGATAATTCGGCTGTTTGTCACGCAGGGTTTGCCGCACCTCGACGAGCCCTACGGAAACGCGCCCGAGGACGGAATTTACACGGTAAACACGGAAAAAAGCCGCGGCTACGCGTCCTATGAGGATATCGAGAACAAGGTGAAAAAGGTGTACACGGACGAGGCTGCCGAGAAAATTATGAAGCTCGATGTGTACAAAAAGCGCACAATTCTCGTTGACAACCCGTCTGCCGAGGAAAACGCTCCGCATTATAAAGAAGCTGTCGTTCTCGGAATTAACGCGAATTTTAAGGCTGACACAACGCGCGAGAAGCTCTGGGAAAGCTGCGCACTTGCGGTTTTGCCGACAAGCGAAACCGAGTGCGATATCACGATTTATCTCGACGGCGCGGGCGACAGCTCGGATATTTCCTCGGTTTCCGAGGACAAAATTCTCCGCACGAAAATGGTTAAAACCGACGCCGGCTGGCGTTTGACGGAATTTGTGTACTGATATGAGCAAGAACGAAAACCCGATTTCAACCTACGCAAAAGTAAGTCAGCTTGCCTTTGTTATCATCACGCCGCTGCTGTTGTTCATCGGCGGAGGCTGGTTTCTTTCAAAGAAATTCGGCTGGCCCGATTGGGCGATGATAATCTGCATCGTGCTGGGAATTCTCTTTATGATAAGCGGCGCGGTGAGCTACCTCTACAAGCTGATAAAAATGTACGAGAAGGCGGATAAACCCGCTCCGAAGGCGTTCACGAGCTCTCGCCGTGAAAACGATTACTACGACGACTACTCAAGAAAATAACGGGAAATTTGCCGATGACGAATGAATGTGTTATGAAAAAAAACGAGCCGATTTACGAGGAAATAAGGTCGCTTTCGCCGTTTTTCCTGATAATATCGGGAATTTATATGGCGGTGCTCGCGGTGATTTTCTTTGCGACAGGCTACGACTACACGCTGTTAATCGGCGGGGTTTACGGAATAATAATCGCCGCGCTGAATTTCTTTGTTTTAGGAAAAACCGCGCAGATTGCGGTTAAAAAAGCAAGCGCAAAGTCCGCGCAGACCTATATGAGCGGTATGTACTGCGTGAGATATCTCGGACTTATCGCGCTGCTTACGCTCGGTGCGATTGCACCATTTATCAGTCTTATCACAGCGATTATACCGCTGTTTTTTCCGAAATTCGCTATATTGATAAGAACATTTATAAGAAAGGAGGAATGATGCTGAATGCCAACTGCGTTAATGCTAGCCTCCGCCGCCGCCGAGAAAACTCTCGAGGTCAACGGCGCATTAAAGGTTGTCAAACTCTTCGAGATTAACGGCACGGAATTCTGGCTTACAGAGAGCGTAATCGTTCAATGGATAGTAATCCTTATTCTGCTTGCTGTTGTATTGATTTTGACGCACAATCTGAAGCCTGTTCCCGAAACCAAGCGTCAGGCAGCAGCCGAGATGCTTGTGGAATTTGTCCGCGATACGGTTCACGGCACAATGGGCACGAAGTACAATGCTTATACTCCGTATATCATTACGCTTCTGTGCTACATCATGATAAATAACCTTATGGGTCTGATGGGACTGCGAAACCCCACGGCAGATGTTTCCGTAACAGGAACGTTTGCGATTATGACGTTCATTTTGGTTCAGTACAATCGTGCCAAAACAGGAAAATTCAAAGGCTATTTCAAAAGCTTTATCGAGCCGCTTCCGTTTATGCTGCCGTTTAACATAATCGGTGAGTTTGCAAATCCGCTCGCATTGGCACTGCGTCTGTTCGGCAATATGGTTGCGGGTACCGTAATCGGCGGACTTATCTACTTCGCGCTCGGAAACTTCGCAATACTCGTGCCGGCAGTGGCGTCGCTCTACTTCGACATATTCTCAGCTGTGATGCAGTCGTACATCTTCATTATGCTCAGTATGTCCTACATCTCGTCTGCTGAATGTGACTCGTAGAGAAAGCAAAGTTCAAAAAATATCCTGCAAGGATAGGCACATTGTGCCGATAATTTAAATTTTTACACGGAGGAAAAACACAATGGAAATGACCCCTGAAACTATGAAAATCTTGGCGAACGCTATCGTTCTCGGTGCTTCGGCATTGGGCGCAGGTACTGCGATGATAGCAGGTCTTGGCCCCGGTATCGGTGAAGGTTACTGCGGCGGTCAGGCAGTTGCTGCAATCGGCAGACAGCCCGAGGCTTCCGGCGCAATCACAAGAACTATGATTATCGGTGACGCGCTCGCAGAGACAACCGGTCTTTATGCGCTCGTTATCGCACTTCTCCTTATGTTCGCTAACCCGCTTCTCGGCAATCTCATCAAGTAATAACGGTTTAGTAAATTGGGAGGAGGAAATGCAATGCTGAATATTCTCAGCAATGTAAGCGCAGCGGCGGAAGGCAGAGAGTGGTATGAATCTCTTGTTTCGATAAATCCCACAACCATTGTTTTCACGCTGATAAACTTGCTTATTATCTTCCTCATTTTCAGATTTCTTCTGTATAAGCCGGTCTGCAAAATGCTCGACAAGCGCAAGGAAATGGCTGCTTCCGAAATCGACGAGGCTCGCAAGGCAAAGGAAGCTGCGCAGAAGGCTGAAGAGGAATACACCGCGCGTCTTGCCGACGCAAAGGCTGAGGCTTCGGAGATTATGAAGCAGGCTACCCTCAGAGCGCAGAAGCGTGAGGAGGAAATTGTCGGCGAGGCAAACAAAAAGGCTGCGGAAATCCGCACCAAAGCGGAGGAAAGTATCGAACGCGACAAACAGCGCGCTATCAACGAAATCAAGAATGAAATTTCCGATATCGTTGTTATGGCAGCAGGCAAGGTTGTCGAAAAGGAAATCTCCGCGTCCGATAATGAGGAAATTATCTCGAAATTCTTAGAAGAAGTCGGCTCGGCAAACTGATGTGACTTCGGAAAGGAATTTTTATGAACGATAAGGCAGAAAAAATCTACGGCGACGCGTTCTTCTCGCTTTGTCGGGAGCAAAATCCCGAGGGGCTGAAGGACATTCTCGGAGAACTTACGGAGCTCGACAAGATTTTCTCGGAAAATCCCGGGTTTATCAAGTTGATGAACACTCCGACTGTTCCTCAAGAGGAAAAACTTTCGCTGCTTAACGAGCTGATAAAGGCGGGAAATTTGTCGGAGCTTTGCGGAAACTTGCTCTGCGTGCTTTGCGAAAAGCACAGAATGAGCTGCTTTACGGGTATCGTGAAGCATTTCAAGGGGCTCTATAACGACGAATTCAAGCTCGCAGAAATCACCGTTACCACAAGCAGCCCGCTGTCTGACGCAATGAAGCAGAAAATCATCGAAAAAATGTCGAAGGTTATCGGGAAAACCGTTTCTATCAACGAAAAGGTTGACGAAAAGCTCATCGGCGGTATCGTGATTGACTACGGCAGCAAGCGCTACGACGGCAGCATCAAGTCAAGACTTGACGCATTAAAGGGAGAACTCGGCTCGGTTATCTGATTTTCCCTTACTAATTTCAGAAGGAAAGGACTGTATAGAATGGATTTACGCCCCGATGAAATAACGGGCTTGATAAAAGACCGCATCAAAAACTACAACGCGAAAATCCAGCTCGGCGATGTGGGTACGGTTGTTACCGTCGGCGACGGTATCGTTCGTATTCACGGGCTCGAAAACTGTATGCTTAACGAGCTGCTGGAATTCGAGAACGGCGTTCAGTGTATGGCGCTCAACCTCGAACAAGAGTTTGTAGGCGCGGTTATGTTGGGCTCCGACTCGGGCATTAAAGAGGGCGACAGCGTAAAAAGAACGGGCTCAATCGTGTCCGTACCGGTCGGCGAGGAGCTGCTCGGACGCGTCGTAAACTCCCTCGGAGAGCCGCTTGACGGCAAGGGCGATATTCTCTCAAAGGAAAAGCGCCCCATCGAAAAAATCGCTTCCGGTATCATCACAAGAGAGCCCGTAACCGTTCCTCTTCAGACGGGTATTAAGGCTATCGACAGTATGATTCCGATAGGCAGAGGTCAGCGTGAGCTGATTATCGGCGACAGACAGACGGGTAAAACCGCTATCGCTATCGATACAATCATCAACCAAAAGGGCAAGGACGTTATCT
This sequence comes from uncultured Ruminococcus sp., assembly GCA_964551225.1. GTDB lineage: Bacteria > Bacillota > Clostridia > Oscillospirales > Ruminococcaceae > CAG-115. The sequence continues at coordinate 42,709 of CAZKBF010000001.1, forward strand.
GCATCTACGTTGCAATCGGTCAGAAAAACTCGACCGTTGCGGGAGTTGTTGATACGCTTTCAAGAAACGGTGCGCTTGAATACACAATCGTTGTTTCGTCAACCGCGTCCGAGCTTGCGCCCTTGCAGTACATTGCGCCTTACGCGGGCTGCACAATGGGCGAGTACTTTATGGAGCAGGGCAAGGACGTCCTCATCGTTTATGATGACCTGTCCAAGCACGCGGTAGCTTATCGTGCACTCTCGCTGCTGCTGAAGCGCCCGCCGGGACGTGAAGCATACCCCGGCGATGTATTCTACCTCCACTCAAGACTTCTCGAGCGTGCTGCTCGTCTTAACAAGGATTACGGCGGCGGTTCGCTTACCGCGCTTCCGATTATCGAAACGCAGGCAGGCGACGTTTCCGCGTACATTCCGACAAACGTTATCTCGATAACCGACGGTCAGATATTCCTCGAGACCGAGCTGTTCAACTCGGGCGTTCGTCCCGCGGTTAACCCCGGTATCTCGGTATCCCGTGTCGGCGGTAACGCGCAGATTAAGGCAATGAAGAAGGTTGCCGGTACGCTGAAGCTCGACTACTCGCAGTACCGTGAGCTGCAATCCTTCTCGCAGTTCGGCTCCGATTTGGATAAGGACACGAAGGACAGACTTGCAAAGGGTGAGAGAATAGTTGAGGTTCTCAAGCAGGACCAGAACTCGCCGCTTGAGGTTGAAGAACAGGTTGTTATCATTTACGCGGTAATTCACAATTACCTCGCAAGTGTTCCGATTGAGAAAATCAAGCAGTATCAGAAGGATTTGATTGACAACATCAAGTCCACAAAGCCTGAAATTCTCGACGGAATTCGTACCACCAAAGAGCTTTCCCCCGAAAATGAAGCGGAGCTTAAAGAGGTACTTTCGAGCTTTGCTGCGTCTTACGCGGGCTGAAAAAGGAGTTTTCTATGAAACAGGCTGCTTTTGTACTTGGAATAGTTGGCACAACAATCGCTGTTTTCTCGGCGCTTGCTGTTGCCTGGCTGTATATTGAGAAAAAGGTTAAATATATAACCACCGAGGACAATATCGAATAAAAGAGCAAAAGCCCTTGCTCTTTACGGGGGTGATTTTAATAGCAAGCGGAAATATGAAGGCAATCAAGCGCCGCATAAAATCGGTCGGCTCAACAAAGCAGATTACGAAGGCTATGCAGCTTGTTGCATCGAGTAAGCTGCGCAAGGCGAAAGCCAGAGCGGAGCAGGCTCGTCCTTATTTCAACGAATTATACAAGACAATGTGCGAGATAGCCTCGGCAAACATCGATTTTTCCACGATTTACACCGTGAAAAGAGAAGTTAAGCACAGGCTGTTCATCGTTGTCGCAGGCGACAGAGGTCTTGCGGGCGGCTATAACTCGAACATTCTGAAAATGGCGGTTGCCGCTCACGCAAACGACGCGGAAAAACCGAAGATTATCGCTATCGGCAAAAAAGCGGGCGAGTTTTTCGCAAAGCGCGATTATGATATTGTGGCTTCCTACGCGAATATTGCCGAGGATATAAAGCCGAACACGGCGCAGGATATCGCAAATATCGCGATTGATATGTTTGCGAACGGTGAGGTTGACGAGGTTGTTGTGTTCTACACGATGTTTGTTTCGTCAATGTCACAGGAGCCGCACAGTATGTCGGTTTTGCCGATGGAAACGGTTGAGCTCGAGGACTACGGCGTGATGACCTACGACCCGTCTCCCGAGGCTGTTTTCAACAGAATTGTGCCGAGATTTACCGCGTCGCTTATACAGTGCGCGGTGGTCGAGAGCTACGCGTCCGAGCAGGGCGCGCGCCGCACGGCTATGGAAAACGCAACGGACAACGCGGACGCAATGACGGAAAGTCTGTCGCTGCTGTACAACCGCGCTCGCCAGTCAAGCATAACCACGGAGATTATCGACATTGTGTCCGGTGCTTCGGCGCAAAGCTAATCTCACGAAACAGGCGTGAAAGCGCTTGTTTCTAACTTCTAATCTAATAGGGAAGGACTAGAATATGACAAAACAGAACACAGGCACGATTTCTCAGGTAATCGGCGCGGTTCTTGATATCAGGTTCGCGCCGGACAGCCTGCCTAATCTGCTTAACGCCATTGAAATCGATAACCACGGCAAAAAGCTGGTTGTCGAAGTGGCGCAGCATATAGGCGACGACACCGTGCGCTGCATCGCTATGGGCAGCACGGACGGTCTTGTCAGAGGAATGGAAGCAGTTGACACGGGTGCTTCAATCAAGGTTCCTGTCGGAGAGCAGACTCTCGGACGCGTGTTCAATCTGCTCGGAGAGGCTGTCGACAACAAGCCGCAGCCCGAAACCGAAGAAAAATGGGAAATCCACCGTCCCGCGCCTACCTTCGAGGAACAGGAAGCGTCCAAAGAGGTTCTCGAAACGGGAATCAAAGTCGTTGACCTTATCGCGCCTTACCTCAAGGGCGGAAAAATCGGTTTGTTCGGCGGTGCGGGCGTTGGTAAAACGGTTCTTATTCAGGAGCTTATCAACAACGTAGCTACCCAGCACGGCGGTATTTCCGTATTTACGGGCGTCGGCGAGCGTACCCGTGAGGGTAACGACCTCTACCGCGAAATGACCGAGTCGGGCGTTATCAACAAGACCGCGCTCGTTTACGGTCAGATGAACGAGCCGCCGGGAGCGAGAATGAGAGTTGCGCTTTCGGGACTTACAATGGCGGAGTATTTCCGCGACAAGATGGGACAGGACGTTCTTCTGTTCATCGACAACATCTTCCGTTTCACACAAGCAGGTTCCGAGGTATCGGCGCTGCTCGGACGTATGCCGTCCGCCGTTGGTTATCAGCCGACGCTGGCAACCGAAATGGGCGCGCTTCAGGAGCGTATCACCTCGACCAAGAAGGGCTCGATTACATCGGTACAGGCGGTTTACGTTCCTGCCGACGACTTGACCGACCCTGCGCCTGCGACAACCTTCGCGCACCTCGACGCTACGACGGTTCTTTCGCGTAATATCGCTTCGATGGGTATTTTCCCGGCGGTTGACCCGCTTGAGAGTACCTCGAGAATTCTCTCGCCCGAGATTGTCGGTCAGGAGCACTATGAGGTTGCGCGTGCGGTTCAGTCGATTTTGCAGCGCTATAACGAGCTTCAGGATATCATCGCAATTCTCGGTATGGACGAGCTGAACGATGAGGATAAGCTCACTGTTGCAAGAGCGAGAAAAATCCAGCGTTTCCTGTCGCAGCCGTTCCACGTTGCGGAGCAGTTCACCGGTTACGAGGGCAAGTACGTTCCCCTCAAGGAGACAATTCGCGGATTTAAGGAAATCATCGAGGGCAAGCACGACGATTTGCCGGAGAGCGCGTTCTTGTTCGTGGGAACGATTGACGAAGCTGTGGAAAAGGCAAAAAAGGAAGGCTGATTGAAGGAGTGATTTTATGACGCCATTTAAGCTGCAAATTATCACGCCTGAAAAAAAGGTCTTTGACGGCGAAACCGAGCAGGTTATCGTCCGCACGACAGTTGGTGACGTGGGTATACTTAACGGTCACGAGCCGTACTGCGCGGCGCTTGGAATAGGTCAAATGCGGATAATGATTAACGGCGAGTTCCGCAGAGCGGCAACTTCGGGCGGTATCATAAAGGTATCGAAGGAAGCGACGACAATTTTGGTTCAAACGTGCGAATGGGCGGACGAAATTGACGTAGAGCGTGCCGAAGCCGCGAAGGAGGCTGCCGAGGAGCGCAAAAAAGCCGCGAAAACCGACGCCGAGCTTATGCTCGCGGAGGCAAAGCTCTCGAGAGCGCTCAACCGTATTGACACGGCAAGTTTTCTTAAATAACACAAAAGGCGGGAGAAAATCCCGCCTCTTTTGTTATTCTGTAAATTATTGATGAAAAATTTGAGCCTTTTGATAATGAATTGAATTAAATTCATCGGTCAGTTGAGCGACATTCTTTCCGTGGATTTTTTCTTTGTATTCATCGGACAAAAATTTGAGATGCGCCTTCCAGCGTTCACCCTCGATATCCTCGTCAAATGCCGCCGCGTCAAGCATCATAACGTATAAAAACTCATCAAATGTGTCGGCGATAATATCGGGCTCATCGAAATCATCGTGATAATACAAAATCACCTTTGGTTCCGAAATGCCGCTTTCAAATAAGAAGCAGTACAAATCGCCGCTTCCCATCATTGCAAACGGAACAAGCCTGATATTGTCGCAAAGCTCAACCCTTTTCGCTTCACATTTCCACGAAATCCATTCGTTAAGCTCCTCAATCCGCTCGGCGACATCATCGAAAAACAGCGGCTCACAATCGCAGCCCAGCATAAAAAATGCGTTTGGGTTGTTTATATAGTCGTCCCTGCGCTTGTTGAAATCACCGTGCGATAATTCAAGCCATTCCATAGCCCCCGTACGGTAAATTTCATACCATTTTTCGGGGAAAACGACATTTATCGCCTTTTCCAACTCGGATAATTTCATACGTCAAAACTCCTCTTTGACGATATAAACCGGTCTGTTCTTGACCTCGAGGTAGAGCTTTGACGTGTAAAGCCCAAGAATTCCCATACAGGTGAGAATTATTCCGCCGATGAAAACGACGCTGCTTACAATCGTGCCGCCGTTAAACGGAGTAAAGCCGCTCACAGCCGCGCTGATGATGAAAAACAGCAAAAATCCGAAGCCCAGAATGTCGAAGATAATCCCCAGCACCAGCGAAATCATCAGCGGCACAGTCGAGAAAGCCATAATTCCCTCGATTGAGTACTTGAACAGCTTCCAAAACGACCACTTTGTTTCGCCCGCCGCGCGCTGAATGTTCTCGTATTCAAGCCACTTTGTGTCAAAGCCAACCCAGCCGAAAATGCCCTTCGAGAAGCGGTTGTATTCGGTCATCGAGAGGATTGCGTCGCAAACCTGCCGCGTCATCATACGGTAATCGCGCGCGCCGTCAACAATCTCGGTTGTGGAAATCTTGCGCATAAGCCCGTAAAACCGCCGCGCGAAAAACGAGCGTATAGGCGGCTCGCCCTTGCGGTTGACGCGGCGCGTGGCAACGCTGTCATAACCGCTTTCGATGTGACCGTACATCTCGGGGAGCAGCGCGGGCGGGTCCTGCAAATCCGCGTCCATAAGCACAACAAAGTCACCTTTTGCCTTTTGGAAACCCGCGTAAATCGCCGCTTCCTTGCCAAAGTTCCGCGAGAACGAAACCAAATGCACGCGCTCGTCCTTTTCGCGAAGCTCCTTTACAACCTGCACGGTCTTGTCCTTCGAGCCGTCGTTCACGAAAACAAATTCGAGCTCCACGCCCTTTTGGTGAAAAAAGGCTTCCTGCTTCATCGTTTCCGCGTAGAACAGCGGCACACTTTCCTCTTCGTTATAACAGGGTACAATTATACTAAGAGTTTTGTCAAACGTATTCAAAGCTGATACCAATCCTTTTTGTTATTCCGCATTTTCGGCATTTTCCGAATTATCCGCGTTTTCGCCCTTTTTCGCAAGAATTTTTTCATCGGCGAGAGGCGGTGCTTGGTCGATATACTCGGCAGCGAGCACCTTTAAATCAAACGGCGAGAAAACTCTTGAATAAGGGGAGAAGGGGTTTAAAATCGCGGTTTTGCCTTTGATTGAGTTAAAGAACCGCGCCGCGTTGACGCGCAAAACATCGAACTTGTTCTTTTCGGGGGTGACGAGAGCCTTGATTCTCTCGGGGTTTGTGAAAAACGGAACGATTGCTTTTCCGTCCTTTTGGAGCATCAGCACGCCGAGCTTTTCATCGCCGTTTTCGTTTTTCACTCCCGTAAACTGCCCAATCATCAGGATTTCCGCAGTCATCAGGTCGGGAAGAACCTTGTTCCATTTCACAAGCGTTTTGTCCTCGTTTGCCGCGAGAATACGCTCCTCGAGCTCCTTGTTCAACCCGTTCAAATCTTCGAGCCAATCCATTTTTTCTTCAGCCATAATACTCCTCGTTATCTAACCTTATCGGCGTTTTCCTTGACAATCTTCTCGATAACAGCGTCGAGCGGTGATGCGCCGAGGTCGCCGTCCTTGCGTGAACGCAGCGAAACCGTTTTGTCCTCAACTTCCTTGTCGCCGACGATGAAGAAGTAGGGGATTTTTTCAAGCTGTGCCTGACGGATTTTGTAGCCGATTTTTTCGTTTCTGTTGTCAACAAATGTGCGAATTCCAAGTCCCTCGAGACGCTCGGAAATACTCTCCGCGTACTCCTTTGCACGGTCGGTGATGGGGAGGATACGAACCTGCTCGGGGCTCATCCACAACGGCAGCGCACCCGCGTATTTCTCGATAAGGTAAGCAAGCGTTCTCTCGAAGCAGCCGAGCGACGTGCGGTGAATGATGTAGGGGTGCTTCTTTGTGCCGTCCACATCGACATACTCCATACCGAATTTCTCCGCAAGCAGCATATCAATCTGAATGGTAACAATCGTGTCTTCCTTGCCGTAAACGTTGTGATACTGAATATCGAGCTTCGGTCCGTAGAACGCAGCCTCATCAATACCGATTGTGTACTGAACGCCGAGGTCGTCGAGAATTGTTTTCATCGTAGCCTGCGCGGTTTCCCACTGCTCCGCGGTGCCCTCGTACTTGTTCTTGGGGTTCGCGGGGTCCCACTGCGAGAAGCGGAATGTGCAGTCCTCGAGCATTCCCACGGTATCGAGGAAATACTTCGCAAGCTCCAGACAGCCCTTGAACTCCTCCTCAAGCTGTTCGGGACGCAGAATATAGTGTCCCTCGGAAATCGTGAACTGACGAACGCGGATAAGTCCGTGCATCTCGCCGCTGTCCTCGTTTCTGAAAAGCGTGGAGGTTTCGGTCAATCTCATCGGCAAATCGCGATAGGAACGCTGTCTGTTGAGGAAAACCTGATACTGGAACGGGCAGGTCATCGGGCGCAGCGCGAAGCACTCCTTCGTCTCATCATCGGGGTCGCCCATAACGAACATTCCGTCAAGATAGTGGTCCCAGTGTCCCGAGATTTTGTACAGCTCGCGCTTTGCCATATACGGCGTTTTGGTGAGCTGGCAGCCGCGCTTTGCCTCAACGTCCTCAACCCAGCGCTGAAGTATCTGAATAACCTTCGCGCCCTTCGGGAGCAGAATAGGCAAGCCCTGTCCGATATAATCAACAGTCGTGAAATATTCGAGCTCACGACCGAGCTTGTTGTGGTCACGCTTTTTCGCTTCTTCAAGAGCGGTGAGGTGCGCGTTCAGCTCGTCCTTTGACGGAAAAGCAGTGCCGTAGATACGGGTGAGCATCTTGTTCTTCTCGCTGCCGCGCCAATATGCGCCGGTAACCGAGGTGAGCTTGTACGCTTTTACGGGTGAGGTTGACATAAGGTGAGGACCCGCGCACAAATCGGTGAAATCGCCCTGCTTGTAGAACGAAATATTCTCGCCCTTGTCGGCGTGTTCCTTGCAGAGTTCAACCTTGTAAGGCTCGCCCTGCTCTTCGAGGAACTTCACCGCCTCATCGGGTGCAAGGGAGAACTGCTCGATTTTTATGCTCTCCTTGACAATTTTCTTCATCTCGGCTTCAATCTGCGCGAGAGTATCGGTTGTGAAGGGAGTTTCGGTATCGAAATCGTAGTAAAAGCCGTTGTCGATAGCGGGGCCGATTGCGAGTTTAACATTCGGGAACAAGCGCTTCACAGCCTGCGCGAGAATATGCGACGCGGTGTGATTGAACGCGCGCTGTCCCTGTTCATCGGCGAAAGTGAGGATATTGAGCGTGCAGTCCTTCTCGAGCTTGGTTCTCATATCGCAGACCTTGCCGTCGATTTCCGCAGCGCAGGCGGTCTTTGCGAGACCGAGCTCTCTTGCCGCGTCAAAAGCGGAAATTCCCGCCTCGAACTCTTTGATTTCTCCGTCTTTGAGTTGTACTTTAATCATAATTTTTCCTTTCCGACAAGCTATACAAACGCCTGTCCGACAAATTTTGTGCTTTGAATATTATTCGCAAAACACTTATACATTATTATTCTACAACTTTTAAGTCAAAATGTCAAGACAAAGCCTGATTTTTTGATAAAATTAGCCAAAATTTTCCGAAAACACTTGACAAATAAACAGAAATGTTATAAAATAAAGTTGGATAAGTGTGAGCGGAAAAAGATTTTCGCATTATCGGGAATGTCGAGAAGATTTTAAAGCGAGCGCGATGTCCAAACGTTTTCCGAGAAGTATCTCGGGGAACAGCAGACGCGGTAAATTGGTTCCTAGCGCAGTACGGGGCTGTAAGCCGAGCGGAGAAGACGTTCAGGCTCACGGCTTTGATTGGGTGAACCTGCCGATTTAAGAGCGTTGTGTCAAGGCAAAATGCGGCTGTATCACGAGAGGTTTCTTCACAATCGCGATACAACCGCCTTTTTTTTATGCTTTTTTGTTTCACGGCGGGGTGAACCGGCTTGGCTCGTTCCCTCGCATTTTTTGCTCGCTTCGCTCCAAAAATGCTTTGGGAAGGTGAGTGGGTTCTTATCGAAAAGAGTATGCTTCGCGGGTTTTTCAGTCTGCGGCTTCGCCGCGAGTAGCGGCGCTTCGCGCCGAGTGTGGGGCTTTGCCCCACGCCCCACAAGCCTTTTGAAAAAGGCTTGACCGAAAACTTTTGTACGCTTCGCGGAGGTGTCAACACGCTTTGTTCGTTCCCTCGCATTTTTGCTCGCTTCGCTCCAAAAATGCTTTGGGAAGGTGAGTGAGCTCTTATCGAAAAGAGTATGCTTCGCGGTTTTTTCAGTCTGCGGCTTCGCCGCAAGTAGCGGCGCTTCGCACCGAGTGTGGGGCTTTGCCCCACGCCCCACAAGCCTTTTGAAAAAGGCTTGACCGAAAACTTTTGTATGCTTCGCGTCAAAAACTCACATTTTATTCTCATCAGCCTTTTCGGGCTGATTTTTCTTTTCTAGGAGCTTTTTGTAGGACAAATCAATGGCAAATGCACCAAGCGGCGCCGTTATCACAATCGCGAGCACCGCAATCGTCAAAACTGCGTCCCCGCAAGCAAGCCCGAGCGCAAGCGGAATTCCGCCGATAGCCGCCTGAACTGTCGCTTTCGGGGTGTAGGCAAGCATCGTGAAAATCCGCTCCTTTATCGAGAATTTTGTTCTCAAAAGGCACACGAAAACTCCCGCCATTCTGAACACCAGCGCGCACAAAATCACCAGCAATGCGCCCGCGCCAACGTTTCCGAGATAACCGATATTCACCGTCGCGCCAACCATCACAAACAGAAAAACCTCCGCCGCAACCCACATTTTCCCGAATTTCTGCGAAATCCGTTTTGCCGCCTCGCCACGCTTGCGCTGAAGTCCGATGCCCATAAACATAATCGCAATAAGCGCCGAAAACGTGATTGCGGTTGTAAGGCTGTCCTCGAAAGCTGCGAGAAGAAACGAAATGCTCAAAATTATCAGCACCTTCACGGTGTCGCGAATGTGAACCTTTTTAAAGAAAAACGCAAGCCCAAATCCAAGCAAAAGCCCCGCTCCCGCGCCGAGCGCAATCGAAACCGGTATATTCACGAAGGTAAGCACCGAAGCGTCCTGCCCTTGCATCAGCCCCGTGAACGTCGTGAAAAGCACGATTACATACACGTCGTCAACCGACGCGCCCGCCAAAATAAGCTGCGGGATACCCTTTTCCGTGCCGTAGCCCTCTTCCATAAGCTTCACCATTCTCGGCACAACAACCGCCGGTGAAACCGCCGCCAAAACCGCTCCGAGCACCGCCGCTTCAAGATACGAAACACCCATAAACATCGGCGCAAAAATCACCGTGCCAAGCAGCTCAAAGCTCGCGGGAACAAAGCACATCAAAACCGCAGGTCTCCCGATTTTCTTCAGCCCCGACAAGTCCAGCCCAAGTCCCGCTCTTGTCAGAATGATAATAAGCGCGATTTTCCGAAGCTGCGCCGATATGCCGAGAATACTCTCGTCCAACAAATTCAGCACAAACGGTCCCAGCACAATTCCCGTTATCAGCATTCCGAGAAGCCCCGGGAGCTTTATTTTGCGGCAAATCCAGCTTGTTGACATTCCGACAAGCAAAATCAAAGCGATACTTAACAGCATAAATTACCTCCAAAAACAAAAAAGCCGACAACTCCCGCGTAAATCGCAGAAGTCATCAGCTTTAGCTTTAAAGCGGTTTGAGCAAATGCTCGGGGGGAACCTCATTCCCCTATTTTCGGCAAGTTATTTTTTCAGCTTTTTCTTGCCGATTTTGATAATCTGAAGAATTGCGGGGTTGAGCACGAGGTTTACACCAAGCTCAATAAGGAAGTTAATTTCCACAAGACCGACAATCATATACACGAATGTATTCTCGAAGCCAAGTCCTGCGCCCCACGCCGCAACCGTGTCGTAGAAGAACAACCGACAGCCGAGCAGGAAAATTCCCGTATTGACAATCGGCGCGGTTATCGATGAAATCAAAACCGCAGCAACCTGATTTTTCTTCGCGATAAGACGATAAACAACTCCTGCCAAAAGTCCCGCCGCAGCGCCCTTAACAAGAACAGTTGCGATAGTTCCCGGAATGTTTATCGCGAGAAATGCCGCCGCATCACCGGTGAGCAAAACTGCCACTCCGAATACAAATCCGAGCCACGCTCCGGTCGCCTTGCCGTAAAGTGCCGCTCCCACAACTATGGGAACGAGTGTCAGCGTAATGCTGAACGTGCCGAACCTCAACGCCATCGAAACAAACTGCAAAACAACAACAATCGCTGTAAGCAGACCTATTCCGACAATAGTCGAGGTCGAGATTTTTTTGCCCTTTGAGGGCGTGTTTTTTGTGTTTTCCATAGAAAACTACTCCTTTGCTGGCGCTTGAATCTTCTTCAATGCACCGCGGGTATATATTTACGGGAAAATCCCGCAGACCCCTTGTTAAGGCTACACCGCATAATTATTGTCGTGCGATGGCGCCGTCAGATTTTTCGTCAGATTGTACTAATTCGACGCAGGCGGGCTTTCGCCCGTCAAGGAGAATTGGTGCAATATGACCGTGTGATTCGCAATGCGAATCACCTAAAAGATGCAAGCCAGCGTGCGGCAAAGGCGATAGCCGTTAATTGTGCGGTGTTGCCTTATCGGTTCTTTTTGTAAATTGCAAAAAGTCCGTTCAAAATAAGGTTTTCATCAAGGATAAACTCGGTTTTGCAAAGCGGGTTGATGACGGAAGAAAAACCGCCCGTGGCAACAACCGTGCACTTTTCGCCGATTTCCTTTTCAAAGCTCTCGACCATTCCGTCAAGCATAAATGCGTTTCCGTAAAGCAGTCCCGAGCGCATACAATCAATAGTGTTCGTTCCGATAACGTTTCGGATAGGCTCTCCCGATACCCCGATTAACGGAAGCGCCGCTGTTTTCGAGGAAAGCGCTTCTGCCGAGATTTTGATGCCGGGAGCAATAATTCCTCCGATAAACGCACCCGTTTTGTCAACAGCAAAAATTTTGGTTGCCGTACCGAGGTCGATTATGATAACAGGCAGCGGATAGTTCTCCTTTGCGCCGACAGCGACAGCAACCATATCCGCGCCCAAAGAAGCGGGTTCGTCAATCTTTATATTCAGACCGGTTTTCAAGCCGGGACCAACGGTCATTACACGGCAGCCGCAGATTTTCTCGATTGCAGGCTTAATCTGCACCGTAACCGGCGGTACAACCGATGACAAAACCGCGCCGGTTATGGATTTCGCGTCAATATTGTAAAGGCGGAGAATATCCGCGAGAGAAACGGCGTATTGGTCTTCCATACGGTAATTGTCGGTTGAAATCCGCGACTCAAATACAAGCGAGCCGTTTTCGTCAAAACAGCCGATAGTGGTGTTGGTGTTGCCGACGTCGATAGCTAAAATCATAGTGACCTCCGTTTATTATAGAACGTTTGCCGTTATTATGTGCAAAACCTTGTTGGGCAAACACATTATACCACACAAACTAGATTTTGTCAAGATAAGAAAAAGCCCGCTCGAGAGCAGGCTTTTGGGATTATTTGTATTTATCTGCGAGGGGAGTGCCGTCAAATGCGCCTTCGCCTATCTCAACTCCGTCGGGAATGGTTATCGACGTAAGCGAACAGCAGAAATTGAATGCGCCGGAGCCTATTTTCGTCACACTATCAGGGATTTTTATTGATGTAACCGATGATATGCAGATAAACGCGTCTTTGCCAATAGCTGTCACTCTCTTACCTTCGATTTCTTCGGGAATGACAACGTCATTGATATTTCCTTTGTATCCATCAATTCTTACCGTCCCATCGTCAAGTTCAGACCAAAAAAACATTTCGGCAGACGAGGATTTCTCCTCGTTTGACAAAGCGAAACCCTTACTTTGACCAGCAAAATCCAATGTGTCAGAGTCATCGTTGTCTTCCGAAAAGAAGTCATCGCTTTCATCAGCAAAATCCGACTCGTCGGAGTCATCGTCTTGAGCAACCCTTACTCCGCAAAAACGGCAAAACACGGAACCCTCGATAAGTTCACCACCGCACGACCAACAAACCGCAGCCTGTTTTTCTCCGCAATACGGGCAGAAAACCGAATCCGCGGGGATTTCTCGATTGCACTTTATACAATTCATATTCTTCCTCCGTTGTTTTTATCGAACATTTGCCGTACAAAATCATCAATATGTGACAAAAATATTATACCACGAACCCGATTATTTGTCAAGATAACAAAAAGCCCGTCCGTGCGGGCAGGCTTTTGGGATTATTTGTATTTATCTGCGAGGGGAGTGCCTTTAAATGCGTCTTTGCCTATTTTCACGCTGTCGGGGAGATTTATCGAGGTGAGCGATTTGCAGCCAGCAAACGCACTTTCGCCTATCTCCGTCACGCTCTCGGGAATGTTTATTGACGCGAGCGCCTTGCAATCAGCAAACGCGCACGCACCTATCAGCGTTACGCTAGCGGGAATGGTTATCGATTTGAGCGATTTGCAGTGAAAGAAAACGGTTTCGCTTATCTCCATCACGCCGGCGGGAATGGTTATTGATGTGAGCGACTCGCAACCGGCAAACGCGAACTCACCTATCAGCATTACGCCGGGAATGGTTATCGATTCAAGCGATTTGCAGCCAAAGAAAGCATCATCGCCTATTTTAATCACGCTGTCGGGAATGTTTATTGACGTGAGAGCCGAGCAAATCTTGAACGCATTCATGCCTATCACCGTCACACTTTTCCCGTCAATTTCCGCGGGAATGACAACATTCTTGTCTTTTCCTACGAATTTTTTAATTTTAACCGTGCCGTCGCCGAGAACCGACCACTCGAAATTTTCGACAGGCGTGGGGTTTTCGAGAGCTTCATTTTTGTTGTTTGGACAAGCCATAGTTTTTACCTCCATTGTTTTTGATTATAACACTCGCCGAGATTTTAAGATAACAAAAGCCTACTCGAGCGGGCAGGCTTTTGATTTCGGGGAATTATTTGCCTTTAGGCGCGAGGGGAGTGCCCATAAGCACGCCAACTCCTTTATATGCACCGTCGGGGAGCTTGATTGAGGTAAGCGATGTGCATTCTCGGAACGCGAAAGGTTTTATCACCTTCACGCTGTCGGGAACGGTTATCAAAGTGAGCGATTTGCAGCCATAGAACGCCCTTGTTCCTATCTCCGTAACACTGTCGGGAATGTTTATCGATTTGAGCGATTTGCAGTCAAAAAAAGCATTATCGCCTATCACCGTCACCCTTTTCCCGTCAATTTCCGACGGAATGACAATTTCCTCGTCATCGCCTTTGTAGTCATCGATTTTTACCGTGCCGTCATTGAGAACCAACCACTCGAATTTATCGACAGGCGTTGTGTTCTCGAGAACCTCATTCTTGCTATTTGAATTGTACATAATTTTTCCTCCGTTGTTGTTTTTCTTGCCGTACAAGTTTGTTTCTAATATGATTATACCACATAAAAAATTGTCTGTAAGCAAGAAATTACATTATTTACAAAAAAATTTTGAAATATCGGGAAAACCGATTATTTGAATTTATCTTCGAGGGGAGTGCCCAAAAACGCGTTCTCGCCTATCTTCACGTTGTCGGGGAGGGTGATTGAGGTAAGCGCCGCGCAGCCATCAAACGCAGATTCGCCTATACTCGTCACGCTCTCGGGAATGATAATCGATGTAAGCGATGTGCAATTAGCGAATGCACCGGCGCTTATCTCCATCACGCTATCGGGAATGGTTATTGAGGTGAGCGCCGCGCAGCCATCAAACACCGATTTGTCTATCACCGTCACACTGTCGGGAATGTTCACTGTCACGAGCGACGCGCAATTAGCGAACGCGTATTCGCCTATATTCGTCACGCTGTCGGGAATGTTAATCGATGTAAGCGCCGCGCAGCCATCAAACGCTGATTCGTCTATCACCGTCACGCTGTCGGAAATGGTTATTGTCGTGAGCGATGTACAATTTTTGAACGCATATTCGCCCACATTCGTCACGCTCTCGGGAATGTTAATCGATGTAAGCGATGTGCAATTAGCGAACGTCCCGGCGTTTATCTCCGTCACGCTGTCGGGAATAGTGATTGAGGCGAGCGATTTGCAATGACTGAACGCAAAAGCATATATCTTTGTCACGCTGTCGGGAATGGTAATTGAGGTAAGCGATTCGCAATGACTGAACGCAAAAGAGTCTATCTTTGTCACGCTGCGGGGAATATTTATCGATGTGAGCGATTTACAGTTGCCGAACGCGAACTCGCCTATCGATTGTACGCTTTCCGGAATGGTTATCAATGTGAGCGATTCGCAAAAATCGAAAACACTCTCGCCTATTGTTGAAATGCTGTCGGGAATGGTAATTGAGGTGAGCGATTTGCAGCCGGCAAACGCAGATTTGTCTATCGCCGTAACGCTGTCGGGAATGGTTATCGATGTGAGTGAACTGCAATTACAGAACGCATTTTCACCTATCACCGTCACCTTTTTCCCGTCAATTTCCGACGGAATAACAATTTCCTCGTCATCACCTTTGTAGTCATCGATTTTTACCGTGCCGTCGTTGAGAACCGACCACTCGAAATCCCCAGCAGGCGTTGTGTTTACGAGAACCTCATTCTTGTTGTTTGAACCGTTCATAGTATTTACCTCCGTATCATTTTGATTTTTAGTGCCTATTCGTTCGTTTTGTGCTGAAGTGAGGGGTTGAAAACATCGGTTTTGTTCACACCGTCGGGGACGGTTATTGATTTAAGCGATTTGCAGCCATAGAACGCCCTTGTTTCTATCTCCGTAACACCGTCGGGAAATTTAATCGATGCGAGCGAGGTGCAGTTCGTGAAAGCACTATCGCATATCTTCGTCACGCTGTCGGGAATATTTATCGATGTGAGCGATTTGCAGCCCGCAAACGTACAGCCGCTTATCACCGTCACGCCCTCGGGAATGTCTATTGACGTGAGTGATGTACAGTCCAAAAACGCCATTTCACCTATCGCCGTCACGCTATCGGGAATGTTAATCGAAGCGAGCGACGGGCAACTCGCAAACGCGCAGCATTCTATCTTTGTTACGCCGTGGGGAATAGTTATCGATGTGATTTCGCTGAACTGAAACGAATTGTTGCCTATCGCCGTCACGCGCTTCCCGTCAATTTCCGCGGGAATGACAACTTTCTCGTCATCTCCCTTGTAACCGTCAATGCTTACCGTCCCGTCCCCGAGAACCGACCACTCGAAGAATTCAGCAGGCGTGGCTTTTTCGAGAGCTTCATTCTTGCTGTTTGAACAATCCATAAATCTACCTCCGTTTTCAGCACCTTTACCGATATTTCACCGCACAAATTATCGATAAACACAAGCATAGTGATTTCAGTAAAATCATTATAGCACACCAAAAAAATCCTGTAAACAATTTTTGAGGGGTCTCCGAAAATATGTACTCTTAAACGTACAGGTTTTTTTCGAGAACCTCATTCTTGTTGTTTGAACAATACATAAATTTACCTCCGTTTCTTCACTTTTCCAAAAATTCTTCAAAGAAAAATGCCCTTAACGAATTCGCTAAAGGCATTATAACACAAATAAAATTTTTGATAAACAATTTTTATGGGTTGACGGGAAATATGTACTCCTAGAAGTACAAGTTTCTGCGCCGCACAAGCTTTTTGTCAAAACAACGGATATCAGCCGCGGAGTTCATCTTTAATAGAGGTGAAGTCAAACGCCGAGCCGTCTATCTCAACATCTTTGGGCAAGTCTTTCAGATTTACAAGCATTCCGCAGCCCGAAAATGCGCAGAAGCCGATTTTGGTCAGACTATGCGGGAAAGTAACGGTTTCGAGCGACTTGCAGTCCAGAAACGTCTCTTTTTCAATCTCCGTCACGCCCTCGGGAATTGTTATGGATTTGAGCGAAACGCAGTCCTCAAATGCGTTCTCGCCAATCCTTTCAACATCATTGTAGAGCTTCACGGATTCCAGCTCCGTGCAGCCCTTGAACGCTCTGTCGCCTATCATCGCCAGAATTTCGGGCAGCTCAATCGATTTGAGCGAAACGCAGTTTGCAAACGCGTATTCATCAATTAAGCAAACGGTTTCGGGAATGATTACGGATTGAATCGAAAAGCAGTTGCAAAACGCGCCTTCGCCTATCTCCGTCACGGGATATCCGTCAATTTTCTCGGGAATAACAACAATCTCATCGTACATCAGGCACCTGTCAATAACCACGGAATCATCAATCATGTGCCACTCAAATTCCTCATAAAGCGAAGGAATATCCTCGGCAACCGGTTCATTGGAAAGAATGTTGCTTGAGGCGAACACATCACGGCAGTATTCCTTTTCCAAAGGAGTGCCCCAAAATGCGTCGGGAGCAAGCTTCAAGTCCTCGGGGAGCTTTATCGCTTCGAGCTTTGAGCATCTGTAAAATGCCATTTTGCCAATATCGAACACGCTCTCGGGGATATTTACCGACCGAAGCGACGAGCAGCCCGCAAACGCGCTTTTGCCTATCGCCATCACATAGTCGGGAATGCTCACCCACTCGAGCGATTCGCAGCCGCAGCACGTCCTGTTCTCAATATCCTCCAAGCCTATGGGGAAGTCGATAGATTTAAGATTTCTACAGTCCTCAAACAAAGATTCGCCTATAAACTCCATTTTTAAGGGAAGATTTATCGATTTGAGCGATTTGCAGCCCTTGAACACGCAGTTGCCCATTACCTCAACGCTGTTGGGAATTTCCACGGCTTCGAGCGACGAGCACCACGCAAACGCGTACTCGCATATCACATTCACGCTGTTGGGAATGACAACCGATTTGACAGACGAATTCTTGCAAAAAGCGCCGCAGCCGATTGTTGACACCACCAAGTCGTCAACCTCCTCGGGAATAACAACAGTCTCGCTGTTTCCAAAGTACCGTTCAATCATAAGTGTTTCGTCGTCCAAATACGCAAACTTGAATTCTTCGACGGGAGTGGGGTTAGCCTTGATGTTATTTTCGTTTTTCATATTTTTTTCCTCCGTTTTTGGCTTTGTTTTTCTTAATTATAAACCTCTACCGGAGGGTTCGCCGGACAAATTTGTCCGCTCGGGGAAGTTTGTCTATATGCAACAAAAAGTGCCTATAGAATTGGTGGTTTTGCCCAGATTATCGGGAAGCTACTCTTATATAATAAAAAGCCGGCTCGTAAAGGGCAGGCTTTTTGGGATTATTTGTAGATATCTTCAACGGGTGTTCCGTCAAATGCGTGAGCGTCTATCCGTGTGCTGTCGGGGATATTTACCGATGTGAGCGATGTACATTCGGTGAACGCGCCAAAGCCTATTTTGCCCACGCTGTCGGGAATGTTTATTGATTCAAGCGACGAACACCACGCAAACGCGTGTTCACCTATCAGCATCACTCTTTCGGGAAGGGTTATCGATTTGAGCGAGGTGCATTTCGCGAACGCAAGTTCATCTATAACCTCAACGCTGTCGGGGAGGCTTATTGACACCAGCGAAAGGCAATTCGCAAACGCACTGCCGCATATCTTCGACACAAAGCTCGGAATAGTTATCGAAGCAAGTGAGATGCAGCTCTCAAACGCACCTTTATCTATTATACTAACGCTGTCAGGAATTTTGATTGATTTGAGCGAAGTGCAGCCTTGAAACGCATACTCGCTTATAATTTTCACGCCGTCTTGGATATTTACCGACGTGAGCGAGGCGCAGTCCTTGAACGCCCTATCTCCTATTATCCAAACTCCCGCGGGAATGTCTGCCAATTTGAGCGCCGAACACCACGCAAACGCGTATTCGCCGATTTCCGTCACACTGTCGGGGATTTCTATCGATTTAAGGAAAATGCTCTTGCAAAACGCGCCCGCGCCAATCTTCGTCACACTTTTCCCGTCAATTTCCTCGGGGATAACCACATTCTCGTCATTTCCTATGTATTTTTCAATACTTACCGTTCCGTTCTCGAGAACAGACCACAAAAATTTTTCGTCAGACGTGAAAAACTCGGGTATTTTTGGACAATTCATAATTTTTGCCTCCGTCGTTTTGACGTACAAATTTAGCATTTGTGCCAAAAATATTATATCACTACAACAATATTTTGTCAACAGCAACAAATGTTCCCAAACACGGATTTGTAAATTATCGGCAAAAGTTTACCGAGAGTAAAATATGAGCGAAAAAAGCGTTGAAAATTGCAAAAAACCTCTTGACAAGAGCGAATAAATAAGGTATAATATTTTAATGTTGATAGCTTTGTAGGGGATAACTATACCCATACCGAGATATACAGAAAAAATAATGAGGAGGAAAAAAGATGAAAAGAACTTACCAGCCCAAGAAGCTTCAGAGAAAGCACGAGCACGGCTTTATGAAGAGAATGGCAACCAAGAATGGCAGAAAAGTGCTCGCACGCCGCCGCGCAAAGGGCAGAAAAAGATTGACTTATTGATTTAGATGTCCGAATTCAAGAAAAGGTACGTCGTAATCAAAAGCAACCGCGATTTCAGCTATTTGTTCAAAAAGGGCGAATCCGTAGTGACATACGGCTTTGTATGCTATATAAAGCCGCGCCGAGCGGGGAAAAACCGTCTCGGCATCGTCACGGGGAAAAAAGTCGGAAACGCGGTCAAAAGAAATCGTGCAAGACGGATTATACGAGAGGCATTTCGGGTTATAGACCCCGTAATCAGAGAAAGCGTGACGGGAAGATTTGATTTCGTTTTCGTGGCGCGGTCAAAGACGCCGTCGCTTAAAACAGGGCAGATTTTGAGCCTGATGAAGAAGAACGTTTTGCCGAAAATTTTGCAAGAATAATTTGCAAGAACAATTTGCAAAAATAAAGTGAAATGAAATATATTTTACTGGGACTAATAAAGCTGTACAAACTTACATTGTCGAAAATCCTGCCGCCTTGCTGCCGCTTTTATCCAACCTGTTCCGAGTACGGTCTAATCGCCATTCGGAGGTTCGGCGCGGTCAAGGGCGGTTATTTGACGTTATGGAGAATTTTGCGGTGCAACCCGTATTGCAACTGCGGCTATGACCCCGTTCCCGAGCGATTTTGCTTTCGTCCCGAAAAATACACAGTTTCAAATCCACAATGGGACAGCTGGGAAGAAATGGTTGCTGCCGGAAATCAACAGCCGGAAAATACCGCAAACAGCGCGCAAAACAGCTAAACGCGCATTAAATCCAAAAAAGAAAGGTTCTGAAGGTTATCAATTTTTTATATAGTATTATCGGCACGCCGCTTGGTTATGTGCTTTATGCAATTTATCACCTTATCTGCAAGAACGTCGGAGTTGCCATAATCCTCTTCACGTTCATCATAAAAGCGGCTCTTCTCCCGATTTACATTAAACAGCAAAAAACTACGGCAAAAACCGCCATTTTTGCTCCAAAGGTTAGGGAGATTCAAACAAAATACAAGAACAACCCCCAAAAACAACAGGACGAGCTCGCAAAACTCCAGCAGCAGGGCTATAAGCCGACTGCGGGCTGCTTGCCGACGCTTTTGTCGTTCCTGATACTGTTTGGCGTCATCGACGTTGTTTACAAGCCCCTCACCCACATTATCCACACCAACGAAAATCAGGTTTCCGCAATGGTTGAGGAGTCCTACAACATCGATATGACCTCGCTTTTCGTCAAGGAAATCAACCTCTCCGGTGAGGAGCTTTCAAAGCTCGATGAAAAGGGCGTTCAGAAGCACGAGGAAATTATCCGCGACGCGAAGAAAATTATCACCTATTACAACGAGCACTGCCTCACCGACGGCAAAACCGCTGTCGATATCGCGGATTTCAAGGAAATAACCGCCGATAACGTTAAGGTTATGAACACGGCGATTAAGCGTATTATCTCCGATGAGTACGCGAAAGATGTCAACAACGCAATGCTCACAAACGCCGATATCTACAAGCTCACCGATGCGGAGAAGAAAGAAATTGATGCACTTCAGGCGGTTGAGGACAAGAAGGCTTACCGCGAGGAGCACTGCTTCGGCGACGGTACAATCGCTTTGTTCAACACCCTCACAAACCACTACGGCTACTACAAGGCAACCGGTATGGATACCGTGTCGTTTGTAGCCTCCGCGTCACTTCAGCGTGAGCTTTACGCGCTTGAGTGCTACGGCAACAACGGAGAGCTCTTCAGCGAGAGAGTTGTAAACGACGACCTCCGCGAGCAGATAAACGAGCTTAGCGCGAACCTCAACTTCCTCGGAATTCCTCTCGGACAGGTTCCTATGGAACATATGGGCTTCCCGATGATTCTCATTCCGATTTTGTCGTTCCTTCTCGCTCTCGCACAGACCTTTATCTCGATGCAGAACATGAAGAAGAGCAACCCCGACGCCGGAAAAACAATGGGCTGTATGAATGTAATGATGTACATTATGCCGTTTTTCTCGCTGTGGATTGCGTTCTCGGTTCCCGCAGGTGCAGGCTTCTACTGGGCGGTAAGCTATGTGTTCGGTATCATTCAGACGCTCGTTCTCAACAAGCTCTACAACCCGAATAAGCTCCGTGAACAGGCTTTGGCTGAATATGAGCTGAATAATAAGGTTGTTACGGTTGAAGCGGTTAGGGAAAAGGTTATCGACGAAGAAACAGGCGAGGTTCTCACCCAAAAGGAAATCAACCGCCGCAAGCTCGCCGAGGCTAGAAAAGCCGACGCTCTGAAATACGGCGAGGAATACAAGGAAGACGATGACGATGACTAATCGCCGCCTGAAAGGGGAATAATATGGAGAAAGAATTCAGCGCAAAAACCATTGAAGAGGCAAAAGAGCTTGCCGCAAAGGAATTCGGCGTGAGCGCCGACGAAATAGAATTCGATATCCTCGAGCAGCCCAGAAAAACGCTTTTCGGCGGTCTGAAGGGCGAGGCTAGAGTTAACGCGATTTACGAGCCCGCTTCCGAGGAGCCGAAAAAGCGCGTTTTCGAGGACGAGGACGATGACGAAGCTGTTGAGGAGAGCGCTCCCGAGGCTTTGGACGACGAGAAATCCGATGACGAGGAGGAAGAGCTCCCCGAGGATTTCGATGTGAGCAAGAGCCTGAAAGTAAAGACTGCTATCGAGTATCTCACGGCGGTTCTCAAGGCACTCGGTCTTGAAAAGTTTACGATAACTCCTGAAAAGCGCGGCGGAAACGTTGTGCTCGATATCAAGGGCGAAAAGCTCGGCGTTGTTATCGGAAAGCGCGGCGAAACTCTCGACAGCCTGCAATATCTCACAATCCTCGCGAGCAACCGCGCGGAAGAGAGCTTTTGCAGAATTTCGCTCGACTGCAACGGTTACCGCGACAAGCGCCGCGAAACGCTTGACGCGCTTGCAAGAAAGACTTCCGCAAAGGTTATCAAGCAGGGCAGAAAGATTGCGCTCGAGCCGATGAACCCGTATGAGCGCAGAATTATTCATAGCTGCGTTGCCGAGATTGAGGGCGTTTCCAGCCGTTCGACAGGCTCGGAGCCGTTCAGAAAGGTTGTTATTTACGCCGACAAGCCCAAGTTCGACAACAACCGCAGACGCGGCGGAAATCGCGGAAACGGTTCGGGAGCAAGAGGCTACCGCCGCTCCGAGGGCTTTTCAACCAGCTTTGAGCGCGAGTACAAGCGCAGCAGCTACAGCCCCGACGAAAACGCAAACGCGGGCGAGTTCTCAAAGGAAACGGTTGACACCGAGAAGAACGCTACGCTTTACGGAAAGATTGAACTCTAATTTAATGGAAAGCCGCCTGAAATCGGGCGGCTTTTTTCGGACAACGCGTGGCTTGGTTATCGAGCAAATGCGGCTTGATTGTGGGAAGTGCGCGGCTCGGTTGCGAGAAACACGCGGCTTGGTTGCGGAAAACGCGTGGCTTGGTTATCGGGCAACGCAAGAATTGGAATGAGAAAGGAACAGCTATGATTGACGAGAGATTGAGAAAACAGCTTGAATTTTTGCTCGAAATCGACAAGATGAAGAGCCTTTACCGGCAGTCCTACATTATCCACGACGAGACGCGCGGCGACTCGATGCGTGAGTTTGAGGGCGAGAAAACGCGCTACAAGCGGCGCGAGAACGACGCGGAGCACTCGTTTCACCTCGCAATTTTTGCGATGACGCTCGCCGAGCACGCGAATGTTCCCGTGGACGTGCTGAAGGTGATGAAAATGGTGCTTATACACGATGTTGTGGAGATTGACGCGGGCGACACCTACTGCTATGATACCGAGGGGTACAAGTCCAAGCGTGAGCGCGAGGAAAAAGCTGCGGACAGGCTTTTCGGGCTGCTCCCCGACGACCAGCGTGACGAGTACCGCGCGCTTTGGGAGGAATTTGAGCGCATCGATACCGCAGAAGCGCGTTTTGCCGCAGCGCTTGACCGTATGCAGCCGATGCTGCTGAATTACAGCAAGGACGGCATAAGCTGGCGCGAACACGGGGTTGCCTTTGAGCAGGTTCACGCGCGCAATGCCCACATCAAAAACGGCTCCGACGAGCTTTGGGAGTATATCGAGGAGATGCTCCGTGACGCAAAAGAAAAGGGCTGTTTCGCCGAATAATCGGTTAATTCCTTTGGTCATATCTAAAAACCTTGTTTGAGCAAAAAATGCCAATAGCACATCGACTGCTGCTGTCACCGAGCGAAATTATATTGTGACGGCGTCCGTGCCGTCACTTTGATATTTCGCTCTGCAACATCGTGTTGCACCTCCTAGCAAGGCATCAAGCCTTGCGTCGTCGGCTTTCCTTGCATTCGACGACACGATGTCGTAAAGTGAATGCCCCAAACGCGGCACGGATGCCGCGTAACCAAGGCATTCAACGGCACTCTTGTCATTTTTGCTTTTCAAACCGGTTTTTAAATATGACCTCTTGAAAAATGTGTAATAATATGATATACTATTATAATAGAGAATTTTGTTTTTGAATTTTTGAGGTGAATTATGCAATTAGTGGCTATTGTTGGACGGCCGAATGTCGGCAAGTCCACGCTTTTTAATAAGCTTGTCGGGAAGCGGCTGTCGATTGTTGACGACACGCCGGGTGTTACCCGCGACAGAATTTACGGGAAATGCGAGTGGCTCAACCGCGAGTTTACCCTTATCGACACCGGCGGTATCGAGCCGCGAACCGATGACACAATCCTCGCGCAGATGCGTGAGCAGGCGATGCTCGCAATCGACTCGGCGGACTGCATCATCTTCGTTACCGATATGACAACCGGCGTTACCGCGAACGATACGGACGTCGCGAATATGCTGATGAAGAGCGGAAAGCCCGTTGTCCTCGCGGTCAACAAGGACGACAACATCGGCGCGCCGCCGCCTGAATTCTACGAATTTTACAACCTCGGTCTCGGCGACCCGATTTCCGTTTCCGCAGTTCACGGTCACGGCACGGGCGACTTGCTTGAGGCGGTTTTCAAGAATTTGCCGCCCGAAGAACCCGAGGAATATGAAGAAAACGCGATAAAGGTTGCCGTTATCGGAAAGCCGAATGTCGGGAAATCCTCACTTGTGAATTATCTCACGGGCGAGGAGCGCTCGATTGTTTCCGATATCGCGGGAACAACGCGCGATGCTATCGACAGCGAGGTTATTCGCGGCGACGACAGGTATATTTTCATCGATACCGCGGGTATGCGCCGCAAGGCTAAAGTTATTGAGAATATCGAGCATTTCAGCGTTCTGCGCGCGCTTATGGCGGTTGACCGCGCGGACGTCTGCGTTGTGATGATTGACGCTACGGTTGGCTTTACCGAACAGGACAGCAAGGTTGCGGGCTACGCGCACGACAAGGGAAAAGCCTGCGTTATCGCTGTGAACAAGTGGGACGCAGTGCCCGATAAAACAGACAAAACTATGAGTGAGTTCACCAAAAAGCTCGAAAACGACTTCTCGTTTATGAGCTACGCTCCGTTTGTCTTTATCTCGGCGAAAACAGGTTCGCGCGTTGACAAGCTCTTCGACCTCATCAAAATTGTCCACGAGCAGCACAACCGCCGCATCTCCACAGGCGTCCTCAACGATATGCTCTCCTACGCAACCTCGCGCGTTCAGCCGCCCTCCGACAAGGGCAAGCGCCTGAAAGTCTACTATATGACGCAGGCGTCAACCGCGCCGCCAACCTTCGTTATCTTCTGCAACAGCAAGGAGCTCTTCCACTACAGCTACCAGCGCTACCTCGAGAACCAAATCCGCGAAACCTTCGGGCTCGACAAAACGCCTATCAAAATCTCCATCCGCGAGCGCGGCGAATAACCCGAGATCTAGTCCCTGCGGCTCCCGACTTTCTGCGAGTTCAAAGCTCGCTGCTCGGGCGGAACGCCCGTTTTTCGCTTTGCGAAAAACCTTCGGCGCGAAGCGCCGAAGCCCGCGCGGAGCGCGGGGGGCGTTCCGCCCACCCGCCGATTTCGCGTACTCGGGGCGAGCCACAAAGCTAAATGGTTGGGATAGAAGAAATTTAGTTAAGGAGAAGAAAGTTGAAGAAATTATTGAACGATTTCAGGAAATACAGGCTGAAACAAAGCCTTCCGCGGCTGATTATCATATTGGCGATAATCTGCGTATATACAGTGGTTTGGTTCGTGTTGCCCGACGATGTGCAAAGAAACTTTCTGTGGTTGTATGTCGTTTTTTGGGTGGTCGGAGGCGCGAGTTTAATATGGGTGATATCGAACATACTGTTTATCAATCCCCGTCAACTCAAAGGTCACCTAGAAAACCTACCGACAGCGGAGAGAGAACAGCTTCTCGAGGAATACGAAGCCGCGGAAATGTCCGAAAACGGGCGTTTCTTCCTGTCGAAATTTATGCTGTATTTCGGTTTTGGCGGGGGAATTTTGCGGTACTCGATTATCGACAGAATTTCGATTTTCCAAAAAGGCTTGTGGATTGAGAGCGTGAGCCGCTCGGTGCTTTTGCGGACAGGCAAAAACGAGGACAAAGCTGCGCTTATGAACGCGCTGATTGAACGGACAAACGCGGCAAGAGAACAAAAGGAAACCGAAGATGAGTGAGATTTCGCGGGATTTTTTCAAGCTGTACCGAATGTCAACGGTTTTCGTGTGGATTTGGGCGGCTCTTGTCGCGGGCGGGCTTTTTCTGTCCGCGAGAAACAACGAAAATCTGCTTACGATTGCGATAATAATTAGCATCATCGCCGTTTTATACGCGCTTGTTATCACGGTTTTGACGTTAACCGCGCCGTTTCGCTTTGGACAACAGCTGAAAAAGCTGCCCGAAAACGAGCAAAGCGAAATCCAAAACGGCAAGTTCACGCAAATCGGAAAACGTAGATTTTACGAGCATTTCACGGTGTTTTTCGCGGGAAGACAAATCAAGCTCGTGAAATACAGCGAGATAAAAAGCCTTGAGCCTAAAGGAAACAAGCTGCGGCTGGTTCTCGGGAACGAAAAAGTGGTTAATCTCCCCGTTGAGCCCGAGGAAAATTCGGCAATGTTAGCAGCCGCTCTTAAAAGCAAAAATCCCGAAATTGCCGTGATTATCAACGGAAAAGTTGTTGAAAAAACGGAAAATTTGGTTGGTTCAGAAAAAACAGAAGAAAAGGAAGAAACAAAATGATTTGGATTTGCTACGCGATTATGATTTTGGTGCCGTATCTTATGGGCGGCATAAACACGTCGATTATTGTCACAAAAATCACAACCGGCAAGGATATCCGCACAATGGGCAGCCACAACGCCGGTCTCACAAACACCCTGCGCTCCGTGGGTAAAAAAGCCGCGCTGGTCGTTCTTATCGGCGACGCGTCAAAAGCGGCAATCGGCGTGCTTCTGGTAAGGCTCGCGTTCTTCTACATAGGCGGCGTTGATACAACAAATCCCGCCCTCGGAATGAGCTGGGTTGAGGTGTTCGCGGTGTTTATGGCGATTGTCGGGCACTGCTTCCCCGTGTACTACGGCTTCAAAGGCGGAAAAGGCGTGCTTGCGGCAATCTCCGCGATTTTCCTTCTCGACTGGCGCATCGGTCTGATTTTAATCGGCATTTTCGCCGTTGTTGTCGGGATAACAAGATACGTTTCGCTCGGGAGCTGCATTTGCTCGGCGCTGTTTTTCGCGGTAATGTTCTGCTTTGATTTCTTCATCGACCACGACGCCGCGTTTGTCGTGAACACAATTTTGTGCGTATTCTGCGGCGGGCTGATAATTTTCAGACATCGCGAGAACATCAAGCGCCTCGTCAACCACTGCGAGAAAAAGCTCGGCGAGAAGGCGAAATAATAGGAGAATTATGGAAAATATTAGACAGGCTGAACCACGCGACATTTCAAGGCTTGCGGAAATCGAGCTCTTCAATTACCGGTTGAATTTCTACCCGATTTTCAAGAACGATTTATATTTTTTCAGCATTCTTTCCGTACCCTCGCTTTCCGAGAATTACCTCAAAAACGAGATTCTTGTTCATAACTCCTTCGTTTACGATGACGGTGTTGTGAAAGGGTTTGTGAGGATTATTGACAGCGAAGTGGTAAAGTTGTTTGTCGAGCCTTCGTTTCAAGGGCAGTCAATCGGCGAAAAGCTGCTGAATTACGCGATTGAACGGCACAAGGTCACTTTCTTGTGGGCGCTCGAGAAAAATGTTCGTGCAATTCGTTTCTACGAGCGGCACGGCTTTCACGTTACCGATGAAAAAAAGCTTGAAGAAGATACAACGGAGTATCTCGTGAAGCTGAAACGCTGACACGGGCGATATAACGTAAACAATGCTGCGATTGACAACGAGGGAAAATATGGCGGATTTTGATATTGCGATAATCGGAGGCGGGCCCGCGGGAGCAACTCTGGCGCGGCTTCTCGACAAGCGTTTTCGGGTGCTGCTGATTGACAAAAAAAGCGACAATCCCGAGAGCTTTCACAAGCCATGCGGCGGGCTTCTTTCACCCGACGCGCAGAAAGCGTTTGCGGAATTTGACCTCACGCTCCCGAAGGATATTCTCGTTGACCCGCAGATTTTTTCCGTCCGCACAATCGACCTCGGAAAGCACCTCGAACGGCACTATCAGCGGTTTTATATCAATCTTGACAGGCACAAATTTGATTTGTGGCTGAAAAGTCTTATACCGCAAAATGTTGTTCAATTCAACGGGAAATGCCTGAAAATAACCGCAGACAACGGTTTTTCGCTTTTGTGCAAAACGGACAGCGAAGAGCGCGTTTTTACGGCTGAAAGAATTGTCGGAGCGGACGGTGCAAACTCAATGGTAAGGC
The DNA here is from genome assembly GCA_964551225.1 of uncultured Ruminococcus sp. GTDB lineage: Bacteria > Bacillota > Clostridia > Oscillospirales > Ruminococcaceae > CAG-115. The sequence goes on from CAZKBF010000001.1 coordinate 70,433, forward strand.
GGTTTCTTTATCCGAAAAAGAAAATCCGAAGCTATACCGCTATTCAGCAATGGTTTCCCGAGAGCAATGCGAAGCCGTTTTACAGCTGCATTTTCGACCCCGAAACCAGCGACTGCTGCTCCTGGACAATCTCAAAGGACAACTTCCTGATTTACGGCGGAGCGTTTCCCGCAAAGGGCTGCCGCGATGCATTTGAACGGCAGAAAAAACGGCTCGAGGATTACGGGATTTGCTTTGGTGAACCGATAAAGACAGAAGCCTGCGTTGTTCTTCGACCGAAATCTCCGCTCGATATCTGCGCGGGGAAAAACGGCGCGTTTCTTGTCGGAGAAGCGGCAGGTCTTATCAGCCCGAGCTCGCTTGAGGGAATCAGCTTTGCCGTTAACAGCGCGAAATATCTCGCCGAAGCGCTTAACGGTGAACAAAACGCAAACAAGCGCTACTCGAAAAAGCTGTTTCGTTATCGAGTGAAAATTCTGAAAAAATTGATGAAATGCCCGTTTATGTACGCTCCGATTTTGCGGAGAATTGTTATGAAAAGCGGGCTTAAAAGCATAAAAATCTCAAAGGAAACGGATATTATAAAGTGAATACACGGAGGAAATTATGGCGAAAATAACGATTTTGGGCTGCGGCTACGGCACGGCTCTCGGTGTTCTTTATACAACCTACGGTCACGATGTGACAACTTGGACAAAATTTGAGCAGGAGGCTGAACAGCTCCGAATCGACCGCGAGCACAAAAAGCTGCTCCCCGGAGTAAAGCTTCCCGACGCGCTTAAAGTAACGACAAATCCCGAGTGCGTCGCCGACGCGGATATTGTCGTAATCTGCATTCCGTCCGCATTTTACCGCGACGCTGTACGCGCGGTTAAGCCGTTCATCAACCCGAAATCTATCATCATTAACGCGAGCAAAGGTCTCGAGGAAGCGACAGGTTTTCGGCTTTCCGAGGTTATCCGACAGGAGCTCCCGCACAGTAAAATCGGTGTTATCACCGGACCTTGCCACGCGGAGGAAATCGCGCGGCTTGTTCCGACAACCGAGGTTTGCGCGGCGTATGACCCCGACGTTGCCTCGTACATTCAGCACACCCTCTCAAACGAGCGCTACCGTATCTATATAAACGACGATATCGTGGGCTGCGAGCTGGGCGGCGTGCTGAAAAATCCGATTGCGCTGGGCTGCGGTATCGCGCGCGGAATGGGGCTCGGCGACAACACAATCGCTGCCCTCATCACACGAGGAATGACCGAAATCACGCGCCTTGCCGTTGCGCTCGGGGCAAACTGGAAAACCTTCACGGGAATGGCGGGCTTCGGCGACCTCATTGTAACCTGCACCTCGCAGCACTCGCGTAACTACCGCGCGGGCTTCCTCATCGGCAAGGGAACACCCGCTGCCGATGCTGTCGCGCAAATCGGTACGGTTGAGGGCTATATCAACAGCCGAACCGCACTCCGCCTTGCAAACGAGCACAATATAGAAGTTCCGATTATCGAGCAGATTGTCAAAATCTGCTTTGATGGCGCTGTCCCGAACCACTCAATCGGCGCGCTTATGGGCAGAGCTGTCAAAAGCGAGCGCGAGACTTACTGGACGGACTGAACCGAATTTGTGCTTCGCCCGCGCGGTTTTGATGTCCTATCTCGCTTTGCGAAGCCGGCGGGGTGGGCGGAACGCCCCCTCGCGCAAGGCGCGAGGCTTCAGCGCGAAGCGCTGAAGGTTTTTCGCGAAGCGAAAAACGGGCGTTCCGCCCACGCACAGAGCCTGGTTTTCGCAGAAAGTCGGGAGAGCACAAACCTAAAGACTGATTGAGATGAAAGTATGAACGGAGATGGACGGACTGACCCGAATTTGTGCTTCACCCGCACGGCTTTGCTGTCCTATCTCGCTTTGCGAAGCCGGCGGGGTGGGCGGAACGCCCCCTCGCGCAAGGCGCGAGGCTTCAGCGCGAAGCGCTGAAGGTTTTTCGCGAAGCGAAAAACGGGCGTTCCGCCCACGCACAGAGCCTGGTTTTCGCAGAAAGTCGGAAGAGCACAAAACACAAGCCTGATTGAGATGAAAGTATGAACGGAGATGGTGGAAATGCGTGAGAAAGCTCCCGCAACGATTAACGAGCAAATCAAGATATTAAAGCAGCGCGGCTGTATTATCGAGGACGAGAAAAAAGCCCGCGACACGCTGAAATACATCAATTACTACCGCCTGTCGAACTACTTCGAGCCGTTTTCCGTGAGCAAGCACAAGTACGAGGACGGCACAACCTTTGAGAAAATTATGCGCGTTTACGAGATGGACAGAAAGCTCCGAAGCGTGCTTCTGGCGGCGCTTGAGGAGGTTGAAATCGCGCTTCGTGCCGCAATCTCCAACTACCACGCGCTCAAATATGGCGCGCTCGGCTACCTCAATCCGTCTTCTTTCAACCTCTCCCACAATCACGCGAGTTTTCTCGGCAGAATAAATCATCTTATCGAAGCAAACGAGGACAGACAATTCGTAAAGCATTACAACGCGAAATACGGCGGAAAATTCCCGCTTTGGGTTATGATGGAGCTGTTTTCGTTCGGGTCGCTCGCGTTTTTCTACAAGGATATGAAAAATCCCGACAAAAAGGAGCTTGCCGATGAGTATTACAACTGCTCGTCAAGCGAGCTGGACAACTGGATTTTCTGCCTCAACGAGCTGCGAAACTCCTGCGCGCACTACTGTCGTCTTTACGGGACAACTTTCCCCGTTGAACCAAAAACGCCCAACGGCTTCCCCGAAACGCTTGAACCAAACGTTTTCGGTTACATCATCGTGATGAAACAGCTCTTCCACGGTCACGATAATTGGAACGAGCGCGTTGTCAAGCCGATTTCAAGAATGCTGAAGAAAAACAACGAGGTCATAAGACTTTCGGATTTGGGCTTCCCCGAGGGCTGGGAAAAGCGGATTGCGTTCACGGATTGCTGAAATGGGGGCTTTTTATGTCCGATTATTTCAAGAAGTTTATCGATACCAGCGGGAAAAGTCTTGATGAAATCAAGAAAATTGCCGAAAAAATGGCAAAGAAAACCGTGAAAAATGTCGCGAAAACCGTGTTTGATGAAGCGGAGAAAACTGTTCAGCAGGAAATTCGGCGGAAAATCCAAGAGGTTGTAAACGAGGCGAAAACGATTGCCGAGAACACCGAAAATTATCCGAAGCCCGAGAAAATCCCCGCGCCGAGAGCTGCCGAAAAGAGCGTAACCGTGAAGTCACCGCAGCTTACTCCCGATGAAATCGCCTATCCGCACGAGAGCTTGCCCGATAACCTCACCGAGCAAGAAACTCGGCTTGTCGAGAAAATCGGTGAGATGCGAAAGCTGCGTGAGATGACCTACAACGGCTATATCGTGCAGCGCTGCGCGGAGGTCACGTTCGTTTTGCAGGGCGATTTTATGGCGGACGTTACCGACGATTTCCCGCGAACCGCTTTCTGCGCTATCCCGACGCCGATGTACGCGGCGATGTCCATCTCACAGCTGCGCACCTACTTCACTTGGCGCACCGACGCGCGCCGCGGCATTTACCGCGAAACCGACAAGCCCTATGTCCTTTTGTACGCCTACGAGCTGCTCAACAAAATCGGCGTCTCCTCCTCCGAGGACGCTTTCGCAAAGCTGATTGACCTGTGGAGCTACTGTTCGTTCGCGAAATATCTCAACAAGCTGATGCCGCGCTGGCTGAAGGATTTCTACGCGTTCAACGATATCTCAAACGCGTATCCCGATATAAACGCTTTTCTGAAAGCACCGAAAAAATCCGCCGAGGAGCTTGCCTGCGAGGAACTTTTCGACAAAAATTTTCGCGACAAGCTGGATTTTCTTGCGGACAACTCCGCCTACGATATCCGAAAAAGCATCTTTTTCTCCGAGGAAACAAAGCCGCTTCTGAACGGCGCAGCCCAGGTTGTTCTGAAGGCGCTCGACCGTTTTTTCACGGAAAAGGATATCGATTTGTGCACGCTTTTGGGCGGGCAGATGAAAAAAGACTTCGCGTGGAAGCCGTTTGAGGGTGCGCTCGTGAACCTTGACCGCGCGGACGGTTTTCACGCGGTGAAAATCAGCGCGTCCGAGCAGTACTCCATAAGGCGCGGCGAACCTGTCCGCGAGTGCTTCTCGTTCGTGCCGCAGCGCGGATTTATCGGGTACCTTCTCAAGAGCATCGAGGCGCGGCTTCGCGTAAACACGGGTTTTAAGCGGAAAATTGTCCCGAATATAAGTATGCTTGAGAACGATTTTATAAACCGCGAGAAGCTGCTGAATGCCGTCAAGGACGAGGAGTTTCCGCGGGTAATTCAAGCCGCTGTCGATGAATTTTGCCGAAAACAAGGCATTTTCCCGCAGAAAAAATCCCCGAAAAAGTCCGAGGATTTTGTTCAATACACCAAAAAAGATATCTCAATCGACATCACAAAATTGCAGAAAATCCGCGAAAAATCCGAGGAAACCGCGAAAAAGCTCATTGTCGAGGAAACGCCCGATGAATCTTTGCTCGAGCAGCTCTCCGCGAGGATTTCCGACGAGGATTTTAATGAGAAAATCTCCGAATTTGCGAGCTTTTCCGAGGATTTGCCCGACAGTTTACACGATGAACAGCTTGGTAACTTGCACGAGAGTTTGAACAGTGATTTACACGATGAACTGCTCGACTTACCCGAGGATTTGCCCGAGGAATGGCGCGGATTTTTCACGAGTTTAACCAAAGACGAGCGTGAAATTCTCGCGGAAATGGCACGCGGGAAAAACGCCGACGCGATTTGCCGTGAAAAAGGCTTGCTCCCCGAAACCGTTTTCGAGGAGATTAACAACAAAGCGATGGATTTCGTGATGGATATCGTTATCGAAAACTCTGAAATAATCCCCGATTATCTCGAAAATATCAAAAAAGCAGCTCGGTGAATTGCCGAGCTGTTTTTGTTATTTTGTTAGTCGAGGAGGCTCTCAACCCTTGATACAAGCCCTTCGACGCGGTTGTTGATGTCGGCAACCTTGCTCATCGAATTGTTGATGTCGTTGCCCTTGTCGAGGGTTGTGGTGATGTTGTCGCTCACGCGCGTCATCATTTGGCGGATTTCGTCCATCTTCTCGGTGACCGTTTTCAGAATCGTGTTCACCGTGTTGATGTCGCCGAAAACCATTTGGTTGCTCTGCTCCGCCTCGGTGACCGCAGTCTGCGAGTGCCCCGCGAGATTTCCGACCTCGTGCGCGACAACCGCAAAGCCTTTGCCCGCCTCGCCCGCGCGCGCCGCTTCAATGCTCGCGTTAATCGACAGAATGTTGATTTTACGCGCAATTTCGCTTACATTCTGCGTGGTTTCCGAGAAGCCCGCAACACTCTCGTTTATCGACTGAATAGCGTCGTTGATGTTCTCGTTCAGCTTCAAAAGCTCGCCGAGAATGTCCGAAAGCCCCGAAATCTGGTCGAAGTTCGTGGAATTCAGCTCGGAGATGTGCCCCGCGGCGTTCTTGACCTCGCCGATATTCTCGGTGAGATTTGCGACAACCTGTTTCAGCTCGCCCGTAACCTCGGCAATCGAGCTGTTCGCTTCTTCGATGTGGCGGCGGTGGTTGTCCGCTTGGAGCTGCATATACTGTCGGCACGAGGTAACGTCCGAAACTCCCTTCAAAATCGCGGTCGCCATCTCCCGACAAGTCGCAAAGCCGCACGAGTGGCAGTTGTAGCTGCGCTCGGTGTCGGTGTGCTTGCCCATTTTCGTGAGCATTTCGTCAACCTGCTCGTCGGTAACGCTGATTTCGGTGATATCGTCGGGCTTGTACTGCCGCACAAAATCCTCGAGCTTCAGCATCTTGTCGAACTGCAAAAACTGCTTGTCGCGGTGCTTTCGGTCGAATTTAACGCGCTTTGTGCGGTTGTATTTCTCGATACCGTTCATAATGCCGCTCATTCGGTAAATCGACATCTGCTTGCCGATTGCCGGACCGCTTCCGCAGCCCTTGTCGCACGAAAGCACGTCAAAAACATCGGGCAAGTCGCGCTCGCCAACCTTTGAATACAGCGAGAGATTTTTGTAAACCGAGTCCGTGCCCTCGGAGGTGATGACATTGAGATTTGGATTTTCCAGCTCAAGACAGGCCTTCAACCCGCCCGGACGAGGATAAACCGCGCCCATTTGTCCGCCCGCGCCCGCAAACTCGAAATTCGAGCGCGTTTTCATCAGCTTGTCAAAATCCACGCCGTTTCGCTTCAAAAGCTCGCCCAAACGCTCAAAGGTGACGTTGTAGTCGATAATTCCCGTTTCAATGAACTCGTCACGCTTTGCGATACACGGCGAAAAGGCAACAATCTTCGCGGTTTCGCCGAGGTATTTTTTCAGGTAAATCGCGGTGCAGAGCATCGGCGACTGAACAGGGGAGAGGTGCTTCAGCGACTCCTGACAGAATTTTCTTATGTAATTCACAATCGCGGGGCAGGGCTGCGAAATCAGCTTTTCGCCGGGATGTTTTTCAAGGTAACGGATATGCGCCCAAGTGCAGATATCCGCGCCAAAGGATACGTCATAAATCTTATCGACGCCGTTTTTCTGTATATACTCGAGCACGCCTCTCCAGCAGCCGTCAAACGAAACCTTGACCGCCGGCGCACAAATCCCGACAATTTTCACGCCCTTCTTCAAATCCGCCCAAAAACGCTCGGTGTCATCGTCATAGCTGCGCGCGTGATGAGAGCAAACCTTCACGCACGCCCCGCAGCGTATGCACTTGTCGGGGTTGATGTTGAAGATGGTTTTGCCGTTTTCATCGTGTTCAACCGTGTTTGCCTCAACCGACGGGCAAACCCTCACGCAGTTGTTACAGGCAACACATTTCGAGGCGTCGAAAGTAATCATGCTGATTTCTCCTTTGAAATGCAAAAATTGCTGAAAAATGCCGTAAAATTATTATAAAGCACGGCGGGAAAGAGCAGTTTTCCCTTTCTCGCCGTAGAGCTTTTTATTTTGCGTAGTCAACCGTTCTGCTCTCGCGGATAAGATTAACCTTAATCTGTCCGGGATAATCCATCTCGGCTTCAATTCTCTTGGCAATATCTCTTGCCAAAACCTTCATATCGTCATCGTTTATCTGCTCGGGCTTGACCATAATGCGAACCTCGCGTCCAGCCTGAATTGCAAACGACTTCTCAACGCCGCTGTAGGAATTGCAGATTTCCTCGAGCTTTTCGAGACGCTTGATATAGTTCTCGTAGTTCTCGGAACGCGCCGCAGGTCTTGCCGCGCTGATTGCGTCCGCCGCCTGAACCAAGCACGCGATAACCGTTCTGCACTCAACATCGCCGTGGTGCGCCTCGATTGCGTGGATAACCTCGGGGCTTTCCTTGTACTTCTTGCAGACATCAACACCGATTTGAACGTGCGAACCCTCAATCTCGTGGTCGAGCGCCTTTCCGATATCGTGGAGCAAGCCCGCTCTTCTCGCAAGCGCCGCGTCAACGCCAAGCTCGCTTGCCATAATTCCCGCGAGATGCGCAACCTCAATCGAGTGATTGAGAACGTTCTGTCTGAACGACGTTCTGTACTTCAAGCGACCGATAAGGCGAACCAGCTCGTGGTTAAGACCGTTAACGTTGGTTTCAAGAACGGCTCTCTGACCCTCCTGCTTGATGCGGAGTTCAACCTCCTTGCGCGCCTTGTCAACGGTTTCTTCAATCCTAGCCGGGTGAATTCTACCGTCCTGAATAAGCCGCTCGAGAGCAATTCTCGCGATTTCACGTCTTACTTGGTCGAAGCAGGACAGCGTAATCGCCTCGGGAGTGTCGTCGATAATCAAATCAACGCCCGTCAGCGTTTCAAGCGCTCTGATATTTCTTCCCTCGCGTCCGATGATACGTCCCTTCATCTCGTCGTTCGGAATGGCAACAACCGAAACCGCCGACTCGGATACCGTATCCGCGGCAAGTCTTGAAATTGCAAGGGATATGTACTCCCTCGCCTTTTCATCACACTCGTCCTTGAGCTTCTGCTCGTAAGCCGAGATTTTGAGAGCCTTTTCGTGGTTCAGCTCGGTGTCGAGCATATCAAGCAAATGCTCCTTTGCCTGCTCCACGGTAAAGCCCGAAATCTTCTCGAGAATATCCATCTGGCTGGACTTGAGCTGTTCAGCCTCGGCGATTTTCTCATCGGCTTTCTTGTGTTTCTGATGGAGCTGTTCTTCGAGCTTCTCCATCTTGTCCGTTTTCTTGTCAAGGTTTTCTTCCTTTTGAGCAATTCTGCGCTCGGAGCGTGAAACCTCGCCTCTGCGCTCTTTCAGCTCTTTCTCGGTGTCAGCCTTGAGCCTGTTGATTTCCTTTTCTGCGTCGGTTCGCAGCGCGTAAATCTCGTCCTTTGCCTCGACGAGCGCGGTCTTTTTCATAGCTTCCGCTTTCTCGCCTGCCTCTTGGATAATCCTCGCGGACTCCTTTTCGGCGGACTCAAACTGCGCTTCGGCGGTTTTGATGCGGTGCTTTATGCCCTTTTTAAAGCAGATAAACCCGCTCGCGACCGCGCCGACAACCAATGCCGCCAAGCCAATCAGCAAAGCGACAAACAGTTCGACTTGCATTGTCGTTTTCCCCTCCTCAATTTAATGGGCAAAAAATGCCCTTGAATTTCGGCGGAAAAATATACAATTATTGGAAAAAACGCGGCTTGTGCCAAAATCAAAAGGCACAAAACCTCCCCGCAGGCAAAACACACCCATTAAGCCCGCAGAAATTCTGATTTAATTCAAGCCGCTCCGAATACCTCCCGATAACTATTTTTATCTTTTCTTATTATTTTGGGAAAGACGCAGAAATATATAGGGAAAATTTGTTGAAATTAACCAACAAATCCACTGGAAAGTCTTTCCCCTAAAGCGGTTAAACCGCGAAAAAGGATAGAAATGTAGTTTAAAGGATTTCTCCGTAAATCGTACATTCAGCCGCCACAACGTTATATAAAACCATTACGTTATTAACGTCAGAGGCAATTTTTTCGGTTCCTGTCAACCAAGACCGTTTCCAAAAAAACAACCTATATATATTTTACTACAATTTAGCACGATTGTCAAGGGCGATACCGTGCAAAATCCATAAAAATTGAAAATATTTTTACAAATTTCTGATTAAAACGAATAGAACTTATGAAAAATGTCGGAAATTTCCGTTAAAAATGCCGAAAATTTATAAAAGCTCTTGCAAAAATCAAAAACGAATGCTATAATGAAAATGTATAAATATCTTTAATGAATGGAAGTTGATTGCGATGACTTACAAAGAGAGTTTTATCAAATTTATGACAGAGAGCGGTGTGCTCACTTTCGGCAATTTCACGCTGAAAAGCGGCAGACAGGCGCCTTATTTCATAAACTGCGGAAACTATAAGACCGGCGCACAGCTCGCAAAGCTCGGCGAGTATTACGCAGAGTGCATAAACGAGCACGGACTGAAGCCCGATGTGCTTTTCGGGCCCGCTTATAAGGGAATTCCGCTGTCGGTTGCGGCTTGCTGCGCGCTGTACAACAAGTTCGGTATGGACGTGAACTACTGCTTCGACCGCAAGGAAGTCAAAGACCACGGTGAGGGCGGTATGTTCGTAGGAAAAAGTCTTGCGGACGGCGACAAGGTTGTCATCATCGAGGACGTTATGACCTCGGGAAAGGCTCTGCGCGAGGTTCTGCCCAAACTCACGGGCGCCGCAAACATCAACATCGAGGGTATGATTATCACCGTTGACCGTATGGAAAAGTCTCTCGACTCCGACAAGTCCGCGGTTTCGGCAGCTTTCGACGAGTTCGGCGTGAAGGTGTACTCGATTGTCAACATCAACGACATCATCGAGGCGCTCGAAAACGGAATTATTCCCGGAAAGGAATACGTTCCCGCAATGAAGGAATACCGCGAGAAATACGGCGCGGTTTAACGCGATACGAAAGGAGCAGGTTTGTGTTGTTTCGTAAATTATCGGCGGCGTTTGCTGTCGTTATGCTGTTGACTTTTACTCTGACAGGGTGCGCGGGAACGGTTTTATCAAACGATGTTTCCGAAAAAGGCTTTGTTTGTGAGAAAGACGGATTTCCCGACAAATTCGGAATAAAGCTGTACAATGACGGCAGTTTTACCTATTACGAGGGAATGTTCAGCAGCTATGTCGGTTATGGAAGCTGGTCTCTTGACGGCGATACGCTGATTCTTACGGAAAACGCAAATTTAAGCGGAAACTCAAAAATATTCCGCTTTAAGGTTGACGGGAATACGCTCAATTATTTAGCCGAAGGCTCGGACAACTTCACATACGTTAAGGTTTCCGACGGTGAAAAATTCAAGGCGGAGGATTTATCCGAATTTCCGTTTTAAGCAATCGACAACTTTTTAAGGGGTGATTTTTATGACGATAGGATATCAGGCAAGAATGCAGTTTAACGCGGCAAAGCTGATGACGAATTACGGCTCGGAGCTCAACAATTTGTATAATTCTTATACAACCACGGGCAAGTTCAACGTAAACTCGATTAAGAAAACAGGCTCGACGGACGCGCTCAACAAGCTGCTCGACAGCAGCGCTCTCAAAAACAAGAGCGACGAGTTCCGCACGCAGTTTTCCAACCTGTACAAGAGCATCTACAACATAAAGGACGACTCCGAAAGCTCGGATATCGTCTCCCCGCAGGCGGTCAAGACCGCTTCGGCGAATGTCGGCGGCTCGGCTGAAGCTATCAGAAGCTATGCCGATAAGTTCAAGTACGGCAAGTCCGAGGATTTCAACATCGACGAATACAAGTCCTACGCGCAGAATTTTGTCGATAACTATAACTCGTTCATCGACAAAATCGGCAACTCCGACAACACAACCGTGCTGAAAAAAGGCGTTCTCGCGGTAAACAACGCGAAGGTTTACACAAGCGCGCTCAACCGTGCGGGAATTACGCTCGGCTCGGACAACAAGCTCACCTTGCAGAGCGATTTGTCAAAGGTTGATATGATTGACGTGAAGTCAACGTTCGGAAAGGGCGGTTTCTCCGATACCGTTATCCGCAGAGCGCGCGAAATCAACGAGGCGTCCGGCGGTATGGGCATTTTCACAAGCCAAATTATCGGAAAGCCTTCCGAAAGCGGAAGTTCCTCCTCAACCGAAGCAAGCGGCTCTCTCAAAGAGCTCACCTCGGCTGTTAAGGAAGCGGCAACCGCTGTCAAGAGCTACTCAAACTCGCTCGGTTCGGACGAAAAGGCTTTTAGTCCCGTTGATTACACAGACACCGCGACAAGCTTTATCGAAAAGTACAACAAGCTGCTTGATGAAACGGATAATTCCGACAAGCTGTCGGTTCAGTACAAGGGCAACGCGCTCAAGAGCGTGACAAATTCCTACAAGTACGCTCTGAAGCGGGCGGGAATTGAAATCGGCAAGGACGGCAGGCTTTCGCTCTCGGAGCAGGCTGCCGAGAAGCTCACCGCGAATGATTTGAGCTATGCGTTCAACGGAAGCTATATCGACAAGGTTAACCAGAAAGCCGAGCAGATAAGCTCCCTTGCAACCAGCGCAAGCGCAATGGGTTACACGGCAAACAGTACTGCTGCGTATGCTTACAACAGCGGCGCACTTTACAGCGTTTATGCGTAATTTCGCATACTAAAAGTTGCGCGCGAAGCGAAAAAAGTTTTCGGTCAAGCCTTTTTCAAAAGGCTTGTGGGGTGCGGGGCAAAGCCCCGCTACTCGCGGCGAAGCCGCAGACTGAAGGCGAAGCCGTAAAATCATAAAAAAGGACGATTTCTCAAACTAATGGTTTACAAACCGACTTAAAATCCGGCAAGCAACCATTGCCAATTTTTTTGGCGGATGCCAAAAAAATCGCAAACCCCATTGTGCATATTCAGAATAATGAAAAACCGCTCCCGAAAAATCTCGGGAGCGGTTTTGCGTTTTCGGGAATTACTTGTTTCCGCCGAAAAGTCCGCCGAGTTTGTTTGCGATGCCGTCGAAATTGATTTTCGACTTTACGGTTTCGACAACGTTGTTGATAACGTCATCGGGCAAATCCACGCCGATTACGTCCTCAACCGCTTTTACGGGCTCGTTCTTGAACTTGTCGGCAAAACCGGGGTCGCTCTTGACCTTGTTTACAACCTCGTCAACTTTAGCTTTAATATCCATTTTGAAATCCTCCTTATATTGATAAGCCAAATGCTTATTTATTCAAGTGCCTCGCGAACCGCTTCCGTGAGGTATTCCTGTCCCGCGCCGCGTATGTTCAGCAGCAGAAAACGCTCGTTTTCAAGATTGCGCTCGAGCTGCTTTCCCGACAAATTTATGTACGCGACAAAAACCGACTCCTCCGCAGCAAGCTTGTTTGCGCGAAGAATAATATCCTCGGTGAGCGCCGCCGTGACTATCACCAAAACCGATTCCCCGCCGACATTTTTGTCAAGCAGCAAAGTAAACCCGCCAACCTCGGTTTTCGGGGAAATCACCGACATAAGCTCGAAAAAGCTCACAAATTCGGACTGATTTGTAACTCGGCAGGAGCACTCCGCCGTTTCCCCGAATTCAACGTCCGTGAAAATGTTCTCGTCGAGAAACGTTTTCGCGAAGGCAATCGCGGTTTCGATTATCGTATCGGCACAGAGAAGCGCGTCGCGTTGCTGCGAGCAGCAGCCGAAATCGCACAAAATCAACGCTTTCCTGTCGAAAACGCTGTCGAACTGCTTCAGCATCAGGTCGCCCTGTTTTGCGGTCAATTTCCAGTGAACGAGCTGCACGCTTTCGCCCGGAATATAGTCGCGGACGTGCGAAAAATCTTCTTTATTGTCGGCTGCGCTTTGCCGTTTGGCGATGAAATTCTCGCTCTCGCAAAAGCACGAAACGTCCGGTACATTCAGCTTTCTCGGCACAAAAACCGCGTTCATCACGGATTTTCCCTTTTTCGACACGCGGATTATCCGAAGCGGGTCAACAACCGAGATTTTCTTCACGGAAAAGCTGTATTTTCCACGATACCTGTTCATACAGTTCATCGCGAGCTTTGCTTTCCCGAACGGCGGGAGCGTGACGTAAATCTTCTTCTCGGCGGCAAGCCCCGTGTCCTCATCGGGCAAATCGCACACAAGCTCCATCGGCACGCACGGCAGTATAAAGCGGTTTTTCACGTTTATTATCAGCTCAAACCGAGTTCCCTTTTCGGCGAGAATGTCGTTTTTCGAGAACTCCGCTTTTACGAGCTTCATCAAAATAAACGTCGTGAGCCACGCGAAAAGCGGGTAAATCGCCACCGCTGCGAGAATTACCGCAGAAATGTTCTCCTTGTAAGCCATCGAAAAGGCAAGGCACGCCAGCGCCGCCAAGATGTATAAAATCCTGTTTCTCGCCATATCAGTTTCGTTTAATCGGGGGAGTAACCGTTGAAACAACGTTCTCCAAAACCTGACGAACCGTCGTTTTGTTAAGACGAGTTTCGCGCTTCAGCACAATTCTGTGCTCAAAAACGGGAATAAGCAGCCGCACGATATCCTCGGGGATAACGTAATCTCTCCCGCGAAGATACGCGAAAGCCTTGCTTGCCTGCATTATCGCGACAGACGCGCGCGGGCTTACTCCGAGAGCTACAGCGGGGTGATTTCGCGTTGCTGCGGCGAGATTTGCCACATATTTGCACAAGCTCTCCGCAAACATCACGCTTCCCGCTTCCTCGATGCACTCCTCGAGCTGCTCTGCGGTCATCACGTTTCGCACGTTATCAACAGGATTTTCGTCCTGTCTGTCCATAAGTATCTGCATTTCCTGTTCAACCGTCGGATAACCCATACTGATTTTCATCATAAAACGGTCGAGCTGCGCCTCGGGCAGCGGGAAAGTACCGACGTATTCACCCGAGTTTTGCGTTGCGATAACCATAAACGGGCTCGGGAGCTGGTGCACCGTGCCGTCAACCGTCACGCGCTTTTCCTCCATTGCCTCGAGCAGCGCGGACTGCGTTTTCGGTGAGGTTCGGTTTATCTCGTCCGCGAGGAAAATGTTCGTCATAACAAGCCCCGAGCGGTATTCAAAGCGGTTTTCCTCTTTATTGTACATCGTAAAGCCCGTGATATCGGACGCCATAACGTCCGGCGTGAACTGCGCGCGGCGGAAAGAAAGCCCCGTTGCCTTTCCGAGAGCCATCGCAAGCGTTGTCTTTCCAACACCGGGCACGTCCTCGATAAGAACGTGACCTCTCGCCAAAAGCCCCGTGAGCACGATAAAAAGCGCTTCGTCCTTGCCTCGGATAACCTTCGATATCTCCGAGCCAAGCTCCGACAAAAGCTCTTGATTTTCAGGATTGATTGACATTTTTTTACCCCTTTAATTAAATTTTATGCTAAAGCTAGAACTGAATTAAATATACACTTTTATTTTAACATATTTCTTGTACAAAATCAACAGCTTTTCCAAAAAACTTCAAAAAAGGGTTGAAATTTGATTTGGAATGTGTTATAATAACAGTCGGCTGCAAAAGCCAAAATTTCATACAATGTTGTTCTTGATAACCATTGTAAAAAAACAAGGAGCTTTTTTTATGCAAAAAAACGAAATTTTCAACACAAAAAACCTCGTTCGGCTTGCGCTTGTTGCGGCAGCCTACGCGGTGATGACGGTACTTATTCAGCCGCTTGCCTACGGACCGATACAGTTCCGCTTCTCGGAGGCGCTCGTTCTGCTTGCCTTTTACCGCAAGGATTACAGCATCGCGCTCATTCTCGGCTGCTTTATCGCAAACCTTTTCAGCCCGTTCGGTCTTTACGACATCATCTTCGGCACTCTTGCGACAGCCGCCGCGGTTATCCCGATGTATTATATGAAAAATATTTACATCGCGTCGCTTTTGCCCGTGGTTGCAAACGGTCTGATTGTCGGATTTGAGCTGTATCTCTGCGGTGAACCGTTTTGGTTCTCGGCGGGAACGGTTGCGCTCGGTGAACTCGTTTGCGTGTGCGTGAACGGTATTTTGCTGTTCAAGCTGATTTTCGAGAAAAACCGCTTCCTTATGCGAAATCTTATAGGCAGCACAAGACCTTCCAAGAAAAAAGCAGAAGCGTAAACTCGGCTTATTTTTCGATAATTTTCAACAAAAATCCCCGCGCTTGTGGAAAACGGCGCGGGGATTTGTTTTATTTGCGCATTTTATCGGACGTGTAAACTACTTCCGCATAAATCGCGGCAACTATCTGATAGAGCTCCTTCGGGATTGTTTCGCCCGCGTTCAGCATAACCAAAAGCGCTGCCACGGAGTCGTCTCGGTAAACGGGAACGCCCGCTTCGTCGGCGATATTCACAATTCTCTGCGCAAGCTCGCCCAATCCCGACGCCACCACAACCGGCGCGTAATTCATATCGGGATTGTATTTCAGCGCAACCGCCGCGTTTTGCCCGTAAAGGCGCTTGTTGTTCGCGGGCGGCATAGGGTGTTTCTCTTTCGGCATTTTTCTCTCTCCTCGTTAAACTCTCGTGTTCAAGGTCGTGCGCTTGTCGGTGATTTTCGGGAAAATCTCAACAAGATTGTGCGGCTTTTTAAGCGGCGCAGTTTCAAAGGTTCTCGCGTTATAACCGCTGTTTCTGATAATCTTCGTAATGCGCTCCTTCATCGCGTCAATTTCCTTGTCAAACCGCGTCGGATAAAGCAGCGTAAGGTTTACCTCCTCGCCGATTGCGTACATATCAACCTCAAAACGCCCGATACTTTCAACATCAAACGTGAGGAAAAGGTGATAGTTTCGCTGCGTGCCGGGGGTGTTGTTCGGGTTGTTCTCATCGTTGTCAACCCAAAGTTCCCCGAAAGCGCGCGTGTTGTTCACCTCGAGCGGCAAGATATAGTGCGCGAGCGGTGTGAAAACTCCCGGCGCGTTCAACAGGCTTTGCAGGAGATTTGCCGCGTTAAAGCTGTCGAGCGATTTCAGCGCGGGGTTGTTGATGTTTTTCTCGATGAAGTCGGTGAGGTTGTCGAGCGTTGAGCTTACGGGCGGGCGTATGCCGTGCTGCGGGAGCTCGTTTTTAACGGACATCTTGTCGATGATGTCAACAAAAACACCGTAAAGCCTCTCGCGAAGCGGTATATCGGGCATATCGCGCAAGAGCGAATTCAGGTTGTCGATAAGCTCCTGCATCGTGTTGACCTTCGAGAAATCCGCCAGCATAAGCGCGCTGTTTTGCTCGGCTTCGGGATACTCGCCTTTGAGGAAAAGCCCCTCCGTCAGCATTTTCAGAGCGTCCGTTCCGCTTAACTTTCCGCGGTTGTAATTTGCGAGAATGTGCTCGATGTTATAGCCCGACTCCTTGAGAAGCTGCATATAACCCTTCTCGCTCATCGTTTCATTCAGGAATTTATGCCAGCCGGTGAGCTCGGGTTCGGCATTTTCCTCACTTTGTGTAATTTCCGACGCGTTTTCACCGGAAATATTTTCTACATTTTCACCAAATTCTTCTTCGGAATTTATGTTATTCTGCTGAAATTCACTATTTATGCCACTAAAAGTTGAATTTTTCTCGTCTGAAATCGTTGAAAGTGGTTGATTTTGTTGTTGATTTGTAGTATAATTATCAATAGGAACTTGTCCCTCGTCGCCCATAGCCCGAACGTCTTCCATCGTCTGCGGATTTTGCATCGGCTTTTTGTCGAAAATCGCAGAATACAGACGGCTGAACGAGTTTTTCAGAGCCTCGCGGAGCGTTCCCGAGGAAATCTGCGTTAAAAGCAGATTGAAATACTCCTTGCACATATATGGGCTGTTGTTGTAGCGCGAGAGATTGTGCGTTATCAGCGGAATGAGCATCTGCGTTTTGTCGTCGTTCAGAAGGCTTGCGCTCACGTCTTTCAGTATCGAAAGCGTCTCGCCCTTGAGGTAATCGAAATACTGCTCGGCATCGTCCGCGCCCCATTCCTGCGAGAGATTTAACAGTTTTTCCGAAAGCTTCTCGTTCGGCGAGTAATACTCGGAAAGAAACTTGAGGTTCGCTCGGAGCGCTCCCAAAATCTCCTCCTTGTTTTGCGCAAAGTTTATCGATTTCAGAAGATTTCCGATAAGCTCCTTGGTGTTCGGGTCGGAGGTCGTTTGAGCAACCTCGCGGAGTACATCGTAAAACTCGTGTCCCGAGAACATCGTGTTCTGCTGCTCCTGATTTTGGATTTCCTCGACAAGCTTGTCGGGCGTTACATAAAGCTCCGAAGCAAGATTTTTCAGGCTGCCGTAAAGCTCGGTGTGACCGGTAACAAGCGCTTGATTGAGAACCTCGACGTTGAGCAAATCCTTCAGCATCTCAACCGCAAGAGTCGGGTCCTTCGCGACCTGTACCTGAAGCGGAATAAGCTCGCGGTTGCCCATTTCAAGACGGCTCTTCGACGCGGAATCGGAGTTAACCCCCGCCGCACCCACACCCGTTAACTTTACAATGTCAAACGGCTCGGTGCTTTCGTCCTGCTGTCTGGGACTGTAATTATAATTCTTGGCGGTTATCGGATTGTTTATCTGCGGTATCTGCGCCATCTAAATTGCCCCCCAAAGTGTGAATTACCAAATGAATTTAAATCTTAATATAATAATAACATATTTTTACGCAAGATAAAAGGGCTTTTTGAAAAAAATTTTAGAATTCCCCGTTTCGGGTAAATTCTTTAACATAAATCACCCAAAAAATAAACGCCTCTGCGCGTATTCGGAAAGGAATAAGATTATGGCAAAAATTGAACCCGGTATGGAAGCAATGCTTGATATGTACTTCTTTGAAACAAATTCTCTTCTGGAACAGCTGGACGAAATTCTGCTGCGCACAGAACAGGCAAATGCTTTCGATAGCGAAGACATCAAGGAAATTTTCCGTATTATGCACACAATCAAGGGCTCTTCCGCAATGATGGGCTTCGACAACCTGTCGGTGCTCGCTCATAAGGCGGAGGATATGTTCTTCGTTATCCGCGAGAACCCTGAACTGATTACCGACGTTAGCTTTGTATACGACCTCGTTTTTCAGGTTTCCGACTCCTATAAGGCGCAGATTGAGGCTATTCAAAATAATGTCGGCGGCGAATACGAGCTGTCCAACTTCGACGAGCTTATCGAAAAGCTCAAAAACGCCAAAGAAAAGCTCTCCGGCGAGGCAAACGGCGAAGCTCCCGCTCCCGACGCAGCTCCCGTGGCTGCCGCAGAAAGCGCTCCCGCAGGCGACAAGCAGAAAACCACAGTCCGCGTGTTCTTTGAGGACGGCTGCCAGATGGAGAACCTCCGCGCATTCCTCCTCATAAACACAATCCGCGAGGAGTGCTCGTTCCTCGAGTTTTATCCCGCTGATGTTGAAACAAACCCCGAAACCTCGAAGGAAATTATCGAGCACGGATTTTTGATAACTTTCACCGCCGAGGATAATCAGGATTACATATTGAAGCAGATTGAAACTGCGCTCAATGTTCAGTCCTACGAGGTGCTCGCGGCTCCCACAGAAGCTCCCGCTGCCGAAGCGCCGAAGGCTGAAATTCCTCCCGAGCCGGCAAAGGAAGCCGTTCAGAGCGCTCCCGAAAAGCCCGCTGCTGCTCCCGCACCGACCGAGTCTGCGGTTGAAAAGGCGCAGGCTGCTGTCGCAAACGCTGCCGCGCAGGGCGGAAGCCAGAAGCAGAGCCTTATCAGCGTCAATCTCGCAAAGCTCGACGCGCTCAACGATATCGTCGGCGAAATCATCACAACCGAGTCGATGGTTATCTCCAACCCCGACCTCGAAGGTCTCGAGCTCGAGAGCTTCAGCAAGGCTGCGCGCGACCTGAAAAAGCTCACCGGTGAGCTTCAGGATACCGTTATGTCAATCAGAATGGTTCCGCTGTCGGGCGTTTTCCAGAAGATGAACAGAATTGTCCGCGATATGCGCAAAAAGCTCGGCAAGGACGTTGAATTCGTGATGGAGGGCGAGGACACCGAGGTTGATAAGTCCATTGTGGACAGCCTTCAGGACCCGCTTATGCACCTTGTAAGAAACTGTATGGACCACGGTATTGAGGAGAACGTCAACGACAGAACCGCTCTCGGCAAGCCCGCAAAGGGAACGCTCAAGCTCACCGCGCAGAACTCCTCCGGCGAGGTTATCATCACGGTTTCCGATGACGGCGCAGGTATCGACCCCGAAAAGGTTCTCGCAAAGGCAAGACGCTCGGGTGTTCTCACAAAGCCCGAGAGTGAATATACCGTAAAGGAAATCCAAAATCTCATTCTTCTCCCCGGATTTTCCACAAATGAACAGGTTACCGAGTTCAGCGGACGCGGCGTCGGAATGGACGTTGTTAAGTCAAACGTTGAAAAGTGCAACGGCACAATCGTTGTCGACAGCAAAAAGGGCGCGGGCACGACATTTATCATCAAAATCCCGCTTACGCTCGCGATTATCGACGGTATGGAAATCTCCGTCGGCGACATCGTTTTCACCGTCCCGATTTCAACAATCCGCGAGAGCTTCAAGGTAGAACCCGAGCAAATTCTCCGCGATACCGACGGAAACGAAATGATTATGCTGCGCGGTATCTGCTATCCTATTTTGAGAATGCACGAGAAATTCGGCATCGAAACCGAAGTCACCGACCTCAAGGAAGGTATTCTGCTGTTGGTTGAAACCGACAATAAGAGTATGTGCATCTTTGCCGATAAGCTCATCGGCGAACAGCAGGTTGTCGTAAAGCCTTTCCCGAAGTATCTTGCGCGCTACGACATCAAGGGCGAAGGTCTCTCGGGCTGCACGATTATGGGCGACGGCAGCATTTCGCTTATCATTGATACAAATACGCTTATCGGTTAAGGGGGAAAAAATATGACTAGTGATGTAATAAAAGAAGCTGTCGCAAAGCAGCAGTCAGGCGACAGAAAGCTCGTTGCCGACAACTCCGTTCTCGGCAAGGTTATGACCTTTAATATCGGCGAACAGGTTTACGGAATCGAAATTCAGTATGTTGTCGAGATTATCGGTATGCAGAGAATTACCAAAGTTCCGCACGTTCCCGATTATATCAAGGGAATTATCAACGTGCGCTCAAAGGTTGTGCCCGTAATCGATATCAGAACGCGTTTCGGTAAACCCGAAATTCCCGTTACCTCGCACACCTGCATCATCACGCTTTCGTTCAACGAAACATCTGTCGGCATTATTGTCGATAATGTCGCAAACGTTGAGGATATCCACTCAAGCGATATCTCCGCAACTCCCGAGAATAAAAATGTCAACACGAACGCTTTTATTCAGTATATGATTCGCTCGGACAGTAATTCCGAGCAGACAAAGCTCATTCTCGACGTAGCAAAGCTGCTCGACGAACAGGAGGCGTAAAAATGGAAATAACCGACGCTGAATTTCAGCGGCTTGTTAAATTTATGTACGATAATTTCGGCATAAATCTCGCCGCAAAGCGCGTTTTGGTTCAGGGCCGTCTCGGGAATATGCTCCGCGAACGTAATTTCAAGAATTACAGCGACTATCTCGACGCGGTTATGAACGATACGACAGGAGCCGAGGTTACTACCATATTAAATAAGCTCACGACAAATCACACCTTCTTTATGCGCGAGCCCGAGCACTATACTTTTATGAATGACGTGGTGCTCCCGTATATGAAAACCGTCTGCACCGACCACGTTTTGAGAATTTGGAGCGCGGCTTGTTCTTCGGGCGAAGAGGTTTACACAATGGCGATGCTTATCGACCAGTTTTTCGGTGCGGAGAAGGGAAAGTGGGATACCAGAATTCTTGCGACCGATATCTCGCAGAACGTTATCGGCAAGGCAAAAACCGGTATTTATCAGGAAGAGGGAATGAAGGGGCTTTCAAACGAGTGGAAAACCCGCTATTTCAACAACCTCGGTAACGGTAACTACGAGATTTGTCAGGGAATAAAGGACGAGGTTATCTTCAAGACCTTTAATCTGATGGACCCGATGCCCGATAAATACAAGAAAAATCCGTTTGATTTGATTTTCTGCCGCAACGTTATGATTTACTTCGACCAGCCCACAAAACAGGCGCTTGTCAACAGGTTTTACGATGTCGTAAAGCCCGGCGGCTATTTCTTCATCGGTCACGCCGAAAGCGTTAACCGTCAGGAAACAAAGTTTGAGTATATCAAACCGGCAATTTATCGTAAGCAGGAAAATAGTTAATATATTATAATAGGTATAGAACTTTTTTGGGGAGTGTTTTTGAATGAAAAGAATCAAACTTCTTGTTGTCGATGATTCAATACTTTTCAGAGAAGTTCTTGCGCGCTATATCAAGCAGGACGATATGATTGAGGTTGTCGGGAAAGCCGGCGACGCTTACTCCGCGCGCGATATGATTTTGCAGTACGAGCCCGATGTTATGACGCTTGACCTCGAGATGCCGAAAATGGACGGAATTGCTTTCCTCAAAAAGCTCCTCCCGCAGTACTACATCTCGACAATCGCCGTTTCAAGCTCCGCGGACAGAAAAGATGCCTGTATCAACGCGGGAGCAGTCGAGTTCCTCGCAAAACCACACACGCGAACCAACAATGAAATGGCGAATTTTGCCGCAGACCTTTGTCGGGCAATCCGCAGAGCTTATAAGCACGCAAACCCAAATGCTGTTATTTCAAGCGAACCTTCGTTTGCCGCGAAAACTGCGCCGAAATCAACCTCGTCCGTGATAACAAACGCGGCGAGTACCGTTCAGTTTGCCCAAAAAGCAAAGGAGCAGGTTTCGCAGACAAAATCGCTGTTTTCGTCAAACATTAGAAGAGAAGTCAAGGAAAACCCCGCTTTGAGCAATAATTACGTCAAGCACACTCGGCTGAAAAAAAGCGAGGCTATAATCGCGCTTGGTGCTTCTACCGGAGGCACGGAAGCGCTTGAACAGGTTATCAGGTTTTTTCCCGAGGATACGCCGCCGGTTATCGTCGTGCAGCATATGCCCGCGGGTTTTACAAAGCTGTACGCCGACAGGCTCAACAACTCCTGTAAAATGGAGGTAAAAGAGGCTGTGGACGGCGAGCGACTGCGCAGAGGGCTGGTTATTGTCGGCGCGGGTGAGCATCATCTGCGGCTCTGCAAGGACAGACAGGGCTATTATATCAGCTCCAAGCCCGGCGAAAAGGTTTCGGGGCATTGTCCGTCGGTTGACGTGATGTTTTCGTCGGTTGCCGAGGTCGCGGGACCGCTGTCAATCGGCGCGATTTTGACGGGAATGGGCCGCGACGGTGCGGAAGGTTTGCTCAAAATGCGGCAGGCAGGCGCGTTTACAATCGGTCAGGACAAGGAAACCTGCGTGGTTTACGGTATGCCGATGGAGGCGTACAATATCGGCGCGGTCGAGGTTCAGGCGCCGCTGTACAAGATTTCCGAGATTATTCTCAACAATTTGTACTGATATTATAATAAGGAGAGCGGGTGAGAACTCGCTCTTTTTGTTTGCAAAAATGATTTTGAGCAGCCGAAATTATGCGCGAGAATGAAGTTTTCCTTTCAACAATCAACACGGTTTTGTTGAATAAAAAGTTTTTGCACATAACTTTCACTCATTTTCAACTTTAATTTCCAAAATCTAAACAGATTTTTATTCCGCAATTTAAAAAGGAATTTTAACATTCTCAACCGAGTTTTCAACAAAAATCACTGAATTTAACAGTTTAATTGTTGAAAAGTACGCCGATTTTGACCGAAAATCTTGATAAAAGAAAAACTTTTCAACATAAATTCCGAATAATATTCAAAAAAGCGGAAAAATCGCATTGCTTCGTTGATGAAAAAAATATACTTTTCGTAAAGTTTTAGCTAAAATCAAGTAAAAAATTTTGGTTCAAAAGAACTATTTTGAGTTTTCCCCATTTTTTATATCAAAATTTGGCTTGGATAAGTGACTTTTTAACTTATTCAACCGAGTTTTCAACAATTTAATTTACTTTGCTGTTTGTATATTTTTATTTTCCACTTTCAACAGCTTCGGTTTAAAACCGTTGCAATAATGAGTTTTCGTTTTGTAATATATAATGAAATTTTACTGTTTGTTATATCATTTGTTGAAAATTCACAAGATATTCCGAATTTTTAGTTGGTATTTTTGCTTGAAAAATTTCGACTTTTATGGTACAATTTATATAGATATGATTTATTGAAAAAATTAGATTTTTATAAATTTGGAATGGTGAACCGACAATGAACAATCTTTCTTCCCTTTCGGATATTTACAGATGCGTTGTGGACAACTGCGTCAAGGAATACGACATCTCAAGCGCCGCGAGAGAGCTCTGGCTCGACCCGCTCGTGCCGCTGCGTATGGACGGAAATACCTTTGTCCTCGCAACCGACCACGAGTTCAAAAAAGAAACGCTCAAGTCGCTGTATCTTCCGTCAATCGAGGAGCAGCTCAAAAATATCCTCGGTGTGCCGATGAAGGTTGAAATTGTCGTTGACGACAAAATCTCCGCGCAGAAGCAGGTTATTTCCGAGTTGATAAACACCGAGCCCGTCAAGGATACCGTCGTAAATATCGATAAGAAGATTACCTATACTTTCGATAACTTTATTGTCGGCCCGTCAAATAACCTCGCGCACGCCGCAGCAAAGGCTGTTTCCAAAAAGCAGCACGAAAAATATAACCCGCTGTTTATTTACGGCGACTCCGGTCTTGGAAAAACACATCTGCTTTCCGCAATTCAGTTTGAAATGCAGAAGAATTTCCCCGGAATAAACATAATCTACACTCCCGCAGAAACCTTTACAAACGAGTTTCTTCACTCGATTTCGTCCAACACCGTCGAGAGCTTTGACGAAAAATATCGCAGCGCCGACGCGCTTTTGATTGACGATATTCAATTCATCGCCGGCAAGGACCAAACCGAGGAGAAGTTCTTCCATATTTTTAACGAGCTGTATAATCAGAATAAGGTGATTGTCCTCACGTCCGACCGCCCCGCTAAAGAAATCAAGTCGATTTCCGACAGATTGAGAACGCGGTTCAGCTCGGGACTTATCGCCGATGTTAAACCGCCGGAGTACGAAACAAGGCTTGCTATTATTCAAAGAAAGGCAGAGCTGCTGCATTTCAACATTTCCGACGATGTTATCGATTATATCGCGACAAAGCTGAAGTCAAATATCCGTCAGATTGAGGGCGTTGTTACAAAGCTGAACGCGCTGTTCGTCGTTTCACAGGTCAAGCCGACAATCGCAGTCGCACAGAACGTCATAAAGGATATCGTCACCGACCATCAGCCTATTCCTGTCACTGTTGACAAGATTATAAACGAGGTTGCCAAGATATACAACATCGAGCCCGACGAAATGCGCTCACAGAGAAGAACCGCGAATATTTCGCAGGCGCGTAAGGTTGCTATTTACGTCATTCAGAACGTAACCGAGCTGTCCTACGAGTCTATCGGACAAGAGTTCAGCGGGCGCGACCACTCGACTATGGTTTACGCGATAAAGTCCGTCAAGGAGGAAATGGAACGCGACAGCGGTTTCCGCTCTATCGTTGAGGATATTATCAAGAACGTCAAAACTAATCAGTAATTCAGCTTGTTTAAAAAGCTGAATAAATCGAGTATTTAACGGATTTTTTAACTTTTATTCAACGTTAATTAACAGTCTGTTGAATGTGAAAAGAGTTTTAAACTTTTTACGTTTTTTTGAACATTTATCGGTTGAATAAAATTGCTTTAAATTTGGCTTTGGAAAGCGAATTTTTCGATATTCCACAGTTTACACCGCCCTTATTATTATTATTATTAAATAATAATTATCATTATGATATCATATCATCGGATTTTGATTTGATTTCATTTGACGGCGGTTAAGTTAAGGAGATTTTTATGAAATTTTCAATCGCAAAGGAAATTATTCTCGAGGCGTTTCTCACAACCTCAAAGGCTGCGGCTTCAAAATCAACTATTCCCGCTCTCGAGGGACTGCTTCTCGAGCTTTCGGACAATAAGCTCACCATTACCGGCTATAACCTTGAAATCGGTATCAGAACCGAAATTCCCGTAACGGACGGCGAGAACGGAAGCACTGTTATAAATGCGCGTATGCTCTGCGAAATTGTAAGAAAAATGCCGTCGGGAATATTGGAGTTCGATATTGGAGAAAATAAAACTGCAACTATTAAGAGCAGATTGACAGAATTTTCCATAATGTGTATGAGGGCAGACGAATATCCGCCCGTTCCGCAGACAGGCACGCAAAGCGGTTTTTCTATGCCGCAGCCGCTGCTTAAAAGTATGATAAATCAGACAAAGTACGCCTGCGCGACCACAGACACCAAGCCCGCGCTCACAGGCTGCAAGTTTGAGATTGTCGATAACGTTTTGAGCGTTGTGGCGGTTGACGGAATCAGAATTGCGCTTCGTCAGGAGAACGTGACCGCCGAGAATATCGATTTTATCGTTCCGAACAAGACGCTTGAAGAACTTACTCATATACTTTCTGATGAAAATGATAAGAAAGTTACAGTTTGTATAGATAAAAATCAGATTTCCTTCCAAGTTGATAAGTACACGATGATTTCTCGCCTCATCAACGGCGATTTCCTCGAGTACAGAAAGCACCTTAACACCGACGGAAACGTTTTCGCCGAGGTCAACTGCCGCGAGATTATTGATATGCTCGACAGAGCGATGCTCGTTATTAACGAGAAAAACAAGTCTCCCGTTCGCTGCGAGTTCGGAAGCGACTTTATTACAATGAGCTGTACGACTACTCTCGGTAAAGTTAACGATAAAATTAACATTAAGTATAACGGTGAGCCCATCACAATCGGCTTTAATGCGAAATATCTTCTCGACGCGTTCAAGGCTTGCGATACCGACAAGGTTAAGGTTATCCTCACCGGGTCGGCGGTTTCGCCCGTTTTGATTGTTCCCATGGAAGGGAAGGAGTTTACGTTCTTCCTTCTCCCCATGAGATTAAAATAAATTCGTCAAAGTGTATAATTTTGACAAAAATCTACTAATTGTTTAGAGAAAGGTTAGGAAAATGGAAGAATTAAAAATCGTTACCCCTTTTATTAAGCTCGACCAGCTTGTCAAATTCGTCGGATTTACCGAAACAGGTGCAAAAGCGAAGATTTTGATTGACCTCGGTGAATTTAACGTGAACGGCGTTTGCTGCACAAAGCGCGGTAAAAAAATTAAGCCGGGTGACGTTATCGAATATAAGAACAAGAAGTATAAGGTCGTTTATGACGAGCAGGAGGCTGCCGAGGAAAAATCGGAGTAATGTATATAACCTCAATCTATCTGCGCAATTTTCGCAACATCAAAGAAGCGGAAATCTGCTTTGACCCGAATTTAAACATCTTCGTCGGAAAAAACGCCCAGGGGAAAACCAACCTTTGCGAAGCAATCTCGGTTTGCCTTGGGGGGAGTTTCCGACGTGTTCGTTTTTCGCAGTTTGTTCCCGCAGATGACCCGAAAGCCGAGGTTTTGGTAAGGCTGAAATTCCGTGATGATATTACCGAGCGTGAAAATATTATCAATTATACTATCAGTAAAAATAATGTCGAGATAAAATACAACGATATCAAGATGAAAGACGCTGCAGAATTATACGGAGTGTTGAAATATGTCGTTTTTATACCGGAGCATTTGAATTTAATCAAGGGTGCGCCGGAACTTCGGCGGAATTATCTCGACGATGTTGCTTTGATGCAGACGAAAACGCACCTGAAAAAGCTCTCGAGATATAACAAAACGTTAAAACAACGTAATAATATACTCACGGGATTTTTTGGCAGCGAAAAAGAACTCGCCGCGCAAGTTGCCGCGTGGGACGAGGTTCTTGCGACAGAAGGGATAAATGTTACTTACGGGCGGCTCAAGTACTTTAACTTTTTGAAAAGCTGCGCCGCGGGGATTTATTCCGAGCTAACGGGCGGTTCGGAGACTCTGGATATGGATTATCAGAGCTCTGTATTTAAGACAGAGAGTATAAATTTTGATGATTTAGACAAGTTGTATAAGATTTATATGAAAGAGCTGGAGAAAAATCTTGCTGCGGAAATGAAATTGCGATACACTTTGGCGGGCGTTCACCGCGACGACGTAAATTTCTTTGTTAACGGTCTTGCTGCGCGCGATTTTGCCTCGCAGGGGCAGCTCCGAAGCGCCGCGCTTGCCCTTAAACTCTCCGAGGCGGAAATTATTCGGCGCAAGAACAAAACTAACCCTGTGGTCATTCTCGACGATATTTTCAGCGAGCTTGATTACGTTCGGCGCGACTATATTATTCACCATATTGAAAAAAGTCAGGTTTTTATTACTTGCTGTAATCTGAACGACCTCTCGTCAATGAGCGGCGGCAAGGCTTGGAATGTCGAAAACGGTGGATTTTCGGAAATCTGAACGGGTTTTCGGGAGTTTTCCACAATTTTTTTAGGGAAAGGTTGAAAATTATGTTCTTGCACCTCGGCGGTGAAATTACCGTAAAATCCGACGATGTTATTGGAATTTTCGATATTGAAGAATGCTCCGTGAGCCGAACAACCGCGGAGTTTCTTAATTTTTGTCAGAAAAAAGGTGTTGTTGTAAACGTTTCCGAGGATATGCCCAAGAGCTTCATCGTCACTGACAAAAATGTCTTTATCTCGAACGTTTCCAACCGCACAATCGCTGCCCGAGCGCGCGAAAAATGATGAAAAATTTACGCAGAAAAGCCGTAAAATGCTTGAAATTTATGCGGTTTTGTGGTATACTATATATAATATGGTTAGTTTGAATTTTTGATAGGAGTAATTTTATGGCTGAAAACGAAAACGTTGTTGATAAGAGCTATGACGGCGACGACATACAAGTCCTCAAAGGTCTCGACCCCGTTCGCAAGCGCCCCGGTATGTATATCGGTTCGACGGGCGAGGGCGGTCTGCACCACCTTGTGTACGAAATCGTCGATAACGCGATTGACGAGGCTCTCGCGGGCTTCTGCAAGCATATCGACGTTTCTATCCTTCCCGACAACGTTATCCGCGTTATCGACGACGGACGCGGCGTTCCCACGGGTATAAATCACGCCGAGGGCATCTCCGCGGCGACGCTTGTTTTTACCGTGCTTCACGCGGGCGGTAAGTTCAACAACGGCGTTTATAAGGTTTCGGGCGGTCTGCACGGCGTCGGCGCTTCCGTTGTAAACGCGCTTTCGGAGTGGCTCGAGGTTGAAATTCATGACGGTAAAAATGTTCATTTTCAGCGCTTTGACCGTGGTACTTACACCGAGCCTATCAAAATAATCG
Organism: uncultured Ruminococcus sp.; assembly: GCA_964551225.1. Lineage (GTDB taxonomy): Bacteria > Bacillota > Clostridia > Oscillospirales > Ruminococcaceae > CAG-115. Next base: position 98,664 of record CAZKBF010000001.1, read on the forward strand.
GCGAAACCGACCACACGGGAACTCAAGTTACCTTCAAGCCCGACGGTGAGATTTTCCATACGACTGTTTTCAGCTTTGAAACTCTTCAGGAGCGTTTGAGAGAACAGGCTTTCCTTAACGCGGGACTTAAAATCTCGCTCCACGATTTGCGTGATGAAAATAATCCCATTAACGAGACGTATCAGTACGAAGGCGGAATTTGCTCTTATATCGAGTGGCTGAACCAAAAGCGCGGCGCAAATGTTCTGCACCCCGATATTATTTATCTTAAGGGCAGCGTCGATGATATTATGGTTGAAATCGCTTTTCAGTACACCGACGATTTCAACAGCGAGATTTTCCGCTCGTTTGCAAATAATATCCACACGGGCGAGGGCGGTATGCACGAGCTCGGTTTTAAGCGCGCGCTCAACAAGGTTGTAAATGACTACACCAAGACTTATAAGGAAAATAACGAGAAAAATAAGGTAAAGAAGAAAGCTGCCAAAAAAGGCGAGGACGAAAAACCGTTTAACGGTTTTAGTGGCGAGGCTATCCGCGAGGCGATAAACGCGATTATCTCGGTTAAGCTCCCCGAGTGCGAGTTTGAGGGGCAGACAAAGGGTAAGCTCGGAAATCCCGAGGTTCAGCCCGCAGTCTATAAGGTTGCCACGGAGCAGCTCACCTATTATTTCGAGGAGCACCCCGAAACCGCGCAGATTATTATGAACAAGGCGATAAACTCGCAGGCTGCGCGTGACGCCGCGAAAAAGGCTATGGAAGCAAAGCGTAAGTCTGTTATGGACTCGAACGGTTTGCCCGGAAAACTCGCGGACTGCTCCGATTCTGACCCCACGCACACCGAAATCTATATCGTCGAGGGAGATTCGGCGGGCGGTTCTGCGAAAGAGGGCAGAGACAGACGTTTTCAGGCTATTCTTTCACTTTGGGGCAAAATGCTGAATGTTGAGAAGGCACGCGCCGATAAGGTTTATAATAACGACAAGCTCTCTCCTATTGTAAAAGCGCTTGGAACGGGAATTGCCGAGGACTTTGATATAAGCAAGCTGCGCTATGGCAGAGTTATCATAATGGCAGATGCCGATGTTGACGGTCTGCACATCAGAACGCTTATGCTCACGTTTTTCTTCAGATTTATGCGCCCGCTGATTGAGGAAGGTCACGTTTATATCGCGCAGCCGCCGCTGTTTAAGGTTTCACGCGGTAAACAGGTTCGCTATGCGTTCTCGGACGAGGAACGCGATGAATATATCGCACAGCTCGGCGCGGACGGCGGAAAAACCGATGTTCAGCGCTATAAAGGTCTCGGTGAGATGGACCCCTCGCAGCTTTGGGAAACCACAATGAATCCCGAAACCCGCACAATGCTCCGCGTTTCCGTCGAGGACGCGGCAAAGGCTGACGAAATTATGACCATTCTTATGGGCGATAAGGTTGAACCGCGCAGACAGTTTATCGAAACTAACGCAAAGCTCGCGGAAAATCTTGATGTATAAAAACGAGGTGATTGATATTTCTAACGGATTGCTGCCCGATTTGAAAGCCGAGGAGCTTGCAAAAAAGGAAAAAACCAAAAAACAACAGAAAATCATCGCCGAGTTTTCCTACGACAACACCCTCGAAGAAACCGATGACGCTATGAAAACCTTTCAGAAGAGTTTTTCGTCGAGAAGGGGAAAGCTCTCGATTGTTGCTTACTCGCTGCTTGCGGTTGCCGCGATAGTCGCGATTGTTTTCAATTCAACTCAAGGTTTCAATGCTACGCAGATTGTGCTTTATTTCGCGCTGGCGTTTTGCTCGTTTGGGTTGTATTACTCGCTCACCGAGAAAAAGCGTATGAGGCGAAAGGTGCTCGAGACAATCAAGAATATGAGTCCCGAGGATTATCACTGCAAGATTTTCGACAACAGAATTGAAATCGAGACTATTATCAAAAAGACCGAATTTTTTGAAAATTTGGTTGTCGAAGAAGCCGAGACGGTTGACGAGGAAAATGCTGAAAACAGCGAAGAAGCCGAGATTTTTGAAAATAACAGCGAAATCGAAAATGCTGCCCCAAAAGCGGACAAGCCGATTAAATCGGTGTTCAGGTTCGGCGAGGATATGCTGGATTTTATCGAGAGTGATATGTCGCTGCTTTTGATTTTGGCAAGACGGCAGATTTACTGCTTCCCGAAGCGCTGCCTTTCCGATGAACAACAAACCGCAATTCGCGAGTTCCTTACGAAAAAGCTCTCGGGCTTGAATTTTTGACGGTAAACAGGAGGAATAATGGACGTAGATTTCAGCTTGGAAAAGCTCCACAATATCGACCTTGAGGAAACAATGAAGAAATCTTTCATCGAGTACTCTATGGCGGTTATTACTTCAAGAGCGCTCCCCGACGTGCGCGACGGCTTTAAGCCCGTTCACCGCAGAATTGTTTACACGATGAACGACGCCGGAAATACCTCGGACAAGCCGTTTCGTAAGTGCGCGTATACCGTCGGTGAGGTTCTCGGTAAATATCACCCCCACGGTGACGCTTCCGTTTACGACGCGCTTGTTCGTCTTGCGCAGACGTTTTCAATGCGCTATCCGCTGATTGACGGTCACGGAAACTTCGGTTCGGTTGACGGCGACGCTGCCGCTGCTTACCGTTATACAGAAGCACGTTTGTCTAAAATCGCAAACGAAATGGTTTCCGATATCAACAAAAAGGTTGTTGATTTTCAGACAAACTATGATGACAAGCTCCTCGAGCCCGTCGTTTTGCCGTCGAGATTTCCTAATCTTCTCGTAAACGGCTCAAACGGTATCGCGGTCGGTATGGCAACAAATATTCCTCCGCATAATCTGAACGAGGTTATCGACGCGATTTTGATGCTTATCGACAATCCCGACGCAACTATCGAGGATTTGATGACCTGCATCAAGGGACCCGATTTCCCGACGGGCGGCATTATTATGGGCTACAGCGGTATTCGCTCGGCTTATTATACGGGACGCGGTAAAATTGTTCTCCGCGGCAAAGCAAATATTGTTGAAGAAAACAACCGCACGAGAATTATCATAAACGAAATTCCCTATATGGTCAACAAGCGCAAGCTGCTCGAAAATATTGGCGAGCTTATGCGCGACAAGCGTATTGACGGAATTGCTTCCTGCAATGATGAGTCCGACCGCGACGGTATGAGAATTGTCGTTGATTTGAAGCGCGACGCAAACGCAAATGTTGTCCTCAACAAGCTCTATACCTACACGCAGCTTCAGGATACCGTCGGCGTTATTATGATTGCTCTCGTCAACGGTGAGCCGAAAACGCTTACTTTGAGAGAAATGCTCACGCATTATCTCAATCACCAGGTTGACGTTGTTACAAGAAGGACAAAGTTTGACCTCGACAAGGCAAAAGAGCGCGAGCATATCCTTGAGGGATTTTTAATTGCGATTGACTTCATCGACGAGGTTATCGCGATTTTGAGAAGCTCCAAAACTATCCCCGAGGGCAAAGAACGCCTGATTGAACGTTTCAAGAATATCGATGTTTCGCAGACGGGATTTTTCTCCGCGCACACCTACTCGCTTTCCGAGGAACAGGCTGAAGCTATCGTTCAGATGAGACTCGGCGCGCTGACCGGTATGGAAAAGAGCAAGATTGAGGACGAGCTTCTCGAAAAACGCGAGGTTATCAAGAATATGGAGGAGCTGCTCTCGGATAACTCAAAGCTTCTTCACCTTATCGGCGACGAGCTTGCTGTTATCAAGAAAAAGTTCGGCGACGAGAGAAGAACTGCTATCGAGCCTGTCAGCGGTGAGGTTGATATTGAGGACTTGATTCCCGAGGAGGATTGCGTTGTTACCTTCACAAATATGGGTTACATCAAGCGCCAGCCCGCAGAGGTGTACAATATCCAAAAGCGCGGCGGACGCGGCGTTTCGGGTATGAAGCAGCGTGACGAGGATTTTGTGGACAGTATGTTCATCTCCTCAAGCCACGAAAATATCCTCTTTATCACAAATAAGGGAAATATGTTCCGCTTGAAATGCTACCAAGTTCCCGAGGGAAGCAGGCAGTCGCGCGGTATGAATATTGTCAATCTGCTTCAGCTTTCAGAGGACGAAAAGGTTGCTGCGATGATGACAACAATGGATTTCGCCGACAACAAGTTTTTCATCTGTCTCACGAAAAACGGTCTTGTTAAACGCACGCGTCTTTCCGAGTTCAAGAACGTGAGAAAAGGCGGTTTGAGAGCGATTTCGCTCAACGACGGCGATGAGATTGCGGGCGGATTTTTGACCGAGGGCGACTGTACCGTTATGGCGGCAACCCGAAACGGTTTTGCTATCCGCTTTGACGAAAACGATATCCGTGTTATGGGAAGAATCGCGCGCGGTGTTCGTGCGATTAAGCTGCGCGAAGATGATTTTATTGTCGGCGCAACCAAGATTTTTGACGAGAACGCGACAATTCTTACCGTAACCGACAAGGGCATGGGCAGAAGATGCGCGGCTTCGAGCTATCGTCTGCAAAAGCGCGGCGGTATGGGCTTGAAGAATTATCCCGTAAGCGAGGAAAAGGGCGCGGTTATCGGTATCCGCACGCTGGGACCCGATGATGATGTCATTCTGATAAGCGCGGAGGGTGTTCTCATAAGAATTCGCGCGAATGATTTGCGTGTTATGGGAAGAACAGCTTCGGGTGTCCGCGTAATGCGGCTCGGTGCAACAGACCGCGTTGCCACATTCAGCCGTACTCCTCACGATGATACGGAGGAAATCGAAGAGGTTGAGAAGGCTTCGGACGAGGAGGTTGCGGCTTCGCTTGCCGAGGACGCCGCCGAGGTTATCGAGCCCGACGAGCCTGTTGATGACGAAGAAGAAAGCGGAGAAGACAACTCCGAGGAGTAATCGAATAATTTTTCCCGAACCACTCGTTCGGGAAAAGTTTTGTAGAAAAATGTTCCTCGTGGAACAATTACGGAGAGAAAATGAATTATACTTTGGAAGAATACGATGTCTGCGTGATAGGCGCGGGGCACGCGGGCTGCGAGGCGGCTCTCGCGGCGGCTCGACTCGGGCTCAAAACCGCGATTTTTACGCTCTCGCTCGACTGTATCGCGAATATGCCGTGTAATCCGTGCATCGGCGGCTCGGCGAAAGGGCAGATTGTCTGCGAAATCGACGCGCTCGGCGGTGAAATGGGTAGAGCCGCTGACGCAACCTTTATTCAATCGCGGATTTTGAACAAGGGAAAAGGCCCTGCGGTTCACAGTCTGCGCGTGCAGTCAGACCGCGTGAAATACCACGCTTATATGAAGCAGACGCTCGAAAATCAGGAAAATCTGTTTATAAAGCAGGGCGAGGTGACTGCGGTTGACGTTGAGGACGGGAAAATTGTGGCTGTTCGGACAAAGCTCGGCGCGATTTATCCGTGTAAGGCGGCGATAATTACCACGGGTACTTATTTGAACGGGAAAATCCATATCGGCGAGCTGAATTATGCTGCTGGTCCTGATAACGTGTTGCCGTCAACCGAGCTTACCGAGTGTCTGAAGAAACTCGGGCTGTCGATGAGGCGGTTTAAAACGGGAACTCCCGCGCGCGTTCATCGGCGGTCGATTGATTTTTCTGTTATGGAGAAGCAGAGCGGTGATGACGAAATTATGCCGTTTACGTTCGACAACACCGCCGAGATGAAGAACCAAGCGGACTGCTGGGTGACCTACACGAACGCCGAAACTCATCGGATTATTCTCGAAAATCTCGACAGGTCGCCGCTGTATTCGGGAAGGATTGAGGGCGTAGGACCGCGCTATTGCCCGAGTATTGAGGACAAAATTGTGCGGTTTCGTGACAAGGAGCGGCACCAACTGTTCGTTGAACCGATGGGGTTGGACACGGACGAATGTTATTTGCAGGGAATGTCGAGCTCGCTGCCCGAGGACGTGCAAATCAAGTTTTTACGCACTATAAAAGGCTTGGAGCACGTCGAGATAATGCGCCCCGCGTATGCAATCGAGTACGACTGCTGCGACCCGCTGGAGCTTTTGCCGACACTTGAGTTCAAGAAAATCAGCGGGCTGTACGGCGCGGGACAGTTTAACTGTACATCGGGCTACGAGGAGGCGGCGGCGCAGGGAATTGTCGCGGGAATTAACGCGGCGCGGAAAATTCAAGGCAAATCGCCTGTTATTCTCGAGCGCTCGACAAGTTATATCGGTACACTTATCGATGATTTGGTTACGAAAGGGTGCTCTGAGCCGTACCGAATGATGACCTCGCGCAGCGAGTTTCGGTTGATTTTGCGTCAGGACAACGCTCCCGAAAGACTTTTGCCGCTGGGACACGAGGTTGGGCTGGTTTCCGAGGAGCGCTGGGAGCGGTTTCTCGAGGACGACAGGCTGTTTCGCAGCGAGCTCGAGAGAATAAAAAAGGTTACCATTCACCCGACCGAAGAGCTGAATAAAATGCTTGTCGAAAAGGGTACAACGCCGATTTCTGCGGGAATTCGATTGTTCGAGCTGCTGAAAAGGCCGCAGCTTGCTTATACCGATTTTGAGCAGTTTGACGCGGAGCGACCGAAGCTGAAAATTTCGCTTATCAATCGGCTGGAGACCGAGCTGAAATACGCGGGATACATTAAAATACAGGCGGAGCAGATTGAAAAGGCGCGAAAGCTGGAGCAAAAGGCGCTGCCTATTGATATCGATTATCGTGAAATCAAGGGCTTGCGGCTGGAGGCGCAGGAAAAGCTGAACAAGCACAAGCCGCTGAATGTCGGGCAAGCGGGACGAATTTCGGGGGTAAATCCCGCGGACGTGTCGGTGCTGCTGATTTGGCTGGCGGGGAAAGGCGGGAAAAATGACTAACTCCGAATATATTGTCGAGGCATTTTCCAAGGCAGGGCTTGAACTCACGCTTGAAAAGGCGGAAAAGCTCGCGGCGCTCTCGGATTTTATGCTCGAATACAACAAGAGCGTGAATTTGACGCGGATTACCGACTTTTCCGAGGTTGTCGAAAAGCATTTTGTGGACAGCGTTTTGCCGTTTTCAATGCTTGAAATTCCCGAGAAATCAAGCTTTATTGACGTGGGTACAGGCGCGGGGTTTCCGTCGCTCCCGCTGTTGATTTGGCGCGATGACTTGAAAGGAACTCTCTGCGACAGCTTGCAGAAACGATGCGTGTATCTTGAAAAGGTGTGCGAAAAGCTCGGAATTAAGGCTGAAATCGTACACGCGCGCGCCGAGGAGCTTGGTCGAGAGCGCCGCGAAAAGTACGATTTTTCAACCGCGCGGGCTGTTTCAGCGCTGCCCGTTTTAACGGAATTTTGCATGCCGTTCGTGAAAAAAGGCGGTCGTTTTATCGCACTTAAAACGCTGAACGAGGACGTTGATTTGGCAAAAAACGCGATAAAGACGCTTGGCGGTGAGCTTGAGAAAACGGTTGATTACAAGCTTCCGAGCGGCGATGACAGGCGGCTGGTTGTTGTCAAAAAAATATCGCAAACTCCGACAAAATATCCGCGAAGCTTTGCAAATATCTCAAAAAAACCGCTGTAAATTGCGAAAATCGCCTGTTTTTTGGCGAAAAGTGCGATATTTCCAGCTGGAAATTATTTCCTCCCCGTGTTACAATGAAGAAAAACATTGGGGAGGATTTTTTATGAACGGATTGTTTAAAGCAAAGGAAAAGGTTGCGGCGCAGGTTGTTATGGTCGATATTTCGCTTGTCGTGCCAAATCGCTCGCAGCCGAGAGTTGAATTTTCGGACGAGGCGCTGCAATCGCTCGCCGTTAGTATCCGCGAGAACGGGATTTTGCAGCCTGTTTGCGTGAGAAAAGTCGGCGCGGTGTACGAGATTATCAGCGGTGAACGCAGAACGCGTGCCGCTAAACTCGCAGGTTTGAGGGAAATTCCGTGCATTGTGATGAACGTTGACGAGGAGCAGTCGGCTGTGCTCGCGCTTATCGAGAACATTCAGCGCAAGGATTTGAGCTATTTTGAGGAGGCGCTTGCTATCGAAAAGCTCATCGATTACTATGGAATGACGCAGGAGGTTGCCGCCGAGAGGCTTGGAAAAGCGCAGTCCACGATAGCAAATAAGCTGCGGCTGCTTCGGTTTACCGATGCGGAAAAGCGGCTTTTGGTGACGGGGAATTTGTCCGAAAGGCAAGCGCGGGCGATTGTGAGAATTGACAATGTGAATTTGCGGAAGAACGCGATTGAGACGGTTGTTTCGCGGCATTTGAATATTGATCAAACGGAAGAATATGTGAATAAGTTGCTCAACGGTGTTCCTCAAAAGGAAAAGCGTCGCGGGAAGTCTACGGTTCGTTTTGCCGCGCCGCCGAGGTTGTATATGAACTCGCTGAACGCGCTTATAAAGCGTATTCGCGAGGACAAAATTCCGTGTGAGCTGCTTACGGAAAAGTCCGATAAATTCTACGAATACACGATAAGATTTCCGATAAACACCTAAATTTATAATAATGTATAGAATAATTGTTCCACGAGGAACATTTTCGGTTAAAATGTCGAAATTGTTCCTCGTGGAACATTTTTTGTAAAAAGGGCTTTATTTTTCGGCAAAAGTGTGATATACTAAAAAGGTAAGATTATCGAAAAAGGGGGAATATTCTTGGGAATTGTTATCGGCGTGGTGAACCAAAAGGGCGGCGTCGGGAAAACAACAACTTCCGTCAATATCGCCGCGGGGCTGGGCGCGCTCGGGAAAAAAGTGCTGCTGATTGACTTCGACCCGCAGGGCAACTCGACAACAGGCTTCGGAATTAAGAAAAAAACGCTCGAGGCAACGTCTTATGAGGTCGTTGTTGGAAAAATCCGTCCGCAGGAGGCAATAATCAAAACCGAGAGCAAAAATGTCTGGATTTTGCCGTCAACGTCAAAATTATGCGACGCAGAGCCCGCGCTCACCAATATGGAGCAGAAAAATTATCAGCTCCGCAAGGCGGTTTTGCAGGTCAAGGACGACTACGATATCGTGATAATCGACAGCTTGCCGTCGCTCGGCGTGCTTGCCGTAAACACGCTCGTTGCGTGCGATACCATAATCGTGCCGATGGTTTGCGAGCATTTTGCACTCGAGGGCTTGGCGCAGCTGATGTACACGATTAAAAATATCAAGCACAAGTTCAACCCGAACATAAACATAATGGGAATTGTTTTCACGATGCTGGATAAGCGGCTGCTGTCGAGCAACGAAATCAAGAACGAAATCAAGAAAAACTTCGATAAACGCGCAATTTTCAGGACAGAAATTCCGCGTAACGTCCGCATTTCCGAGGCGCAGAGTCACGGTGAGCCGATTATAACCTTCGACAAAAATTCAAAGGGCGCGGACGCTTACATACGACTTTCAAAGGAAATTTTGGCGAAAATTCGCGAGAGGGAGAAAGCAGATGGCAAGAAAGACTGAAAGCAGCTTTGACGAGTTGTTTTTTGACAACAATGTCGGCGAAGAGGGCGTTTCAACGCTGCGAATAAGCGAGATTGAACCAAACAAAAATCAGCCGCGCAAGAGCTTCAACAACGAAACTCTTAAACAGCTTGCCGACTCGATTACCGAGCACGGCGTTTTGCAGCCGCTGATTGTACGCTCGATTGCGGCGGGAAATTATATGATAATCGCGGGTGAGCGTCGTTGGAGAGCCGCAAAAATGGCGGGACTTTCGGAAATCCCCGTGATAATCCGCGACGATTTGACCGATGAACAGGCGATGCAAATCGCGATGATTGAGAACCTCCAGCGCGAAAACCTCAACCCGATTGAAGAAGCGCTCGGTTACAAGGAACTTATCGACAAGTTTGGAATGACACAGGATAAGCTTGCGCAGGTGCTTGGAAAGGCGCGCTCGTCCGTGGCAAATTCGCTCGGACTGCTTGCTTTGCCGAACGGTGTACAGGAGCTTTTGCGCAACGGCAGCTTGTCCGCAGGACACTGCAAAGCGCTGAAAAAAGTCAAGGACGCGGCGCTGATGACCGAGCTTGCTCACAAGGCGGCGGAAGGCGAGCTTTCCGTGCGTCAGGTTGAAGCAATCGCGAAGCGTGAAGCAGCGCGGCTTGAGGAGGAAAAGGACAAGAAGGAGCTGAAGCCGCGGTTGTCTTATTACACGGAAATCGAGGTCAGCTTGTCGGAGCTGCTCGGGACAAAGGTTCGCATTTCCGAGAACAAGAGCGGAAACATTCTGCAAATTGACTTTGCCGACAAGGAGCAGCTTGAGGGTATAGTTAAGTATTTTAATTAACGCAAATCGCGCAGTTGAACAAAATCAACGCGAATAATAAATGCTGAAAAGCAAAAGGAGAAAAACAATGATTGACATTAAATTTTTGAGAGAGAACCCCGACGTTGTTAAGGAGAACATCAAGAAAAAGTTTCAGGACGAGAAGCTCCCGCTTGTTGACGAGGTAATCGAGCTTGACGCGGAAAACCGCAAGTCCATTCAGAGAATGGAGTTTCTGCGCGCCGAGAGAAACCGCATTTCCAAGGAAATAGGCGGCTTTATGGCAAAGGGTATGAAGGACGAGGCGGAAAAGGCAAAGGCGCAGGTTGCTTCGTTTGCCGAGGAGCAAAAGCAGATTGAAGCAAAGCAGGGCGAGCTTGCCGAGAGAATTACCAAGATTATGATGACCATTCCGAACATCATCGACCCGTCCGTTCCGATAGGCAAGGACGACAGCGAGAATGTTGAAATCAAGAAGTACGGCGAGCCGGTTGTGCCCGATTTTGAAATTCCGTATCACAGCGAGATTATGGAGAAGCTGAACGGTATCGACCTCGACAGCGCGAGAAAGGTTGCCGGAAACGGTTTCTACTACCTTATGGGCGACATCGCAAGACTGCACTCTGCTTGCCTCTCCTACGCGAGAGATTTTATGATTGACCGCGGATTTACCTACTGCATTCCGCCGTATATGATTCGCTCGAATGTTGTTACGGGCGTTATGAGCTTTGCGGAAATGGACGCAATGATGTACAAAATTGAGGGCGAGGATTTGTATCTTATCGGCACTTCCGAGCACTCGATGATAGGTAAATTCATCGACACAATTCTTGACGAGGATAAGCTCCCGTATACCCTCACGAGCTATTCACCCTGCTTCCGCAAGGAAAAGGGCGCGCACGGTATCGAGGAGCGCGGCGTTTACCGTATCCACCAGTTCGAGAAGCAGGAGATGATTGTTGTCTGCAAGCCCGAGGATTCGGCTATGTGGTTCGACAAGCTCTGGCAGAACACCGTTGATTTGTTCCGCTCTCTCGATGTTCCCGTAAGAACAATCGAGTGCTGCTCGGGTGACCTTGCCGATTTGAAGGTGAAGAGCTATGACGTTGAAGCTTGGTCGCCGCGTCAGAAGAAGTACTTCGAGGTTGGTTCTTGCTCTAACCTCGGTGACGCGCAGGCACGCCGCCTGAAAATCCGCATCAAGGGCAAGGACGGAAACTATTTCGCTCACACGCTCAACAACACCTGCGTTGCACCTCCCAGAATGCTCATCGCGTTCCTCGAGAACAACCTCAACGCAGACGGCTCCGTAAATATCCCCGAGGTTTTGAGACCGTATATGGGCGGTAAGGATAAGGTCGCCCCTTAAAACCTTGTTTGAGCGAAAATGTGTATAGCACACCGCCTGCGTCGTCAAACCTCCTCGTAAGGCATCAAGCCTTACTTCGTCGGTTTTCCTAGCATTCGGCGCGCTCTACCCATTTTCACTTTTCAAACCGGTTTTAAGAGTCTCCCAGATTACCATAGGCTAAAAGAGGGTTTTTATGTCTTTTGTAACTTTAAAGGACGTTTACAAGCGTTATCACGTCGGCGAGGTCACGATAAACGCCGCCGACGGAATGACGTTTGATATCGAAAAAGGCGAGCTTGCTGTTATCGTCGGACCGTCGGGTTCGGGAAAAACAACCGTGCTCAATATGCTCGGCGGTATGGATTCAAGCGACGAGGGCGAGATTTCGGTTGACGGTCAGCGAATTGACAAGTACAACCGAAAGCAGCTCACGCTTTACCGCCGATTTGATATCGGATTTATCTTTCAGTTTTACAACCTTCTGCCGAATTTAACGGCAAAGGAAAATGTTGAAATCGCAGCGCAGACGAAGAAGGATTACATACCCGCGGAGGAAATTCTTGCGAAGGTTGGGCTTGCCGACAGGCTGAACAACTTTCCCGCGCAGCTTTCCGGCGGTGAACAGCAGCGTGTTTCGATTGCGCGTGCGCTCTCGAAGAAGCCGAAGCTGCTGCTTTGCGACGAGCCGACGGGCGCGCTTGACTACAACACGGGAAAGATGATTTTGAAGCTGCTTCAGGACACCTGCCGCGCGGACGGAATGACGGTTATTCTCGTCACCCACAACACCGCGATTACTCCGATGGCAGACCGTGTTATCAAAATCAAAAACAGCAAGGTCAGCGACGTTATTTTGAACGAAAATCCGACTCCTGTTGAGGAAATTGAGTGGTAGTATGAAGGCAATTACTAAAAACACTTTACGCGAAATTAAAGGTACAAAGAGCCGATTTTTGTCCATTTTCCTGATTTGCGTAATCGGAGTTGGCTTTTTCAGCGGTGTTCGCGCAACCTGTAACGATATGAAAATATCCGCCGATGATTATTACGACAAGCAGAATTTGTTTGATTTGCGGGCGGTTTCGACGTTTGGTTTAACGGACGGAGACAAAACGGCGATTGAAAGCGTTTTGCCCGAGGACTGCTCGGTTTACACGTCAAAGTATACGGATTTGGCGGTTGAGCGCGGCGACAAGGAGTTTCTCACGCGAATTTATTCCAAACTTCCTGACAGCGTGAACACTCCGGTTATCTACGAGGGGCGCGATATCGAAAACGACGGGGAATGTCTGATAAGCTGCAATATGCTGCACGAGAGCATAAATGTCGGCGATACGATAACGCTTGTTGACTTGACCGAGGCGGAGGAGTTTCCGCTGAAAAGGACGGAGTACACGGTTGTCGGGCGGTACAACTCGCCGATGTACGTTTCTATGAGTCAGCGCGGAAGCACAACAATCGGTGACGGTGCGCTTGACGCATTTATGATAGTACCCGAGAGCGATTTTACCGCGGACGTTTACACGGAAATTTACGTTCACTCGGAAACCCTGCGCGGTATGTCGAGCTACTCCGAGGAGTACGAAAATTACCGCGAAACGCTCTCCGATAAACTCGAGGAGCTTGGCAAAGAGCGCAGTATTATCCGTTATGACGAGGTTCTCGGTGATGCGCAGAAGAAAATCGTTGACGGTGAAAAGGATTTGGCGCAGGGCAAGATTGACGGACAGAAGAAGCTGGACGACGCCAAAGCCGAGCTTGAAAACGGCAAAAAGGAAATCGAGGACGGTGAGAAAGAGCTCGCCGACGCGAAGATTAAGCTCGATGATGGCGCGGTGCAGATTGCCGATGCGGAGAAAAAGCTCGCGAGTTCGCTTGCCGAGCTGAATGACGGTAAATCCAAGCTTGCCGAGGGCAAGAAAACGCTTGATGACGCGAAACGGCAGCTTGATGAAGGTCAAGCGGAAATTGACGCGAATAAAAAGGGGCTTGTCGAGGGAAGAGAGCAGCTTGAAGCGGCAAAAGCGCAGTATTATGCGGGTTTGGCGCAGTGCAACGCGGCTCTCGCGCAGCTTGATGAAAAGGAACAACAGCTGATTGCCGCGGAGCAGGCTTACGGTAAAGAAGCTATGGCGGAGCAGCGCGCGGAATTAGAAGAAGCGAAAGCTACGCTCAAGCAGAACATAGCCGAGCTTGAAGCGGCGAAAGCGCAGATTGACGCAAACGAAGAAGATTTGAACACCGCAGAGAGTATGCTTGCTGCTTTCGAGGAAGTTCTCGCGGCAAATCTTGACAAATACAACGCGGGGCTTGCCGAGTACAACGCAAACGCGCAGAAACTTGCGGACGGTGAGCGCGCTTATAACGAGGGTTTAGCCGAGTTTAACGCGAAAAAGGCTGAATACGAGCAGGGCGTTCTTGATTACGAGAACGGCTTGCAGAAAATCGAAGACGCAAAGAAAAAGCTCGCGGACGGTCAGGTTGAGTACGAGGACGGAGTTCAGGAGTACAACGAAAAGATTGCCAAAGCGGAAAAGGAAATCGCCGACGCGAAGGAAAAAATTTCGGACGCGGGAAATGCCGAGTGGTATATTTTCACGCGCGATGACAATGTTGGCTACTCCGAATACGGGAGCAATGCCGAAAGAATTGACAAAATCGCGGCGATTTTCCCCGTGTTCTTTTTGCTGGTTGCGGGACTTGTCTGCCTTACAACAATGTCGAGAATGGTCGAGGAGCAGCGCACGCAAATCGGCACAATCAAGGCGCTCGGCTACGGAAACGGCGCGATTATGCGGCACTATATGATTTACGCGGTATCGGGCGCGGTTGTCGGCGGTACGCTCGGCGCGTTCGGCGGGTGCGTTTTGTTCCCGTCCGTGATAATGTTCGCGTATTCGATGATGTACACAATCAGAGATTTCCACTACCTTTTTGAGGTTGGAAATATGCTTTTCTCGATAGGAACAATGACCGCGGCGATTGCCCTGACGGTGTTCTTCAGCTGCCGCAGAGCGCTCCGCGAAACACCCGCTTCGCTTATGCGCCCGAAAGCGCCGAAAGCCGGAAAGCGTGTGTTTATCGAGAAAATCCCGTTTTTGTGGAACAGAATGGGCTTCTTCTCGAAAATCAGCGGCAGAAACCTTTTCCGTTACAAGCGCAGAATGTTTATGACGGTAATCGGAATTGCGGGCTGTACGGCGCTGTCGCTCACGGGATTTGGGTTGAAGGACTCGATTTCGGATATCGTGGATTTACAGTATCTCGATATCAACAAGTACAGCGGTTTTATCGCGTACAAAAACGACGCGAAGCAGTCCGAGGTGGAGAACATCTACGCGGCTCTCGAGGAGTACAATCCTGATACGCAGTACACTCGTGCGCTTATCAAACAGTACGAGACACGAAACGGTGACGCGGCGGTGCAGTGCTATATAACATGCGCGGAGGAAGCCGAGAAAATCGGTGATTTCATTGATTTCAGAGAGCGCAAGTCCAAGAAAAAGCTCTCGCTCACGGACGGTGCGATTATTTCCGAGAAAGCGGCAAAGCTCCTCGGTGCGAAAGCAGGCGATGAAATATCAATTCAGATTAGGGACGGCGAGTACAAGAGCGTCAAAATCGCGGGCATAACCGAGCATTACACAAGCCACTATCTGTATCTCTCCGAGGACGATTATAAGGAAATTTTCGGCGCGACGCCGGTTTACAATATCGTGTATTTCAAGAACGGAATCACGAGCGTGAGCGAAAAATCCGAGGAGTTCAGCGAGTTTATGCTGAAAACCGACAAGGTTCTCACGGTCAACATCAACGCGTCGTCAATGTCGAAAATACACGATGTTATGTCGATTATGGACTTGGTTACCGTTGTGCTGATTGTGTCGGCGGGTGCGCTGGCGCTGGTTGTCTTGTACAACCTGACGAACGTCAACATCACCGAGAGAATTCGCGAAATTGCCACGCTGAAGGTGCTCGGATTTTACGACAACGAGGTCTCGGCGTATGTTTTCCGCGAAAACATCGTGCTGTCGCTGATAGGCGGCTTGGTCGGGCTGGGGCTTGGCACGGCACTTTGTATGTTCGTAATCGAAACCGCGGAAATCGACGAGGTTATGTTCGGGCGCACAATTCACCCGCTCTCGTTCTTGTGGGCATTTTTGGTTACGGCGGCATTTTCGCTCTTGGTGAACCTGCTGATGTCGCGCGTGCTCAAGAAAATCAGTATGGTTGAGTCGCTGAAATCGGTTGAATAAAATCAGCGCCGCGCTCAAACTTATTTGCCGGTGCAAATTAAATGGATAAAATAATGCGGTGCTGATAAAATGCGAGGTAAGGTTAATGGAAAAGGTTTGGAAGGAAATGTTTGACGCGGCGAAATCCGTGCAAAACGCGCGGAAAGTCTCCGATTACGTCACGGCGGGCGAGGTTTCCGCGGCAATTTTGTCCGGCTCGGGGAAAATCTACACGGGAATTTGCGTGGACACCTGCTCGACGCTCGGAATTTGCGCCGAGAGAAACGCGATTTTCAATATGCTTACAAACGGCGAAAGCGTGATAAAAAAGGTGCTCGCGGTTCTTCCCGACGGGAAAACCGGCGCGCCCTGCGGAGCTTGCCGTGAGCTTATGGTTCAGCTAAGCCCTGATAATTACAAGGACATCGAAATAATGCTGGACTATGAGAACGAAAAAATCGTCAATTTAGGCGCACTTACGCCGGAATGGTGGATTTAAGCTATGATTGAAAACATTGTTAAGGTAAAGCTGGCGACCGACGAGGAGCTTACCATAAAGCGAAACTCACTTTGCGCGGTAAATCCCGAAACGGACAAGCGAATTGCAATCGTCACGGGAGTTCACGGCGACGAGCTTGAGGGGCAGTATATCTGCTACGAGCTGGTGAAAACGATAACCGCGAATATGCAGAATTTGACGGGAAGAGTGGACATTTATCCCGCGATAAACCCGCTCGGGCTGGAGAGCGCCTGCCGTGAAATACCGACATCGGCGCTTGATATGAACCGCGTTTTCTCGGCACCCGACCCTGTTTCGATTTCGGAGAGCATCGCGGCGAAGGTTGTCGAGGACATCAAAGGCGCGGACGTTTGCGTTGACATTCACGCGAGCAACATTTTCATACGCGAGATACCGCAGGTGAGAATTCTGCCGCGCGACAGCGATTATCTTATGCGTTACGCGAAAATGCTCAACACGGACTTGGTTTGGGTACACGAGACCGGTGCGGTTGGCGGCGGCTCGCTTGCCGAGGCGCTGATTAACGAGGGTGTGCCTACGCTTGCGGTTGAAATGGGTGTTGGCGGGCGGATTAACACGGTTTACTGCGAGCAGCTGCTTCACGGCATTTTCAATCTGATGAATAATCTCGGAATCTGGACAGTCGCCGAGCACGGAATTTCTCATCCGATGATATCGACGGACGGCGAAGTTCACGTTGTGCACGCGTCGGACGCGGGCGTGTTTATACCGCGCGTTGAGCACAATATGTGGCTTGCAAAGGGCAGCGAAATCGGCGAAATTGTCACCCCGATAACAGGCACGGTTGTGCAAAAGATAACCGCGCCCGAGAGCGGCGTGATTTTCTCGCTGCGGGAGTACCCGATTGTGAGCGCGGGCAGCACTATCGCGAGAATGTTGAGTATGGGCAGCTATTGATTAAGCATCACTGCACATAACGTTCGACTTTTAAGGTGACGTTTGCTCACGGAATTTATCGACGGACGGTGAAGTTCACGTTGTGCACGCGTCGGACGCGGGCGTGTTTATACCGCGCGTTGAGCACAATATGTGGCTTGCAAAGGGCAGCGAAATCGGCGAAATTGTCACCCCGATAACAGGCACGGTTGTGCAAAAGATAACCGCGCCCGAGAGCGGCGTGATTTTCTCGCTGCGGGAGTACCCGATTGTGAGCGCGGGCAGCACTATCGCGAGAATGTTGAGTATGGGCAGCTATTGATTAAGGCAACACCGCATAACAACGTTTTATGCATTTCCGAAATAATGCGGTGTTGACTTTTGGGACTGGGGGAGCGTATGAAAGACAGAATTTTGGAGTCCAAAGAAAACTATCTTGAAACGATTTTAATTCTGCAAAATCGGCGCGGCGAGGTGCGGAGCATTGACATTGCGGCTGAAATGAACTTTTCCAAGCCGTCGGTGAGCGTTGCGATGAAGAATTTGCGGGCGGAGGGCTGCATAAACGTTGACGAAAACGGGCGGATTACCCTGACCGACGAGGGACGGGAAATCGCCGAGCGTGTTTACGAGCGGCACTTGTTGTTCACCGAATGGCTGATGTCGATGGGAATTTCCGAGAAAACCGCCGCCGAGGACGCTTGCCGAATGGAGCACTGTTTAAGCGAGGAGAGCTTCGCGGCGATTAAGAGCTACATCAAAAAGCACGGGCTTTAATGGGGGTTTTTGGTTTGAAGATTGTCTGTCTGATTGAAAATACTGCCGTGAATGACAAGCTGTTTTCCGAGGAAGGGCTGTCGCTTTTTGTTGAGTACAACGGGAAAAATTACCTGATTGACGCGGGATTGACGGGAAAAGCTGTCGAAAACGCGAAGCGAATGAGGCTGCCGATAGACGAGCTTTCGGGCGTTTTCATCACGCACAATCACCTCGGTCACATCGGCGGCATCGACAGCATAATGCGCCTCAACCCGAATGCTTGGATTTATCTTCGCGCGGGAGCAAAGGCTGATGTTTTCCGGAAAAACGGGCTTTTCAAAACGCCCGCGGGTATCGGGAAAGGTTTTTTCAAGAAATACGCCGATAATCTGATTTTGTTCAACAACTTCTCCGAGGTTTGCGAGGGCTTTTATATAGCGAGCTGCGAGGATTTTGAGGAAAAGTGCGAGAACCCCGACAAGAACTATTTTGTAGTACCCGAGGGTGAAAAAAAGCCGCAAATTGCCGATTTCACGGACGAGAGCTTTGCGGTGATTTTCCCGAAAAAGCGCAAGTCTGACGGCTTGATTTTAGTCGGTGGGTGCTTTCACTGCGGCGCGGAGAATATGCTGCAAACGGTTTTGCGGCGCTGGGCGGGAATACCCATTCTCGCGGTAATCGGCGGATTTCACTTTTCTGGGAACAATCCGAAATCGCTGAATTGCCCGACGGAATTTGTCACGCAAACCGCGCGGGCGCTCAAATACTCGGGCGCGGAGAAAATCTACGCTTGTCACTGCACGGGCTTTAAAGGCTTTGATATAATGGACGAAATTCTCGGTGACAGAATAATGTACCTCGGCGGGGGAGAGGCGCTGGAATTTTAGTTATTATATATAACTATTTCGGAGCAGCTTTTGTTGTAGGTATTCAAAAAAATAAAGTGAGGAATTGAAATGAAACTTGGAATGGTCGGTTTGCCGAATGTCGGCAAAAGCACTTTGTTCAACGCGCTGACAAACGCGGGCGCGCAGTCTGCGAATTACCCGTTCTGCACGATTGAACCGAACGTGGGAATCGTAAGCGTTCCCGACGAGCGTTTGGACAAGCTCGCGGAAATGTATCACCCGGAAAAATTCACTCCGGCGACGCTGGAGTTTGTTGATATCGCGGGCTTGGTTAAAGGCGCGTCAAAGGGCGAGGGTCTCGGAAACAAGTTCCTGTCGAATATCCGCGAGGTGGACGCGATTGTACACGTTGTGCGCTGCTTTGAGGACGGGAATATCATTCACGTTGACGGTTCAATCGGCGCGGCGCGTGATATCGAGACGATAAACCTCGAGCTGATTTTCTCGGATTTGGAAATTCTCGACCGCAGAATTGACCGCGCGAAAAAAGCGATGAAGGGCGACAAATCCCTGCAAAAAGAGGTTGATTTCTTCGAGAGCCTGAAGGCACACCTTGAGGAAGGAAAGTCCGCGAGAAGCTATGATTTCTCGGAGGAGGAGCGCGAGATGCTTCACGACACGCCGCTTTTGTCGAACAAACCCGTGATTTACGCGGCAAACCTGTCCGAAGCTGATTTCAAGAACGGCGTTGAAAATAACGCGCAGTATAAGGCTGTACAGCAAATCGCAGCCGAGGAGCACGCCGAGGTTTTGCCGATTTGCGCGCAGATTGAGGCGGAGATTGCGGATATGCCCGACGAGGACAAGGAGCTGTTTCTCGCGGATATGAATTTGGAAAGCTCGGGTTTGGCTCGAATTATCAAGACGGGCTACCGCTTGCTGGGACTGATTTCGTTCCTCACGGCGGGCACACCCGAGGTTCGCGCTTGGACGATTACGAAAGGCACGAAGGCTCCGCAGGCTGCGGGTAAAATCCACACGGATTTCGAGAAGGGCTTTATACGCGCGGAAATTGTCGGTTTTGATGATTTGATGAGCTGCGGTTCAATGGCTGCCGCAAAGGAAAAAGGTCTCGTGCGGCTTGAGGGCAAGGATTACGTTATGCAGGACGGCGACGTGACGCTGTTCAGGTTCAATGTGTAAGGGGTAAACGGTGAATAAAATAATTCGCTGCAAAAACGTGAACAACAAGAAAATTGCTGTTCTGCTGGTTTTGCAGGTATTTCTCGGGGTTGCGCCGGTGCTGCTGCTGGTATCGTTTGTGATGTTTAAGATGTACGAAACAAAGCCGCTGGCGATTGTGATAATCGGGCTGATTTTCGCGTGCAATGCGGCTTATATGATTCTCGCGCGGCGGTATAATATCCTCAACAGCGGCAGAAGCGGCGAGAAAAATTTATACAAAGCGGTGAAAAAGCTCGAGGGGGACAACATAATTTTCGTCAACCTCCCCATTCGCTATAAACGCGGGCGCTCCGAGGTTGATATGCTGATAATCAGCCCGAAGGGTGTTGTGATAATCGAGGTGAAAAACCACTCGGGGACGATTTCGGGCAACTGGAAATCCGAGAAATGGGTTCAGCAGAAGTTCTACCGCAACGGGAAAACAACCTCGATTGAGATGGACAACCCCATAAAGCAAATGCGCCGCCAGCGCGATATTGTGAAGAGCATTTTCAATGCGGCGGGCGAGGACGTTTGGATTGACACGGTTTTGTATTTCTCGAACCCGAATGTGCGGTTGAAGCTGAATTTGCGCGAAAACGACTATGTGTGCCTCGGCACAAAGGAGCTTATGCGATACCTCCGCGAGTACAACAGCGGCAAGTCGCTTTCAAAGGCACAAATGGAAAAATATGCCAACATTCTCGACGAAGCGAGAGCCAATATTTGACAAAAATTTGCCCGTGAAATAACATTTTTTACCTTTACGATTTGTAATTTTATCGGGTTATTATTCAACATTTTCCACGTTGAAAGCTGTTTAAACCGCGTTGAAAACCCGAAAATTTCAAACTTTTCACCATTGTTTTCAACAATTTTTCTGAAAAAGTCAAGCTTTTGGCATTAAAAACAGGCTTTTTCGGTTGAAAATTATGTTGATAATGTGAAAACAATCAACATAAAGGTGAACTAAAAATTCGGTGTGACAGACAACAAAATTCGCCCCTTGAACTAACAAGGGGCGATATTATTTCTGATATTGTGACAAAAAAGAATATTCGGAAAATCGCCGAGTAAAGTTTTTTCGCGTGCCGCGGCTTTTTAAATTTTCGTGCGAAGTGCGAAAATTTAAAAAACGCAGAAGAGGACGGTTCGTAGAACCGTCCTCAAGCTTATTGCGTGCTGGCAAGGCTTGGCGTTTGGTTTTTGAGGATTTCCTCAAACTGCTCGCAGCACATCGGCTTGTAGTAGAAGAATCCCTGAATCATATCGCATCCGAGCTCCTTGAGGAAGTCAACCTGCGTTTGTGTCTCGACGCCCTCGGAAACGGTTTCGAGGTTGAGGCTCTTCGCGAGCGTGACAACCGAGGTGATAACCTTGCGGTTTTTCTCGGTGAGGTCGTTTTTGAGGAAGAACCCGCCGTCGATTTTCAGCGTGTCAAACGGCAGCATTGTAATCAAATTCAAGCTCGAATAGCCCGAGCCGAAATCGTCCACGGAAATGCGATAGCCGCGCTCCTTGAACCAAGTCACCGTTTCAATCAGCTTCTCGATGTGGTCGGTGAGCAGACTCTCGGTGATTTCCAGCTCGATGTATTTGTGCGGAACGCCGATGTTGTCAATCAGCGCGTTCAGCTTCTCGCAGAAGGTATCGTCGCCGAGGTGGTGACGGCTCACGTTGAGCGAAATCAGCGGCACATCTATGCCTATCCGCAGCCAGCGTCTGATGTCGGCGATTGACCTGCGGTAAACCGCGAAATCCATATCGGTGATGAAGCCGTTTTCCTCGAAAATCGGAACAAACTTTGCGGGTGAAATAACCTCGCCGTCCGGTCTAATCCAGCGCGCGAGAGCCTCTGCTCCGACAACCTTTCCGGTCTCGATGCTGATTTTCGGCTGATAGAACACCTGAAACTCGTTGTTCTCGAGCGCCGTGAACATATTTGCCTCGATATAGCGGCGTT
Source organism: uncultured Ruminococcus sp. (assembly GCA_964551225.1). GTDB lineage: Bacteria > Bacillota > Clostridia > Oscillospirales > Ruminococcaceae > CAG-115. The sequence goes on from CAZKBF010000001.1 coordinate 120,687, forward strand.
CCTTGATTTTCTCGCGGAGCGCGTCGTCAAAGAACGCGATGAGATTTTCGTGATAATAAGCGCGGTCGCGGATTGTTTTCTGCGCACGAATTGCGCGGTCAACTCCGCCCATAACGCCGACGCTGTCGCTTTCCATATCGTAAGCGCCCGCAACCAAATAAATCGTAATGCGGAGCTTTCGCAGAACCTGCTTTTGAATGTTATTCATAATTTGAGTAACACGGTCGGTATACTCCTCGGCGTTGTCGCTTGTGAGGAGCATAAAGAACCGCGAGCCCTCGGAGCGGCACAAAAGCTCGCCCGCGGCAACCGATTCCTTTAAAATCTCGGTTACTGCGATGAGGATTGAGTTTCCGGTTTCGTAGCCTTTTTCCTCGTTTATGCGGCGGAAATCGGCGATATTGATGACGGTGACGAAGCGGTGAACGCCCTTCTCCTCGGAGGTTAAGCGCAATGCTTCCGCGGAAAATGCGTTAAGGGTCATAAGTCCGGTCAAGGTGTCGGACATATTCACTTTTCCGAGGCAGTCGGTTATATCGGTTGAGCTGATGTGATAGCGCGGCTCACCGTTGTTGTTTGTATCAATGGACGCGGCGACATCAAGCCAGCGGCGTTCTTCGGGAACATAGTGCGCGGAGGACGCAAAAAGCTCGCCCTTTTCGAGTTTTTTCGTGGGGCAGTCCTCGCAGGGCTTGTCGCGCCCGTAGATTTTTTTGTAGCAGATATCGCCCGTTTCGAGACCGTAGTGCTCGCGCGCGGCGTCCTGAACGAGCTCAACTCTGTATTCGCCCGGCACAATCGAAAAACCCTCAATTCGATGGTCGTTGATAATCGTCCGCTGGAGACGCTTTGCCGCCAATTCGCTTGAGTTGTTTCTGTACTCGCCGTACATTTTTGTAAGCGCATTTTCAAGCGCGTCGATAATCTGAATATCCTGCGCGTTCAGCTCAAAGCTGCTGTTGAAAACAACCGCGAAAAACTCGCAGACAAGTCCCTCGTATTTTATCGCGCGGCACTCGGCGCAGATTGCCCCGTTAACGAGAGCAACGCCGTTTATTTTCTCGCCGCCCGTGTGAATACGCAGCTTTGGCTTGTTGAACAAAATCGATTTCATATCGCTGTCCGAGAGGTCGATTTTGAGCATCGGACAGGATTCGAGCGGATTTCCGGTTGCGTTGTAGGTGAGGTTGCGGAAAAATCTGCCGTTGTCGTCGCTGTAGACGAAGATATTTGACGCGCCGAGAAGCTCGCCTGCCGTCTTAAACGCCTCTTTCATATAGAGCGTTCTGTCTTTTTCGTTTTTGCTGCAAAACGCCTGTAAAACGAGCGCGTAGACTTTGGAAGAACCGCTCACGTTGCTGTACAAATCGGGTGCCGAGGAAACCTCGGAGAGGTACTGATAAGCGTTCATCGACATCGCGGGCGAGTAGCTCATATAGCATCTTCCGCCGCTTCTGCGAGCCTCGCCGAGAGCCGCCATAGCCTCCGCGTAAACGTCCTCGAGGCGGCGCGCGTTTTTGAAGGTGGACACGCCGACGCTGACAGTACAGGTGTTTCCGTCGAAGATATAGTTTTTGACGCTAACTATTACACGCTTTGCGAGGTTATCCAAGAAGGACTGTTCCTCAAATGTCAGGAACATCAAAAATTCACCGTCGCGAACTCTCGCAACAAAACAGTCGCGCTCGCAGACGCTAATTCCCGCGAGAATTTTCGCCACGGTTTTCTGAAGATAATCGGTATAGTCCGTGCCGGTTTTTGCCATAATACCGCGAAAATCGTCGATGCCAACAGCAAGCAGTCCCGCGTTTGTATAGCGGTTTGCGCCCTTGCGTTTTTCCTCGGCAAGCTCGCGGAAAGCATTGAGGTTGTACACCTCGGTAAGCGGGTCGAGCTTGTCGGAGAGCTGTTCTGCGGTGGTTTCCTCACCGGTTACGTCGAGCACTCTGCCGATATATTTTATCGGAAAACCGTTTTCATCGCGAACCAGCTTTCCCTCAAATTTTATGCGAACGGTATCGCTGTCCTTGTTAACAACACGGATTTCGCAGGAAACCTCGTCCTCGCCGTGTTCCATAGCGGAGCAGAAATTGCTGAACTCGGGCAAATCCTCCGCAAAGACGCTTCCGTTTTCGATAATTGTATCCCTGAAATGAGAAATCGGGTCGTTGATGTTGTCGAACAGCGGTTTGTATTGATAGAACAAATCATCGGCAACGTGATATTCCCAAAGACCGAAGCGGGAATATTCCGAAAGAATGGAGTTTTTCACCTTTTCCTCGGAAAGAGCGCGCTTGAGCCGCTCAATTTCGAGTTCCTTATCCTCGGACATAATATCACCTCCCAAATTCAGCCGAACGCAATTTCAGCCTTAATTTTGTTTTTCCCACATCTCATCAAAATCTCTTAATTTCATTGGCTTCGAGAAATAATAGCCCTGAACCATATTGCAGTCGATTTCCTGCAAGAAATCGATTTGGTCTTGAGTTTCGACGCCCTCGGAAATAACGTTCATTTCGAGGTTTTTCGCCATATCGACAACCGATGAGATAACGGCGCGTCCCTTTTTGGAATTCACCGTACCGTTGAAGAACTCGCGGTCGATTTTGAGCACGTCCGCGGGGATATCCTTGAGCAGATTGAGCGACGAGTACCCCGAGCCAAAGTCGTCTATCGACAGCTTGAAACCGATTTCGTGGAGCTTTTTCATAATCGCAATCATACGGTCTGCGTCCTCTGTGAAAACGCTCTCGGTGAGCTCAAGCTCGATGTATTCATAAGGAATTTCGTACTTGTCAACAATTTCGCGCAAACGCCAAATGTAGTCGTCGTCGTTTATGTGCAGACGAGACTGATTGACGGAGATAACGATAGGTGTTTTTCCCTTGTCAAGCCAGCGGCGGAGCATTTTGCAGACCTCCTCGAGAATGAAGAAATCCAGCTCCACAACAAACCCGTTTTTCTCGGCAAGCGGTATAAAATCGCCGGGGCAAACAAACCCGAACTCTTTGCTGTTCCAGCGGATAAGCGCCTCTGCGCCGACAATCTCGCCGGAATTTGTCCCGTATTTCGGCTGAAGGTAGCACTCAAACTCGCGGTTTTCGAGAGCCTGCGGCATTGCGTTCTCAAAGTCCTTTTCGCGGAGAGAAATCTCGCGGATTTTTCCGTCGTAGAAAGCAACATCGCTGTTGTGCTTGTTTTTGATAGACTTTTTCGCGAGCTTGCTGCGGTCAACAGCCATTGTGAAATCAATCGCGTCAAATTTACCGCGGCACTGTCCCAAACGGCATACACCCGCACTGAAATTCACGGGATATTTTATAAAGAAGGAGTTGCGTCTGTCGAACTCCGTGAAAATCTCGTGCAGACGGGTTTCAATCTCGTTATCGGGCGCGTTTTTGATGAGGCAGGCAAAATTGTCCTCGGAAATGCGCGCGAAAAGCTCCTCCTTGTCGAGGCAGTCACAGAGCGTTTTGTGGATACGCGTGAGTATACGGTCGCCCTCGTCGTAGCCGAGACGGTCGTTTATGTACTTAAACTTGTCGATGTCAAGAACAACCATAGCCAGCTTTTCGGGCGGGATTTTCTTGACAGCCTTCTCGCAGTCGCGGAAAAATCTGTTCTTGTTTTTTCCGCCGGTGAGTTGGTCGGTGTCCCGAAACCGACGGTTTTTAATCGTGAAAAGTATGATTATTCCAACAAGCAGAACCGTAAAAACTCCACCTGCGGCAATCCAAACATACGCGTTTTCAGCGGAAAATAAGGCGGAAACCGCACCTTCCGACGATATTCCCAAAATCATTCTATATAATCCTCCAGTGCCCCTAAAGGTCATCATACTACATAATACAATTATACCAAATTATGTAAACGGTTTCAAGCCCTTTTTAGCTTTTTTTCAAATTTCCGTGATTATTCGCGAAAAATTTGTTAGTATTTCACAATAGTTAAGCTAGATAATTGTCACAAGTTGCCATTAAATTTTTCATATTATCTTGACAAAAAACCACATTTGTGGTAAAATAAGTTGGAGTTTAGACTCAAATTCTTATTATAATGAGGTATAAAAAATGAAGTGGTATGAAAGCGCGGTATTTTATCACATTTATCCTATCGGTTACTTTGGCTGCCCTCGTGTAAACGACACGACAAGCGAGCCTACGCACAAGCTGCTGAAGCTCATCGACGACATTCCCCATATCAAGGAGCTCGGCTGCAACGCGATTTACTTTGGACCGATTTTCGAGAGCGTGGCGCACGGTTATGACACAATCGATTACCGAACCGTTGACCGCAGACTTGGCACAAACGATGATTTCAAGAAGGTTTGCGCGGCTCTTCACGAGAACGGGATTAAGGTTGTTCTTGACGGCGTTTTCAATCACGTCGGCCGTGATTTCTGGGCATTCAAGGACGTGCGCGAGCATAAATTTTCGAGTGCAAAGAAGGATTGGTTCCACCTGCGCGACGGCAACAGCTGCTACAACGACGGATTTTACTATGAGGGCTGGGAAGGGCACTACGAGCTGGTTAAGCTCAACCTGTACAACCCCGATGTAAAGGGCTATCTCAAGGACACAATCACGTTTTGGAAGAACGAGTTCGGAATTGACGGACTGCGGCTTGATGTTGCGTATTGCCTTGACGAGAACTTCCTCAAGGAGCTTCGCGGACACTGCAAATGGCTCTCCGAGGACTTTTTCCTGCTCGGTGAAACGCTTCACGGTGACTACAACCGCTGGGCAAACGACCAAATGCTGGACAGCGTGACGAACTACGAGTGCTACAAGGGCTTGTTTTCGAGCTTCAACGATATGAATATGTTTGAAATCGCGCACTCGATTAACCGTCAGTTTGGCTCGGAGAATTGGTGCATTTATCGCGGCAAGCACCTCTACACCTTTGTCGATAACCACGATGTAACGCGCGTTGCCTCTATATTAAAGGTGAAAGAGCACCTTCCGCTGATATACACGCTGATGTTTATGATGCCGGGAATTCCGTCGATTTACTACGGAAGCGAGTTCGGAATTGAGGGCGACAAGCGCGGCGGCGGTGATGACGTGCTGCGCCCCGAGTTCAACCTTGAAAAGATGAAGAGCGAGGGCTTGCGCGATATGACGGAGCTTATCGGCAAGCTTGCGGATATCGAGAAAAATCACCCTGCGGCGGCGATGGGCGACTACAAGCAGGTTCAGCTCACCAACAGACAGTACGCATTTTCGCGCTCTGCGGACGGCGAAACGCTTGTTACCGTGATAAACGCGGACGCTGCTCCGTTCACGTTCAACCTCAATATGGGCGGCGAAGCGGAAAATCTTCTCACGGGCGAAAAAGTGCAGCTCGGCGGGCTTACGCTCGAGGGGTATTCTTCGATGGTGCTGAAAGTGTGATTGTCTTGTCCTGCGCTTGAATTTGGTTTACCGCAGCACAAAAAGTTGTTTACAAAACGCGAAAATTGTGCTATAATGAAAATAATTCAAGCTTTATGGGGGTAATGAATATGAAAATCATTATCGGGACAATCGCAGCCGCAGCGCTTTTGCTCACCGGCTGCTCTATGAATACCGCAAGCGAAACCGTTGAAAAAAGTTCTGTTTCGGCTTCTTCAGTGGAAACATCTTCCGAAGAAACAAGTTCCGAGGACTCTTCCGCAAGCGTTGAGAAACCTGTTGAATCTTCTTCCGAAATCAAGGAGAGCGTAACTTCTTCAACCGTTGAAAAGCCTGTTGAAAGCTCTTCGACAACATCTGCCGAGAGTTCTTCGACAACCTCAAAGCCCGCCGAAAAGCCCGTTTCAAGCTCCTCGTCAAGCAGCTCGGGCAGTTCTTCAACATCTTCAAAGCCCGCGGCAAGTTCTTCGTCAAGCAGCTCGAGTTCTTCATCTTCAACAAAGCCTATTCACACACATACATTTACAGAAGCAACTTGCACTAATCCCGCAACTTGCATTTCTTGCGGTGAAACAAAGGGTACAACTGTAAATCATAATTACAATAATGGTTCTTGCATTTATTGCGGTAAAAATGACCATAATTATGTAAAATGTGATAAGCATAATATTGACGACCCTAATCACGAATGGGAAATCACTTATACTACTACTGAACCTAAATGGTGTGAAGAAATGCACATTGTAACTGATTATGGCTATGACGTAACTTTAGCCGCTCGTTATTTAGGTGTAACCGAAGGTGAAGCAATTCAAATCTTTTGGGACAATATGGAAGCAATCGGTGTAAATGGTGCTGGTGGTAGTGCTACCACAACCATTAAGGTATGGGGTACTGAAACCTTTGAAACAAGAAAATGTAAGAATTGCGGTACTGGTGCAAGTTATACAACTCCCGTTATTACTCCTATGGGCGAATGGCAATTCTTAAATGGTAAAAATCCAAGAATGCCTGACCCTCGACTTGATTTTAACACCATTTTCTATGACCCTTATAATGTTCCTCAAAAGGTAATTGATAATATATTACTTTTAGATGAACTTCGCTGGGGCTAATCACTACTCCTCAACTGAATAATTTTGAGCCGTGAGGAAACTTTCGGCTCTGCACAACTCTAGGCGATACCGAAAATGACGGAGGTGATTATCTTGTCCGACAACGTTGACATTTGGCTTTGGCTCACGATGGTGATGAAGCCGAACAACCCGCGCCTCGGGAAAATCCTCGCGGAGTGCGGCTACAACGCGGCGAAGGCGGGCGTGATAATCCGCGACGGGCGCGAGCCCACGCTCACCGCCGGTGAGATTTCCCGAGCAAAGGCGATAAGGCTTGGCACGGTTCGCGAGTTTGCGGCGTTTTGCGGGAAAAGCGGCGTTTCGATAATCTCCTACGAGAGCGAAAACTACCCCGAGCAGCTCCGCAAAATCGAAAACCCGCCTGCGGTGCTGTTCGTTTTGGGCAACGCCGAGGGGCTTAACAGCACGCCGCTGCTCACTGTTGTGGGAACGCGAAATGTGTCGGAATACGGGCTTGCGGTGACGGATTATCTTGTGAAACCGCTGGCGAAAGCGGGCGCGGTTATTGTGAGCGGAATGGCTCTCGGAACGGACAAGGCTGTTCACAACGCTTGCCTTGACGTCGGCGGGAGAACGCTTGCGTTTCCGGGGTGCGGGGTGCTCGAGACGCACCCTTTGGAAAACGCCGACCTGAAAGCGAAAATCCTCGAAAACGGCGGCGCGATAATAAGCGAGCTGCTGCCCAACGAAAGGGCTTCCTCGTGGTATTTCAAGCGGCGCGACGCGGTTATGGCGGGAATTTCCCACGCGGCGCTCGTCATCGAGGCGGGCGAGAGAAGCGGGAGCCTTGTCACGGCGGAGTGCGCGAAAAATCAGGGAAAAACGGTTTTTGCGGTACCGCCGCGCGATATTATCTCGGGAAATTTTTCGGGAAACGCCGAGCTTATCCGCTCGGGAGCGGTTTCGGTGTTCGATTACTCGGATATCGCGAAGGTGCTTGAAAATACGAGCAAAAGCGTTGATTTTGCCGAAAAGCTGAAAAAAACCGCGAATTTTGCTGTTGATAAAAAGGTGAGCGAAAATATCTCCGAGCAGCCGACTGTTTCGGCAAAAACTCGTAAAAAGAGAAAAGCCGCGAAAATTCCCGAGGAACAAAAGGCTGCCGAAAATGTCGAAGAAAAATCCGCGAAAACTCTCGATGAAAACTCTCTCTCCGAGATGAGCGAGACGGAAAAAGTTATCGCGCGGGCGCTTGCGGAGAGCCCCGAGACGGCGGAAAGCGTTATGGAGAAGCTCGGGCTGGAATACGGTGCGGCGATTGAGGCGATTATTTCGCTTGAAATGAGCGGTTTTCTCGTGCGCGGGAACGACGGTGTTTATAGCGTGAAATAGCCGGCGGCGAGAGATTTGGCGGCGGTGATTACCGAGGGCAAAATCCCGCGGAGCTGCCCGAGAAGCCAAATCCCGCGCGAATTGTCCCAAAAACGAAACACGTGGAGTTGCCCGCCGAGCAAAATCTCGCGAGAAACTGCCGATAAAAGCACTCTCTCCGAGATGAGCGAGACGGAAAAAGTTATCGCGCGGGCGCTTGCGGAGAGCCCCGAGACGGCGGAAAGCGTTATGGAGAAGCTCGGGCTGGAATACGGTGCGGCGATTGAGGCGATTATTTCGCTTGAAATGAGCGGTTTTCTCGTGCGCGGGAACGACGGAGTTTACAGCGTGAAATAGCCGGCGGCGAGAGATTTGGCGGCGGTGATTATTGAAAGCAAATCCCCGCGAAGCTGCTCGAGAAGCCAAATCCCGCGCGAATTGTCCCAAAAACGAAACACGCGGAGCTGCCCGAGGAGCAAAATACCGCGAAAAATCTCGGTGAAAGCGCCTTGACCGAGTTTAGCGATATCCAAAAAGGTTGTCGCGCGGACGTTTGCGGGAACGACGGGGTTTACAGCGTGAAATAGCCGGCGGCGAGAGTTTCAGCGGCGGTGATTACCGAGGACAAAATCGCCGCAAAGTTGCTCAAGAAGCCAAATTTCGCGCGAATTGTCCCAAAAACGAAACACGTGGAGCTGCCCGCCGAGCAAAATCTCGCGAGAAACTCCCGATAAAAGCGCCTTGACCGAGTTTAGCGATATCCAAAAATATTGTCTCGCGGGCGCTTGTGGGAACGACGGAGTTCATATTGTTAAATAGTGTTGTCTAAAATGTACAAATATCGACACGAAAATTCTATATATTAACACTTGATTTTTTCTGAAAATATGTTAAAATAATTATGTGATAGTGTGAAGTCACGAAAATATGTTAGGAGGTATTTTATTATGGCATATCAGATTTCCGATGATTGCATCGCTTGCGGCGCTTGCGCAGACGGCTGCCCCGTAAACGCTATTTCCGAGGGCGACGGCAAGTATGTTATCGACGCAGACGCTTGTGTTGACTGCGGCGCTTGCGAAGGCACCTGCCCTGTTGGCGCTCCCAAGCAGGCTTAATTCATCGAGGCTACATAATCAATCCCCGTTTGGTTTTTCCGAGCGGGGATTTTATTTTTCCTGTTGCAATTTTTGCGGAAATGTTGTATAATATATAATAGGGCAAGTTTGTTAATAAGGTACAGCTTTGGGTAAACGGTGTTTCGGACGGGCACTGACCGCCGCGATATTGTTGACAATACGATGTGCTTTATCGACAGACTGATGATAAGTGTAAAAGGGTGAAAATATGAAACTAATCTTCGCGATTATCAACAACGACGACAGCCACTCGGTTCAGCAAGCGCTCACCAAAAGCGGTTTCCAAACCACAAAGCTCTCCTCAACGGGCGGCTTTTTGATGGCGGGGAACACAACTTTTATGGTTTGCGCGGACGATGAAAAGGTTGACGAAGCGATTGACGTTATCAAGGAACATTCTCATAAAAGAAAGCAGTTCGTGCCGAATTCCTCCGCTTATATCAACAGCAGCTTCACGGGAATTCCCGTTGAAGTCACCGTCGGCGGAGCAACCGTTTTTGTCACGAATATCGAGAAATTTGAAAAGCTATGACAACGCTTTACGGTAAGGACGAGCTGAAGGAAACCCTTGACGAAACCGCGCGCAAGGGCAGGCTTTCGCACGCGATTATGTTCTCGGGGAGAAAAGGCTCGGGGAAAAAGGTTATGGCGCGGTATACGGCACGGCTTTTCTTGTGCGGGAACAACGCTTGTGGGAATTGCCCGACCTGTCGGAATATCGATATGGGCGCACACCCCGACGTGATTTTCGTCAAAGAAACGCTCGGCGGGAAATACTCAATGGAGCCGCTCAAGGAGATTATCCGCGGGACTGTCGTGAAGCCGAATAACGGTGACCTCAAAATCTACGTTTTCGAGGACTGTGACACGATGATTTCACAGCACCAAAACGCACTGCTGAAGCTCATCGAGGAGCCTGCGCCACATCTGCGGTTTATTTTCACTTGTGAGAACACAAATCTTGTGCCGATAACGGTGATGTCGCGCGTCACGCTTTACGAGGTGCCCGACACCGATTTGGAGAGCTGCAAGCGCTGTCTTATCGAAGAGGGCGCGGACGCAAAGCGTGCCGAGGAGCTCGCCGACATTTTCTCGGGAAATATCGGGGAGTGCAAGGCGGTGCTCTCGGATAACGACAGCGAAACGCGCATTATCGAAACCGCAAAAAAAGCGGCTTCGGCGGCTGCGGTCAGGGACGGATTTGGGACAGCTGCGGCGCTTTCCGAGGCAAAGGACAGGGCTGAACTGTCGGCGGTTTTCGGTTATTTCACGCGAATTTTCCGCGACGCGCTTGCCATAAAAGCGGGCGCGGAGGCTGAATTTTTCGACAAAAAAACCGCGAAAAAGGCTGCCGAAACCTACGCCGAGGAGGAGCTCCTCGCAATTCTCGACACCGCTTTCGAGATATCCGCAAACGAGATTTACAACCTAAACGCTGCCCTCACAGCGGCTTATTTCACAACGGTTTTCGCGAGATAGAGCGGCAGTTGGACGGATTGAAGCGGGCGCGGCGATTGAACGAATTTGGAACGCTGCCGAAAATCACCGAGACTTGCTCGCGGTATTGGACGCGGCTTCGAGATATCCGCAAACGAGATTTACAACCTAAACGCTGCCCTCACAGCGGCTTATTTCACAACGGTTTTCGCGAGATAGAGCGGCAGCCGAACGGTTGAAGCGGCGCGGCGGTTGAACGAATTTGGAACGCTACCGAAAGTCACCGAGAAAATTTCTCGCGGTACACGACACTGCTTTCGAGATATCCGCAAACGAGATTTACAACTTAAACGCTGCCCTCACCGCAGCTTACTTCACAACGGTTTTCGCGAAATAGAAAGGATTATAATGGAAAAAGATTTGGATTATTACACGGAGAAAATTTCCCCGAAAAAGACAAAGGATAACGCGCCGAAGGTCAAGAGCGCGGGCGAGGCTCCCGAAAAAACTGCGCTTCCCGAGAGAAAATCGGCTTCCGACGGCGACGGAATGGCGGAGATTATCGGCGTTCGGTTCAAGGACGTCGGCAAGGTTTACTACTTCTCGCCCGACGGGATTTTGTTCAAGCACGGAGATAAGGTTATCGTGGAAACCGCGCGCGGCGTGGAGTGCGGGGACATTGTGCTTGCAAACAGGAAGATTTCCGAGAAATCGCTGTTCTCGCCACTGAAAAAGGTGCTTCGGAAAGCGGACGAGAACGATATTCTCCAAGCGCAGAAAAATCGCGAAAAGGAAAAGGAAATTATGAAAACCTTCTCCGAGAAAATCCACCGCCACAACCTCGATATGAAGCCGATTGACGTGGACTACACCTTCGACGGGACGAAAATTCTGTTCTATTTCACGTCCGAGGGGAGAGTGGATTTCCGCGATTTGGTTAAGGATTTGGCTTCGATTTACCGCACGAGAATTGAGCTTCGGCAAATCGGTGTTCGAGACGAAGCGAAAATGCTCGGCGGACTTGGAATATGCGGAAGACCGTTCTGCTGCTCGAGCTTTCTCGGCGAGTTCCAGCCCGTTTCAATCAAAATGGCAAAGGAGCAGTCGCTGTCGCTCAACCCGACCAAAATCTCGGGCACCTGCGGCAGACTTATGTGCTGCCTGAAATACGAGCAGAACTGCTACGAGGACTTCCTGAAAACCACGCCGAAGATAGGCGCGTTTGTTGATACCGCGGAGGGACGCGGCGTTGTTCAGGATGCAAATCTGCTCACGGGAATGCTCACGATTAAACTCGACAAAAAGCCCGACGTGCCTTTTATCGTCAACAAAGAAGAGGTCAAGGTTATCAAGGACGCACAGATAAAACTCAACCGCGATGAAATTAAAGCTCTGAAAAATTTGGAAGATAAATAATTATTTCGTTGATGAAATAATAACACAAACGAAACTGCAAAAAACTGCACACTTTTCTACAACAGCCGCCTCGCGCGTGCGCGTATTCTGCTTTCTTTTATTCTGTATTTTGTATATAAATAATGTAGGTCTGTCGATTTGCCTACTGTTTGCCTGTCAATTTTTGTGTTTGCCGACTGACACAATGAGGTTTGCTTTCGCGCGATAAATAACCCGCGAAGCCTTTGTACAAAAGCGCTCGTGTGTGCCGTTTTGACTGACATTTGTCTGTCATTTTGTCTGTCGTTTGCCTGTCGTTTTGTCTGTCGTTTGTCTGACGCGTTGAATGTTGCTGTAAATTGTTGGAAAAGAGAGGAAATTTATGTCAAACTGCGATGAGTGCGTAAATTATGTTTACGACGAGGAGGACGAGTGCTACACCTGTCTCGTTAATCTCGACGAGGACGAAATGTACAGATTTTTGCAGGGAACAAACTATGACTGCCCGTACTACGACCCCGACGATGAATATAAGCTGGCACGAAAACAATAGTGTAAACTATAAATAATTCTCAAACCGTGTAACATCTTTCACGTTACACGGCTTGTTTTTTGTGCAAAATGGATAATATCGGCTGTTGGAATTGTTGTAATTTTAGATTATCATTCAAATCCCTTGAAATTTTTGTAGAAAAAGTGTATAATAGGTAAGGAAATGATTGCAATTTCAACAACTGAAAGGGGTACTTAAATTATGAAATCGCCGATGTCAAAGGACGAGATTTTAAAACAGCTCAAGACAATTCTTGAATACGACTACAGAACCGACGCAAAGGAAGCGAACGTTACGCAGATTTACCGTGCGCTTTCCACTATTGTTGTGAACTATATGAAAGAGAAGCGTCACAACTTTATGCACGACTGCAACTCGCAGGGCAGAAAGCAGGTTTACTATCTCTCGATGGAATTCCTTATGGGACGCTCCCTCAAGACCTCGCTTTATAACCTCGGTCTTCAGGACGAGGTTGAGGCAGCTCTCGATGAGCTTGGCGTAAAGATTGACAGAGTTTTCGAGGAAGAGCCCGATGCAGGTCTCGGAAACGGCGGTCTCGGACGTCTTGCCGCTTGCTATATGGACGGTCTGGCTACCTGCGATTATCCCGCGACCGGCTATTCTATCCTTTACGAATACGGTATCTTCAAGCAGAAAATTGTTGACGGCTGGCAGACCGAGCTTCCCGACAACTGGCTTCCGGGCGGCGGCGCTTGGCTTGTTCCCGTTCACGACCAGGCTGTTGAGGTTCGCTTTGACGGTTACATCAACGAGAGCTGGGAGAACAACTATCACCGTCTCGACTATGTCGGCTACAACAGCGTAAATGCTGTGCCTTATGATATGTTCGTTTCGGGCTACGACAGCAAGGGTGTTTCAAAGCTCCGTTTGTGGAGCGCGGAGGCTATGTCCTTCGATATGAACGCGTTCAACACGGGCGATTACACAAAGGCTCTCGGCGCAAACAACATCGCGCACTCCATCTCGAAGGTGCTCTACCCGAACGATAACCACGCTGAAGGTAAAGCTCTCCGTCTGCGCCAGCAGTACTTTATGTGCGCGGCTTCAATCGGCGATATAATTATGCGCCACATGAGAGTTTACGGCAGTATGGATAACTTCCACGAAAAGGTTGCTATCCACATCAACGACACTCACCCCACTCTCGCAATCCCCGAGCTGATGAGAATTTTGCTCGACGAGTGCGGCTACACTTGGGAAAAATCGTGGCATATCGTCACCAATACATTTGCTTACACCAACCACACGGTTATGGCAGAGGCTCTCGAAAAGTGGGACCAGAACCTTGTTGAGAAGATTTTGCCGAGAATTTATCAGATTATCTGCGAAATCAACCGCCGTTACTACGAGGACATTATGAACCGCACCGGCGACGCCGAAAAAGCGGGCAATATGTGCATAATGAAGGACGGCAAAATCCACATGGCAAATCTCTGCGTTGCGGCTTCGCACTGCGTAAACGGCGTTTCCAAGCTGCACAGCCAGATTATTAAGGACGACGTTTTCCGTCAGCAGGCGCTCGACAAGCCCTATCAGTTCAAGAATGTCACCAACGGTATCGCTTATCGCCGCTGGCTGCTCCAGAGCAACAAGGGACTTACCGACCTGCTTACCGAGTGCATCGGCGAGGGCTTCAAGAAGGACGCTTCCGAGCTTATCAAGTTCCAGGTATTCGCAAACGACGCTTCGGTTCTCGAGAGACTCGGCAAAATCAAGCGTGAAAACAAGGAGCGCTTCGCGCAGTACGTTGAGAAAACGACAGGCACAAAGCTGAATGTTGACAGCATTTTCGATGTTCAGGTTAAGCGTCTGCACGAGTACAAGCGCCAGCAGCTCAACGCGATGAACATTATCGCGGACTACAACTACCTTAAACAGAACCCGAACGCACCGTTTGTTCCGAAGACCTACATTTTCGCGGCAAAGGCTGCGCCCGGCTACTATATCGCAAAGCAGATTATCAAGATGATTTGGTGCATCGGCGAGGAGCTCAAGCACGACCCCATTCTTCGCGAGAAGCTTCAGGTTATCTTCCTCGAGGATTACCGCGTAACGCTCTCCGAGCTGCTTATGCCCGCCGCTGAAATTTCCGAGCAGATTTCTCTCGCGGGAACAGAGGCTTCGGGTACGGGTAATATGAAGCTGATGCTCAACGGCGCGCTTACTCTCGGTACTTACGACGGCGCAAACGTTGAAATTCACGAGGCTGTCGGCACCGACAACATCTTCATCTTCGGTATGAGAACACCCGAGGTTAACGAGATGAGATTGCGCGGCTACAACCCGCAGAGCTACATCGACAGCAACCCCGTTATCAAGAACGTTATCGAGAGAATGTACAACGGTATCAACGGCGCGACATTCTCGGAGGTTGCCGACTCCATCAAGAACAAGGACTTCTATATGGCGCTTGCTGATTTCGACAGCTATCGCGGAACGCAGGCTTACGCGTCCGAGGTTTACAAGAACCCGAACGAGTGGAACAAGAAGTCGCTGTTCAACATCGCGGGAGCTGGCCGCTTCTCCGCAGACAGAGCTGTTCAGGACTACGCTCGCGATATCTGGAATTTGAAGTAAGATAAACGAATGTTTTCTCCCCCACTTTTTGCGGGGGAGAAAAAGTGTGTAAGGAGTGAGTTTATGAAGCTAGCAGAAGCGCTCAATTTGAGAGCGGATATCGCAAAACGAATAAGTCAGCTCGGCTCGCGGCTCGGGTTGAACGCGCTTGTTCAGGAAGGAGAAAAGCCCGCTGAAAATCCCGAACTGCTTTTGAAGGAGCTCGACGAGCTTGTTGTTCAACAGGAAGAGCTGATTTCGCGCATAAACCTCACCAACGCGAAAACCGTGTCCAACGGCAAAACGCTGACCGAGATGATTTCGCACAAGGATACCGTGAGGACAAAAATCGATGTTCTGCGTGGATTTCTTGACGCGGCTTCGAGAACCGTTCCGCGCGGGCTTCGCTCGGAAATCAGGATTTTAAGCACGGTTAAGGTTTCGGAGCTTAGGAAGCAGGTTGACGCGCTTGAAAAGGATTTTCGCGAAACCGATGTGAAAATTCAGGCGCTGAACTGGAATACGGAGCTTTTGTAATCGAAATTTTGAGTGCGGTGACGGGCGAGCGCTGCCTCTTGTCGGACAGAGGAATTAGCCCGACAGGTATGGAGCGCTTCGGAGCAGGCGCTGGGGTTCGACTCCCCACGTTAGAATTATGCTCAAAAAGTTACAGGCGCATTTTTATTGTTAATTTTACTGCCACAGTGCTGACGTTATCGCAGGGTGGGTAAGGGGATTTTTATGGCTATGCCGATTTTTGACTGTTTTGACACGTCGTATAAACACCCGTTCGGGGCAATACGCCGCGGACAGCCGTCTATGTTCAACATCAGACTCCCGAAATGCTTTCAGGTTTCGGGACTTACGCTTGTTATGTTCCGTCCGGGCTATAAGGAGCGGTTTATCGAGCTTGATTTACAGGACGAGAGCGGCGACGACAACATCTTCTCGGGCGTTTTTACGCCGAACAATGTTGGCGTTCACCACTATTATTTCACGGGAGTTATCGACGGCAGACGCCGCTATATAAAGCGCACGGGTGCAAATATCGGCGTGTTTGAGGGCGAGGAGTTGTTCCAGCTCACCGTTTTTGACGAGAATTTGTACACGCCCGATTTCATCAGGGGCGGGATAATGTATCAGATTTTCCCGGACAGATTTGCCAAAAGCGGCGAACATCACGAAAATGTTCCTGCGGATAGAGTTTTGCGCGAGGATTGGTACGGCGTGCCGTATTATCGTCCCGATGAAAAGGGGATTGTCCGCAACAATGATTTCTTCGGCGGCGATTTGAAGGGAATTATCCAAAAGCTGCCGTATATAAAGTCGCTTGGCGTGACTGTGATTTACCTCAACCCGATTTTCGAGAGTCAGGAAAATCACCGCTACTCTACGGCAAACTACGAGAAAATCGACCCGCTTCTCGGCACAGAGGAGGATTTCACCGAGCTTTGCAAGACTGCCGGTGAAATGGGAATCGACATCATTTTGGACGGTGTTTTCTCGCACACGGGCGCGGATTCGGTTTATTTCAACAAATTCGGGCGCTACGGCGAGCACACGGGCGCTTATCGCGACAGAAACAGCCCCTATTACCCGTGGTACAGCTTCACGGCTTATCCTGACAGATACGAGAGCTGGTGGGGAATTTCCACGCTCCCGAATGTTGACGAGAACAATCCCGCTTACACGAACTACATTTGCGGTGACGACGGCATTTTGCAGAAGTGGATTAAGCTCGGCGCGCGCGGCTGGCGACTTGATGTTGCCGACGAGCTGCCCGACGAGTTTCTCGACAACCTGAACCGTTCGGTCAAGAAAATGGGCATCGACAAGGTTATCTACGGCGAGGTCTGGGAGGACGCGTCCAACAAGGAGAGCTACGGCGTCCGCAGACGCTATCTTATCGGCGGGCAGCTGGACAGCGTGATGAATTACCCGTTCAAGGAGGCAATCCTGAACTACGTCAAATACGCCGACGCGAAGCTGTTCACCGACTCAATCCTCACGATTATGGAGCATTACCCAAAGCCCGCGGTTGATATGCTGATGAACTTCATCTCCACGCACGACACGGAGCGCGCGCTCACGCGGCTCGGCGGAGAAGATGTCGGCTGGCACGACAAGGACTGGCAGTTTGAACATCATCTCTCGCCCTCGGAGTATGTTTACGGCATTTCCTTGATGAAATGCGCGATGGTGCTGCAATTTTTCTTGCCGGGTGTACCGTGCATTTACTACGGCGACGAGGCGGGAATGGAGGGCTATCGCGACCCGTTCAACCGCTGCTGCTATCCGTGGGGACACGAAAACATCGAGCTTATCGATTTCACGCGCGGTCTTGCCAAAGTACGCCGTGAAACGCGCGCTTTTGAGCAGGGTGATTTGCGCTTTATTCAGGTTGACGACAACGTTTGCGTTTTCGCGCGCTGCGACAAGATAAACCGCGACGGCGCGATTATCTACCTCAACAAGTCCACGCAGACGCGCACATTCGATATCGTGAACGAGCACACCGATATGTTCACCGAGTTCAAGCCCGCGTTCGACCGCTTTGGAAAGGGAATTGCCGACGGGAAGATTACAGTTGCCCCGTTTGATTACGGCGTGATTTATTGCAAGGTGTGATTTTTCAAAAAACTCTTGACAAATCGAAAATTTCGGTGTATAATGTAAGTGGAATAAATGAGATTGCATTCCATGATATCACGCAAATCGAAACCCTCGGGTGCTGCTACACCCGAGGGTTTCCTTTGTGCTAGTTGCCGTGCTTATCGTTGCTGTGGTTATGTAGCAGCCTGTCTAGCCACTTGCACAAGAAGTAACTGGCGGTTTGTGCTGCGACAGTTGCTAAAAATGAGATTGCATACTCCATGCTATCACCTCCTTCCTTCCGGAGGAAGCCGGCAACGTATATATTATAGCATAAAATTTTCAGATTGTCAATTTATGTCGAAATTTTATCCATTTGTAAACTGAAAAAATCAGCCCGCCGAGCGCTTTCGGCGGGTTGTTTTTTCAGCTAAATCTGCGTGAAACGCGGTTTTTCTCACTTCAAATTATCTTCCTTCTCAAAAAACGCGCGCTTCATCACGTCAAACTCCTCGTCACTGCACGCGGCTCTGCAAGCGGGCTCAAAGCTCTTCGTCACCTTGAAGCAATCCCGAATTTTCCCGCACGGGTACTTCTCGCATTGCCCGCAGTTTTCAACATTGTTTTCGCTCACGCATTTCACGATGTTATATCGACACCAATTATCCACGGTACAGCCCGTGCAGGAAATCTCCGCGTTTGAAACAACTCTGTCCCTGTAACCGATTTTGTGCCACAAAACCGCAGTATTATGCAGCTCCTCGGGTGTTTTCTCGTAAGGCGGTTTTATGTACCTCGGGCAAGCCGCGCAGTCATTCCCGCAAGCCGCTATGATTTTCTCGCTCATTTTTCCTCCTGTTAAACAAAAGCCGCATTTGACTTTCACCAAAAGCGGCTTTTTCAATTACTTCGCAGAAGCCTTCTTGCTCTTGCGCTCCTGATGCCAAATCCAAATCGGACCCGCAAGGCAGAGCGAGGAGTAGAAGCCGACCAGCATACCGATTGCAAGCGGGATTGAGAACGAGAGAATTGATGTTGTTCCCATAAGCGCGCAGACAATCGAAATCGAAATCATCGCGGTAACGGTTGTCGCCGTGGTGATAATCGAGCGGCTCAAGGTCTGGTTTATCGAGAGGTTTACGAGCTCGCGGTCGGTGAACTTTCCGCCGAACTTCGCGCGGTTTTCACGCAAGCGGTCGTAGATAATAATCGTGTTGTTAATCGAGTAACCGAGCAGCGTGAGGATAACCGCCATAAAGTTCGAGTCGAGCGCCATTCCGCCGAAGACGTACACCGCGTAGGTGAGCGCAACGTCGTGCAAAAGGCAGATTATCGCGATTACACCCGCGCTCCAGCCGCCGATTTTCTTGAAGCGGAACGCGATGTAAACAACCAGCAGTACAAACGCCACAACAACCGCAATCAGGCAGCTTATAAAGAACTGCGAGCCCGCAGACGCGGAAACGTTTGTGGTGTCGAGGTTGACAATCTTGTTGTCGGGGAACGCTTTTTCGAGGTGGTCGGAAACGTTTTGGAGCATTTCATCGTCCATCTTCTCGTCAGCTGCAAATGAAACGACAATCGTGTTCAGATTACCGGTGAAGCTGGTTCCCGTGGTAACGGTTGCTCTCGGAGTGCCGAGGCTTTCAACCTGCGATTTAACGTCGTTTGTGCTGATTTCGCCCTCGTAGGAGTAGGTTATCATCGTACCGCCCTTGAAGCGAATGTCAACGGCAACGCCCATTATAAACGTGCACGCAACCGTTACCGCGATAAGTGCAGCCGAAGCAATGACGAAAATCTTTCTCTTGCCGACAAAATCGATGTTTGTCTTGGGCATAACCTCGATGTTCTTGACGGTAGTTTTGCCCTTTTCAGCGTCCTCGCTCGGCATATTTTTCTTGGAAACGCCGTAGAGCGCGGGCTTTCTGAAGCACTTGAACTTGGAGAGCGCGATGGTCATAAGTCTTGTCGCCCAGCACGCCATAATGAAGTTCATAATAACGCCCGCGAGCAAGGTGTAACCGAACGAGTAAATCGTGCCCTCGGTTGACGCGCCGAACCACGTTCCGAACACCGCCATAAGGATAAGCGCTACGATAATTACGGTGAGGTTGGAGTCGAGAATTGCCGTAAATCCGCGCGAGAAGCCGTTTTTCAGCGCACCGTCAATCGTGCGTCCCGCCTTGAGCTCTTCCTTAATTCTTTCCGCGGAAATAACGTTTGCGTCAACTCCCATACCTATCGAGAGGATAATACCCGCGATACCGGGGAGCGTGAGCGAGGACGCGTTGTTGAACGCGAAGAAGCCCGTGATTGCCGCAAACATTCCGGCAACTTGTCCGGTAAGCGCGATTACCGCGACAAAGCCCGGCAGTCTGTAGTACACTATCATAAATATCGCGATGAGGACAAATGCGATAAGTCCCGCAAGTGCCATCGCGTCACGCGCGCCTGTACCCAAAATCGGCGAAATTGTCGAGAGGGACTTTACCTCGAGCTTGAACGGAAGCGCACCGCCGTTTATCTTGTCGGCGAGGTCTTTCGCGGTTTCAGCCGTGAAGCTGCCTGAAATCTCGCAGGAGCCGTCGGCAATTCTTTCGTTAACATTCGGCGCGGAGATGCACAAATCGTCCATCCAAATCGAGATTTGTTCACCGACAAGATTTCCTGTTGCCTCGGCAAACTTCTCCTTGCCGCTGTCTTTGAACTTCAGCTCAACGACATATTTGTCATCTTTGCTGTTATAGCCCGCTTGAGCGCTCTGAACATCAGCGCCCGTGAGGATTATGTTCTCGGTATCTCCGGTGGGCTTGCCCTCGTCGTCGGTCTCGTACTTCTCGCGGAAGGTGAGGAGCGCGGTTTCACCGATTTCCTTGACCGCCTGCTGTGGGTCGAAGGAGTTGTCGCCGCTCTGCCACGGGAACTGCACGATTATCGCGTTTGTGGCGATATCAACGTAAACATCATAGTCGTTGATGTTCTTGGACACAAGACGCGTTTCCATAATGGATTTCGCGGCATTGAGGTTGTCCTCGGTAACGGCGTTTTCCTTGGCGTAGTCCTCGGGAACACCGAACGTTACGTTTACGCCGCCGCGTATGTCTATTCCCCATCTTATATCGTCGATTCCCCAGACGTAAGTGCTTTTGATGTCGCCGTTATAGGTTTTTATACCCATTGTGCTTAACACGGTAAAGGCGATTATCAGAAGAAATACGACGAAGAAAACGGGTTTTGTGATTTTGCTTTTCAATATTTTCACTCCGTTTCACTTATTATAATGCCTCGCACATTTGTGCGTATCGGCAAAAGTTGCCCAAAAGACAATTCAACATTCTATTATTATAGCACAACTTGTCCGAATTGTCAAGGGTTTTTCACACACGCTTTCAAACATAAAACAGTTAAAAACTTGATGTTTTTCAAGAATATTTTTCCGAAAATACGCAACAATAACCTTTGTGAAAAATTTACCGAGGGGTTGAAACTATGAAAAAAGTAATAGCGGCGGCTGCGCTTTTTGCACTTGCGGCAGTTCTTATTCCAGCGTTTTTGCCGACGATAATCGAAAGCTCCGCGCCCGTTTGCCGCGTCACCACGCCGACTGTCCGCACCTTTTGCGAAACCGTGAGCGGCGCGGGGGAGTTCTCCTACGAAAGCGAGCACGAGATAACCTGCGCGCTGCCCGTGGTTATCGAGCGGCTTTACGTTGAGGAGGGAGATGTGATTGCGGCGGGAGACACGGTTGCGCTTGTTGACAAAAAATCGTCCGCGGCGTTTATTCAGAGCCTCGGACGTATGAATATGTTGAGCTTCGCGGCAACCGATTTGCAAGCGGCAACCGCTCTTATTCCCGAAAAAATCACGTCGGACTGCTCGGGGCGCGTGATTTCAACCTGCGGTTCAAACAGCGCGGTTCAGAGCGGCACGGGAATTGTCACGGTCGCAAACGGCGGCGAGCTTGGGATTGTCGCGGCGGTAAGCGAGCTTGATATCGCGAAGGTTCAGCTCGGGCAAGACGTGATGTTCACGCCCGCCGCTTATCCCGATGAGGTGTTTTTCGGCAAGGTGAGCGAGATTTCCTCGGCAGCGAGAAGCTGCTATAACGGCGCGGTGCTTGAAACGGTTGTTGACGTGCGTATAACGCCCTGCGTTCCCGACAGCCGCTTTAAATCGGGACTTTCCGCCGATGTTTCGATAATTCTCTCCGAGCCGCGCGAAATCGTGGTTTTGCCGTACTCCGTGATTGAACAGGACGAAGCGGGCGAGTACGTTTACGTTTACGAGGGCGGGCAGGCTGTTCGCCGCGATATCCGCACGGGCGAGGAATTTGCGGACGGCACGGAGGTTTGCTTTGGGGTTTCGGCAGACGATGAGATTTTCTCCGAGCCGAAAGCTGTTGTTGGGAAGAAATACGTTCGTGTTGAGGGTGAAAATGCTTAAAATTCTGATAAACATATTCCGCGCAAAAGTCCGCTCGCTGCTGACAATCGCGGGGATTGCCGTTGGTGTTTTTTCGGTGACGCTTATCTCGACAATCGGAGCTGTCGGCACGGAACAGGTCAGTTCAACGCTTATAACTATGGGCGTTGACACGCTTTTGGTGCAGGCGAGGACGTTGCCGAAAGCTGTTGTTGGGAAGAAATACGTTCGTGTTGAGGGTGAAAATGCTTAAAATTCTGATAAACATATTCCGCGCAAAAGTCCGCTCGCTGCTGACAATCGCGGGGATTGCCGTTGGTGTTTTTTCGGTGACGCTTATCTCGACAATCGGAGCTGTCGGCACGGAACAGGTCAGTTCAACGCTTATAACTATGGGCGTTGACACGCTTTTGGTGCAGGCGAGGACGTTGCCGAAAGCTGTTGTTGGGAAGAAATACGTTCGTGTTGAGGGTGAAAATGCTTAAAATTCTGATAAACATATTCCGCGCAAAAGTCCGTTCGCTGCTGACAATGGCGGGGATTGCCGTTGGTGTTTTCTCGGTAACTCTTATTTCCACAATCGGCGCTGTGGGAACGGAACAGGTGAGCTCAACGCTTATAACTATGGGTGTTGACACGCTTTTGGTGCAGGCGGCGAGTAACTCGGTTTCCGTCACGCTCACGGACGAGGACGTTTCCGAGGTGCGGAAAATCGACGGAGTAACGGACGTTATGCCGCTGATGGCGAGCATAACCGAGGCGAAAATGATAAACAGGCGGGTTGACTGCTACGTCTGGGGCGTGGATAAATCTGCGGACAAGCTGATTTCGCTTCAGGCGAAGCACGGCAGACTTATCACAAATTCCGACAGCGCGGCGCTCTCGAAGGTGTGCGTTATCGACGAGCAGTTTGCCGAGGAGGTGTACGGCAGAAGCAATGTTGTCGGGAAGAAACTGCGAATGTTTCTCGGCGGGAAATACCACGAGTTTACGATAATCGGCATCGCGCAGTCGGGGCTGTCGTCATTACAGGGAATGTTGTCGAACATTATGCCGGGGTTTATGTATATCCCGATAACGACAATGCAGCACCTCTGCGGGAGAACAACCTATGACAAAATTGCCGTAAAGGTGAGCGGGGACGACTTTTCCCCGAAAACGGTGACGGACGCGCTCGACCTGAAAAACGGGCACGTTGACGGGTATATGTGCAACAATTTGCTCTCGCAGAAAAGTCAGCTCGACGATATTATGTCGATTGTCACGACAACTTTGTCGATGACTGCGGGAATATCGCTTGTGGTTTCGGGGATTTCGGTTATGACCGCGATGATGATGAGCGTGAGCGAGCGCACGCGCGAAATCGGCGTAAAAAAGGCAATCGGTGCACGAAAACGCGATATTCTCGGCGAGTTTCTCGCGGAGAGCGTGCTTCTGACGCTTTTGGGGAGCGCTGCGGGAATAGTCGCGGGGCTTTCGGTATCGTTTGCGGGGTGCGTGATTTTGGGCGTGCCGTTTTCGGTGAATGTTGCTTCGCTGGTAATATCGGCGGTTTTCACGGCGCTTTTGGGAGCGGTTTTTGGTGCCTACCCCGCGGCAAAGGCGGCGAAGCTCAATCCTGCGGACGCTCTGCGAATGTAGGTGCAGCGTGTTTCGGTGAATGTCGCTTCGCTTGTAATCTCGGCGGTTTTCACGGCGCTTTTGGGAGCGGTTTTCGGTGCATATCCCGCAGCAAAGGCGGCGAAACTCAATCCTGCCGATGCTCTGCGAATGTGAGAAATGCGTGTTTTCGGCAGCGGAAACGCGCTACATAGAAATTATCGCCTGCAATAGTTTAACAA
This sequence comes from uncultured Ruminococcus sp., assembly GCA_964551225.1. Classification (GTDB taxonomy): domain Bacteria; phylum Bacillota; class Clostridia; order Oscillospirales; family Ruminococcaceae; genus CAG-115. The sequence goes on from CAZKBF010000001.1 coordinate 144,486, forward strand.
GACAAATCCAAAAATTCATTCTCGGGATATCGTCCTTCGCGACAATATCCGAGCGAAAAACTTCCGCTCCGTCAACGGTCACGAGATACTCGCCGACAAACTGCCCCTTCTTGACGGGCGCTTCGAGCTGCTCGATGAAGGTGTATTCGTACTTCACGTCCTTTGCGCGGCCTTTTTTGATAACGCACTCCTCGCCCTGATTTTTGATAATCGGCGTGGTTTCGGAGAGCGTGCCGCGCGTGACTTTTGCGGGATTTGTCGTGGAAACGCGCTACATAGAAATTATCGCCTGAAATAGTTTAACAAGACAAATCCAAAAATTCATTCTCGGGATATCATCTTTCGCGACAATATCCGAGCGAAAAACCTCCGCTCCGTCAACGGTCACGAGATATTCGCCGACAAACTGCCCCTTCTTGACGGGCGCTTCGAGCTGCTCGACGAAGGTGTATTCGTACTTCACGTCCTTCGCGCGACCTTTTTTGATAACGCACTCCTCGCCCTGATTTTTGATTATGGGCGTGGTTTCGGAGAGCGTGCCGCGCGTGACTTTAATCGGTTTGAGCTTGTTGAAATTGATTTCGGGTGAAAACAACTCAAAGCTGCTGAAGCCGTAGTCGAGGAGATTTTCGCACACATCGAAACGCTCGTTGTCCTCCGCGCAGCCGAGCGTTACCGCGACCAGCCGCATATTATTCCGCTCGGCGCAGACGGTTAGACAGCAGCCCGCCGCGTCGGTTGTGCCGGTTTTTCCGCCGAGGATACCGTTGTAGTAGCGTATCATTTTGTTTGTGTTGACAAGCTGCGTCTGACCGCCGCGCAGATAGTCAACCCAAGTCAAAAACCACCCTCGCAGTACCTCGTGCTTCATCAGCTCGGCGGTGACGATAGCGATATCGTGAGCCGTTGAATAGTGCCCGTCAACGTCAAGTCCCGTGCAGTTTTTGTAGCGCGTGGAGGTCATTTTAAGCTCCTTTGCGCGCTTGTTCATCAGCTTGACAAAAGTCGCTTCGCTCCCCGAGACGTGCTCCGCGAGGGCAACACAAGCGTCATTCGCGGAGTTTACGATAACGGCTTCGAGCAGCTCCGCGACCGTCATCTCCTCGCCCGCAGTCAGCCAAATCGTCGAGCCCTCCGTTTTCGCTGCCTCGCCCGACGCTTTCACCTTTTCCTCGAGCGTGAGCTTGCCTTTGTCGATTGCCTCGGCGAAAAGGAGCAGGGACATTGTTTTGGTGACCGAAGCAATCGGGAGCTTGGTATCGGCGTTTTTCGAGAAGAGGATTTGCCCGGTGTTCGCTTCGTAGAGGATTTCCGCTTTCCCCGAGGAAACGGCGGTTTCTCCCTCGGCAAAGGCGGTTGAACCGATTGAAAACAGCGTGAGAACGCTCAAAATCAGGCAGATAAATCTTTTCATAAAAGCTCCTTTTTGGTTGAATTTTCACTAAATTTATATGACTTGTCTTGTGATTTATGCAAGATAAAACGAGCGCTGCTGTTGACAACAAGTTAATTTGGTGCTATAATTTAGTTGAAAATCATCAACCGAAAAGAGAACTGCGATGAAACTGAAAGAACGCGCGAAACGCCTTAAAACCGACATTCCCGCCCTGTTTTTGGCGATAAAGGACAAAGAAACACCCGTTGTGGCGAAAATTTTCGCGGCAATTACGGTTGCCTACGCGCTCTCGCCGATTGACCTGATACCCGATTTTATACCGGTTTTGGGATATCTCGATGACTTGATTTTGCTTCCTGCGCTGGTTGCTCTCACGATAAAATTTATCCCAAAAGAAGTTATGGAGAAAAACCGCGCGCTTTCCGAGGGAATTTGGGAAAACGGCAAGCCAAAGAAGTGGTATTTTGCAATTCCGATTGTGCTGATTTGGCTTTTGGTTATTTGGCTGATTGTTAGAGCTTTTCTATAAAAGAATCCCGTCAAGTGTGAATTGACGGGAATTTTTGTTAATCCTCCGAACCCTCGAGGAAATAGCTCGCTTCCATATCCGCGACCGAAAGCGCGAACGCAAGCGGGTATTTTTCGAGTGCTCTGCCGATGGTGTTTTTGTCCTCGTTGCCGGAAAAGCCCATGTGCCAGCGGATTGCCATAGCCTCCTCGCGCGACAGCCGCATAAACCCGCTTATCATATAGACGCTTTTTTCGCCGTGACCGTAGGGAAGGTTGTCGTGGATTTCGTAGTACGGCACTTTTTCCCACTGTCCGGTTTTGTCGTTTTTGGAGTTGCGGTAGGAAACGCGGTAGATGTTCACCTTGCACAAATCGTGCAGCAGCGCGACAATCGCCGCAGTTTCCGCACTCGCCTCAAGCTTGTACATATCCTTCACGCGCCCGCGCTCGAGATACGCGACAAGGCACTTGTACACGTTAAGCGAGTGCCGCAAAAGCCCGCCCTCAAAGGCGTTGTGATAACGCGTTGACGCGGGAGCGGTGAAGAAATCGCTCTTGTTTTCGAGAAAATCAAGGAGCTTGTCTGCGCCCTCGCGCTTAATGTTTTCGGTGAAAATCGAGATAAATTCTTCTTTTTCGGTCATTTTATTTTCCTTTCAGCAAAAGGTACACTCCGTCGTTTTCGGGCAGCATAAGCGAAAAGCCGTTTTCGGAAAATGCCAGCACCGCAGGCTTCACCCCGAAAATCTCCTTTGCACGTTCGCCATTTGATTTAATTTCGTCCGAGTTAATATAAGTGGGCTTTGCCTCGGAGAATTTATCAAAAAAGTTCTTCCTCGGTGTTTTGGCAACAACAATCGGCTGGAGGAAATACTCGTTTGCGTTATAGAGAACATTCGCGAGTTCATCGACTTCGTTTTCGACAGTATCGGGAATGTAGTCGATAACAAGCAGCAGCGGAAACCAATCCTCGTTATCGCAGTCCGAAAGCGCCTTTTTCAGCTCCCCTACAATATCCGACGGCTCTTTCGGGAAAATGCACTCGCACCCGAGAATTTTCTCTGCCGCTTTAACCAAAGGTAGCTGCACGTTGTACTGATAATCCCTGAAATCGGGGTAAAATTTCGCATAAGCGCGGTCGATGTATTTCGACAATCTCCCGTAATATTCATCATCAAACGGCGTGAAAAGATAAGCCTCGTCCTTGAATTCATCGGAATTGTACTTTTCCGTGCCGAAATACTGCTCGGCGCAGTCGTCCACATCGGCGGGGTAAAAGAACTCAAAATCGTGGTGATTGAAGTCGTAGTAGTCCCGAGCGAAAGCGTAGCCGAGGAAGTTGAAATGGTAAACCGCAAGCTCGCCGTTCATCGCGATTTTAAGGAATTTTCGCAAATCGGGAGGATTTCCGCTTTTGACTTTCTCGATTACATCGGGAAACGGCTCGAAGAAATCCGCGCTGTAGAGGTCGTGTTCAATGCACCAGCGCAGGAACATCGCGATGTGGTTTCCGCCGTTTATTGTGTTTATCGGCAAATCCTTCTCAAGAATTTTTTTCGAGTGGTCTGCCATCAGGTCGATAAGATTGTACTCCTCGCAGACGGGCTCGCGGTTGATATCCACAACGTGCGAAACGCCGTTCATTTTCTCGAGAAGCGCGTGGGTGTCGTTGTCGCGCTTGAACATCATCTCCCCGCGGTAAATCGGGAGAACCTCGAAGAAATTCACCCGCTCGCCGCTCGGCAGCTCGCAGAAATCCGCGCCCTGTTCAACGCCCTCGGGGTAAATCAAAAGCGAGCCGCAAAGCTCGGTGTTCTCGGCGAAGCTCGAGCCGTTGTCAACGGTGTGCCCCCAGCCGAGCCAAGTCTCGCAGTTTATCGGAAGCCGTGCCAAACTCTTCAGCAAGCCTATCGGCCAGAACCATTCCTCGGAGTTTTCGCCGACCTTCCAGTCGGGCGGCAGGCAGATTAAAAGCTCGGCTCTGCCGAGTTTCTCGGAGTCGAGCTCCTCGGGGATATCCATAACGTGCGCGCCCATTCCGACGGTCAGGAGCGTGTAATAATTGCGCTCCTCGGTCGGGGGAACTATGTAGATATCGCAGTGGATATCGGGCGAAACGAGCTCGTGAAAAACCGTGGGAAAATCGCCGAAATAGTCCTTGATATGCTCCTCGATTGCGTCGATTTCCTCCATACTGTACATCTCGGGAGCAAACTCGTCGCCCTCGGGGTCGTCGTACAGCTCGTCAAGCGCGTCCTCGATTTTCTCCATATACATATCGGCGGCTTCGAGAATATCATCGGGCGGGTTCATATTCATTGACCGTGCAAAGGACACCTGCGCGCGCTCGAGGATTTTCTTCTTGAGCTCGTCGTTGTCCTCGCACTCCTCGTCCTCGGACGCCTTGTAAAGCGCAAGTCCCATTCGGAAATTCCACTTATAGTCATCGTCGAGACGCTCGCGCTGTCCCTCGAGCAGCGCGATTGCCTTTTTGTATTCATCAAGATTGAAATAAGCCGAGCAGAGTACATTCAGGATATCGTCGTCGATAAGGCTGTCGGGGAGCGCGTTTACAGTCTCCTCGATAAGCTCGTACTCCTCGTTTTCCTGAAGCTCGCGCAGCTTGTTTTTAATCGTTTCCTTGTTCATTTTCATTCGTTTCACCAACAGCTCTGCTTTGTTTTTTGCAGAAAATTCTGGTTGCCGTGAGTTTGAGTACGGCAAAGCTGTTCAAAATCTGCTCGGAGATATTGCACTCGCCGCCGTTTTTGTTGTACTTTTTGAGGATATGGCTGAAGCCGGTAATTTTGTCGATGCCCGTGATGAACTCGATTGTGCCGGTTCCGCCGACAAACTCGTATGCTGCCTCGAAAAGGCTGGGGTTTTCCTCGCCGGGAACAACCTCGTAAAGCCTGTCGATTTCAAACGCTGCCTTGTTGTTTTTCTTGATAATCTCGATAAGCTCGCTCTTTTCGCCGCAGCGGAAATAGAACTCGGGATTTCCCCCCGACAAACAATACCCGAAAAGCATCGGGGCAATATAGGGCTTGTCGCCGTCAAGAAGCGCAATTCTGCACATCTGCGCGTCGTTCAGAACGGCGTCGATTTCGTTTATATCCGTAATTTCCTCTAAAACCATAACTGAAGATACCCCCTTTTCGATTGCTCTGTATTTTCTCGGACAACGCCGCGCTTTTGGTTGTTAAAAAGAGTTTGCGCGGAATTGTGTATCAACCGAATATTGAAGCAGCCGAGCAAGCTGCTCTTAAAAAATGCGCCCGCAAACCGAGAAGCTGCGGGCGTTTATGACGTGAAAAAGGCACTTATGCGTTCGCTTTTTTAGCGAGCTGAGATTTGATACGAGCAGCCTTGTTCTTGTGGATAAGACCCTTGCCCGCAGCCTTGTCAACGCTTACTACGGCAGCCTTAACTGTCGCAGCGTCTGCTCCGTCCTCGCGAGCCTTCTTTATCGAAGTGCGCAGAGCGGATTTCGCGCTCTTGTTAGCCTCGTTTCTAGCCTGAGAAGTGAGAACTCTTTTCTTTGCGGATTTAATATTCGGCATTTTTTTCACCTCCGTTTTGGATAATTGTTTTATTAACTGAATTTTGCAAGAATTTTCGGGAAAAATTATTTATATTCACCAAAAATCCCCCGCCATTTCTCTATTTTAATCATTTTTGGCAGGATTTTTCTCACAGTACTAGATATTATAACACATTTTCCGCAAAATTTCAAGGGGGTAAACGAAAAAAATGCGAATTTACTTGATTTACGGGAGAATTTTATGGATAAAACAGGACTTGCGATTGAAGCGGCACGGATTTTCACTGAAAAGGACGGAGTTTCGGCGGTAACGCGAACGGTCGGCGCGGTCAAGATTACGGACGTGAAGATACACGAAAACGCCGCGCGGCGCGTCGGGAAAAGCGCGGGACGCTACATCACGCTTGAGGGTGAGCCGTCGGATTTCGGTATGACGGCGCTTCTGCAAAGGGCAATTCAACAGGTTGTTCCGGAGCGCGGGCGGCTTTTCGCTGCCGGCTTGGGCAACCCCGACATCACCCCCGACAGCCTCGGCGCGCTTGCCGTGAGGGGCATAACCAATCGGAAAACGCGGCATTTTCTGCTCTCGGCAATCGAAACCGATGTTGCCGCGAAAACCGGTCTCGACACCGCAAAGCTCGTTCGAGCGGCTGCGTGTGAGCTCCCCGCGGACTGCGTTGTCGTAATCGACGCGCTCGCCTGCAACAACCCGCGCTACATCGGAAAAACCGTGCAGATTACCGACGCGGGGCTAATCCCCGGCTCGAGCGCGGGCTCTCGGCGGGGCGCGATTTCGCGGAAAACGCTCGGTATCCCCGTCGCGGCAATCGGCGTTCCCACCGTGACCGCGCTCTCTTCCGTCACCCAAAATCCCGCCGACGACAGTTTTCTCGTGACAACGAGCGACGTTGACGTTCTCGTGAAGCAGTGGTCGGAGGTGATTTCGGGTGCGCTCGACGAGCTTTGAGCCGTGGCTTCACGCGATTTTGGGCAATATTGACGTGCTCGTGAAGCAGTGGGCGGAGGTGATTTCGGGTGCGCTCGACGAGCTTTGAGCCGCGGCTTCACGCGATTTCGGGCAACGTTGACGTTCTCGTAAAGCAGTGGTCGGTGGTCATCTCGGGTGCGCTCGACGAGCTTTGAGCCGCGGTTTTCTCGCGATTTCGGGCAACGTTGACGCGCTCGTGAAGCAGTGGTCGGAGGTGATTTCGGGGGCGCTCGACGAGCTTTGAGCTGCGGCTTCTCGCGATTTCGAGCAATGTTGACGTGCTCGTGAAGCAGTGGGCGGAGGTTATTTCGGGGCGCTCGACGAGCTTTGAGCCGTGGCTTCACGCGATTTTGGGCAACGTTGACGTGCTCGTGAAGCAGTGGTCGGTGGTCATCTCGGGGGCGCTCGACGAGCTTTGAGTTTTTGCTTATATTATAATGGTATATTTTGCTCAAATTTGGTCGAAAATTGCCTGTTTTGTGCAAAGTGCATAAAAAGTTGGGCGAAATGCAAGAAAAATTCTCTATGAAAAGGAGCAAAGTTTTTGAGAATACGCTTGAAAAATGGCGTCGTGTGTGGTAAAATAATCTTTGGCGACTGCTGTAGGGCAGTTTTGAAATCAAGGCGATGAAGTCGGAGATTGCACGCAAAGCGTGGTAACTTCGACGGAGCATGTCCGAACTCGATTCGGGCGGAAAAATTGTTACTCTTCGGAATATCTTGCCCCGACGGTTAAAGTGTCCGAAATTATCGGATAACTAACAGGTCTGCGCGGATATATGAAACACACGGAGCAGTGGATTTTTCATAATAAGCCTTCGCCGATTATTGACAAGCGTTTTACAAAAACGGGAAAGGTTGAAAAAATTATGGCATCCAGCGAAAAAGTCAGAATCAAGATTAAGGGCTACGAGCACGGCATTGTTGACGCCGCTGCCGCAAAGATTGTTGACGCTGCAAAGCGCAGCGGTGCAAGAGTTGCAGGCCCCATTCCGCTTCCTACGGACAAGCAGGTTGTTACAATCCTGAGAGCGGTTCACAAGTATAAGGACTCCCGCGAGCAGTTCGAGCTTCGCACCCACAAGCGCCTTATCGACGTAATCCGTCCCTCACAGAAGACAATCGAGGCTCTTCAGAGCTTGGAGCTCCCCGCAGGTGTGGAGATTTCTATGGATATTTAAAGTTGAAGGCATAAGCTTTTGACTTTGAGTTATGTTGGGGGATTTACCCAACGGTTCCCCAACCGCTAACCGAACGCCGATTCGCGGCGCGAGGTCATGTTGAGAGCAATCTCAACCAATAACCAAGAAGGAGGAAAAGCTGATGAAAAAGGCTATCATCGGCAAGAAGGTCGGCATGACGCAGATCTTCGACGAGGCAGGAAAGGTTGTTCCCGTTACCGTTATCGAGGCGGGTCCCTGCGTTGTAGTACAGAAGAAAACAACCGAAAACGACGGCTATGAAGCTGTTCAGCTCGGCTTTGGCGATGTTTCCGCTAAGCACGTTAACAAGCCCGAGCAAGGTCACTTCAAGAAAAATGACGTGGCTTTCAAGAAAACTCTTAAGGAGTTCCGTCTTGACGACACCGCTTCCCTTAACACGGGCGATATCGTAAAGGCAGACGTTTTTGCTGAAGGCGACGTAATCGACGTTGTCGGCACCAGCAAGGGTAAGGGTTTCACAGGCGCTATCAAGCGTCACAACCAGCACAGACTCAAGGAAACTCACGGTTCCGGTCCTGTTGCAAGACAGGCAGGCTCTATGGGCGCTTGCTCCAGCCCTTCGAGAATTTTCAAGGGCAAGGGTATGGCAGGTCACATGGGCGCAGAGAGAGTTACCGTGCAGAACCTCGTTGTAGTTAAGGTTGACGTCGAGAACAATCTCATCGCAGTTAAGGGCGCTGTTCCCGGTCCCAAGGGCGGCGTTGTTACAATCTGCGACGCGGTTAAGGCTTAAAAGTAAGGAGGACGATACGATATGTCAAAGATTAACGTAGTTGATATGGCGGGTAAAGTCGTTTCCGAGCTGGAGCTTAACGACGCGGTTTTCGGCATCGAGCCCAACAAAACCGCTATGCACACCGCGGTTGTGAATTACCTCGCAAATCAGCGTCAGGGCACACAGTCCACGCTTACCAGAACTGAAGTAAGCGGCGGCGGCAAGAAGCCCTATCGTCAGAAGGGCACAGGTCATGCGAGACAGGGTTCCACCAGAGCTCCCCAGTGGAGACACGGCGGTATCGCGCTCGGCCCCAAGCCCCGTTCATACAGAATTGCTATGAACAAAAAGGTAAAGAGACTGGCTATTCTGTCCGCTCTTTCCACAAAGGTCATCGACAATGAAATGATTGTTGTTGACGCTATCACAACGGACGAGTACAAGACCAAGACTATGGTCAATATGCTCAACGCAGTCGGCGCACAGGGTAAAACCCTCATCGTTCTCGACAGCGCAGATGCAAAGGTTATCAAGTCCGCTGCTAACATCGAAAAGGTCAAGACAGCGCAGGTTAACTCCCTCAATGTTTACGATATCCTCAACTGCGACAAGTTCGTTATCGTAAAGGGCGCTGTTGAAAAGCTCGAGGAGGTGTACGCATAATGGAAAAGGTTGCACAGGACATCATCATCAAGCCCATTATCACCGAGCACAGCACCGAATGCCTTCAGAACGGCAAGTACACTTTCAAGGTTGCTAAAAATGCCAACAAGATTGAAATCGCAAAGGCTGTCGAGACTCTCTTCAAGGGCGTTAAGGTTGCAAAGGTAAACACAATCAGCGTTCGCGGAAGAAAGAAGAGAATGGGCAGAAACGAGGGTTACACTTCTGATTGGAAGAAGGCTATTGTCACTCTCGCAGAAGGCTCTAAAACAATCGAGTTCTTCGACGGAATGATTTGAGTAAGGAGTGAAACGAAATGGCTATAAAAGTTTACAAGCCTGTCAATAACAGCCGCAGAGGTATGACTGTTACCGATTACAGCGGGCTGTCCAAGGTCGCTCCCGAAAAAAGTCTTCTGGAGCCTGTTAAGAAGACCGCAGGCAGAAACAGCTACGGCAGAATTACCGTTCGCCACATCGGCGGCGGCAACAGAAAAAAATACCGCGTTATCGACTTCAAGAGAGATAAGCGCGGAATGAACGCGACGGTTCTTACCCTTGAGTACGACCCGAACCGTTCCGCTTTCATCGCTCTCGTTCAGTACGAGGACAGCGAGAAGAGATATATCATCGCTCCCGATGGACTTAAGGTTGGCGATACCGTCAGAGCGGGCGCAGACGCGGACATCAAGCCCGGCAACGCGCTCCCTCTCGAGAATATCCCCGTTGGTACCTTCATCTACAACATCGAGCTTTACCCCGGCAAGGGCGGTCAGCTTGTTCGCTCGGCTGGTAACACAGCTCAGTTGATGGCGAAGGAGAACGGCTACGCGCTTCTCCGACTCCCTTCGGGCGAGTTGAGAAACGTTCAGGCATCTTGCTACGCTTCCATCGGTACGGTTTCCAACCTCGACCACGAGAATGTAAACCGCGGTAAAGCCGGTAAAACCCGTCACCTCGGTATCAGACCGACGGTTCGTGGTTCTGTCATGAACCCGAATGACCACCCGCACGGCGGTGGTGAGGGTAAGTCCCCTGTTGGACGTCCCGGCCCTGTAACCCCGTGGGGCAAGCCCGCTTTGGGTTACAAGACGCGCTCGCTTAAGAAAGCGTCTAACAAGTTCATCGTAAGAAGAAGAAACGGTAAATAATTAACCCGACAGTTGCTGTTAATAAGAACGGCGCGGCGGAAACGCAAAAGTCGCCGTTCATTAACTTGCAGCTTAACTTGAAAGGAATTTTTAACAATGGGAAGAAGCATTAAGAAGGGGCCTTACGTTCAAGAAGCTCTCATGAAGAGAGTTCTCGATATGAACGAAAAGGGCGAGAAGAAGGTTCTCAAGACTTGGAGCCGTTCTTCCACGATTTTCCCCGATTTCGTAGGTCACACTTTTGCTGTTCACGACGGCAGAAAGCACGTTCCGGTATATGTTACCGAGGATATGGTAGGTCACAAGCTCGGTGAGTTTGCTCCCACGAGAACCTTCAAAGGTCACGCAGGCAGCAAAACTACAAAGAAGTAAGGAGGGGAGAATATGGAAGCCAGAGCAGAACTCAAACAGGTACGTATCTCTCCGCGCAAGGTTGGAATCGTGCTCGATTTAATCCGCAACAAGCCCGTAGAAACAGCTATGGCGATTTTGAAGAATACGCCGAAGTCCGCTTGCGAGCCGCTTGCAAAGCTGCTTAAGTCCGCTATTGCAAACGCAGAAAACAATCACAATATGGACACCTCTAGACTCTACGTTTCTCAGGCATACGTTGGCGCGGGTATCACCCTCAAGCGCATCAGAGCTAAGGACCACGGCAGAGCTCATAGAATTTTAAAGAGAACGTCCAACATCACGCTGGTTGTTAAAGAAGCTGAATAAGGAGGAGAATTACAATGGGACAGAAGGTTAATCCGCACGGTCTTCGCGTGGGTGTAATCAAGGATTGGGATTCTCGCTGGTTCGCGGGCAAAGCAACCTTCGGTGATACACTTGTCGAGGATTACAAAATCCGTGATTATTTGATGAACAAGAGAATGTTCACCAAAGTTACCGGCGAAAAGACCGGTCAGTTGCTCTCAAGAGCAGTTGGCATCGCAGACATTCAGATTGAGCGCACAGGCGCTGATAAAATCAAAATCTACATTCACGCCGACAAGGTGGGAATGCTTATAGGCCCGAAGGGCGCGGAGATTGAGAAAATCCGCGGCGAAGTCGAGAAGCTTATCGGTAAGCCCGTATCTATCGACATCGTAGAAATCAAGGCTCCCGACCTCAACGCACAGCTCGTTGCAGACAGCATCGCGCAGCAGCTCGAGGGACGTGTTTCCTTCAGACGCGCTATGAAGCAGGCTATCGGCAGAACTATGAAGAGCGGTGCAAAGGGCATCAAGACTATGGTAAGCGGACGCTTGGGCGGCGCAGAAATCGCTCGTTCCGAGAGCTACCACGAGGGTACAATTCCGCTACAGACTCTTCGCGCTGACATCGAGTACGGCGTTGCAAGAGCAAACACAACTTATGGTGTAATCGGCGTTAAGGTTTGGATTTACAACGGCGAAGTTCTCAAGGGTGAAATCCGCGCGAACAAGCCCGCTCGCACCGAAAGAAACGAGCGCAATGACAGACGCCGCAACGACAGAGCAAACGGCGCGGGCAGAAACGGCGACCGTCGTCCTCCCCGTAAGCCCAGAACAGAAGCAAAAAAAGAAGGGGGTAACGAATAATGCTGCTTCCTAAGAGAGTAAAGTACAGAAGAGTGCAGAGAGGCCGCCGCAAGGGCGTTGCTACAAGAGGCAACAAGGTTACTAACGGCGAGTATGGTCTTCAGGCGCTCGAGGCTGCTTGGATTAAGTCCAATCAGATTGAGGCAGCCCGTATCGCGATGACGCGTTATATCAAGCGTGGCGGTCAGGTTTGGATTAAGATTTTCCCCGACAAGCCCGTTACTACAAAGCCGCTCGGAACTCGTATGGGTTCGGGAAAAGGTTCTCCCGAATACTGGGTTTCCGTTGTAAAGCCCGGCAGAGTTATGTTTGAAATCGCGGGTGTTCCCGAGGAAACCGCAAGAGAAGCTATGCGTCTTGCAATGCACAAGCTTCCCATCAAGTGCAAATTTGTTAAAAAGGAAGACGGAGGTGAGCTTTAATGAAGGCTTCGGAAATTAAATATCTTTCGGAAAAAGAGCTTGAAACAAAGCTCGCCGAGCTCAAACAGGAGCTTTTCAACCTGCGCTTCCAGCTCGCTGTTAACCAGCTTGACAACCCCACAAGAATTAAGGCTGTCAAGAAGGATATCGCTCGTATCAAGACCATTCAGCGCGAGCGTGAACTTACAGCGGAGAATTAAGGAAGGAGGATAAGAACTAAAAATGGAAAGAAATCTTAGAAAGACCAGAGTAGGCAAAGTCGTAAGCGATAAGATGGATAAGACAATCGTAGTCGCTATCGAGGACAACGTTCGTCATCCTCTTTACAAGAAAATCGTAAAGCGCACAATCAAGCTCAAGGCTCACGATGAGGAAAACACCTGCAAGATAGGCGACAGAGTTGAGATTATGGAAACAAGACCGCTCTCCAAGGATAAGAGATGGCGCCTTGTTAACATCATCGAGCGCGCAAAGTAATTTTTCTGAATTTTTCGCCGAAATTGCTTCACGATTTCGGCAGGGAAGGAGTTTAAGCCATGATACAAATGCAGACATTGCTCAAGGTTGCCGACAACACCGGCGCTAAAGAGCTTATGTGTATCAGAGTTCTTGGCGGAACAAGAAGAAGATACGCAAATATCGGCGACGTTATCGTAGCTTCTGTTAAAAAAGCTACACCCGGCGGCGTTGTTAAAAAGGGCGACGTTGTTAAGGCAGTTGTTGTCCGTTCCGCTAAAGGTTTGAGACGCGACGACGGCACTTATATCCGCTTTGACGAGAACGCTGCTGTTATCATCAAGGAGGACAAAAATCCGAAGGGTACTCGTATTTTTGGGCCGGTTGCAAGAGAGTTGAGAGATAAGGATTATATGAAAATCCTGTCCCTTGCTCCCGAAGTTCTGTAATGGAGGTGCCGCGGTATGAATATTAAAGTCGGCGACACGGTCGCTCTTATGACGGGCGACAGCAAGGATAAGTTCACAAACGGTCAGAATGGTAAGAGAAAAACCGGTAAGGTTTTGACCGTTTCCCCAAAAGAGGGCAAGGTAATCGTTGAGGGTATCAATATGGTTACCAAGCACGTTAAGCCCAAGCAGCAGGGTCAGCTCGGCGGCAGAGTTCAGGCTGAAAGCCCGATTTACGCTTGCAAGGTTATGCCTGTTTGCCCTAAGTGCGACAAGCCCACCAGAGTGGGTCACAAGATTGAGGACGGCAAGAAAATCAGAGTCTGCAAGCACTGCGGCGCAGAGCTGAAGTATTGATTGCCCAGAGGTCGGGTACAAGTAGTAGTGTGAAAAGTTTCACCTGCTGAAACCCGGCTTAAACGGAGGAAAAAACGATGGCAAGAATGAAAGAATTCTACAAGGAAACCGTAGCTCCCGCTCTTTTTAAGAAATTCGGTTATAAGTCTGTTATGCAGATTCCGAAGCTCGATAAAATCGTAGTGAACGTTGGCTGCGGCGAGGCAAAGGAGAACGCGAAGATTATCGACAACGTTATGGCTGAACTTGCGGCTATCACCGGTCAGAAGCCCGTTGCCTGCAAGTCCAAGAAGTCGGTCGCGAACTTCAAATTAAGAGAAGGTCAGGTTATCGGCGTTAAGGTTACGCTGCGCGGTGAGATTATGTACGAGTTCCTCGACAGACTCTTCAACGTAGCACTGCCCCGTGTACGCGATTTCAGAGGTATCAACCCCAACTCCTTCGACGGAAGAGGTAACTACTCTTTCGGTCTCAAGGAACAGCTCATCTTCCCCGAAATCGAATACGATAAAATCGACGCAGTTCGCGGTATGGATATCAACTTCATCACTACCGCTAAAACCGACGAAGAAGCCAGAGAGTTGCTCACCCTTATGGGCGCTCCTTTCGAGAAGTAATTAGGACGGAGGAAAGCTATGGCTAAGATGTCACTCAAGCAGAAGCAGCTCAGAACGCCGAAGTTCTCGACGCGTTCTTACAACAGATGCAAGATTTGCGGCAGACCTCACGCGTATATGCGCAAATTCGGCATTTGCAGAATCTGTTTCAGAGAGCTTGCTTACAAGGGACAGATTCCCGGCGTTAAGAAGTCAAGCTGGTAAGCAAATCGCTTCTGCAAAAATCCCTCGCCGGACGGGTATTTTTCAGTGTCCGGCTCTGTATCGACAAGGCGCTTCATAGCGCGAAATATGCGAGTACGACGAACGGGCTTTTCGCCGATGGAATTCGTAACGGCTCGTTGTTAGGAGGTAAATGAATGCAGATTACAGATACTATCGCGGATATGCTTACGAGAATTCGCAACGCCAATTCCGCAAAGCACGCAACTGTTGACGTTCCCGCTTCCAACCTTAAAAAGCAGATTGCTCAGATTCTGCTCGACGAGGGCTACATCAAGTCCTTCAAGGTTGTTGACGACAACAAGCAGGGCGTTATCAAAATCACACTTAAGTACACCGACAGCAAGGCGCAGGTTATCACAGGTCTTAGAAGAGTTTCCAAGCCCGGTTTGAGAATCTACTCCAACTGCAAGGATATGCCCAAGGTTATGAAGGGTCTCGGTATCGCTATCGTTTCCACTTCCAAGGGCATTATGACGGACAAAAAGGCTCGCGAAATGAATGTCGGCGGCGAAGTGCTGGCATTTGTATGGTAAGGAGGAATAGTAATGTCAAGAATCGGTAGAATGCCTATTACTGTTCCCGCGGGCGTTGACGTTAAAATCGACGGCTCCGTTGTAACCGTAAAAGGTCCTAAGGGTACAATCACCAAAGAGTTCAATCACACAATGAAGATTACACAGGACGGCGCTGTTATCACAGTTGAGCGTCCCAACGACGAGAACATTTCCCGCTCGCTTCACGGTCTTACGAGAACGCTTATCCACAATATGGTTGTAGGCGTTACCGAGGGCTACAAGAAGGAGCTCGAAATCAACGGCGTCGGCTTCAGATGCGAAAAGCAGGGCAAGGACGTTATCCTTAACCTCGGCTTCTCACACAAGGTTGTCGTTTCCGACACCGACGACTGCAAGCTCGAAGTTCCTTCCCCCAACAAGATTATCGTTGTTGGCATCGACAAGCAGAAGGTTGGCCAGCGCGCTTCCGAAATCAGAAGCAAGCGTCCTCCCGAGCCTTACAAGGGTAAAGGTATCAAGTACGTTGACGAGGTTATCCGCCGCAAGGAAGGCAAGGCAGGAAAGGGCAAGAAGTAATATTGATTATATCGGAGAATTTCTCCGTGAGATATCAATTCTGTTTGAAGGACTTTCCCGCAATACGCGTCGAAGCGCGTACAGGGAAAGGCTATGAAAGGATAATAAGATGGTTAAAATAATCGATAAGAACAAAAGCAGAATGCGCCGTCATAAGCGCGTTCGCGGTAAGGTATCGGGAACTCCCGAGTGCCCCAGACTTAATGTTTTCCGCTCTTCTATGCACATCTACGCGCAGATTATCGACGACGTAAACGGCAAGACCCTTTGCGCTGCTTCTTCCACCGAGAAGGGCTTCGATATGTACGGCGGAAACTGCGACGCTGCCAAGAAGGTTGGACAGATGATTGCTGAAAAGGCAAAGAAGGCGGGCATCACCGATGTCGTTTTCGACAGAGGCGGTTATGTTTATCACGGCCGTGTAGCAGCTCTCGCAGAGGGTGCTCGCGAAGGCGGACTCAATTTCTAATAAGGAGGGAAATGACTTGGCTAGAATTGAACAGACAGAAAACGAGCTTTCTGAAAAGGTTGTCGCTATCAACCGCGTATCCAAGACCGTTAAGGGCGGACGTATTATGAAGTTCTCGGCTCTTGTTGTTGTAGGCGATGGAAACGGCACCGTTGGTTTCGGTATGGGCAAATCCAACGAAGTTCCCGATGCAATCCGCAAGGGAATTGACGACGCGAAGAAAAATCTTCACAAAATCGCTCTCAAGGGCACAACCATTCCTCACGAGATTACAGGCAAGTTCGGTGCAGGCGCAGTTCTGATGCGTCCGGCTCCCGACGGTACCGGCGTTATCGCAGGCGGCCCTGTTCGTGCGGTCATCGAAATGGCAGGCATCAAGAACATTCGTACAAAGTCCCTGCGTTCCAACAACCCCTGCAACGTTGTAAGAGCAACTATGCAAGGCTTGATGGCTCTCAGAACCGCAGAGGAAGTTGCGGCTCTCAGAGGCAAGAGCGTCAAGGAGCTTTAATAAGAGCTTATAGGAGGAAAATACAATGGCAGATTTAAAAATTACTCTTGTACGCTCTTTGAACAGCTGCAAGAAAAATCAGATTGCCACTGCAAAGGCGCTTGGGCTTCACAAGATTAACTCCGTTACCACTCAGCCCGATAACAGCGCTACTAGAGGCAAAATCAAGACTATCGCTCACCTTATTAAGGTTGAAGAGGTCTGAGATGCAGAATTCTGCAAGCTATCAACTAAAAGAAATGGGGTGCAATAGTTAATGAAACTTCACGAATTACAGCCGGCATGCGGTTCTACAAAGGAAGTTAAGCGTATCGGCAGAGGTCACGGCTCCGGTCAGGGTAAAACCGCCGGCAAGGGACATAAAGGTCAGAAGGCTCGTTCGGGCGGTTCAATCAGACCGGGCTTCGAGGGCGGTCAGATGCCGCTTCAGAGAAGAATGCCCAAGAGAGGCTTCAACAACATCTTTGCTGCTGAATTCGCTACCGTAAACGTTTCGGAGCTTGAAAAGCGCTTCGAGGACGGCGCAGTTGTTGACGCTGAGGCTCTTATCGCTTCCGGCGCTATCAAGGACGCGAAGGACGGCGTTAAAATTCTCGGCAACGGCGAGCTCACCAAGAAGCTCACTGTAAAGGCGGTTAAGTTCACGGCTTCCGCTCAGGAAAAAATTGAAAAGGCAGGCGGAAAGGCTGAGGTGATGTAATTGAACGGAATGTTAACAGTCTTTCGCAACGCGTGGGTTGATACCCAGCTTCGCAAAAAGATTCTGTACACGCTGTTTATCATCATACTGTTCCGCTTAGGTTCAAGCATCTTTGTTCCGTTCCTCAACAATGAGTCAATCGGACAACTCATCGGCGACGCCTCGCTGCTGAACTACCTCGACACGATGACGGGCGGCGCGCTCTCACAAGGAACGCTGCTGGCGATGTCCATCACGCCCTACATCAACGCGTCGATTATCATTCAGCTGCTGACGGTTGCCATTCCTCCTCTCGAGAGACTTTCCAAGGAAGGTGAAGAGGGAAGGAAGAAGATAAACAAAATCACAAAGTTCACCTCTCTCGGTATTGCGCTTATTCAGGCGGTTGCGTTTTACTTCACGCTTCGCGGTGGCGTCAAGAACGAGTACGGCGGTGTAACCGAGCTTCTGAAATACGGCGAGGGAACGGACACGTTCGCGCAGGTACTTTCGGCGATTACCATTGTAGCTTGCTTTGTTGCGGGCGCTTCGGTTATCATTTGGCTCGGCGACAGAATTAACGAAAAGGGTATCGGAAACGGTATCTCGATGATACTCTTCGCGGGTATCGTAGCGCGCTTCCCCGACGACGTAAACACTTATATCAAGCTGTGCCAGACGGACGCGAGCAAGATTCCCTTCATTATCGTAATTCTTGTGATTTACGTTGTAATGATTTGGTTTGTTATCTTTATGACAAACGCAGAGCGCAGAATCCCCGTTCAGTACGCAAAACGCGTTGTAGGACGCAAAATGTACGGCGGACAATCAACACATATTCCGATTAAGGTTGCTATGAGCGGTGTTATGCCGATAATCTTCGCGATGTCGCTTATGTCGCTCCCGCAGACAATCTGCTTCTTCTTCGGAATTAAGGGTACGGGAGATACCTTCTGGGACGGCTTCGTTCGTTTCTTCAGCCAAAATTCTCCCCTTTACGCGGTCATCTACTTCCTGCTCATCATCGCGTTCAACTACTTCTATGTGGCGATTTCCTACAATCCTGTTGAAATTGCGAACAACCTGAAGAAGAACAACGGTGCAATTCCGGGTTATCGTCCCGGCAAGCCCACCTCGGACTTCATTCACAACTCGCTCAACAAGATTACGCTCATCGGAGCAATTTTCCTTGGAATCGTCGCGATTTTCCCGATAATCTTCTCAATGGTTTCGGGCATCAGCGGTTTGGCACTCGGCGGAACAACGCTGCTTATTATTGTCGGTGTTGCGCTCGAGACGGTTCGTTCACTCGAAAGCCAGATTATGATGCGCCACCATCCCGGATTTTTGGACTAATTTACAGACGTAGGATAGCAAGCGGTACGACTGCTTGTTATCCGAAATCGGTAAACTGCTAACACAGGAGATTGACTTATGAATATGATATTCTTAGGCGCTCCCGGCGCCGGAAAAGGCACGCAGGCAGAGGTTGTCTGCAAGGAGCTGAACATTCCCGCGATTTCCACGGGTAATATGCTCAGAGAGGCAGTTAAAAACGGAACAGAGGCAGGTCTGAAAGCAAAGAGCTTTATGGACGCGGGCGAGCTTGTTCCCGATGATGTTGTAATCGGCATCTTGAAGGACAGAATTGCACAGCCCGACGCTCAAAACGGCTTTATTCTTGACGGCTTCCCGAGAACGGTTGAGCAGGCAGAGGCTCTCGACAAAATGGGTGTTAACATCGACAAGGTGGTTGAAATAGCGGTTTCCGATGAGGCAATCACCGCAAGAATGAGCGGCAGACGCGTTTGCGAGGGCTGCGGAAATTCTTACCACATCGAATACAAGCCCACAAAGGTTGAGGGAATTTGCGATGCGTGCGGCGCGAAGGTCGTTCAGAGAATTGACGACAAGCCCGAGACGGTTCAGGCGCGTTTGAAGACCTATCACGAAAAGACCGCTCCTCTCAAGGATTACTACGAAAAGAGAGGCAAGCTGGTTACTGTTGAAGGTCAGAACGAAATCGCCGAGACCTCAAGGCTTACGCTGGCAGCAATCAGAGGTTAAGCAATGATTCAGATTAAAAATCCCGCAGAGCTCAAGGGTATGATAAAGGCGGGCGAGCTTGCGGCGCAGGCTCTCGCGCTTGCGGGAAAAAATATCAGAGCGGGGATTTCCACTTGGGAGCTGGACAAAATTGTTGATGATTTTGTTCGGTCGAAGGGCGGACACAGCCCCTGCTACGGATTTCAGGGTTTTCCGGGGCACAACTGCTTTTCGATAAACGACCAGCTTATCCACGGAATTCCGAGCAAAAAAGCTATCCTTAAGGACGGCGACATCATTTCCTGCGATATCGTAGCCGAGCTTGACGGCTTTATGGGCGACAACACGCGGACTTTTATGGTCGGAGAGGTTTCCGAGGAAGCCAAGCGACTGATGAAGTTCACGGAGGAAGCGCTTTATAAAGGTATCGAGCAGGCGGTCGCAGGCAACCGCATAGGCGATATTTCCCACGCGATTGAAACTCACGTCAAGAGCGGCGGATATGCCGTAGCGGAAAAGTTCATCGGTCACGGCGTCGGTCGCGAAATGCACGAGGACCCCGAGGTTCCGAACGAGGGAAAAGCCGGTCACGGCCCGAGACTCGTTCCGGGAATGACGATTGCGATTGAACCGATGGTGAATTCCCACAGCCGCAGAGTTAATATTCTCGGCGACAAGTGGACTGTCGTAACAACCGACGGCAGCTTGTCCTGTCACTTCGAGCACAGCGTCGCCATCACAAACGGCGAGCCGCTGATTTTGACACTGGAGAGCCACTGATGAATATTACGACGGGAAGTGTGGTTATAAGCCGCGCCGGTCACGACTGCGGCAGGGCGATGTTGGTCGTCCGAAACGACGGCGAGTTCTTATTCGTCGCCGACGGCAAAGAGCGCAAGCTTGATAAGCCGAAGAAAAAAAACAAAAAACACGTCCGTGCAACAAGTCGGGTTATAAATCCGGCGGGGCTTACGGACAGGAGTCTGCGGCGGACGCTCAGGGAGCTGTTCGAGCAGGACAGCGCGTTACAGGAGAGTGAATAGCTTGTCTAAAGAAGATGTATTGGAAGTAGAAGGCACAATTTTGGAGGCGCTGCCAAACGCACAGTTCAAGGTGGAGCTTTCAAACGGTCATCAGATTTTGGCGCACATCAGCGGAAAACTTCGTATGAACTATATACGAATTCTCCCCGGCGACAAAGTAACCGTTGAAATGTCGCCCTACGACCTTACAAAGGGCAGAATTACCTGGCGCGCCAAGTGATTTTGCATGGTCACCTCTAAAAACCTTGTTTGAGCGAAAATGTGTCTAGCACACCGACTGCGTCGTCAAACCTCCTCGTAAGGCATCAAGCCTTACTTCGTCGGTTTTCCTAGCATTCGGCGCACTATCCCCATTTTCACTTTTCAAACCGGTTTTCGAGGTTCCCTAACGGTTTATTTGAACGCATCGCGTTCAGAATGGAGGTATTACAATGAAAGTCAGACCTTCGGTAAAGCCTATGTGCGATAAATGCAAGGTTATCAAGCGCAAGGGCAAGGTTATGGTTATTTGTGTTGAACCTAAACACAAGCAAAGACAGGGTTAATTCCCGGACAGGAGGAAAGAAAGTATGGCAAGAATTGCCGGCGTAGATCTGCCCAAGGAAAAGCGCGTAGAAATAGGTCTCACCTATGTTTACGGCATCGGCAGAAAGTCCGCAAATGATATTCTGGCAAAAGCGGGTGTAAATCCCGACACACGCGTTCGCGACCTCACAGATGAGGACGAGGCGAAAATCCGTGACGTTATCGACAAGGAAGGCTATGTTGTAGAAGGCGACCTTCGCAGAATGGTTGCTCTTAACATCAAGCGTCTGGTTGAAATCAACTGCTATCGCGGCACTCGTCATCGCAAGGGTCTCCCCGTTCGCGGTCAGCGCACCAAGACCAACGCCAGAACTCGCAAGGGTCCCAAGAAGACTATTGCAAACAAGAAGAAATAATAAGAAAGGCGGTAAATAAATGGCACAGGCTAAAGGAAAACAGGTTGTTCGCAGACGCCGTGAGCGCAAGAACGTCGAGAATGGCGCAGCTCACATTCAGTCGTCCTTCAACAACACTATCGTTACCATCACCGACCTTCAGGGCAACGCGCTTTCGTGGGCGTCCGCAGGCGGACTCGGCTTCAGAGGCTCGAGAAAATCCACCCCGTTTGCTGCGCAGACTGCTGCTGATGTTGCGGCAAAGGCTGCTATGGAGCACGGACTGAAGACCGTTGAGGTTTATGTAAAGGGCCCCGGTCAGGGACGTGAGGCAGCTATCAGAGCGCTTCAGGCAGCAGGCCTTGAGGTTAAGCTCATCAAGGACGTAACTCCCATTCCTCACAATGGTTGCCGTCCCCCCAAGAGAAGAAGAGTCTGACCGATTTTGTTGGTACAGACAAGTTTGTTAGTCGAGCGCAACGTTTGCTCGGCGTCGGCGTAAACCGATATTTGATTAGATTAACGGAGGAAATTTTTTATGGCAGTAAATCGCGATCCGATTTTGAAAAAGTGCAGAAGTCTTGACATCAGCCCGATGGTTCTGGGCTATTCCGAGAACAAGAAGTCTATGAGATTCCAGAAGGACGGCAATCGTCACAAGAAGGTATCCGAGTATGGACAGCAGCTCAAGGAAAAGCAGAAGCTCAAGTTCGTTTACGGCGTTCTTGAAAAGCAGTTCTATCACTACTACGAGCTCGCAACCAAAGAAGAGGGTATCGCCGGTGAGAACCTCATCAGAATTCTCGAGAGCAGACTCGACAACATCGTTTTCAGAATGGGACTTGCAACAACCCGCCGCGAGGCTCGTCAGCTTGTAACTCACGGTCATTTCTGTGTGAACGGCAAGAGAGTTGACATTCCCTCTTACAGAGTTAAGGTAGGCGACGTGGTTTCTCTTCGCGAAAAGAGCAAGAAGAGCAAGAAATTCGAGCAGATTGCAGAAGTTGCCGGCGGCAGACTTACACCCGCGTGGCTTGACGTTGACAAGGAAAAGCAGTCCGCAAAGGTTACCCGCAATTTTGCACGCGAGGATCTCGACTTCGAGATTGCTGAACACCTGATTATCGAGCTGTATTCTAAATAATTGCCGTGGAAATTCTCGCTTGCTTGTTCATTCAGGCGGCGTAATAACGGATTTACTGGGAGCATACAGATATTTAGTGCAGTTATTTTTAATTCATACTCGGGGATTTCCGATTAAGTTTGAGAAAAACCGTCAATACTGAAGTAGACTTGTGTGAGCGTGATTTAAAATTAACAGGAATACGGCGAGCCGGAAGACTAACTTGGCTTTTGGCGCTGCACAAAAAGGATAATTTAGGTTAAGCGGCAAGGAGGATTTTCCTTTTTACCGCGACAGACAAGCTTGCGGGGAGGGTTACCAATGCTTGAAAAAATCGAAAAGCTCAATATCGAGACCTTTAAGCTAAGGTCGGACGGAACTTATGGAATGTTCGTTCTGGAGCCTCTTCAGAGCGGATATGGAAACACTCTGGGCAACAGCCTTCGCAGAGTGCTGCTCTCCTCATTGCCGGGAGTTGCTGCGACGTCGGTTAAAATCGACGGCGTTCAGCACGAGTTTTCAACCGTTCCCGGTGTAAAAGAAGACGTTACTGAAATCATTCTTAATATCAAGGGATTAAGAGCAAAAATGTACGGCGAAGCCCCCAAGACGATTTATATCGAAGCTGAGGGCGAGTGCGAGGTAACTGCCGGCGATATCAAAACCGACAGCGAGGTTGAAATCCTCGACCCCGGTATGCACATCGCGACTCTTGGTGCGGGCGCGAAGCTGCTTATGGACATTACCCTCGACAGAGGCAGAGGCTATGTTTCGGCGGAGCAGAACAAAAATCAGCTCCAACCCGTTATCGGCGTAATCCCGATTGACAGCATCTACACACCCGTGTTGAAGTGCAATTATACGGTTGAAAATACCCGCGTTGGTCAGAGAACCGACTATGAGAAGCTCATAATCGAGATTTGGACCGACGGCACTATCTCCGCGAAGGAAGCGGTTTCCTACGCGGCGAAAATCCTTATCGAAAGGCTCACGCTTTTTGCGGAGCTTTCCGATGAAACCAATCCTCAGGAGCTTATGGAAACGCGCGAGGAAAGCCGCAAGGACAAGGTTCTCGAGATGACTATCGAGGAGCTCGAGCTTTCCGTTCGTTCGTTCAACTGCCTGAAGAGAGCCGGAATCAACACCGTCGAGGACCTTGTAAACAAGTCCCCCGAGGATATGATGAAGGTGAGAAACCTCGGAAAGAAGTCGTTTGACGAGGTTAAGGCGAAGCTCCAGTCGCTCGGCTGCGAGCTGATGAACTCCGAGGAGAACAAGTAAAAATTTAACATTTCCCGAAAGGAGAAGATAATATGGCCGGTTCCAGAAAACTCGGCAGAGCGAGTGACCACAGAAAGGCAATGCTCAGAGGTATGGTTACTTTCCTGCTTGAAAACGGAAAAATCGAAACCACAGTTACCCGCGCAAAGGAAGTTCGCGCGGAGGCTGAAAAGATGATTTCGCTCGGCAAGGCAAACACGCTTCACACCAAGCGTCAGGTTTTCTCGTACATCACGAAGGAAGACGTTGCGAAGAAGCTCATCGACGAAATCGCGCCCAAGTATAACGGCAGAAACGGCGGTTATACAAGAATTTACAAGCTCGGTCCGCGTCGTGGTGACGCAGCTGAGATGGCGATTATCGAGTTGGTTTGATTTGATAATTAACAAAGAGGACGGTCTCGAATGACCGTGCAATAAGCTCTCCTTCGGGGGAGCTTTTTTGTTTAAGAATTGTGACATTCGGGCATAAAGTTGTTCCCGAAACAAACTATGGGGAAAAAGGGTACAGCGTGACGCTTGTGTGATAGAATTTTCAGAAAAGAAGTCAAGATATAGGTTGAAAAATTGCGTGAAAAGTGTTATAATATAATTGAGTAAGTATATTCGCGAAAGGAATTGCTATGAACAGATTTGAAAACAAGCTATGCCCGATTTGCAGGGCACGTTTTACCGATAAAGCGGACGTTGTTGTGTGCCCGATTTGCGGAACTCCGCATCATCGTGTTTGCTACGAGATAAGGGGAAAGTGCGGACTTGAGAATTTGCACGAAAGCGGTTTTGTGTGGAACGGCAGACTCCCTGATGAACCCGAGCCTGTTTACTCTCAACCGCAAAATCCCTATGAAAACACGCAGACTGCGCAAAATACCGAAAATGCGCAAAACACCGCAGACGTTGACCCGATGTCCGCGATGTTCGGCGACGCGGACGACGGATTTAACGGCTTTCTGAAAAAGCTCACTGACCCGTCGCTCGGCGAGGACGGCGTGAGTATGAAGGAGCTTACCACCTACGCGGCGACGTCGGCATTTCACTACGGCAGGGCGTTTGATATTTTCCGCTCAAATATCGGCGGGAAAAAGCGCAAGGTTTTCTTTAACCTCGCGTCGGGATTTCTCGCGCCCGCGTTTCAGTTTTACCGCAAGATGGACGTTTTCGGCGTTATCGCGATGCTGATTTTGTTGATACCGTTTACGATTTCGGCGTTTTTCCCGACGGTGTTCCAAAATCAGGGCGCTTATTATCTGCTGAATTTGTACAACCTCGCGGGACTTGTTTTGTTGAGCGCGTTCGGAGATTACTTCTACTATAAACACGCGGTCAAGACGATAATCAAATTCCGCGGAAGCTTCGAGGGTGACACGCAGTCGGACGAGTATTACGAAGCGCTTGCCGAAAAGGGCAGACCGTCGATTTTGCGCGCGGTAATCGGCTGCTTGGTGCTGGCACTTTTTGTGAGTATGGTTTTGTGGCTGTCGGGTTATTTCACGAACCGCGCCGGAATAGTTTAAGACAAAGGAAAAGGGTTTATGAAGCGTCGGCTGGAACAATTTTACGCGGCGTTCGGCGACAGAGGCGTAATGTTCATACTTTACGCCTTTTCGGTTGTCGTGAACGCGCTTATGACAATGTGTATGGAGTTACCCGCGGTTTTCCCCGAGGAAATAAGCGCCGCGGGCATTGCCGCGTTTTATTCGGGGAAAAATTGGGCGGATACTCTCGGGCAAATCGGCGTGCGGGGCGGTTATATACAGTCGCTGCTGTACACGCCGCTGTTTTTGGTTTTCGACAACCCTTACGTTTTATACAAGGCAATGCTTGTGGTAAACGCGCTTATTGTGAGCTTTATCCCGCTTATTTCTTATCATCTGGCGACAAAGCTGGGAGTTGAACGCGTTCGGCAAAAGCTCTTGGCGGCGCTCTCGTGCGGAATGTACGTCTCGGTGCTTGCGCGCTCGAAATTCATCACGGGCGACGCGATATCCTGCCTGATGGTGTGGATTTTGATAATGTGCGTATTTGCGGCGTGGGACAAGAAAAACCGCTACACTCGCTTCACGATGTCGATACTTTTGGGCTTTTTGTGCGCGGTGGCATTTGCGGCGAATGCGGGACTTATTGCGGCGGTTTTGGCGATAATCCTGACGGTTATCATCGCGCGGGTTTTCTTTAAAGAGAAGCTGTTGAACATACCCGCATTTGTATTATCGCTTGCCTTGTCGTTTGTCGCGGAGCATTTCGCAAGAATTTTGGTTATGCGCTCTGCGGCAAATTCCGCTGAAGAAATACTTTATGTTCAAGCGAATTTTTCGGGTGCTCTGGAACGGATTTTCGGTGAAATCTACACGTTTATGACCGAGAGCTTTGGAATGGGCGCGCTCGCGGCGGCACTTTTCGCGGCGATAATTTTCGCTTGGATAAGAGAGGGCATCAAGAACAAGGAAACCGTGCTCGAAAACGGGACAAAGGTCTACGAGCCGGTTAAGCACAAGTACAATATTCGCCTGACGGTATTCGCGCTTTATCAGTTCATTACGGTTGTAATTTTGACGGTGGCGCTGCCGATTGTCTCGTTCACGGGGCTTAACACCTCCGCGGGAATAGGCGAGCGCACGCAGATTGTCGCGCCGATAGCGTTATTTTTCGTACTGATTTTCGTGTTCAGATATTCGATTGACATCAAAAAGCTGCTCCTCGGAACGGGGATTTACGCCTACGCTTGCCTTTGCTTTGCGCTCACGAACAGCCACACAATTCTCGCGTCGGTTCAGGGCAAGCTCCCCGACTTAACGCCGTTTCGCTTTTGCGAGGACATTTTGTCCGAAACAACGGGAATGAGCTATATAATAATGTCCTCGTGCGTTTTCTCGGTGTTTGTGCTGCTGATTGTGTTCACCTCGTGCGCGAGAAAATACATCACGCGGTTTGTTTCAATAACAATGCTCGGGATACTTATTTACAACACCGCTTACGCTGCGTTTTCCTATCTCCCGAGAACAGCGGAGCATTTTGCCGAGGAGAGAGAGCCGTATAAAAAGGTCGGCGAGCTTTTGTACAACGATTCGCAGTCGCCGCCGATTATTGTCTACGAAACCGACAAGGAGCTTGGAGCGGCGCTTCAGTTCCTCAAGCTCGACACCTCGGTCAAGATAATCAAAAAGACCGACAAGGTGCCCGAGTCCTGCCTGCTTGTGGTAAAGAGCGGCGTGAAGGCGCCGTTTGAGGGCGGTTCTTACGATATTGTGGGCAAAACCGATGTTTACACGGTTTACGCTTACGGTGAAACTGCGCGCGATTTTATTCGGTACAGTGCGGCGTCGGCGGGCGGCTCACCGCAGTCAAGCGCGGCAAACAGTAATTCGTAACAGAAAAGAGTGGTAGAATGCCTGTATTTAAGAAGGCGAAGCGCGAGTCTCCCGACCTCGGTCAAGATAATCAAAAAGACCGACAAGGTGCCCGAGTCCTGCCTGCTTGTGGTAAAGAGCGGCGTGAAGGCGCCGTTTGAGGGCGGTTCTTACGATATTGTGGGAAAAACCGATATTTACACGGTTTACGCTTACGGTGAAACTGCGCGCGATTTTATTCGGTACAGCGCGGCGTCAGCGGGCGGCTCACCGCAGTCAAGCGCGGCAAATTCGCAATAGAAAAGAGTGGTAGAATGCCTGTATTTAAGAAGGCGAAGCGCGAGTCTCCCGCGAGAACGCTCGTGCTGGGATTTTTGATAATAATAGCGGTCGGGACGCTGCTGCTTTGCTTGCCGGCGGCGTCGAAATCGGGGAAGTTCACCTCGATTTTCGACTGTCTTTTCACGGCAACGTCGGCTGCGTGTGTAACCGGACTTGTTGTTGTGGACACTTGGGCTTATTGGTCGATTTTCGGGCAGATTGTGATTGCGCTGTTAATTCAGGTCGGCGGTCTGGGATTTGTGACGATAATCACGTTTTTCAACGTTGCGATGGGCAAAAAGCTCGGCTTTCGCACGCTGAAAAGTGCCTCGGAGGACTTGACCGAGAGCAGCTTCCAAAACGGCAGAAAAATCTTCATACGAATTGTAAAATATTCGCTGATTTTCGAGGCAACGGGCGCGCTGATAATGTCGTTTGCGCTATTCCCGAAATACGGCGGCTACGGCATTTGGATGGCGGTGTTTATGAGCATAACCGCCTTCTGCAACGCGGGCTTTGACCTCGCGGGAATGGAAGGCGAGTTTTCGAGCCTGATTTCGTTTCAGGATAATCCGGCGGTGCTGATAACGATAGCGATGCTGATAATTGTCGGCGGACTTGGATTTATCGTGTGGGAGAATTTTCTCACGTTTCGCGAGACGAAAAAGTTGTCGCTTCACACTAGAACGGTTCTCGTGATGACGGGCGCGCTGATTCTTGCGGGAACGATGTTTTTCCTGTTCTCCGAGTGGAACAACCCGAAAACTCTCGGGGAAATGGGCTTTGGCGAAAAGCTGCTGAACGCGTTTTTCTCGTCGGTAACAACAAGAACAGCGGGCTTTGACAGCATTTCGATGGGCGATATGTCGGAGTTCTCGCAGCTGGGAACGATACTTTTGATGTTTGTGGGAGCGGCTCCGGGTTCAACGGGCGGCGGCGTGAAGGTTACGACGCTGATGGTTGTGATAGTAACGGTTGTGTCCTACATACGCAACAAAAACGACGTGGAGCTTTTTCGTCACAAGCTAAGCAAGCCGGTTATTTACCGCACAGTGGTAACGCTGGCGCTTTCGATGACGGCAGTGGGGATATGCTTCTCGGCGCTGTATTTCTCGATGCCGAAGGACGCGGGCGCGGGTTCGGGCGCTGTGCAGTGCCTGTTTGACGCAGTTTCGGCGTTCTCGACGACGGGACTTTCCGCGGGTGCAACCGCGCAAGCGGGCTTCCTCGGGAAATGCGTGCTGATAGTGACGATGTTCTTGGGACGCGTCGGACCGGTTTCCGTGATAATGTCGCTTGTGATGAACACGCAGAACCGCAAGAATATCGTAGTTCCCGAGGGCGATATCTTAATTGGTTAACGGGCAAGATGTGGCAAAACTGCGTGCCGTTTGGAGCTGTTTCGGCGCTCTCGACAACTTGATTTGCTGCGAAAACTGCGTGCCGAGTTTCGGTGAAAATTTATCTGAAATGCCGCAGTAAACGCGCAAAATTTCGCCCAGCGCGATATCTTATTCGGTTAACGAGAGCGGTCGATTGTTAAACAACGAGGATTTCAAGCAACCGCGCGGGCAGTTTTTCGGTAAAAGCCCGCTGAAATGCCTACCCCCGAGGGCGATATCCCGATAGGTTAACAAGAGCGGGCGTATGCTAGACAGCGAGGAATTTAGCGCAACCGCGCGAGCAATTTTTCGGGAAAATCGTGCTGAAACGCGAGTTCCCGAGGGCGATATCATAATAGGTTAAGCGTAAAAGCGAGGTAAATCACGGCGCTTGTTTGACACGGTATCGGCGCTCGACAGCGGGGATTTAAGTGCAACCGAGCAAGCCGTTTTGGGGAAAAATCGTTCTGAAATATCGCAGTGAACGCGTAAAACCTCGCCACGAGTGATATCTTAATTGGTCAACGGGCAAGATGTGGCAAAACTGCGCGCCGTTTGGAGCTGTTTCGGCGCTCTCGACAACTTGATTTGCTGCGAAAACTGTCTGCCGAGTTTCGGTGAAAATTTATCTGAAATACCGCATTAAACGCGCAAAACCTCGCCCCGCGCGCGATATCCCGATAGGTTAACGAGAACAGGCGCGTGCTAGACAGCGGGAATTTAGCGCAACCGCGCGGGCAGTTTTTCGGTAAAAGCCCGCTGAAATGCCTACCCCCGAGGGCGATATCCCGATAGGTTAACAAGAGCGGGCGTATGCTAGACAGCGAGGAATTTAGCGCAACCGCGCGAGCAATTTTTCGGGAAAATCGTGCTGAAACGCGAGTTCCCGAGGGCGATATCATAATAGGTTAAGCGTAAAAGCGAGGTAAATCACGGCGCTTGTTTGACACGGTATCGGCGCTCGACAGCGGGGATTTAAGTGCAACCGAGCAAGCCGTTTTGGGGAAAAATCGTTCTGAAATATCGCAGTGAACGCGTAAAACCTCGCCACGAGTGATATCTTAATTGGTCAACGGGCAAGATGTGGCAAAACTGCGCGCCGTTTGGAGCTGTTTCGGCGCTCTCGACAACTTGATTTGCTGCGAAAACTGTCTGCCGAGTTTCGGTGAAAATTTATCTGAAATACCGCATTAAACGCGCAAAACCTCGCCCCGCGCGCGATATCCCGATAGGTTAACGAGAACAGGCGCGTGCTAAACAGCGGGAATTTAGTGCAACCGCGCGGGCAATTTTTCGGGAAAATCGCGCTGAAACCGAGTTCCCGCGCGTGATATTCTGAACGGTTAACGAGAGCGGGCGCGTGCTAGAAAGCGTGGATTTCAAACGCGTTGAAGTTCCGATAGTTTAACAAGATAACAAAATTTAACGGGTGAAAAGATGTACGAAACCTTTGATTTGGGAAAAATTAAGATGTATGTGTCGGACGACCACCGCTTCGGCACGGACGCGTTTTTGCTTGCGAAGTACGCGAATGTGCGCCGTGACAGCGTTGTGGTTGACCTTTGCACGGGCTGCGGGATAATTCCGCTGATTTTCTGCAAGAACACGCCGCCCGCGAAAATTTACGCGATTGATATTCAGGAAGAAGCAATCGATTTGCTCAAAACGACCATTTCGGAGAACAATCTCACGGACGTGATTTCCCCGATTTTATGCGATTTGCGGGAGCTTTCGCAGGAGCAGATAACGTTTGAGTGCGCAGATATTGTGACCGTAAACCCGCCTTATATGACGGACGGCTCGGGCGCGGAGCGGCTGTCAAAGGCGCAGGCGATTGCGCGGCACGAGCTTATGTGCAACATCAACGATGTGTGTAAAGCGGCGGCAAGGCTGCTGAAATACGGCGGCTTGCTGAAGATGTGTCACCGTCCCGAGCGGCTTGCGGACGTGATTTGTGCAATGCGGGAAAGCGGTATCGAGCCGAAGCAGCTGACCTTTGTGCAAAACACCGCGCGCGAAAAGCCGTGGCTTATTCTCGTGAGCGGGAAAAAGGGCGCGGCGTCGGGAATGGTTTTGGAAAAGCCGTTTGTTTTGCGCAACGACGATTTGAGCTACACGGAGGATTACGCGAGGATTTATGAGTGATTATGGGAAGCTGTCGGTTGTGGGAACACCGATAGGAAATTTTTCGGATTTCAGTCCGCGCGGCGAGGAAACGCTCCGAAATGCCGCTTTTATCGCTTGCGAGGACACGCGGGTTACGGCGAAGCTGCTCGGGAAATTCGATATAAAAAAGCCGCTTTTGTCGTACTACAAGCCGAAGGAGATTGAAAAAAGCGAGAAAATAATCGCGCTTTTGCTTGACGGGAAAAACGTCGCGCTGGTATCGGACGCGGGAATGCCGTGCGTTTCCGACCCGGGGTATATTTTGGTGAAAAAGTGCTACGAGCTGGACATTCCCGTCGAGGTAATTCCGGGCGCAAACGCGGCTGTCTGCGCGGTTGCCTTGAGCGGACTTGAGGCGGCGCGGTTTACCTTCGAGGGATTTTTGCCTGTTGAAAAAAAGGAGCGCTTCGAGCGGCTCACCGAGGTGAAAAATCTCCCGCACACGCTTGTTTTTTACGAAGCGCCGCATAAGCTGAAAACAACGCTCGGCGACTTGGCGGAGGCACTCGGAGCGGAGCGAAACGCAGCGCTTTGCCGTGAACTCACGAAAATGCACGAGGAAACGCTCCGCGGCACTCTCGCTGAACTTTTGCAGCATTATGAGGACAACGACCCGCGCGGTGAGTACGTTATAGTTGTCGAGGGGAAGCCGCCCGAGAAGCAGGTTTTTTCGGTTGAGGAAGCGGCAGCGGTTGCCAAAAAGCTGATTGAGGAGGGCGCAAAAACCTCGGACGCGTGCAAAGAGGCGGCAAAAATCACCGGTGTTGCAAAGCGCGAGATTTACGCGGCGGTGCTCGGGGAAAGTTGAGTTTTTTGCACAAGCTGAAGTTAACGTGCGGCACTCTCGCTGAACTTTTGCAGCATTATGAGGACAACGACCCGCGCGGTGAGTACGTTATAGTTATCGAGGGGAAGCCGCCCGAGAAGCAGACTTTTTCGGTTGAGGAAGCGGCAAAAATCACGGGTGTTGCAAAGCGCGAGATTTACGCGGCGGTTCTCGGGGAGGATTAAGTCGGCGAAAACCCGCCCTTGACATATTACTCAAACAGTGGTATAATAAGAATAGATTGAGTTATCCGAAAGGAGATTTTTATGAAAGCTATCAAAGAAGCAAAAGAGAATTTGGGCCCGGCAGCAAAGGTTGTTGTGCCGATAATCGCCGCGGTAATTGTTGTGGCGGCGGCGGTTGCGTACATTTGCCTGAAGCTCGCCGACGAGGTTCGCTACAACGAAAAGTGGAAAGACTACGACGAGTGCGGCTGGCACTAAAAGTTTGCGATGAAAACAATCAAGCTGCCTGACGGACGTGAGATTTCCTATGAACTCACGCGAAAGCGTGTGAAAAACATCAATTTTCGCGCGCGTGAGGACGGTTTTGTCGCGGTTTCGGCAAATTCCCGTGCAAGCGTTAAGCAAATCGAGGATTTTCTCGTAGAGCGCGCGGAATTTTTCTTCAAAGCGTTCGAGCAACTCCAAAAGCGTGAGCGTGAGAAAAACAATTCCCGCCTTGTGCGTTTTCTCGGGCAGGATTTTCCCGTGAGGGTTATAGAAAATTCGCGGGAAATCGCCGTGATTGACGAGAACGAGTGCCGTGTGTTTACAAAAAGCACCGATGAAAATTACATAGCGGTACTGCGGGAAAAAGCGATTTTAACGCGGTTTGCGGCGCTTTGCAGGGAGCTTGACAGCGAAGTCCGCGAGCATTTACGGGAAAAGGGCTTTGAGCCGCCGCCGACGCGAATTTCGATTAAAGATATGAAATCGCGCTGGGGGAGCTGCTCATACGCGCGCGGTCACATTTCGATAAGCAGCCGACTTGCCGCTTTTCCGCGCGACACAATTTTGTCGGTGTTTTATCACGAATACGCGCACTATTGGCACCACGACCACTCGAAGAATTTTTACAGCTTTCTGCTTGAAATCTGCCCCGACTATTACGTCCACAACTCCGTTTTGAAACAAAACTAACCCGCCCTTTTACAGAGCGGGTTGTTATTTTATGGAAATCTTGTTCCCGTTTAACGTTCTTGTTTTCGTGCAGCCTCTTTATGCTTGTTGTACAACCGTATACAAAAACCCCGCTCCCTGACGAGAGCGGGATTTGTTTGTTAAGAGATAACGAGTGACGCAGAGTTTGCGTAGCTCTTTGCGCTGTTGATTGTTTTGGTGATATTGGTGTTGAAGGCCGAAGCCGTTGTTTTCGGCAGACTTGTGCAGGTTTTCAGGAAGCTGTTGAGGGTATCATACGCGGTGTCTATGTACTTTATGGCAGTGTTGTAACTGCTTGATACGCCGTTAAGCATCATCGAGTATGCCTTTGCTCTCATCGCGTAGCTTACCGCCGAAGCGTATGCGGATACATCAGACGACAATGTGCTAAACGCCTTGCGCTCAAACGAGTCGAGATTTCCAAGCTGGCTCTGGAGCAGCGAAAGCTGCGCAGCGCAGTTCTTGACTGCGGAAACCGCGTCGGATACCATAGACGCATAAGCGCTGTTCTTATAAGCGGTCGTGTAGCTTGTCGTGAACTTGGAGAGGTTCAGAGCGTTCATTGCCGATGTAAACATCGCGTAGTAGGATTGACAGTTCTTGGTAAATGCCGAATAACCGCCCTTGGGTGAGGTTATGAAATTATAATACGAATCATATTTTGATTTAAGCGTTTTAAGCGCGGTGTAAAGCGAACTAAACTCGCTGTTTGCGGGAGACGCGGAGGAAATCGCGCGTTCAACGGTTGATTTGCCGACGGAGAGATTGTTTATCATATTGGTGGCAAATTTTGTGGTGTAGAACGTTTTGATTGCTTCCTCGTTGCTTGCCGTAGAGTTGTTCATCGCGTAAACAACGTGCTGTGACATTGCTTCCATTTTGCCGATTTCGCCTGCAATCATCTCTGCTGCGTACATAATTTTCTCGCGGTCTTGTTCAAGCGACTTCAGCTTAACATCTGTGGCAGCTGCGGGATTAGTCGATGAGCTTGACGAAGATTTTGAGCTTGTGGATTTGCTTGATGAAGAAGACTTTGTTGAAGACGATGATTTGGAGCTGCTTGAGGAGGACGAAGAGCTGCTCGAAGAAGTCTCCTCGGAGCTTGACGAAGCGGAGGACGAGGTTTCCTCGGAGCTCGACGATGACGAAACAACTGCGGAGTTATCGGAGCTTGATGAGCTCGAGCTCTCGGAGCTGCTCTCAACGGGCGTGATTACGCTTGACGAGGTGCTCTGGGATTCTCCGCCGATGGGAGGCTTGGTTTGTCTCCACGGCTGAATGAGGAACAAAGCTGCCAATGCTACGCCGACAACACCGCCTAAAATTGCGTTAAACTTTGCGAGCGGGATTTTACCGAACACCATAACGGCAGTCTTGCTCTCACTCTTTGAGGGAGCGGATTTCGGAGGAACGTACGCGCCCTTGTATGTAGCACCGCAGTTTTTGCAGAATTTCTCGGTATCGTACATATCCTGACCGCAGGTTCTGCAGTAAACGAGATTTCCTTTGGGGGGTTCCTCGTCGGGATTTTGCTCGGGGGTATTGTCCTCGGGTCTGCGCGGACGGCTGAAATCCATATCATCGACAGGCTGTCTTGTTGCCGTTGCCGCAACAGCCGCAGCAGCCGCTTGTTTTTCGTTATTGGTTTCCTCGGAAACGGGAGCGGTTTCCGCGATAAAGCCCATTTCCTCGGGGATAAAGTCGTCGAAATCGGGCTCGGTGGGATTCTCGCCGACAGGTTCTTTGGTAGGTTCTTCAGCCATAGGTTCAACCTCTTTTTCATTTTCTTCAGCGGGTTCAACCGCGGGTTCTTCGGGAGCTTCCTCTACAGGTTCAACCTCGACAGGCTCTTCAGCAGCCTCGGGCTCTTCGGAAACTTCCTCGACGGGTGCAACCTCAACGGGCTCTTCAACAGCCTCGGGTTCTTCGGGAACTTCCTCGACGGGTGCAACCTCAACAGGCTCAACTTCAACCGGTTCAACCGCAACAGGTTCTTCGGAAACTTCCTCGACCGGTGCAACCTCAACAGGCTCAACTTCAACCGGTTCAACCGCAACAGGCTCTTCGGGAACTTCCTCAACGGGTGCAACCTCAACAGGTTCAACCTCGGGAGCTTCGACATTTACGCTTTCAACAGACGGTGCAGTGGGCTCTTCCATTGAGTTACCGAGGAACGCGTAAGGGTCAAGTGAAACGTCCGCGCTGTGGTCCTCGTCCATCGAGCAGCCCTCGATAACGGGAACAGCTCCGTCGGAAATCGGAATATCTTCACCCGAAACATCGCTCATCGAGAAATTCTCAACCTTGCGTGTTTCACCGTCTTTGGGCTCCTGCTGGCGAACCTTGCTGATTGCGGGCATTTCGCTGGAGGAGGCGCTGAAATTCGAGATTTGCTGGTTGAGGATAGCCATATCGTTTGCGGAATAGCTGCCGAACAGATTATCGGTTTCCTCGGCGTTATCGAAAGCGGACGGCATATCTCCGCCCATAAAGCTGTTAAGCTGATTTCCGCTATTGTCGAAAATATCACCGATACCACCCCCGCCGCCAAAAGCGTTAAAGCTCCCGTCGAGGTTCATCGGGTTGTTGTTTATCAGCGGAACGGAGTGTTGAGACGGCTTGTCGCTGATTTTCATTCCGCATTTTTCGCAGAAATCGAGGTTGTGCTGCATTCTCATACCGCAGTTCGGGCAGAAAACGAGCGTACCTTCGTCCTTGTTTGAGCCGAGCGGCTCGATTCCGGGCATAGACGCCTGAACATCGCCGACTTGTTCCTCGGCAGCATTGTCGGCGTTTTTCTCTGCGTTTTCACCATTTTCGGGCAAATTCTCGGACGCTTCGCCGCTTCTTCCGGGCAGACCGCCTTCTTCGAGAACCTCGGGAGGCACAGGCGAGCCGCATTCGATGCAGAACGAGTATCCCCTTATTAGTTGTTTACCGCAGTTTTCGCAATACATAAAATTCCTCCCGCTGTTATTTTGTAAAATTAGTTCAGAGGCGACCGAAACAGTCGTAGAAAGACGAATTTAATCTGTATGGAATAGTTTTCTATAAAAACATACAGATTTTACATTCAAATACATATTTTATTATACAATAATTTTTGTCTGTTGTCAATTCTTTTCATAATAATTGTACAAATAATGCAATAATTGACTTTGTTTTTGTGCTAAATAACAGAAAAATACAGCCCCGCGAAAACCCCCGCAGCAATCGCGCAGACGGCTGTTGAAACGAGACACATTATGATGTGTTTTAACGTGAACGTGCGCACAACGTTTGGTTTTTCCTCGGGAACGGCGGATTTCGCGGGAACGTTCATAGTCGGTGCGTTTTGAGCAGCTTTTGGCGCGGGAGAAGCGCCCTGCGGGTTTATCGGCTGGGGATGGGGGTAGGCGTAGGGGTTTCTCGGGTAACCGTAGGGGCTTGACGGCATCGGGTTTCTCACGGGCGAAACGCCGTTCACGGGAGAAACGGGCGCAATCGGTGAAACCGGCGCGGTTGATGAGGTCGGCGCTGTCGGGACAACGGGAGGAATGGGAATTTGCTGATTTGCGGGCTTTGCCTCGGCGTTTCTGACAGAGTTTTCGGCGGGTTTCTCGACGGTTTCCTCGGAAATAACCTCGGAAATCACTCTTGAAATCTCGTCCGATTTCTGGGAATTTTCATTGGCTTTCTCGGAAATCGCTCTTGTTATTTCTGCGGCGTCGTCGATATCAAGCTGACCGTTTTCGGCAAGATTTTCCGAGATTTTGTCGGAAATTTCCTCGATTGAACGCGGCACCGTGTTTGCTCGAGTTCCGCAGAAGCAGCAAAATTTCACATTATCGGGATTTTCTTTTCCACAATTCATACAGTACATAAAATTTCTCCTTTACAATACATTGCCGTGAAAAAAGCGGGCGCTGTTTGATGATTTAGGTGTTTTGCGGTCGAAATAAGGCGGTTTGGGCGAAATTGCGCGGGCGAGCGTGAATGCAATTACAACGAGCAAACCGTCGCCAACGGTCTGCAAAAAAACGTTGTTTAGCGCAAAGCCAAAACGCACGGTTGGGAGCGCATTTTTGCCAAGCGCTAATCATTAGTCACGCTCTGCATTAAGCCATTGTTATTCCGCACATAGTCGAAAAGATACTGCTGCGCGATGCCCTCGATACCCTTTGTGCAGTCGGGCAGCCCGTTCGGGTAAAACTGCGCCATAAGCCGCTTCACCCAAACATCGCGCGGGAAATCGGCAGTTTGCGCAAAATATACGCGTGCGAGCGTGAATGATATATCGCGTTAACCGTTAGTCACGCTCTGCAACAAGCCATTGTTATTCCGCACATAGTCGAAAAGGTATTGCTG
Organism: uncultured Ruminococcus sp.; assembly: GCA_964551225.1. Lineage (GTDB taxonomy): Bacteria > Bacillota > Clostridia > Oscillospirales > Ruminococcaceae > CAG-115. The sequence continues at coordinate 181,480 of CAZKBF010000001.1, forward strand.
CGCGATGCCCTCGATACCCTTTGTGCAGTCGGGCAGCCCGTTCGGGTAAAACTGCGCCATAAGCCGTTTTACCCAAACATCGCGCGGGAATGCGTCGATTTGCGCAAAATCTGCGCGTGCGAGCGAGAACGTGATATCGCGTTAAACGTTGCTCACGCTCTGCATTAAGCCATTGTTATTCCGCACATAGTCGAAAAGGTATTGCTGCGCGATACCCTCGATACCCTTTGTGCAGTCGGGCAAGCCGTTCGGGTAAAACTGCGCCATAAGCCGTTTCACCCAAACATCGCGCGGGAACGCGTCCGTTTTGTGGAACGCGAAAAGCAAAACGCAGTCCGCGACCTTATCGCCAACGCCCGTGATGATTTTCAGTTTCTCGCGTGCCTGTTCGAGAGGAAGCGCGTCGATTTCCGCGAAATTTATCACGCCGCTGTTCACCTTTTCAACCGCGTCGGCTATGTACCGCGCGCGAAAGCCCGCCCGCAGCGGAGCCAAATCCTCGGCGGTTATCCCACGCAGCTTTTCGGCTGTCGGAAAAGCAAAGCCACCGTCGATTTTCTCGCCGAAGCTCTCGCAGAGCCGTGCGATAATCCCAGAGATGCGCGGAATGTTGTTGTTTTGGGAAATGATAAAGCTGATAAGCGTCTCAAACGGCTCTTGCCGCAAAATTCTGATTCCCGCAGAGCAGCGGCAAGCCTCGTTCAAAGTTTTGTCTTCGGAGAGCCGATTTATGTACTCGTCGTAGTCGGTTTCCAAATCGAAGTACTCCCGTGCTTCTTTCTCGGAAAAGCCCGAAATTTCGGCAAATTCACCGTTTTCGCAAACCGTAATTTTTTTCCCGAACACAATCCCCGAAAAACCACCGTTTTCGTCCTCGCTCCAGCGGAAACACTGCCCGCAGAGAAAGGTTTTTTGGGGATTTAGCTCGGATAATTTAATTTTTATTTTCATTTTTTTCAAAAACCCCTTGATTATTTACTTTAATTATAATACAATAGAAGTAAGAATGCAATAGTTTTCGATTTTTTTGCGGAGGAAATATGAGAGAAAGTTTGCTGACGATACCGATAAACGAGGTTTTTGAGCCGAAGTGCGGCTGTCCGATTTGCCGTATGAGAAACTCCGTCGAGGAGCACATCTGCGAGTACATAATGGGTGCGGCGATGATGGAGCCCGATGTCCGCGAGGAAACAAACGAGCTCGGGTTTTGCCTCACGCATTTCAATATGCTCTTGAAGCAAAACAACCGCCTGTCGCTTGCGCTTATGTTAAACACGCATTTGGCGCAGCTCCGCGAGGAGGTTCTCGACAAAAAGGACGGCTTGTTCAACAAGGGCGCAAAGGCAAAAAAGCTCTCCGAGGCAAAGGAAACCTGTTTTGTCTGCTCAAAGGTTGATTGGGGCGTAAATCATATGCTGGAAACGGTTTTCACGATGTTCAAGAACGACGAGAGCTTCCGAAAGCTCTATTCCGCGCAGGAATATCTTTGTATGCCGCATTATCAAAAGCTGATGTCGGCTGCCGCGAGCAAGCTGAAAAAGGACGATTTGAAGGCGTTTTGTGATGCAACGGACGAGCTTGTCGGAAAGTATGCAAAGGCGCTCAATGCTGATGTAAAGGAGTTTTGCGACAGCTTTGACTATCGAAACGCGGGCAAGCTCCACAACGAGGATATGGAACACGTCAGAAGCTCGATTGAGCGGGCGATTGAGTTCCTCACGTCAAGAAAACCGAGTGAAAAATAAGCCGCAGCGCGCAATTTTTGCCGTGTGAGGGCGCAGTGAATTTATCGAGCGCTCGCTTTTGTCGGACAACGTTTTCGCGATAACGAATAATGCGGTTAAATTAAGATAACGATTAAACGCAAGCCGGCGCGAGTTTGAATGAAAGCGTTTCCCGATAATGCGCGGCGTTTCTGCGGTTAACGAGAATTTTTCGCGGATATTAACGACGTTGAGGAAAAGAAAACGCTGCGGTTATGATTGAAACGCGTTGTTGATAATCACGCGGTGTCTCTGCGGTTGATGCGAATTTTTCGCGAATATTAACGATGTTGAGGAAAAGAAAACTCTGCGGTTATGATTGAAACGCGTTGTTGATAATCACGCTGCGTCTCTGCGGTTAACGAGAATTTTTCGCGAATATTAACGATGTTGAGGAAAAGAAAACGCTGCGGTTGTGAACAAAACACGTTGTTGATAATCACGCGGCGTCTCTGCGGTTAACGAGAATTTTTCGCGGATATAAACGATGTTGAGGAAAAGAAAACGCTGCGGTTGTGAACAAAACACGTTGTTGATAATCACGCGGCGTCTCTGCGGTTAACGAGAATTTTTCGCGGATATAAACGATGTTGAGGAAAAGAAAACGCTGCGGTTATGATTGAAACGCGTTGTTGATAATCACGCGGTGTTACCGAAAGGAATTTTGGATAGAAAATGGATATTTTGGCAATAGAAAGCTCCTGCGATGAAACAGCTGCGGCGGTTGTCCGCGACGGTCGCGAGATAATTTCGTCCGTTGTGGCAACGCAGATTGAGGAGCACAGATTATACGGTGGAGTTGTCCCCGAAATTGCGTCAAGACGGCACTGCGAGAGCGTTTCCGCTGTTGTGAGCGAGGCTCTCGAAAAGGCGGGGAAAACGCTTGATGATATCGACGCGATTGCCGTGACGTATGCGCCGGGGCTGGTCGGAGCGCTTTTGGTTGGCGTAAATTTCGCGAAGGGTCTTGCTTTTTCGACAGGCAAGCCGCTTGTTCCCGTACACCACATTCGCGGTCACATCGCGGCAAACTACCTCGCCCACAAGGAGCTTGAGCCGCCGTATATGTGCCTTGTCGCGTCCGGCGGAAACAGCATAATAGTGCGGGTTCTCGATTACACGAGCTTCGAGCTGGTCGGTCAGACGGTTGATGACGCGGCGGGCGAGGCTTTCGACAAATCCGCGCGCGCGATGGGCTTTCCGTACCCCGGCGGCGCGTTTATCGACAAGGCAGCGAAAACGGGTGACGCGGCGAAATACAAGCTCCCGAAGCCGCACACGGTAAATCCGTATGACTTCAGCTTTTCGGGCTTGAAAACCGCCGTGATAAATCTAATCCACAACACCGAGCAGCGTGGCGAGGAGCTTGATATAAACAGCCTTGCTGCGTGTTTCCAAAAGACCGTGAGCGAAATTCTCACGGATAAATTCATCGGCGCGGCGCGTGAGTTTAATTGCAAGAAAATCGCGCTTGCGGGTGGCGTTGCGGCAAACGGCGGACTTCGCGAAACGCTGCAAAACGCCGCCGACAAGAACGGAATGGAGCTGTTTATACCGCCGATTTCGCTTTGCGGTGACAACGCCGCGATGATAGGCTGTCAGGCGTTCTACGAGTACCGCGCCGGCAAAATCGCGGGAACGGACTTGAACGCCTACGCGACAATGCGGCTTGACAACGTGGTTTATTGAGAGCGAGCGGTTTTTTGTGAGCGAAAATTCTCGCCGCACAACGCCGCGATGATAATGTTTTTCAAGCACCGCGCCGGCAAAATCGCGGGCACCGACTTGAACGCCTACGCGACAATGCGGCTTGACAACGTGGTTTATTGAGAGCGAG
>CAZKBF010000001.1:185179-191818 GCA_964551225.1 uncultured Ruminococcus sp.
CGGTTTTTTGTGAGCGAAAATTCCCGTTGCACAATGCCGCAATGATAGCAAGCCAAGCGTTTTACGAGCACCTCGCCGGCAAAATCGCGGGCGCCGACTTGAACGCCTACGCGACAATGCGGCTTGACAACATAATTTGGTGATAAAATGGGCAAGCTTTTTCGGCTGATTTTTGTGATGACGGGGAGCGAGGTCATCGAAGCGGGCTGGGCGCTTTGCCAAACCGCGTCAACTCCCGAGGAGAAGAAAGCTGCGGCGGCTTTCCGCAGAGTGTTTTACGGCACGGTAATTCTCGCGGTGCTGTTGGTTGCCGCGCTGTTGGTTGTGATGTTTTTGAACAACCCGTTTCTCGCGAGCGGCGACAGGCGTTACGGCACGGTGCAGAGCGACGGAAGTATCCGTTACGTTCAGAATGTCAATAAATACGCGAGCGCCGAGGAGCTTGGTCTTGCGGATTTTGAGCTGAAAAGCGGCGACCGCATCATAATTTTCTTCGACAAGGACGACAATATAAAAGCGGCTTACCCGCGCGATTTTTACGAAAGCTACACGGAAAACCGCGTTATGATAATCGTTTGGACGGCTTTGGCGGGGCTTGCGACGCTGCTCGTATACGCGTTTGTGATTTGCCGAGTGACGAAGTTTGGCAGACCGTGGTATCTCTATTGTCGGAAACTGAAATCGCTTGATAAGCCGAAGAAATCCGGAATAACCTAAAATACATTCGAGGTGACTTTTTTGAAAAATATAGTTTTAATAGGAATGCCCGCGGCGGGAAAATCCACAATCGGTGTAATTCTCGCGAAAACGCTGGGTTTTGAGTTTATCGACACGGATTTGATTATACAGCGGCAGACGGGGCGGCTGTTGCAGGAGATTATCGACAAGGACGGTCTTGACCGCTTTTGTATCTGCGAGGAGCGCGCCGTGATGTCGGTTGAAAGCGGGGAAAATTCCGTTATCGCTACAGGCGGAAGCGCCGTTTACAGCAGGGACGCGATGTTGTTTTTGAAGAAAAGCTCGGTGATTTACTATCTCTCCTTGCCGACGGAAGAGCTTCTCTCGCGGCTTCACAACATCAAAACGCGCGGAATTGCGATGCGCGTGGGTGAAACGGTTGACGAGGTTTTCGCGCATAGGAAAGCGCTTTACGAGGAGTACGCGGATATCACGGTTGACTGCCACGGCAAAACAACCGAGGAACTTGTCGCGGAGATTATGGATTATCATAGGATTGTGGGAGCGGTGTGAGATGTCGGAAGCTGTGGAAAAGCAGCCGAGCCTGAAAGCAGGCTACAAAAGGCTTTGCATTCGGCTGGGGCTGATGATAATTGTGATTTTCGTGTCGCGCGGAATAAGCTCGATTGTTCTCTCGCTTATTCAACCGTCGCTTCAAAATCTCGGCGCAACGAACGCTTATCTCGTTGAGACCGCGTTTTCGCTGGTGTTTTTGTACTTTATCCCGATGATTGCGACGGCGCTGCTGCTTAAAACGCCGGTCCGCGAGATGAACAAAAAAATCTACACGAAGCCCAAGTATTTCGGGCGCGCGCTCGGAATGTTTCCGGCGTTTTACTCGCTTGCGATTATCGTGAATTTGCTCACGATGTGGATAACGAGCTTTTTCAAAAACACGAATTTCAACGACTCGTTCAACACGGTAAACGAGCTGTCCTCGCCGAATTTCACCTGCGGAATTATACTTTTCGTGCAAATGGTTGTCATCGCGCCGCTTTTCGAGGAATTTTGGTTTCGCGGAATGGTTCTGGAAAGTCTTCGCCCTTACGGAAACGGCGTTGCGATATTCATTTCGGCGCTTCTTTTCGGGCTTACGCACGCGAATTTCGCGCAGTTTTTCTACGCGGCGCTTATGGGAATTTTTCTCGGTTATATCGCCGTTTCAACAAAAAGCGTTGTCACGACAACAATTATTCACGCGATTTTCAACTCGTTCGCGGCGTCGGTTTTGCTTTTGCTCACGGACACATCTGTTCAGGAGTTTATCGCGCTGGCTTTTCGCGGGATAACGGGAGAGTTCACACCCGCGGTTGTGATTTATCTTGTCGTGGTGTGCATTATGCTGCTGACGGCGGGCGTGGGGCTGGTTATGGCGTGCTTTAAGTTCGCGAAAATCAAGAAATACAAAGTGCCCGTGGTTCAGGAGGAGCTTTCCGCGAAAAAGCGCTGGGGGATATTTTTCACGGCGGTTACGGTTATCATCGGGCTTGCACTTGCCGCGGATTGCTTTACGGTAAGGTTTATTCCAACGCAGATTTACAATATTTTACACAACATTTGGAGGTAATTTTTATGGACGACAAACAACCAAAAGTTAGCTTACGCAAAACGCAAAGTCAAAGCTGGACTGACCCCGCAACGGGTGAAATTTACCCCGGCGGAAATCCGAACGAGGTGCCTCAACCAACTCAAAGCAATTTCGCACAGCCACAGAGCAATTTTAATCAACCGCAGAGCAGCTTCAATCAACCGCAGAGCAATTTCAACCAACCCTATCCCCAGCAAATTCCGCAAAGCAATTTTGTACAGCCGCAGCCTTACCCGCAGCAAAATTTCGCGCAAAACGTCTCAGTTGTTCCGTCGAGCAACATCGAGGTTTATCCGAACGGAAACGCTCCGCAGCCGTTTCAGAACGGACTTCAGCGGGGAATGAAATTCTGCAAGTTCTGCGGGCAGCAGATTCCTATGGAAGCGGTTTTGTGCGTGAAATGCGGACGGCAGGTTGAACAGCTTCAGGGTATGCAGAACGTCAACCCGCAGGTTGTCATCAACAACGCTCCGCAGCCCGTCGTTTACCGCGGCGGCACTCCCAAAAACAAGTGGGTTGCATTTTTCTTGTGCTTTTTCCTCGGAATTTTCGGCGCGCACCGCTTCTATGAGGGCAAAGTCGGCACGGGACTTTTGTGGCTTTTCACGTTTGGAGTGCTTGGAATAGGCTGGCTTGTCGATTGGATTACAATTCTCACAAAGCCAAACACCTATTACGTTTAACCCAAAAAATTCTCCCCGCACTCGCTGCGGGGAGTTTTATATTTTCGGTGTCAATAACGAAGGTCTCGTTCTCGGTCAACAAGTCTTTTCAATAAACAAAAAACCAACGACGAAAAATCGTTGGTTTTTGTTGATTTTAATCAGATAGTCGATGCAGCTGCTTTTTCGAGCGCCTCTACTGAAAGCGCGAAAGCCTGCGTGGATTTTCTGGATTTTCTCAAAAGCGAGAGGTTGAGCGAGCCTGCTTGGTAAACGTCGTAGAGATTATCGAAATCCTCGAGCGCCGCCTCGTATTTTGTATTAGTTTCGCCAACAAGCGCGTTTATCTCGGCGTCGCGATTGAAAAGGTCGCTGTACTGCTCGACAACAGAGTAATATCTCGCCTCATATTCCAAGAGAACAAGTGTGAGCGACTGGAAATCGAGCGACGTGAAGTCGATGCTTTCCGCCTTTGACGTATATTCAATGCTCGGCGTCTGCGGATTATACTCGTCCTCGTACTCCTTCTGAAGCGCGTCCTTTTCAGCGGTGAGAGTTGCAAAGGTATTCTTGAACGCCTCAAACTCCTTCTCGGTCATCTTGAAATTCTTATCGGCAATCGCGGTCAGAAGGACGTCATATTTCAAAACAAGTGTTTCGGCTTTATCGGAGAGTGTATCGTCCTCGTTATTATACTGCTCGTCGAACTGCATTATTTCGCTCTTCTCGTTGGAAATCGCAATCATCAAATCGCCGATTTCGTATGTATCGGCAGTCGGCCCGTTTTCAGCGAGGTCGATTAAATCATTGAGAGAGCTTATGAGTTTATTTCCGAGCTCGCCTGCGTTCTGATTTTTGATAGCGTTTTTGAGGTCCTTGAGGTAGGAGATAACGTCATTCTTGAGGCTCTCGGGGATTTCATCGGGACTTGCTGTCGCAGCGTCCGTGATGTCGATAACATCGCTCGGGATAGAAATGCCGTTCGGTTTATCCTCGGTGGTGAAGGTTGAGTTTGCGGAGAGCTTTCCGTACTGCGGAATTTCAAGGGAAACGGTTTCCTTGAGGGTATTTCCGTTTTCAACCTTTACGGACATAACAATCTTTGCGGAGCTTATTACAGCCGCAACCGCGTCGGAATTGCCCGCCTGCGTGAAATCTGCGGGGAGAACCATACTGATTTCAAAATCGCCCTCAAAGGTAGGTTTGCCGTTGAAGGTGGTTTCTTTGACGTTGCTATACTTAACCTTCGCGGAAACAGATGTATTGTTGTTGTAAACGGTTACGGTGCAAACGCCGTCGGTATCGCTTGACTTTTCAAAGAGTGCGGAAGCGATTGTTTTCTCGTTTATATCAACAGCAGCAGCTGCGGTATTGCCGTTTTTGGTGCTCGTATTGAAGTCGCCGACTACGGCAATTTTAGTGGATTGTCCGTTTGCGGAAACGTAATAGCTCTTTGCGAGAACACGGCAGCTGTTGTCGGTGACGGTTTCGATGGTCATGGTGAAGCTGTTGTCGGGAATTGCGACCATACTGAACACACTTTGGAACGTGCTCTTAATCTGCTCCGCCGAAACAGGCAGCCCGCAGTCGCTCATAAACTTGGCGAGCTTTCCGCAAAGATAGCTGTCGTTTGCGAGAGCGTCGCCCATTTTCTTGAACATTTCGGTGATTTTGCTGCCGGTGAGGGTAGCGGATATGTACTTACCCTTGGCGGTTGCGCCCGCAACGGAAATTTCTCCGTCCTTTACGGTAATCTCGCTTGACTTGTAAACGTCAACGTAAACACTCACGAGCTTTTCGATAATTCTCTTGAGCTCTTTTTCCTCGATTTCAAGATAGATATCGGAAACCTGTCCCGCGGAAGCGGTGTAGCCGGTGCCGATTTTCATCATAATCGCCTTTTCGGAAACGAACGGCAAAACGAGATACACATTTCCGTCCTCGGTGATGACGGTTTTCGCGTTCAGCTTGAGCGAGCCGCCCGAAATCTCAACAGCGGACTCGAGAGCCTTGCCGTCGGCGGTTGCGTCAACGGAGAAGCTGGAGTTGTTGATAAGATTTAAAATCTCCTCAATATCCTTTTTGGAGCATTTCAGCGAGCTTGTGAGCTGCGCCAAAGCAGTGTCGGTGAGCTCCGCGCTGAAATTCATCGAAATCTTCGCGGAATTTGCGCCGTAAGTCTCGCGCATAATATCACCGAGCTGGTTGACAAGCGTTTTGAAGTCAACAGAACCGATATTGCTCATACTCGACGACATCATCGGGGTAACGCCCGTGGGGGTAATTCCCGAGGTTCTGTTTGAAAGCTGTGTCAAGGCGTTTGCATAGGCGTTTGTCGCGGACTTGATGCCTTGCGACATCGCGCTGACGTCGAGTTTATTGGTAACATCTTTGATTGAGTTGCCCTCAACCATAGCCGCGTAGCCCGAGTTTCCGAGAACGATGTTGAAGAGCAGCGACTTGTTGACGAAGAAGAGCACGCCCGCTGCAATCAGAACTGCGCCGATAAGCGAGCAGACTGCGATAAGAATAGGCTTGAGAACGCTCTTTTTCTTAATCGGTTTTGCGGTAACAGCAGCCGCGCTTGCTCCGAAGTCGCCGAACGGGTTTTCCATTTGGTTGTTCGGGGAAGCCGTGTAAGCGGGAGCGGCTGTCGGTGCGGGAGCAGGGGCAGCTGTCGGAGCAGCATAGCTTGCCGCCGCAGCAGAATAGCCCGTCGGTTCGGGAATTACGGGAGATTCGGTTATAACAGGTGCCTCGGGAATAAAGCCGAGGTCGCTCTCCTCGAAGCTCGGCGCGGGAACAGGCTCGGGAACAGGCTCGGGGATAACCGCAGCGGGTTCCTCAACGGGCGCAGCGCCTACCGAGGGCATAGAAATATCGCTTGTGGGAATGGGGATTGAGAAAGCGCTCTCGGTGTTTACGGTTACGGCAGCAACCGTGTTTTCGCTCAAGTCTGATGTTTTCGCGAGGTCAACTGCGGGTGCAATCGAAACGGGCTCGCTCGGTGTAACGGGCGCGAGAACGTCCGAGGGCTTAACCTCGGCGCTTGCCTTTTTGGTCACGGCAGCGCCGCAAACCGTGCAGAATTTCGCCCCTTTGGGGAGCTCGAGACCGCAGTTTTCGCAGAAACTCTTTTCCGCAGCCGGCGCGGTGAAAGCACCGCAGTTCGGGCAAAATTTTGCTCCGTCGGGTACCGGACTATTACATTTGTTACAAAGCATATTGATTTCCTTTCATAAAAGACCGCTTACCGTGAATAAACTGTTCGGGACAACCCCGAAATCTGTTTAAAGTTAGCTACTTTTATTATATAATTTTTCCTGCCGTTCGTCAATAGCCTTGATTACAAATTTATGTAAAATTGCGGAAAAGATTTGTGCAAATTGCCCATAAAGCGCACTTGTGAACAAAAAACAGCCCGAATTTAGCGAGCTGTTACGGATTTTTGGTTTTTTGTACAAGATTGATTTGCGAAAGGAGCGGGCGGGATTATGCGAACAGACTTGGGGTTTGGGCGAAACCCGGGCGATTTTTCGGGCATCGAACCCGAAAAATCGCTTTCACGATGCAAAGTCTGCTGGTTTGGCTGAAAATGCTTGAGGTGTTTGCATTTTCGGCGGCATCGAGCCGCCGAAAATGCGCGGGTTC
>CAZKBF010000002.1:0-146538 GCA_964551225.1 uncultured Ruminococcus sp.
TGCGTTCGCAAAAAAATTTGGCAATGGTTGCTAACCGGTGGATAAGTCGGTTAGCGGAAAATTACTTTGCTAAAGCGTTCTTTTTGGGTTTGGCGCTTCGCGCAGAGTGGTCGCTTCGCTCTAGTGTGGGGCTTTGCCCCACGCCCCACAAGCCTTTTGAAAAAGGCTTGACCGAAAACTTTTGTACGCTTCGCGGTTCAAGATTACAACTTGGCGAGTTCCGAGTGATTATTCGCTCATAGTAGATAATTGTTACGAAAAAGGGTGCAGCGTCACGCTGCCTTCGCGAGAGCTTATCTCTCCCACTTACTAATATACCGATTATCGCCCTCGGAAAGCACATAAATATCAACGTAAACCGCGCCCCAATCGCACGAATCCGCGTAGCTTCCCATAAACACGTCAACCGCAATCGACCCGTCCATCATACCATAGCCCGTATCCGCAGCAATCGCGTAACCGTAAACTCGGCTTCCGTCCTGCGCGACAACATAAACCTCGCTCCCGTACGGAATAACGTTCGGGTTCACCGCAACCGTTCCCACAACCGCATAACGTCCGCTTGCCGTAAGTGCGCCCGGTTTTGCCGAATAAGCCGTCGCTTTGCCCGAAATCACTCTCGTGTAATTCTCGGGAATTCCGTTCACCAGCTTCAGCTGCTCGGGATTTTCCATCTTCGCATAAGGCACCGCGCTCGCTGTTCCTCTTTCAACAACCTCGTTAACAGGCTGCTTTGTAATCTCATCGCCGATAATTTCCGTAGAAACAAACTCTCCGTCAACGTATTTGTCCTTGTAAGTCGTGACGTGAGCACCGTTTGCGCCCTCTTCGAGAACCGTCTCGGTGCCGATTGCCCAGTTTGAGTTGTCCTTATAAATCGTGTCAAAACGCAGCGAGCTTTCGATATTTCTCTCAACGTACACCACGCGCGCAAGGTTAATTCTCATACCCTCGCAAAGCGGTTCTTCGGGCAAATAGTTGAGGAAATCGTCGTCACCAAGTTCAAGCTCCGCCTTTTCAAGAGCGTCGGCAACCGTGCCCTCGGTGAACTTGAGCAAGCGCTCCTCACCGTCCGCGTTTATCGTGACGCCAAACGCACGGTTAATGGTGATGTGCTTGATATTGTCGGCGTCGGTTTCAACGGAAACGGTATCGTCGGGCTCGAGCACATAGTTTTCGCTATTAAGTATCGCGTAGACGTCGAGCTGGTTGGTTTTGATTTCTTTGGTAACGCCCGCGTCGGTTATATAAACGATATCGCGGAAATAAAGCGCGCCCGTGAGCAAAAGCGCGGCTGCTGCTATTACAACGAAAATCGCCGCCTTGACTATTTTGCTCTGCAAAAGCAGCTTTTTCATTTTGTCATTTACTATCTGGGGTTTCATAGGGGTTTTGCCTCCATTTATCTCTGTAACCAATGAACTGCCGAGCCTTATTTCAAGCCACATTTTCGAGCAGTTCTCCTTCCGTATGCCTATTATAGCTCACAGTTCTGTAAATGTCAAACATATCGAAGCTGTTGAAATTGTGCAGATTTAACAAAATATTTTTGTAACCTTTTTGTAACCTTTTAAAAAAACCTAGATTTGCTGGAAAATCCTGTCAAATTACGCAAAACTTATTGTAAGAATTGCTAAAAAACCGCACATACGGCTCTTTTGGGAGAATTGCACAAAAATCTTCAACATCGCCTCTCAAATTCAACTAAAACGCAACAAAAAAGGAGCGCCGAAGCACTCCCTTTTCTCTTGGTTGTTTGAATGAAACGAGTTACGCAACAATGAAATCCTTGATATCATCGAGGAAATCAGCGCAGTCGTCGCTGTGGATTTTCAGCTCAAGGTCTTTGGAGAGGTCGAGGCTGAAAATACCCATAATGCTCTTCGCATCGATAGCGTATCTTCCGCTTACAATATCAACGTCGTAAGCGCAGCCCGTTACGATGGAAACAAACTTCTTTACGTCCTCAATAGTGTTGATGTGAATTTTTGCGGTAGTCATAAAAATTCTCCTTTCACAATCCGCGCCCCGCGGACTTTCCCATATTATTTTCCTTTGCTACTTAAATGTTAGCACAATTCCGTGCCTTTGTCAATGGGGTTTTTGCCCAATTTTGCAGAACGGGCGTTTACCTTTTTTGTCAATCTGCAATAAACTTTCCCGCTTCATCGATGAAATCAGCCGCCGCCTCGCTGCTTGCGTGAACAATCATCTTGAGCGGCTTTGACAGGTCAAGGCTGAAGATGCCCATAATGCTCTTCGCGTCGATTGCGTATCTTCCCGACATCAGGTCAACATCAAACGCGCATTTGTTCGTGAGCGCAACAAATTCCTTAACCTCGTCAATCGAATTCAGCTTGATTACATATTCTTCCATATCTTTGCCTTCTTTCTCAAATATTAAGAGCGTTTTTCTATATTCTCGTCTGCTCCTACAAATAATATAACAACTTTTTAAAAAATAGTCAATACCTTATTGCAAAATTTGTAATTTTAAAGTATAATAGAAGTGTAGTGAAAAAATTTTTTGTGTATTTCCGACAGGAATTTTTTGGATATGAACGAAAAAACCACCTTTAAAATACTAACGCTCGGCTGCAAGGTCAACTCTTGCGAGAGCGCGGCTATCGAAAAACGCTTTCTTGAAAACGGTTTCACGAAAGCCGATGACGAAAACGCCGACTTATACATTATAAATAGCTGCTCGGTCACGGGAACTGCTGTCGCAAAGGCTCGACACGCAGCTTCGCGGTTTCGCAGAGAAAATCCCGACGGTGTAATCGTGCTTTGCGGGTGCTTTCCGCAGAGTTATCCCGAGGAAGCGGGCTTGAAGTTTGACGCGGACATTGTTGTCGGGAACTCCGACAAGGACAAAATTGTCGATTATGTACAAAATTTCATCGAAAACCGCGTCAAAACCGTCAAGATAAACCCGCTCACGCGTGAATTCTGCAAGGGCTGTTCCGTTCCCGACGAGGACAGAACCCGCGCTTTCATCAAAATCGAGGACGGCTGCGACCGATTTTGTTCTTATTGCATTATCCCGACAGCGCGCGGGCGTGTCCGCTCGTTGTCTTATCAAGATATCCGCGAACAAGCGGCAGCCTGCTTTGCGGACGGTCACAAGGAAATTGTCCTCACGGGAATTAACCTCGGCTGTTACGGTCAGGATTTGGGACTTTCGCTTTATGACGCGGTAAAAGCGGTTTCCGAGAGCGGCGTCCCGAGGATACGTTTGAGTTCGCTCGAGCCCGAAATGATGACGGACGAGCTTATCGAGCGGCTCGGCGAAATCCCCGCGCTTTGCCCGCATTTTCACCTGTCGCTTCAGTCGGGCAGCGATGAAATCCTCCGCAAAATGAACCGAAAATACACAACCGAGCAATATCTTCACGTTGTCGAAAAGCTCCGCGAGGTTTTTCCCGAGTGCGCGATAACGACGGATATTATTGTTGGGTTTCCGTTCGAGAGCGACGAGGATTTTGAGCAAAGCGTTGAATTTGCGAAAAAAATTGGTTTCGCGAAAATCCACGTTTTCCCGTATTCGCTCCGAAAAGGGACAATCGCCGCGGAAATGCCCCAAATTCAGCCCTACGTCCGCACCGAGCGCTCGCGCCTTTTGATGAACATTGCCGAGGTGCTCGAGGACGAGTTTTTGCGGTCACGGCGCGGAAAAGAGGGCGTTGTGCTGATAGAAAAGCCGCAGAGCGAGCTGTACTCGCAGGGCTTCACCGAAAACTACACGCCCGTTCGTATTCTCGGCAAACAAATCCCGCGCCACTCGCTTGTCCGTGTGAAAATCACCGGCGCGAAAAAGGGTTACTGTCTCGGGACAGTTGTTGAAGAATTGTAAAATTACGGCAAAAGCCGTTGAAAAAAGGAGATACAAAAATGGTTTATCGAGTTTATGTGGAGAAGAAAAAGCTCTTTGCCGTTGAAGGCGGCGACGTTCTTGCCGACCTCAACACCGCGCTTGGCGTGAAATCCGTCAAGAACGTGCGGATTGTCAACCGCTATGACGTCGAGGGAATTTCCGAGGAGAACTTCAAAAAAGCGCTCCCGACAGTCTTTTCCGAGCCGCCCGTTGACGATGTTTATTTCGCGCTGCCCGAGGCAAAGGAAAACGAGCGCATTTTCGCCGTTGAGTTTTTGCCGGGACAATTCGACCAGCGTGCCGATTCCGCCGCGCAGTGTATTCAGATGCTCTGCAAGGGCGACCGTCCCGATGTGAAATACGCGAAAATTTACATTTTGTCGGGCGAAATCTCGGACGAGGAATTTGCGAGAATTAAGCACTATCTCATCAATGCGGTTGAGTCGCGCGAGTGCGGCTTCGAGGAGAAGCAGACGCTTAAAGTTTCTTACACCGTGCCGACCGAGGTTGAAACGCTCACCGGTTTTATTGAGAAAACCGACGCGGAGCTCGCGGATTTTGTTGTTAAATACGGTCTTGCGATGGACAACGACGACCTGAAGTTCTGCCAAGACTATTTCAAGAGCGAACACCGCGACCCGACAATCACCGAAATTCGTATGATTGATACCTATTGGAGCGACCACTGCCGTCACACCACGTTCGGTACAATCATCGACAAGGCGGACATCAAGCCGTCTTATATTCAGGATACCTATAATAAATATCAGCTCCACCGCATTGATTTGGGCAGACAGAACAAGCCGATTTGCCTTATGGATATCGCGACGCTTGCCGCGAAAAAGCTGCGTAAAGACGGGCTGCTCGATGATTTGGACGAGAGCGAGGAAATCAACGCTTGCTCGGTTAAGGTGAAGGTTGACGTTGACGGCAAGGACGAGGACTGGCTGTTGATGTTCAAGAACGAAACCCACAATCACCCCACGGAAATCGAGCCTTTCGGCGGCGCGGCAACCTGTCTCGGCGGCGCAATCCGCGACCCGCTTTCGGGACGCTCCTATGTTTATCAGGCAATGAGAGTTACGGGCGCTTCCGACCCGCTTCTTCCCGTTGAGAAAACGCTCAAGGGCAAGCTCCCGCCCCGCAAAATCACCACAACGGCTGCTGCGGGCTACTCCTCCTACGGAAACCAAATCGGTCTTGCCACGGGACACGTTGCCGAGATTTATCACTCGGGCTATATGGCGAAGAGAATGGAAATCGGCGCGGTTGTGGGAGCAGCTCCCGCGGAAAATGTCCGCAGAGAACGCCCCGCACCCGATGATGTTGTAATCCTCCTCGGCGGCAGAACGGGCCGCGACGGCTGCGGCGGTGCAACAGGTTCTTCAAAGGCGCATTCGGTTGAGTCACTCGACAGCTGCGGCGCAGAGGTTCAAAAGGGTAACGCTCCCGAGGAACGCAAGCTCCAGAGACTTTTCAGAAATCCCGAGGCAACCAAGCTTATAAAGCGCTGCAACGACTTTGGCGCAGGCGGTGTTTCCGTGGCAATCGGCGAGCTTGCGGACGGCCTTGAAATCAACCTCGATAAAGTTCCCAAGAAATACGACGGTCTTGACGGAACGGAGCTTGCGATTTCCGAGAGCCAAGAGAGAATGGCGGTTGTTGTCGCACCCGAGGACGCGGACAAGTTCCGTGCGCTTGCTTCAAAGGAGAATCTTGAGAGCACGATTGTCGCGACCGTTAAGGCTGAACCGCGCCTTAAAATGACGTGGAACGGCAAAACTATTGTCGATATCTCGCGTGAGTTCCTCAACTCAAACGGTGCCGAAAAGCACACGACCGTGAGCGTTCCCGACGTCAATGTAAGCTACTCCACGGGCTTCAAAAACACCGCAGAGGGCTGGACGAAGCTCGTTACCGATTTGAATGTCTGCTCGCAGAGAGGCCTTGTACAGCGTTTCGACAGCACAATCGGCTCGGGCACGGTTCTTATGCCGTTCGCGGGACGTTATCAGCAGACGCCTGTTCAGGCAATGGTGGCGAAGCTCCCCGTGCTCAACGGCAAAACAACCACGGCTTCGATTATGGCTTGGGGCTTTAACCCCGCCGTTTCGCAGCAGTCGCCTTATCACGGGGCAATCTGCGCTGTTGTCGAGAGTGTGGCAAAGGTTGTCGCGGCGGGTGGTTCTTATGACAAGTGCCGCTTGACGTTCCAAGAATATTTCGAGAGAACGCAGGGTCAGCCCGAGCGTTGGGGCAAGCCCTTCTCGGCGCTCCTCGGCGCTTATGAGGCGCAGCTTGCTCTCGGTCTGCCCGCAATCGGCGGCAAGGACAGTATGAGCGGTACTTTCGAGCACATTGATGTTCCTCCGACACTGGTTTCGTTCGCGATTGCACCCGAGAAGGCTGACCATATCATCTCCGCGGAATTCAAGTGCCCGTTCAGCAAAATCGGCTATATCGCGCCCAAATACAACGCAAACGGCTTGCCCGATTTCGCAAGCGTTAAGAGCGTTTTCAAGACGGTTGAAAAGCTCATCAAGAGCAAAAAGGCGCTCTCCGTGTGGAGTGTGGCAAACGGCGGTGTTGCCGAGGGCGTGTTCAAGATGTCGCTCGGAAACCACATCGGCGCGAAGCTCGTTAATCTCACCGATGAGGAGCTGTTCACGCCAACCTACGGCGCGTTTATCCTCGAGCTTGAGGAGGATTTCGGCGAGGACAGCGTGAGAGTTATCGGCGAAACAACCGCGGATTACGAGATTATCTGCGGTGACGTGAAGTTCGATATCGCGGCTCTTGAGGAGAAGTGGGACGATGTTCTCGAGCCCGTGTTCAAGGCGAAGCTCCCGTATCTCCCCGACGCGGAAAAGGTTGAATATAAGGAAGGCTGCGAGCTGCTCACAACGCACATTTCCCCGAAACTCGCCGCGCCGAAGGTGCTCATTCCCGTGTTCCCCGGCACAAACTGCGAGTACGACACGGCTATGGCTTTCGAGAAATACGGCGGAAAATCCGAGATTTTCGTTATCAGAAACCTCTCGGCGAACGATATCGAGGAGAGCGTGAACGAGTTCGCGAAGCTTGCCGCAAGCGCGCAGATTATCGCAATTCCCGGCGGTTTCTCGGGCGGTGACGAACCCGAGGGCTCGGCGAAGTTCATCAACGCGTTCTTCCGCAACCCGAAGATAACCGAGGAAGTCGAGAATATGCTGTACAACCGCGACGGACTGATGCTCGGTATCTGCAACGGCTTCCAAGCGCTGATTAAGCTGGGACTTGTGCCGTTCGGACACATTGTTCCGCTCACCGAGGAAAGCCCGACGCTCACCTACAACAAAATCGGCAGACACCAGAGTCAGATGGTTTACACGAGGATTGCGACGAACAAGAGCCCGTGGCTTGCGGGGTGCAAGGTTGGCGATATTCACGCGATTCCGATTTCACACGGCGAGGGAAGATTTGTGGCAAACGGCGATGTTATCAGGAAGATGATTGACAACGGACAGGTTGCGACGCAGTATGTTGACCTTCACGGAAACCCCTCGGGCGATGTGAGATATAACCCGAATATGTCGATGTGCGCGATTGAGGGTATAATTTCGCCGGACGGACGTGTGCTCGGTAAAATGGGACACACGGAGCGCCTGACGGATTACGTTGCGAAAAACGTTGACGGAAACAAGGACCAGCCGATATTCAAGAACGGCATTGAGTACTTTAAGTAATCACAAAGCCGCAATCGAGCACCGCGAAGCGTACAAAAGTTTTCGGTCAAGCCTTTTTCAAAAGGCTTGTGGGGCGTGGGGCAAAGCCCCACACTTGAGCGCGAAGCGCGACCACTCGGCGCGAAGCGCCGCCACTCGCGGCGAAGCCGCGCAAAACGCGTTCAAAAGCGCTAAAGGGGGCGCGGGGGGAAAACAAGAGTTTTCCCCCCGCATTTTTGTCGGCTCGAAGCCGACAAAAATGAAAAAGTTTCCCACTAACCAAGTTCAAGAGAAGAATGCTTGTCGCGGCATTTTTGCCGGTTCAACAAGTCTGAAAAAGAATTGCCACTTCCAAGCAAAATTATTCCAAAAAGTCCTTGACAACGCGAGAAAAAAGTGGTATAATTATTCGTGCAGTGAGAGTTCACGCAATTCGGGGGTATAGCTCAGCTGGGAGAGCGCTTGCTTCGCATGTAAGAGGTCAGGGGTTCGAATCCCCTTATCTCCACCACTTGAGGACGGTTCTACGAACCGTCCTCTTCTTCGTTTTATTTGTAAAGAGTATCGACTTTAGGAGAAACTCTAGTGCACAAGCACGAAATTGACAAAAGCCGCGGTGCGCGAACAGACATTACTCGGCGATTTTCCGAAATCTATTTTGTCACAATATCAACTTGAGGACGGTTTTTTGACCGTCCTTTTCTGTTTCGCTTTTGGCACAATTTGTTGTGTAGTGCGCAATTTTCCCTTGACAGAATAGCTAAAATTTGTTATAATTATAATGAATATTTGTGTGTATTTGTAAAGGTTTGAGAACAAACAATTTTATATAGACAAGATACTTTTTCGGAGGTATTCAATGGACAGCTTAACGCAGAACACGTTAAATCAGGAAAACGCGATAAAGAACTTTTTGAGAGATTATCTCAACGCGGCAAAGGACGGTCAGACCGTTAACAGCATAATTTCGCGCACCTGCGGCTATTATGACGCAGACCGTGTTTGTGTTGCCGAGATAAATACGCAGAGAACCGAAATAAGCGTGACCTACGAGCATAACCGCGACGGGATTTCCCCGCTTTCGGAAGAGCTGCGGCATTTTTCCGTTCGGGACGCGGAAAGCTGCCTGAAGATGCTGGAGGAGAAGGGTGAGTTTTACATTCCGTCGCTCGCGGAGCATTTTGCCGGTGACGCGGAAATGCTGCAAAAGCTGTTCCCGAGGGACGTTTCGAGCATCGCGGTTTCTCCGCTTGTGGTTAACGGAACGGTTGTCGGCTGCCTGCGGCTGGACAACCCGCGAAACCACTGCGATTACCTGCTTTTGCTGTCGATAATCGCGTCGGCTTGCTGCACCGAGATTGCGAACAGACGTCTTGAGGACACGAATAAAGCACTTATCGAGCGAATGAAAATCATACAGTCGATGAGCGAGATTTACACGTCCGTTTACTACATAGACCTAGCGGACAACAGCTTTGTCGAGATTGTCTCTTTTGACAGAGTGCACAAGGAAATCGGCTCGTCGGGCATCGCGCAGGATAGGCTTAACTATTTCTGCAAGAATATGATGACCGAGGAGTACACAAGCGAGCTGATGGATTTTGTCAATCTGAAGACGCTCGGCGAGCGCTTGAGCGGCGAGAAAATTATCTCGAGGGAGTTCCTCTGCACGGTGTCGCGCGATGATATTTCGCTTGAGACGCCTTATTGGGCGCAGTGCTCGTTTATCGAGGTTGACCGTGACAGAGGGCAGCTCGCGCACGTTGTTTTCGCAACGCAGACAATCCACGAGTTCAAGACAAAGGAGCTCAACACAACCAAGAAGCTTCAGGAAGCCAACACCGAGCTCTCCGAGCTTCTCGAGGCTGAAAAAAAGCACACGGCTATCATAAATTCTTTGAGCAGCGTTTTCTTTTCGCTGTATTATATAAACGTTGAGGAGAACACGTTTCAGGGGATTTTCTCGCGCAACGGACTCACCAAAACTTTGGGTGAAAAGGACAATGCGGGCTTGTTTATGAAGTCAGCGGTTGACACTTGGGTTAACGATGAATTCAAGGACGAGATGCGTATTTTCACCGATATCGCAACCGTTGACGAGCGCCTCGGCGACAAGCGGATTATCTCGACGGAGTATGAGGATATCACGGGGAAATGGGTGCGGTGCAGCATTATTTCTGCGGAGAAAAACGAGTTCGGGAGAAATGTCGGCTTAATCTGCGGTTTCCGTGATATCACCGCCGAAAGGGAGCGCCGTGAAACGCTCTCCAACCTCATTCAAGCGCTTGCGCTGTCGTATCAGAACGTTTACGCCGTGAATATGGACACAAACGAGGCGGTTTGCTATCGTATGAACAGTACGATAAAAAGCCGCTACGGTCAGGAATTTGCCATTGGCGATTACGAGCTTAACATAAAGCTGTACGTTGAAAACGACGTCTACGCGGACGACCGCAGGCTTTTCGATAAAATCAGCACGATTTCGGGTGTGAGGAAGCTGCTCGAGGGCAAGACAACCCACTCGTTCAACTACCGCGTTTTCCGTGACGGGAAGATAAGCTATTTTGAATGTCAGGTTGTAAAGCCGAATGACAAGCGAAACGAATTTGCTGTCGGCTTCAAAAATGTTGACGATGAGAAAAAGCAGGAGATTGCGCAGCAGAAGAAGATTGAGGAAGCGTTTGCGGCTGCCGAAAAGGCAAACAAAAAGCTGCGGTATGAAATGGCGATTGCGGGAACGTTGAGTAAAGATTACCCCGATGTTGTGCTTCTTGACCTTGTAAACGACACCGCGACCACAATTAAGCGCCACGGCGTTATCATCGCGGAGGACAACCGTGTTCAGCGCCGCTCGTATAACCAAACTTGGGATAATTATATCGAAAAATACGTTATCGAGGAGGACAGTCAAGCGCTGAAGGCGGCGGTTTCCATTCCGTCCGTGCAGGGCGCTCTCCGAAACAGCGACGAGTATGTGTGCAGCTATCGCGTGGTTTACGACGATACGGGTGTGCATTATTTTCAGGCGCTGTTTATCCGTATGTTCTCGGCGTTTTTCGATGAAAGTCAGATTATCTTGGGTTTCCGCAACGTTGACGCAATCGTCGAGGAAGAACGCAAGAATATCAAAATCCAAGAGGAACAGCTCAATATTATCGGCGCGTTAAGTCAGGAATATCACAGTCTGTTCAAAATCGAAGCGGACACGGGCGAAATCTCGCTTTACAGAACGGACGGAGTCGGTATGCCGACCGAGCTTATGGGCAAGCTGATGGAGAGCAGCGACTACACGAGCGTTCTCGCAAAGTATATTGAGACCTTTATTGTTCCCGAGGACCGCGACCGCATAAGAGAAGCGACAACGCTTGAGGTTCTCGCGGAAAGAGTTCCCGAGAAGGGACTATATAAGCTCGGCTATCGCAGAAATATGAACGGCGTGATTTCCTATTTTGAGATGAACGTGGTGAAAATCGCCGATTGGAGCGGGCACGTTACATATATTATGGGACTGCGCGACGTCAACGACGAAATGCAGCGTCAGCTCAAGCAAGCGCGTGAATTCGAGGCGCAGAGCGAGATTATAGAGGGATTGGGCTCGGTTTATTACTCGGTTCTGCTGGTTTATCCCGAAACGGACAAGGTTGTCACATATCGCGCTGCGGGCGAGGACGGACGAGCTATCGCGGAGTATTTCCGCAGACACGACCACTGCTGGTCAAAGGGTATCGAAAGGTACTCCGAGGAGCACGTTTCCGAGGCAAGTCGCGCGGAGTTTATTGAAAAGCTGTCGCTTAACTACATTCGCACGCACGGCGAGGACTACTCGCTTACCTACGAGAGAAACACTCCGAGCGGCGCGGTTTATCTTCAGGCGAGAATTTCCTATGTTCGCGAGAAAAACGGCGGGTTTGTCACGGTTGTGGGAACGCGAAATGTTGACGATATCGTGAAAAAGGAGCGTATGCAGGAGGCGGCGCTTCAGGCGGCTTATGACGCGGCGGAGGCAGCAAACAAGGCGAAAACCGACTTCCTGTCGAATATGTCGCACGATATCAGAACGCCGATGAACGGAATTATCGGAATGACCGCGATTGCCGCGACGCATATTGACGACAAGGAGCGCGTTCAGGACTGTCTGCAAAAAATCTCGCAGGCAAGCAAGCATATGTTGAGCCTCATAAACGAGGTGCTCGATATGAGCAAAATCGAGTCGGGCAAGGTTGACCTTATCGAGGAGGAGTTCAACCTCTCGAATTTGGTTGACAATCTGCTCACGATGACGAGCTCGCAGATAAACGCGCACGGACACAAGCTCTCGGTCAACATCTCGGGAGTAACGCACGAGGAGGTTATCGGCGACAGTCTGCGCATACAAAAGGTGTTCACAAACCTTATGAGCAACGCGGTGAAATACACTCCCGACGGTGGTGAAATCCGCTTCTCGATAACCGAAAGACCGAGCGGACAGGCGAAGGTCGGCTGTTATGAGTTTATCTTCGAGGACAACGGCATCGGTATGAGCGAAGAATATATGAAGCAGATTTTCGAGCCGTTTTCAAGAGCCTCGGACTCCCGCGTCAACAAAATTCAGGGCACGGGACTCGGAATGCCTATCAGCAGAAACATCGTGCGAATGATGGGCGGCGATATCAAGGTTGAGAGCGAGCTTAACAAGGGAACTCGTTTTACCGTCACGATTTATCTTAAATTACAGGACACGGTTGAAATTCACGAGGAAAAATTTGTGGATTTGAACGTGCTGGTTGCCGATGACGATGAGATGAGCTTGGAGTCGTGCTGTACAATTCTCGAGGATTTCGGAATGAAACCTGACGGTGTTTCGAGCGGAGAACAGGCTGTCGAGCAGGTTGTAAAGCGGCACGAGGAAAATCGGGATTATTTCGCGTGCATAATTGATTGGAAGATGCCCGAAATGGACGGAATTGAGACGACGCGCGCTATCCGAAAGGCGGTCGGAAACGACGTGCCGATAATCATAATCTCGGCTTACGATTGGTCGGACATCGAGCCCGAGGCAAGAGCTGCGGGCGCAAACGCGTTCATCAGCAAGCCGCTTTTCCGCTCAAGGCTTGCGAAAACGTTCAACACGCTTGTCGGTGTTGAGGAGAAGACCGAGCAAGCCGCGCCGCTTGTTGCGTTGAACGAACTCAATCTTGCGGGAAAACGCGTTTTGGTTGCCGAGGACAACGACCTCAACGCGGAAATCGCCGAGGAAATTCTCGGAATGACGGGAATTGAGGTTGAGCGCGCGTGTGACGGCGCGGAGGCTGTCGATATGGTTTCGGCGCGCGAGGACGGCTATTACGACTTGATTTTTATGGACATTCAGATGCCCCATATGAACGGCTACGACGCAACCCGCGCAATTCGCGCAATGGACAGGAATTACTGCAAGCAGGTACCGATTGTCGCGATGACCGCGAACGCTTTTGCCGAGGACGTTCAAGCGGCGAAAACTATCGGAATGAACGAGCACATCGCAAAGCCGCTTGACTTGAACGCGCTTGCGGTGACGCTTCAAAAGTGGCTGAAATAAAGCTTGAGCGGCTGAAAAAGTGTTTGAAATGCGGGAGGACTTCCTCGCTTTAGTGCATTATCACCAAGAAATCACACTCGGTTTCAGCACGATTTCACAAGAGAGAACAAAACTGTTGACAATTTAATACAGCAGTGCTATAATAAATATGTAATGTATTTTTACAAAAGATTGGTAATTTAGTTCGGGAAACCGCGTTTGTTTTGGCGGTTTCCGATGATAAAAATTGGGAGGCAGTTGAAGAAAATGCCGGCGAAAAATTACAAAATTCTTATTGTTGACGACTCGGAAATAAACAGAGCGCTTTTGGCGGAAATTTTGGGTTCGGAATATAACGTAGTCGAGGCGGAAAGCGGAGAAGCGGCGCTCGATATCCTCAAAAAGAGCGCGAGCGAAATTGCGCTGGTGCTGCTGGACGTGGTGATGCCGGGAATGGACGGCTACGAGGTTCTCGAGGCGATGAACAGGTACGGAATTATCGAGGAAGTTCCCGTGATAATGATTTCCGCGGAAAGCTCCACGGACTTCATCACAAAAGCCTACGATATGGGTGCAGCGGATTATGTCGGGCGTCCGTTTGAGGCGGCTGTTGTTCAGCGCCGTGTTAAGAACACAATCACACTTTACGCGAAACAGCGCAGGCTTGTTGATATTGTCGCAAATCAGATTTTCGAGAAAGAGAAGAACAACAAGCTGATGGTTGCGATTTTGAGCCACATTGTCGAGTTCAGAAACGGCGAGAGCGGCTCGCACGTTGTACATATAAACATCATCACAGAGCTTCTTCTTCATCAGCTTGTCAAGAAAACCAAAAAATACAACATCTCGATGTCGGATATCAAATTGATAAGCACGGCTTCGTCGCTGCACGATATCGGTAAAATCGCAATTCCCGATGAAATTTTGAACAAGCCGGGAAGATTTACTCCCGATGAGTTTGCGATAATGAAAACGCACTCTGAAATCGGTGCTTCTATGCTGGAGAACCTCAAGGATTTCAAGGACGAGCCCTTGCTGAAAGCGTCCTACGAGATTTGCCGCTGGCACCACGAGCGTTATGACGGAAAGGGTTATCCGGACGGATTGAAGGGCGATGAGATACCGATTTCCGCGCAGGTTGTGTCGATTGCCGACGTTTACGACGCGCTTACAAGCGAGCGTTGCTATAAAAAGGCTTACACCCACGAGAAAGCGATTGAGATGATTTGCGGCGGTGAGTGCGGCACGTTCAACCCGCTTATCTTGGAGTGCCTTATGGACATCAGCGAGAGCCTGAAAAACGACCTTCAGAGCAACGTTCAGTCTATGCAGTATAAGCGCGAATTCCAAAGCATCACGGACGAGATTATCAACAACAACGACCTTGCCGCTTCGGGGCAGATGCTCCAGCAGATTGAGTTTGAGCGAGCGAAGTCGGAGTTTTACGAAACCGAGGTTGGCGGCGCGTTCTTTGCGTTTCAGAAAAACCCGTCCACGCTCACGCTCTCGGAAACCGCCGCGCAGAAGCTCGGTCTTAACCGCGTGATTGTCGAGCCGCTTGAAAACGAGGACATCAAAAACGCGCAAAACGAGGATTGCAAACAGCTTATTGAAAAGATAACGGCGGCGACTCCCGACAATCCCACGGTTGATTTTGCAGGGAAATTTATTGTAAACGGAAGCGAGCAGGACTGCGAAATGCACTGCAAGACGATTTGGACAAACGCCGAAAATCCCGTGTTCTTGGGAGTTGCGGGTAAAATCGAGTTCCGATAAAATCGGAGAAAATGAGGAAAATATGAATTTTGATTTGCTTAAAAACGCGGGAATTGACGCGGAGGACGCGGTCAAGAGGTTTATGGGAAACGAGTCGCTATATGCGAGAATGCTCGGGAAATTTCTCGACGACAGCAACTACGAAAAACTTGTCGAGGCAATTCCCGAAAAGAACGAAAGCGAGGCGCTCACGGCTTCTCACACGCTCAAGGGCTTGTGCGGAAACCTCTCGATGAGCGAGCTTTTCAGGCTTTTCTCCGAGCAGGTTACGCTTTTCAGAGCGGACAAATGGGACGAAGCCTGCGCGATGATGCCCGAGATTTCCGAGAATTACACCAAAATCACCGATGCTATCAAGGCTTGGCTTGAACAGCAGTAATGCGGTTTATCGATAATTTGTGCAAATAACAAGGAGAATTTTATGGCGAGTTTTAAGAGATTGCTGCTGGTTGACGATTCAGAAATTGACAGAGGAATTCTGCGAAATATATTGAGCAAGCGCTTTGAAATCACCGAGGTCGGAAA
The DNA here is from genome assembly GCA_964551225.1 of uncultured Ruminococcus sp. Lineage (GTDB taxonomy): Bacteria > Bacillota > Clostridia > Oscillospirales > Ruminococcaceae > CAG-115. Next base: position 15,416 of record CAZKBF010000002.1, read on the forward strand.
CGGCTACGCGGCGCTCGAGCTTTTGATGAAAAAGGGCTCGGGAATTGACGGAATGCTGCTTGATATATCGATGCCGGTGCTGGACGGATTTGACGTTTTGCGCGTTATGACCGAGAACAAAATCAAGCTGCCCGTGGCGCTTGTTACCGCCGAGGCGACCGCCGAAAACGTCAAGCACGCGTCGCAGTTTGGCATTTCCGATTTCATCAGCAAGCCGTTTGATTCGCAGACGGTTTTGGACAAGATTTGCCGTATTTTCGGCGTAAGCAAGGACGTTCCGCAGGAAAAGGACGCGGAGGAGAAGGTTGTCGGCTCGGAGACCTACGCGACCGACAGCTACATATCCAAGCTCACGGCGATTTATGACACGTTCCTCAAAAATTCGGGACTTGACCCGTCGCATTGCGCGCGCGTTTCAAAGCTCACGGAGATTTTGCTTATCGAGTACGGTCTCACGCACAAGCTGGAGCTTGATGTTCTCGACCTCAAGACGATGAGCAAGGCTGCGTATTTTTACAATATTGGTCTTATGGCAACGCCGTCAAGGTGCTTTGAAAGCCGCGATGTTTCGGACGCGGACAGGGTTATTTATCAGGAGCACACGGTTGCGGGCGCGAAGATTGTTTGTCTGAACGAGTCGGGGAGCTGCAAATATTTCATCAGAGTCTGCTCGGATATTTGTATGCACCACCACGAGAGATACGACGGACGCGGCTTCCCGCACGGGCTTCAGGGCGGCGATAACTCAATCCACAGCTACGCGGCGAGCTTCGCTATTGCCTTTGACAGAATTTTCAACAAGCGCCCCGATTATAATGATATGCAGTTTGATTTTGTAATGAGAGAGCTGCTTCGCGACAGGGGAGCGTTTTCGCCCGATGTGGTTGAAATTGCGAAAAAGTGCAGATATGAAATAATAAACTATTACAAGAGCCTTAACGTATAAACCGAAATTTTACGACAAGTTGTGCCGCGCAATATTTTATTGTGCGGCATTATGGTTAAACGGGAGAATTGTTTGGCGGGAATTTTCCGAAAAGTGTGGAGAACATTTGAGATAATTGCGGAGAGGAATGATTGATATGGTAAAACGATTTGACAGCGCGCCGCTTATAAAGGACATTCTTTCCGACTCGAAAATCAGCCTCTGGGAGATTGAAATCGAAGAGGGAAAAGAGCCGAAACTGTACGGCAACTCGTCGTTTTACGAGATGATGGGAATGAGCCCCGCGCTTTCGGGCGAGGAGAACTATCGATTTTGGTTTGAGCGCATAGACGAAAGCGAGAAGCCGCGCGTTTTGGAGTGCGTGGAGGAGATAATGAATTTCCGTCATTCCGAGGTTGAGTACGCGTGGCGTCACCCCGAAAAAGGCGTGATTTACATACGCTGCGGGGGAAAGCGCGACGCTTCTTATCCAAACGAAAACGGCGCTCGGCTTTGGGGAAGTCATCAGGATATAAGCGAGCTTGTCGGCGCACGCAAGGAGATTGAGAGCAAGCTTGAGCAGAGCGAAAACGAGGTTGTTCGGCTTAACAAGGCGAACGAGGAGAAGAAGAAAATCCTGAATAACCTCTCCGAGGGAGTTGCGGTTCTTTGCCGAACGCCCGATGGCAACACGCGCGTTGAGTTCATCTCCGAGGGCTTTGCGAGTATGATGAAAATGTCTCCCGAGAAGATTATGGAGGCGTACCGCGCGGACGTCAGGGGCGGTGTTCATCCCGATGACCGAGAGCGCATTGATAAGGCGCTTTGCGAGTATTTAAACAGCGGAAAAGAGCACACCGAGCTTACCTATCGAATGAAGCGCGGTGACGGAACTTATTTTTGGGTGAAAAACTCAATCACGCAGATGGAAAACGAGGGCGGTGTGAGGAAGCTGTACTGCTCGCATTTTGACTTAACCGAGGAGGTTGAGCAGCAGGAAAAGCTCCGCAAAAACTACCGCGAGCGCCTCGACCGACACCTGCGTTCAGCGGGGAGAAATGTGCTTTTGCTGGGGCAGTGCAACATCACGCGCGATGCTGTCGCGGAGATAATCGACTGCACGGACTCGGGATTGAACGAGAAATTCGGCTCGTCGCGAACCGATTTCATCACGGGAATGAGCGAGCTTATAACCGATGATGAAGAGCGCCGCGGCTTTTTGGAAACGTTCCTGAATGAAGCGGCAATCCGTGCTTATCAAAACGGCTTTACGAAGCTGGAGAAGATTTGTATGGTGAAGCTCCCGAAGGACGAAACGGGGCGATATGTGCGGTTTTTCGCGCGGCTGCTGGAGGACCCCGACACGGGTGACATCACGGGAAATCTCTCGGTGACGGATATGACCGAGCAGATTATCCGCGAGCGGATTATGCTAAATCTCGCTTATGTGGGCTATGATATGGTTTCGGAAATTGACCTGAACCGCGATAAACAGCGGATTATGCGAAATTGGCAGTCGGGCGATTTCAGCGGCGAGGAAAGCAATTATTACGAATATCTTGAGAGCTTTATTGCAACTTACGTCTGCGAGGAGTACCGCGAAAAAATCTCGATACTGATTGACAGGGAGCGGCTTGTCGAAAAGCTGGAGAAATGCGGCTTGTTCTCGCTGAATTATTCGATAAAAACCGAGAGCGGCGAAATCCGCTTTAAAAACCTCACTGTTTTGGCAACCGACCTGCGGCTCGGGAAAATCTGCTTCGCGCGAAAGGATATCACGGAAACAGTTGAGCAGGAGCGCAAGAGCAAAGCCGAGCTTGAGCAGGCGCTTGCGGCAGCGGAAAAGGCAAGCCGCGCGAAGGGCGCGTTTTTGTCGTCGATGAGCCACGATATCAGAACGCCGATGAACGCGATTATCGGCTTTGCGGAAATCATCGCGCAGAACACGGGCAATCAAGAGGTTGTCGAAAGCTCCGTGAAGAAAATCCTGAAATCGGGTGATGTGCTGCTGAAGCTGATAAACGACATTCTCGACCTGTCGAAAATCGAAAGCGGCAAAGCGACGCTTGACCTCACGGCGGTTGATTTGAACACGGAAATCGAGAATTTATCGGTTATGTTCAGCGAAAGCACAGAGCAGGCGGGCGTAAACTTTGTCGTTGTGAAGAACATCGCAAATCGGTATGTTTTGTGCGATAATATAAAGCTCTCGCAGATTATGGTGAATATTATCAGCAACGCCGTGAAATTCACGCCAAAAGGCGGGAGAATTGTGTTCTCGATAAACGAGCGCGGGAGAGCCGAAAACGGTTTCGCGCAGTACATTTTCTCGGTCAAGGACACGGGAATAGGTATGAGCGAGAATTTCCGCAGCCACGCTTTCGAGATGTTTGAGCGCGAAAAAACCACAACCGAAACCGGTATCAGCGGCACGGGACTTGGACTTGCGATTGTGAAGCGGATTGTGGAGATGATGGGCGGCGAGATTGAGATTTTCTCGGAGCTTGGCAAGGGCACGGAGGTTGTCGTTTCGCTGAAGCTGCAAATCACCGATGTTTCCAACGTCAAGACGTTGAAGCTGAAGGCGAACGCTGTTGTGGATTTTGCGGGGAAACGGCTGCTGTTGGTTGAGGACAACGAGATGAATCGCGAGATTGCCACGGCAATTCTCTCGGAGCTTGGTTTTGCTGTTGAACAAGCGGAAAACGGCGCGGTTGCCGTCGATAAGGTCGCCAACAGCAAGGACGGTTATTACGATATAATTCTGATGGACTTGCAGATGCCGGTTATGGACGGATATAAGGCAACGAGCGAAATTCGTGCGCTGCCGAACAAGGCGCTTGCGGAAATTCCGATTGTGGCGATGACCGCGAACGCTTTTGACACCGACAGGCAGAAGTGCCTCGAGGCGGGAATGAACGCGCATGTGAGCAAGCCGATTGATGTTGAGGTGCTCAAGCACACGCTCGGCGAGGAGTTAAACAAGCGGGAGAAAGTTGGCGTTTAACCAAACTGATTGATAAGGAGAAACTTGATGAAAATTAACAGAATAATTGCCTCGGGAATTTGCGCAGCCTTGCTTTTGACGGGCTGCTCATCGAGTTCCTCCGACGAGGGCAGCTTCAGCGTTGAGGGAATGAACGAGAAGCTGATTGAGAGCGCGAAAACTTTGCCCAAAAGCCAAAATCTGTACTTCGAGAACGGACTTGAAATAACAGGGCTCGGCGTAACCTTTGACGGGCGGCCGAAGAGCTTTGATGGGTGCTATTATTTTCCCGCAATCGAGAGCCTCACGGGAGCGCACGTCGCGATTGATTGGCACGAGGCGGACGGTTACAGCTCGACTGTCGCGGCGACTTTGCTCTCGGGGAAAAAGGACTTGCCCGATATCCTCAATCCGATGGATTTCGGAGTTATGGAGCTCGCTGCGGACAACCTTATAATACCGCTTGACGACTATCTTGAGCTTATGCCGAACATTGTCGCGGCGGTTGGCGAGGAGCGAATGGACGCTTGGAAATCGTCCGACGGGCACATTTACACAATTCCGTCCGTATCGATGATACGCGGCTCGTTCTCGACGCTAATTCGTAAGGATTGGCTCGAAAAGCTCGGAATGACCGAGCCGAAAACTTGGGAGGATTGGCTCAAATATTGGCGTGGTGTACGCGACAACGACCTCAACGGCAACGGCGACAATACCGATGAAATCCCGATTGCGCTTGCGGGGGGAATGGGCGGCGAGAGAAGCCTCACGCACCTTTTGAACGCGTTTGGAATTGCCGCTTCAATCGACACACAGTTTTGCGTGCTTGATGACGGCACTTATACAATGGTTTACGAGCACCCGCGCTACGGTGAATTTCTCGAAGCGATGGCGGGACTTTACCGCGAGGGGATACTTGTCGAGGGTTACGAGAGCTATTCTTACGCGTCAATCGAGGAGATGATGGGCAAAAACGTGCTCGGGAGCACGATGACATTTGCTGCTTCGGGCGCGCAGACCGCGGCACTTCGCGAAGCGGGAGTCAAGGACGCGCTTTGGGAGAGCGTCGAGCCGATTTGCGGTCCTCACGGCGACAAAATGATACCCGAGCGCGAGCTGGTTTCGCCGATGTGGTGTATAACAGCGGGCGCAGAGGAGCGCGGCAAGGTTGAGGACATTGTGCGCTTTTTCAACTGGTGCTTCTCGGAGGAAGGCGCGTTTTTGTACAATTACGGGATTGAGGGCGTGAGCTATACGGTGACGGACGGACAGCCCGTGCTCAACCGCGAGCTTGTGGCAAACGGCTTTTCGGATTACCGCGCGGTCGGGATAAACTACGAGCCGTTCGGCGGATATTGGCTTCAGGACGCTTATATGCAGTGCCTTTTTGCGGGAGAAAAGAGCGAAAATCTGAACGATATCCAAAAGCAAACCTACAACGGACTTTTTGCCCTCAACAACGATTATTTCTATGTACAGCCCGTCACAATCGAAACGCCGTGCTATGTGAAGTATCGCACGAGCTTGATAACGGACGGAGTTTGCAAGCTGCGCGACAAGGCAATTCGCGGTGAAATCACGGTTTCTGAATTTTTCGCGGAGTATAGCAAGCTGAAAGAAAAGGGCATTTCGGAGATAATCGAGAGCGGCAAAACCTATTATGAAAAAATATCGTCGGGGAGTGAGAAGCAGTGAAAAAAAGCTCAATAAAGGGCAGCGTGAAAGCCGCGGGGCTTGGAAAAGGCTTTTATATCGCGGTGCTTCTTGTTTCCGCGGCGCTGATTGCGTGCACGGTTTTTTGGCTGAACAACACCCAAAAAGCGTCCGAGCAGACGATAAATCTGCTGGGTGAATTTTACCTTCAGGAAATCACCGAGAGAAATGTAAACAACATCGCTTCAAGCATCGACACGCGCGCCGAGCAGATAAAAAGCGCGGTTGAGGAGCTAGGCTCGGAGCACCTCAAAAACGAAAGCTCAATCCGAAAATACATCTCGATGATACAAAAGCTGAACGGCTTGGACATTTTCGCGCTGGTTGACGAGAACGGAATGGTGTACACCGCCGACAGCACTTTTTCGGGAATTTCGCGGTTTGGTTTTCTCTCGGAGGAGCTGACGGACGTTTCGATTTACACGATAAAAAATTACGGCTCGGAGACGATGCTGGCGATAGCGATACCTGTCCTACACAAGCCGACCGACGGTATCCACATAGTTTCCTGCTTTACCGCGATAAATTCCGAGCACATTATCAATTCCCAGCAAATCCAAAACGCCGAGAACCGAATTTTCTGCCGAATGTTCGACAAAGAGGGCAACAATCTCGTGAACATCAGCGGTGAATATCCCACGGACAAAAACCTGTTTAACATTTACGAAACGGTTCAGTTTGCTCCGGAGTACAGTCTGGAGAAGCTGAAAAGCGATTGGCAAAGCGGCACGGAGGGCTACTGCGTCTATTTCAAAGAGGGCGTCGGAAACACCTACGTTTATTACAAAAACGTCCCCGGCACCGATTGGATTATCACCTCGCTGATGCGCGAGAGCAACATTAACACGACTGTTGAAGCGGGCTCGCAGCGAATGGTTTTGAGCAGCGTTTTGCTGGTTGTGATTGTCACGGTTTCGCTTATAATCCTGTTTTTCTTCATCTTGCGCGCGGCGGGCAAAATCCGTCAAAGTCAAAACGACCGCGAGCAGCTGAAAATAGTCGGCGCTTTGAGCAACGAATATTCCGATGTTTTTCTGATTGATTTGGTGAACGACAAGTCCGCTACGCTGAAAGAGCACGGCAAAATACACGCGATGGGCGAAGGCGGCGAGCGTTCTTACACTGAAACTTGGGAAAATTTCACCGAGCAATATGTAGCCCAGCAAGACCGCGAGCGCGTTTTGCAGTTGGTTGACGCGGAAAATATTACGGCTGTAATTAACGAGAATAACGAGTTTTCCTTTGATTTTAAGGTAATTGTTGATGATGAATCACACTTTCTTCAGGCGAAAATCGTAAAGCTGCCCGGTGAACAGGACAGACTGATTTTGGGCTTCAGAAACATTGATGAGCAGGTTGAGGCGGAGGAAAACCGCCGCCGTGTTTTGCAGGACGCTCTTGACGCCGCGCAGCACGCAAACCGCGCCAAAACCGTGTTCCTGAACAATATGAGCCACGATATCCGCACGCCGATGAACGCGATTATCGGCTACACCTCGCTTGCGGCAACGCATCTTGACAACAAGGAGCAGGTTCGCGATTATCTCTCGAAGATACAGACCTCGGGAAGCCACTTGTTGAGCCTTATCAACGACGTGCTTGATATGAGCCGAATTGAGTCGGGCAAGTTCAAGATTGATGAAAAAGAGGTGCATCTGCCCGATGTAATTCACGCGCTGCGTAATATAGTTCAGGCGGATATCAATTCAAAGCAGCTCGAGTTTTTCATCGACACGGTTGATGTTGTCAACGAGGATATCATCTGCGACAAGCTGCGCCTGAACCAAATTTTGCTCAATATTTTGAGCAACGCGATGAAATTCACTCGCCCCGGCGGAATTGTAAGCCTGCGGGTAATCCAAACAGCGGGCGCGCCGAGCGGCTACGCGGGCTACGAGTTCCGCATAAAGGACACGGGCATCGGAATGAGCAAGGAGTTCCAAGAGCACATTTTCGAGGCGTTCACCCGCGAGCAAAACTCCACGGTGAGCGGAATTCAGGGCACGGGGCTCGGAATGTCCATAACCAAGAGCATCGTTGACCTTATGGGTGGCACAATCAGCGTTACAAGTGAGCAGGGCAAAGGCACGGAGTTTGTGGTAAATCTCAAATTCCGCATAAGCGGCGAGCAGCCGAAGTACGAGGAAATCCCCGAAATCAAGGGCTTGCGGGCACTTGTCGCCGATGATGACGCGAACACTTGCTTGAGCATCTCCAAAATGCTGCACTCAATCGGAATGCGCTCCGAGTGGACGACCACGGGCAAGGAAGCTGTTCTCCGAGCAAAGTTTGCGCTAAACGAAAACGACGAGTTTTACGCGTATATTATCGATTGGCTGATGCCCGATATGAACGGCGTTGAGGTTGTGCGGAGAATTCGCAGCATAATCGGTGACAGCACACCGATAATCATTATCACGGCATACGATTGGTCGGACATCGAGGAGGAAGCAAAGCAGGCGGGCGTAACGGCGTTTTGCTCGAAGCCGATTTTCCTGTCGGAGCTGCGCGGGATACTCACGAAGAATTACCGCACACCCGAGCGTCCCGCCGAAATTGTCGAAGAAAAGCCCGATTTCTCGGGGAAGAAGATTTTGCTTGCCGAGGACAACCGGCTTAATCAGGAAATTGCAACCGAGATTTTGCGCGAGGTTGGGATTGAGGTTGATGTTGCCGAGGACGGCGAGATAGCTGTCGAGAAGGTCAAAAATGCGGCGCGCGGGCAGTACGACTTGATTTTGATGGACATTCAGATGCCGCGAATGAACGGTTACGCGGCAACCAAACAAATCCGTGCACTCGAAGACACCGAAAAGGCGAGTCTCCCGATTATCGCGATGACGGCGAACGCTTTCGAGGAGGACAAGAAAGAGGCGGCAAACGCGGGAATGAACGGTCATATTGCCAAGCCGATTGATGTTGACAAGCTGTTTGAGACGCTCGCGAAGGTGTTGGGAAAGAGCGACTAGTCACTCGAAAACGTCGCAGTTTTTGTTCGGGACGTCGCGCGGGTAGAGTTGTAAAGTGTTGTCAACCGTGTTGACCGCGCCGAGGAAAATCTCGCGCGCGTTGTGATAGCCCTGATTGCGAAGCTCCTTGTCAAGCCACATTTTGTCGTTGCCGGTGTGCTTTAAATTCGGCTCGTTGATGTGACCGTCGAGAATGACGTTCACCAAAAGCTCCTGCTGAACGGGCTTTATATTCACATCTGTCGGCTGAATAGGACGATTTTCCTCAACGGGGAGAACGCTTATCGAGCCGTTGTACTCGAACACGGCGGTCTGCACCTGCGACAAATCGAAATAACCGAGATTTCGGCAGTGCGTGAGGAAATCCGACAAATCGATACGAGCTTTTCGGAAATTCTTGCGGTAGAGCTTGCCCTTGTCGAACAGAATGAGCGGCTTACCGTTGACGATTTTTCGCGCGCGGGGGGATTTTCCCGTGACAATGGACACGCAGAAAGCGATGCCCGCGTAGATTATCATAGCGATAAGCGAGTGCTCGGGATTTTCGAGCTCCGTGGCAAATTCCGCGGCAATCGAACCGATTGAGATGCCGATGATATAGTCGAACATACTCAACTGCGAAAGCTGCTTGTTGCCCATAAGTTTTGTGAGCAGAAACAGCGCCACGACGCTTGCCACCGATGTTAAAACAACCTTTAATATATCCAAAATATTTCACCTCTTTGCAGTTATTTTGCAAAAAAGCCGGTCGAATATTCACGAAAAAGCACAAAAAATCCCCGATACCAAACAGTATCGGGGTTGTATTGTTAGTTGATTTAATTCGGGAACGCTTACTTGCTGTCGTTGTTGTTCAGCTTGAGGAGCAGGTTGAGGATTTCGAGGTACAGCCAAATAATGGTGAACGTAAGCGAGAAAGCAGCAACCCATTCGTACTCTTTGGGGAGCTTGTTTTCAACGGTCTGCTGAATTTGGCTGAAGTCAACCAAAAGGAACAGCGACGCGAGAATAACTCCGCCGACGGACATCGCGATGGAAATAGCCATATTCCCGCGAATGAACGCGATAATCTGATTAAGACCGGGGATAAACGAGCAGATGAACACGAGCGCGCTTCCGATAATCGAAGCGAGAAGAAGCGTCATCAGAATGGTCACAAACTTGTTTGTAACCTTGATTTTGCCCGTGGCGAAAAGCAGCTGCATTGCCGCAACCATCGACACCGTGAGCACGAGCGCAAGACCGATAATGCCCTGATATTCCTTGACAACGTAGCCCATAAACGAGAAGATGTAGCCGTAGCTCGCGCAGCTTATCGCGCCAAAAACCGCAGTTCTTTTCATTGAGATTGAACCCGCGATTGAAAATACGAACGAGAGAATAAGCGCCGCGATTGCGCCGTAGAGCTCGGGCATATTGACCTCGATACCCTCCAGAAGCGCCTGCGGGTCTGCGGGGAACATAAAGTGGATTGCAAGCTCAATCGCCACGCCCGCCGCAATCATCAGCATAAAAAAACCGCACTTTGCCGTAATTCCTTTATATGTCGCGCAATTTTCGTTTGCTTCCTCAATTTTTGAAACTCTTTTTACCATCGGGTTGGCAAAAAGGTCAACTATTTTTTGACTTGCCATAAAATTCCTCCTTTGTGTAACGCTTGGCTTGAAGATATTATATCCTAAATTTATTGATTTGTCAACGATGATTTGCTTCAATAGTACGAAATTTTACGTTTTTACAAATTTAGCTTGTAAAATTTGCAAAGAAATGATATAATTAAAGAAAGAAATTTGGAATTATAAGGAAATGTGTGGTAAAAATGGAAAATAAAGTATATCTTGCGCGAACGGACACGCTGAATGATGAAAATGTCTTTAAACGGCTCTACAATGCGGTTTCGGAGGAACGTCGGCGAAAGGCAGACCGCTTTGTTCAAAAGCGGGACAAAATGCTGTCGATTGTTGCGGATATTCTGCTGAAGCGGGCGCTTTTGGACTGCGGGATTGAGGATTTTTCGCTTCGATACGGTGAAAACGGCAAGCCGTATCTCGCCGACAACGCCGTTTATTTTAACCTCTCGCACTCGGAAAATACGGTAATCTGCGCGGTTTCCGAGCGGGAAATCGGTGTTGACGCAGAAAAGGTCGGTGATTTTGATTTGGAAATCGCAAGGCGCTTTTTTCACCGCGATGAATTTGCGCTGCTTGAAAAATTGCCGACAAGTGCCCAAAAGCGGGATATGTTTTTCCGGCTGTGGACATTGAAGGAGAGCTTTGTGAAAGCGCTCGGAAAGGGCATTCTGATGCCACTCGACAGCTTTTGCATTGAGTTCGGCAAAGGAGAAATCTCGGTTCGGCAGAACGTCAGCCCGCAAAAGTTTTTCTTCAAGGAATACGCTCTCGGCGACGGTTTCAAGTACGCCGCGTGCGGCTTGTGCGGGGAGTTTGAGGACAAGGTAAGGTTCGTGGAGTTGGGAAATTTATAGGGCAAAATTGCTCGTGGTAAACGTAAATCGGCTCTCACATAGAGAGCCGCTTGTATTATCAAGCAATCACTCAATCCCGAGAGATTTTCTCATTGGATTTACGCTTGCGTCCAAATTAGTACAATTCATTATAGCACATTTTCCCAAATATTTCAAGATTGTTTGCCCGATAACCTATTTCTCGCTTTGTGATTTTTGTTAAATATTGCCCAAAATTACAGAAAAAACTATATATTTCGCCAAACTTCTACTAAACCTATTGACAAAGTAGAATAATAGGTGTATTATAAGAATGTAAACCGACAAGTTCACTAGGTGAATATAAACTTGCCGATAGCCTCCATCATTTTCATCACACTGTACAACGGCAAGCGCACATTCTTGCCGTTGTACAAACTCCCTTGAGGTAAATCGGGAAAGCGAATAGTTTGAAAGGTAAAATAAAATGAAAATCAAGTTTTGCTGTGGTATGGGAAAAGTTAAGATGTGAAAGCGGGAGTTTTCCCGCCGGAGCTTGCTTTGCTTGTTTGCATACAACAGCCCGAAATGTGATTTTTTTTGAGCTGTTTCATCTTGCTTGAAACAGCTTTTTTCATAAGCGGAAAAGGAGGCGCGTTATGACAATTCTTGATTTGATAGGAAACACGCCTCTGCTGGAGCTGGAGCCGGACGGACTGAAAAAGGGCGTGAAGCTCCTCGGGAAAGCCGAGTTTATGAACGTTGGCGGTTCGGTTAAGGACAGGGCGGCGCGGGCGATGCTGCTGAACGGCATCGAAAGCGGGCGGCTCACCAAAGACAAAACCATAATTGACGCGACAAGCGGCAACACGGGCATATCTTACGCGATGATAGGCGCGGCGCTTGGGTATAAGGTGAAGCTTTGCGTCCCCGCGAACGTTTCTCCCGAGCGGCGGCATTTTATGAGAGCCTACGGCGCGGAAATTGTTGAAACGTCCGCGCTCGAGGGAATTGACGGCGCGTACAACGAGGTTCGGCGGATTATCGAAAACGCGCCCGACGAGTACTTTTACCCCGACCAGTACAGCAACGACGAGAATTGGCTCGCGCACTACAACGGCACGGGCAGAGAAATCCTCTCGCAGACGGGCGGTCACGTCACGCATTTTGTTGCGGGAACGGGAACTGCGGGGACATTCACGGGCTGCGTGAAACGGCTCAAGGAGTACAACAGCGCGATAAAAGCGGTTGTGATGCGCCCCGATACTCCGTTCCACGGAATCGAGGGCATCAAGCACCCGTCCGCGCACGTTAAATCCAGCTTTTACGATGAAACGCTTGCTGATGAAACGGTTGAAATCACCACGGAGCAGGCTTACGAGATGACCAAAATGCTTGCCCGAAAGCACGGAATTTTCGTCGGGATAAGCTCGGGCGCGAACGTTCTCGCGGCGCTGAAAACCGCGGAAAACGCACCCGCCGGCTCGGTGATTGTCACGATTTTGTGTGACGGCGGCGGACGTTATCTGTCAAATCCGCTTTGGGAGGTGTAGCGATGATAACCCTCTCCAAAGAAGTTTTCGCGAACATTTCGGCAGACGGCGCGGCTTGTTACCCCGAGGAATGCTGCGGTATCATTTTTGGGACAATTAACGAAAACGGCGAGAAAACCGCACATTTTGCCGAGCCTGTTGAAAACGGTTTTGAACAGCGCGAGAAATATCACCGCTTTGAGATAACCCCCGAAATTATGCTGAAAGCGGAACGCGCCGCTCGTAAAAAACGGCTTGACATCGTGGGATTTTACCACTCGCACCCCGACTGCAAGGCGTTTCCGTCCGAGTTTGACCGCGCGCACGCTCTCCCCGTTTATTCGTACATAATCGTTTCCGTTGTAAAGGGAAACGCGGTGGACACGAGGAGCTTTGTGCTTTCGGCGGAGAATATGCAGTTTGATGAAGAAAAAATTTTGATAGAGGAGTAGTGTTATGGCTGTAACAGTGCTAATTCCAACAACGCTTCGCGCGTTTACAAATCACCGCTCGGAGCTTGAGCTTGAGGGGAACACCGCGGGCGAGGTTATACGTTCGCTTGCCGATGAATATCCCGAAACCAAAAAGGCGCTTTTTGATGAAAACGGAAATCTTCGTCAATTTATCAACGTCTTCGTGAATGACGAGAATATAAAGGCTCTTCAGGGAAACGACACTCCCGTTAAACAGGGCGACGAGATTATGCTGATACCCGCGATTGCGGGCGGCGCGCCGACCGAGAGTGTTCTCGGCGACAACAAGGGCGAGAAGCTCACAAACGAGGAAATTCTCCGATACAGCCGTCATCTGCTCTTGCAGGAGGTCGGAATAAAAGGTCAGAAAAGGCTGAAAGCCGCAAGCGTTCTTATCGTGGGAATGGGCGGTCTCGGAGCACCGCTTGCTCAATATCTCGCGGCAGCGGGCGTGGGAAGGCTCGGTTTAATCGACTTTGACGAGGTTGATGAAACGAATTTGCAGCGGCAGGTTATCCACGGCACGCGCGATATCGGCAGACCGAAGGTTGCCTCGGCGAAGGACAGCATAAAGCAGATAAACCCGCTTGTTAAGGTGGAAACGTACAATTTTATGCTCACGGCGGAAAACGCGCTTGATATTATCGCGGAGTACGATGTTGTCGCGGACGCTTCGGACAATTATCAGTGCCGTTATCTTGTAAATGACGCGTGCGTGCTGCTCGGGAAACCGGACGTTTTCGGCGCGATGTACCAATTCGAGGGGCAAACCTCGGTTTACTACGCGAAGGAAGGACCTTGCTACAGATGTATGTACCCGTCGCCGCCACCCGCGGGACTTGTTCCGTCTTGCGCAACGGGAGGTGTTATGGGCGCGCTCCCCGGCATTATCGGCACGATACAGGCAAACGAGGTTATAAAGCTGATTGTCGGCGGCGGAGAAACGCTTGTCGGGAGACTGCTGAACTTTGACGCTTGGAAAATGCGTTTTCGCGAGCTGAAAATACATAAGGACGCGAATTGCCCTATCTGCGGACAAAATCCGACTATCACAAAGCTTGAGGAGTACGATTACGCGGATTTCTGCGGACTGAAAAAACAGGAGGAAGAGGAAGCACCCGTTGAGGGTATTGAAGCAAAGGAACTGAAGCGGAGGCTTGACGAGGGCGAGCGGATTACGATAATTGACGTGAGAGAGCCGCACGAGCGCGCGATAACAAAGTTTCTCGACGCAAAGGCAATCCCCATCGGACAGCTTGACCGCAGACAAAACGAGCTTGACCCGACGGTTGACACGGTGTTTGTGTGCAAGGAGGGCAAGCGCAGTATTCTCGCGGTGAACACCCTCCGCGAAGCGGGTTACAAGGGCAGAATGTTCAATTTAAAGGACGGCATAAATTCGTGGGCAAGGGAGATTGACCCGTCTATGCCGCAATACTGATTATCAAGCATACGCTTTTTAATAAAATAACAAATTTTGGAGGAAACTATCATGGCAGAAGAAAAAATCAATGCACTCGGCGCAAAGGCGGCGTATAACCTAGCTGACGTCACCAAAACGAAGCCGCAGTACGGCGCACTTACACCCAAGTGGATTACGAAGCTTCTTGAGTTCAAGGGACTTGAGTCGGGTATTTACCGCGTAAACAAGGTTAAAGAGGGCGACACGCCGCTTGATGTTTTGTGCAGCGCGACAAAGAAGTCGGATATCGTGCCGCAGGGCTATGTTGAATACGAGGAGCAGCCCCGCGAGTACCGTCTGAATTCTATCTCAACTATCATCAACATCAACACGCAGATTGAGGACGTTTACAGCTCGCCCTATGACCAAGCGAAAGAGCAGCTCAATCTTGCAATCGAGAGCCTTCGCGAGCGTCAGGAGAGCCAGCTTATCAACAACGATGATTACGGCTTGCTGAAAAACATCGCCGATTCCCAGCGTATTCAGACGAGAAACGGCGCACCGACTCCTGATGATTTGGACGAGCTTATCACAAAGGTTTGGAAAGAGCCGTCCTTCTTCCTGGCGCACCCGAGAGCTATCGCGGCATTTGAAAGAGAGTGCACGAAGCGCGGCGTGCCGCCCGTTACCGCAAATATCGCAGGCGGAAACTTTATACTTTGGAGAGGAATTCCGATTGTACCGACCGACAAGCTGCTTGTTGACGGACTGAAAAATCCCAAGAGCAAGAGCGGAAAAACGAACATTCTTCTTATCCGTACAGGCGAGGCAAAGCGCGGCGTTATCGGCTTGTATCAGGCAAATCTGAAGAACGAACAGTCGAGAGGTCTTTCCGTAAGATACAGAGGAATTGACGACAAGGGAGTAGCTTCCTACCTCCTCAGCCTTTACTGCTCGGCGGCTATCCTTTCGGACGACGCTATTGCAGTTTTGGAGGACGTTGAAGTAGGTGAATACTATGACTACGATTGACAGACTGCCCTCGGAAAGCGAGCTTGAGGCGCTTGCAAACGGCTTGTTTCCCGAGTACAACACCGCCGAGTGCGCCGACGGAATCGAAAAGCTCGTCACGCAAGGCGACACGGCGGTTGTTGAAAGAGCGCTGCAAAAATCCGAGAACCTTTTAAACCGCGAAGCTGTACCGTTTCAGGGTGAAATCAATCACCGTGAAGCAGTGCCGTTTCAAAGCGAAATCAACCGTCTTGACAGCTACGCAAGAGCAGCCGAGGAGGTTTTGGGCGAAGCAGCTCCCGTTAACGCAGACGAGTTTTACCCCGAAATTTCTCCGCTTGACGGATTTGCTCCCGTGGGAAATCTGAACACGGCGACTTTCCCCTTTACTGATATCACTTCAGCCGCTCAAACCTCGGAACACGATATCAACCGCCCGAAATACACTCTTGATGAAAAGGATTTTGAGCCGGTTGTATCGGAGCTCGACGGCTTTGCGATTTACCGCGCGGAAAAAGCTCCCGAGCCGCAGAAATCCGAGGGCTATTCACCTGTTGTTGTATCGCAGGCGCAGGCGCAGAGCAATCCCGCTCCCCGAGCGCAGACAAGTTCTGTTAAGAGCAGCAATTTCCGACAGAGCCACAACAACTCGATTATCATCGGCACAAAAACTCTCGAGCAAATCCGCAGCGATTTCCCGATACTCGCCGAAAAGATAAACGGGCACGATTTGGTTTGGTTGGATAACGGAGCGACAACGCAGCGCCCGCAGCAGGTTATCGACCGCCTTTCGCAGTATTACGCGCACGAAAACTCGAATGTACACAGAGGCGCGCACACTCTCGCCGCGCGTTCAACCGACGCTTACGAGGGTGCACGGCAGACGGTTGCGGACTTTATCGGCGCGCCCGACAAGAACAACATCGTGTTCGTGAGAGGCACGACAGAGGCGATAAATCTTGTTGCAAACGCCTATGTTAAACAGTATCTTCACGAGGGCGACGAGATTATTCTCACGCTTCTCGAGCATCACGCAAATATTGTCCCGTGGCAGCTTATCGCACAGGAAACCGGCGCGGTGATAAAGGTTGCGCCCGTGGATAAAACGGGGCAGATTATACTTTCGGAGTATGAAAAGCTGTTTACAAAGCGCACGAAATTCGTTTCGGCAACGCACGTTTCAAACGTTCTCGGAACAATCACACCGGTCGCGGAGCTGATTTCGATTGCCCACGCGCACGGCGTGAGAATACTTATTGACGGTGCGCAGTCGGTTGCGCATATACCCGTGAACGTGAGCGCTCTTGACGCAGACTTTTTCGTGTTCTCGGGACACAAGATTTTCGCACCGACGGGAATTGGCGTGGTTTACGGCAAAAAGGAGCTTCTCGAAGCGGCAAGACCTTATCAGGGCGGCGGAAATATGATTGCGGACGTGACGTTTGAGCGCACCGTTTACAATCCCGCGCCGAACAAATTTGAAGCGGGAACGGCAAGCATCGCGGACGCGGTTGGACTAGGAGCTGCGCTTGAGTATCTCAACTCAATCGGAATGCCCGAGATAAGCCGCTACGAGCACGAGCTTGTTTCCTACGGAATGAAGGAGCTTGCGAAAATTCCCGGCTTGCACCTTATCGGCACGGCAACGCAAAAATCGAGCGCGCTCTCGTTTGTTCTGGACGGCTACGACAACGAAACCGTTGGACAGCACCTCGACAAATACGGCATTGCCGTGAGGACGGGACATCACTGCGCGCAGCCTATTCTGCGGTCATTCGGGCTTGAGGGTGTTGTCCGCCCGACGCTTGCGCTGTACAACTCACCCGAGGATATCGACAGACTTGTACGGGCAATTCGTTCGCTCACATAACTTTTCCGATAATTCACGGACGGCAAGCAAAACCGTCCGCGAGTTATCAAACGGAGGCACATTATGCACAAGCTTGAAACCGAGGTCAACAAACTGATAGGCGATATCCTCACCGATTACGAGCAGGGGCGGGATATCGACAATATCCACACCTTCGACCACCCGAACAAAGAGGTTATAATCGAGATTGTGAGCAAGCTGCGGAACATCATTTTCCCGGGCTATTTCAAAAACGGTACTTATCGCATTTACACAGTACGAAACAATATGACAATGCTCTTGGAGGACGTTTTGTACAACCTCATCAAGCAGATTTCCATTGTCCTGCGGTATGTACCCGAGTATGAAAAAGCGCACGAAAACGAGATTTCCGCGGAAGCGGAGCGGCTCGCGCTGAAGTTTTTGGGAACGATACCGAAAATCCGCGAGTATGTTGATACGGACGTTCAGGCGGCGTTTGACGGAGACCCCGCCGCGTTCAATAAGGACGAGATAATCTTCTCATATCCGGGGCTGTTTGCGGTAATGGTGAACAGGATTGCGCACGAGCTGTATTTGCTCAACATTCCGCTGATACCGAGGATAATGACGGAGTACGCGCACAGCGTGACGGGAATTGACATACACCCCGGCGCGCAAATCGGCAAGTACTTTTTCATCGACCACGGCACCGGCATTGTTATCGGTGAAACGACGGTTATCGGCGACAACGTGAAGATTTATCAAGGCGTAACGCTCGGTGCGCTTTCAACGCGCGGCGGGCAGAAGCTCAAGAGCAAGAAGCGCCACCCGACCATCGAGGACAACGTCACGATTTATTCGGGCGCGTCCATTCTGGGCGGAGAAACGGTTGTCGGGAAGAATGTTGTTGTCGGCGGCAACGCATTTATCACGAAATCGGTTCCCGAGGGCGCGAGAGTTAGTATAAAAAATCAGGAGCTGCGTTACAACTACGACGCGTCTCACCCTGTTCAGCGCGCGGAGTTTGAGGTTGATGACAGCTGGTTTTACGTCATTTAGTGCAAATTTATGAAATCTTAACGGAATTTCTGAATTTTTAACAGCATCTTTGTGCAAAATGTGCTATAATTATTCTGTAATACACAGAATATGTAAAAAAATACGCGGAAAAGTCCGAGTAATTTCGGACTTTTTCTTTTTTATAGGCAGGTTTTTTGCGAAAAAACGGCGATATTTGTGCCAAAGACTTGCAAAGAAGTGAAAAATCGGTTATAATTATAATCGGGTGATAAAAATGGAAAAAACGAACTCCTCTCCCGATGAGATTAAATCGACTGCCAAAGACGCCGAAAACAGCGCGGAGCGTATTCTCGTCTGCCTGTCCCCGACGCCGTCGAATGAGAAGATAATCCGCACTGCCGCGCGAATGGCGAAAGCGTTCAACGTCTCGCTTACTGCGCTTTTTGTGGAAACTCCCACGTTCTCGGCGATGAGTGATGAGGACAAAAAGTCTCTGCGCGAGAACATAAATCTCGCGAAACAGCTCGGCGCGAAGGTCGAGACCGCCTACGGCTCGGATATTGCTTTTCAGATTTCGGAGTACGCGCGTCTGTCGGGCATTTCAAAAATTGTGATTGGGCGCAGCGTTTCAAAGCGCAGACATATTTTCGGAAAACCCGCGATATCGGAGAAAATTATTGAGTATTCGCCAAAGCTCGACATTTACATAATTCCCGACACGGAGCCCGCGGGGGATAACCGCGCGCGCAGGGAGAAGCCCTCGTGGAAGAAGCACATCTTGTCGGATTGCATAAAAACGGTTGCGGTTATTGCCGCGGCGACAGCTATCGGGTACATTTTCGAGGTATTCGGCGTGAGTATGCAGAATATCATCACCGTGTACATCTTGGGAGTGCTTGTGATATCGCTGTTGACCACAAACCGCTGGTTCAGCCTGATTTCATCGCTTTTGAGCGTCGTCGCGTTCAACTTCTTTTTCAACGAGCCGTTCTACGCGTTTAACGCCTATGATTCCACGTTCCCGATAACATTTTTTGTAATGTTCATCGCGGCGTTTATCACAAGCAATCTTGCCGCTAAATTTAAACAAAACGCGAAGCAGTCGGCGCTGACTGCGTATCGAACGAGGGTTCTTTTTGACACGGACAAGCTGCTGCAAAAGGCTGAAACAAAGGCGGAAGCTATTTCGGCGGCGGCAAATCAGCTTGTGAAGCTGCTCAACCGCAGCGTGATTTTTTACGGTGAAAAAGGCGGCGAGCTAACCGAGCCGCAGATTTTCGGCGCAGAGGGGGACAGTGTTCCCGAGGAGCTGCTTTCTCCCGTGGAAAAAACTGCGGCGGAGTGGACTTTCCGCAAGGGAATAAATTCGAGCGAAGCCGCAGACGTGCTTCCCGAGACGAAGTGCTTGTACATCGCGGTACACGTCAACGAGAGAGCCTACGGTGTTTTTGGAATTGTCCTTGACAAAAATCAGCCCGATTCCTTTGAGAACAGCGTTATGCTGTCGATAATCGGTGAGCTTGCGCTGGCGCTCGACAACTTGCGCAACCGAAAGGAAAAAGAGGACGCGGCTGTTCTCGCGCAAAACGAGCAGCTTCGCGCGAATTTGCTGCGCTCGATTTCGCACGATTTGCGTACACCTCTTATGACAATTTCGGGAAACGCGGGATTTTTGATGGAGGAATCGGAGGAAATTGAGCCGGAAATGCGCGCGGTAATCTGCAAGAGCATTTACGATGACTCACTCTGGCTGATAAATATTTTCGAGAATTTGTTGGCGGTAACGCGTGTTGAGAACGGACCGACCAAGCTGCGCCGCCGCTCCGAGCTGATGGAGGAGGTCATAAGCGAGGCGGTTTCGCGTATTCGCAAGACAAGCGGCAGAAAGATTACCGTGCACGAGGACGACGAGCTGCTGATTTTGAAGATTGACGCGCGGCTTATTGTTCAGGTGATTGTCAACCTTTTGGATAACGCCGTGAAATATTCTCCCGAGGGCACCGAGATAACTTTAAACGTGTTCAAAAGCGGCGAAAAAGTTGTGACGGAGATTGCGGATTACGGAAACGGAATTCCCGAAAAGGACAAGCCGCGGGTATTCGATATGTTCTACACCACCGGCGAAGCCAAAATTGCCGACAGCCGCCGCAGTATGGGCTTGGGACTTGCTGTGTGCAAATCAATAATAACCGCGCACGGCGGGGAGATTTCCGTTCGCGACAACAAACCGACAGGCACGGTTTTCAGCTTTACTTTGCCTTTGGAGGAGGTAGTAATCCATGAATAAGACAACAGTTCTTGTGGTTGAGGACGACAGCGCTGTACGAAATCTAATCACAACCACGCTCGAAACCCACGACTACAAGTACATAAAAGCGACGAATGGGCAGAGCGCGCTGATGGAAACCTCGTCTCACAAGCCCGATATAATTTTGTTGGATTTGGGGCTGCCCGACATTGACGGAATTGAGGTTATAAAGCGCATTCGCACTTGGTCGGAGGTGCCGATTATAGTCATCAGCGCACGCAGCGAGGACACCGACAAAATCGACGCGCTGGATTCGGGTGCGGACGATTACCTCACAAAGCCGTTTTCCGTCGATGAGCTTTTGGCGCGGCTTCGCGTAACGCAGCGGCGGCTTGCGAGCCTGAAAAACGCTGACGCGGAGGACTCCACGTTCACGAACGGCGAGCTGCGGATAGATTACGCGGCGGGGAGCGTTTTTATGAACGATGAGGAAATTCACCTCACCCCGATTGAATACAAGCTGCTTTGTCTTTTGGCGAAGAACAACGGAAAGGTGCTCACGCACACGTTCATCACGAATAACATTTGGGGCAGCTCGTTTGACAGCGAAGTGGCTTCGCTGCGCGTGTTTATGGCATCGCTCCGCAAAAAGCTGGATAAAAGCTCCAAAACAGGACAGCAGTACATTCAAACGCACGTTGGAATAGGCTACCGAATGAACAAGCTGTAAACTTTTTTGCAAAAAATCCCCCGTAAATTTCGTGATTTACGGGGGAAATTTTTATCTGAAAATCTCGTTAAGCGTGTTATAGCGGCCGCCCGATTTCGTGACCGCGATAACCTTGTCGCCGCTTTTTATGCAGCTTTTTCCGTCGGGGATAATGGTCTCGCCGCCGCGGATAATGAGCGCGATGATGACGTCCTTGTTGAGCCGAAAATCTTTTGAGGAGAACGGGATATCGAGCGCCTTGCAGTTGTCGTAGGCGAGGAATTCGATTGCCTCCGCGCCGCCGTCTGCGATAAGGCTGATTTGCCCGATATCGTCACCCTTTTCATTGTAAAATGCGATGTTGCGGATAAACCCGAGGAGCTTTTCCGCCGCGGTGACAACGGGCGAAACGGTGATTTGGATATCGGTTTTGCGAAGGAGCTTTTCATACTGCGGCGAGGTAATTCGGGTGATGACCGAGCGCACGCCGCTTGACCACGCAAACAGCGAGTTTACAAGGTTTCGGTCGTCCTCGCCCGTGAGGGAAACGCACGCGTCAAAGCTGCGCAAATCCTGCTGCATAAGGGTATCGGCGTCGTTTATGTAAGAGATTTCGGTTTTGGGGAAAAGCTCGGTGAGGCGGCGGCAGCGCGCCATATCGCGGTCGATAATCTTTACTGTTTTTTTCAGCCGCAAAAGGTGATTTGCGAGATAATAGCCCGTGGTGCCGCAGCCGATTATCAGCACTTTTTCCGCCGAAATATCGGGCAAACCGAGGCTTCCGAGTATCGAGTGAACGGAGCTTTTCGCGGAGATTATCTCGATTTCATCGTCGGCTTTGAGGACAAAGCTGCCGTCGGGGATATAGATTTTTTTGCCGCGGCGGACGGTGCCGACGAGCATATTTTCGCTGAAAAAGCGCTTTACTTCAATCATTGATTTCCCGTCAAGCGCGCCGCCTTTTTCAACAGAGGTTCGGAGCATAATCGCGTTTTCGCCGAACATAGCGTCGGTTTTGACCTTGCCTGTTTTGCCGATTTGCAAGCCGATTTCTTCCGCAGCGGCAAGTCGCGGGTTAATGACAAAATCGATTGCAGCGAGCTTTTTGAAATAGTCGGTGTCCTCAACCAAATCAGGGCGGTGAACAAGCGCGGAGGAATAGCGCGTCCCGCAGTCTTTGGCAATCATACAGCAGAGTATGTTTATCTCGTCAACGGGCGTGAGCGCGACGACAACGTCTGCGGTATCCGCGCCCGCCTTGAGCAAAACGCTGCGCGAGGAGCCGCTTCCGCACACACCCGAGACGTTGTAGAGGTCGGTTGCCTTGTCCACTTCTTCTTGTCTGCTGTCGATAACGGAAACGTCGTATTCGGGGTTCGCCGAGAGAATTTTTACGAGAAACGAGCCGATGCTGCTCATTCCTACAACAATGATTTTCATTACTTTGTCAACTCGCTTTCTTTTCTGATTCGTAGCGCTTTTTTGCGTTCAATTCGCCGATAAATCGGCTTTGTGGCAAGACCTTGAACAATCGTGGTGAAGAATATAGTGGCATAGGCAAGGTTCACGGCAAGCAGATATTCCGTTTCACCGAGAAACGCCGCCGTGCTCATTGCCAGCGCGAGCGAAAGCCCGCCTTTTAGCCCCGTCCACGTCATAAGCGCGGAGTATTCGGCAAGGCTGTAGTTGCCGGGGATTTTGCGTTTTCCGGTGATTGCGCCCGCGGTCATAACACCCGCAAATCTCGAAACCAGCCCGATTATAATCGAAGCGGGAATGATGAACCAAATATACTCGCTCGGCTTTGCGTTGAGGAGCGACAGCCCAATCATCACAAACAGCACGGAATTGAGGATTTCCTCGGCGGCGTCCCAAAAGCTGCGGTAAACGCCCTCGGTATCGGTGATGATAATGCTGTCGGACTTTTTGGCGGTCATATAGGAGAAGTACATTCCGCAGACAACCGACGCGATGATACCCGAGAAGCCGAATTTCTCGCAGACGAAATAGCAGAGTGAAACATCAAGCAAGCTGATGATAATGCGCGTGACGGGGCTTTTGGTGAGGGTGATGAGCTTGAATAGGAGAAACGACACGACAAGCGCCACGCCAAGTGCTCCGAGCACCTCTTTTAGCATAACCAGCAAAAAATTCTCCTCACCGCTGCGGCTGACGATGCTTTTGACGAAGAGGAACAACGCAACGCCCGTGCCGTCGTTGAAAAGCGATTCGCTCTCGATAACCGAGGTGACGTTTTTGGACAAGCCGAGCTTGTTGAGGATACCTGTAGCGGCGATAGGGTCGGTCGGCGAGACGATGCACCCGAGCAAAATGCACAGCCAAATATCTAGCTTTATGCCGAAAACAAATCCCGCCGCCCAGAAAATCAGCCCGTAAAGCGCCGAGGAAATGACCGTGGTTATCAGCGCGAGAAGGCTTATTGTTTTGATGTTGGATTTGAATTTGCGGAAGTTTACTTTGCCCGCGCCCGCGAAAAGCATAAAGCACAAAACGCCGTCGAGGAGGTATTCCGAGAAGCCGAAATTGCCGATTTCGTTCACGAAATCGGTGAACGCACATTCACCCGCGAGATTTTTTGCCACAAGCAGCGCAACGCTTATCACCGACGAAAACAGCACCAGCGCGATATCGCCCTGCATATGAATAAAGCGCTCGTTAACCGCGCGGATTATCACGATAAGTACAAGAATTATCAGGAAGCATTCCATTATGCCCATTTCTAAAGTTCCTTTCATTTTATCACTATTTATAGGTTATCACAAAACGTATAAATTTTGTATAAAGATTTGTAAAAATCGCTATTATAACGAGTTGACACGGCGCAGAAAATTTGCTATAATCTGATTAAACGAAACGATTTGGGGGAGTGGAAATGTCGGTTATAGGCGAGCTTGCGGGGCGTTTTCCGCAGATTTACATAAAGCCCGAAAACGGCGCGTCGCAAAGCGAGATTTATCGCGGGATTGTGCGAAAGGGCGAGAGCTTTTCGGGGGATTTGTCGCACTTTATTTGCTCGGACGAGGACAGCCTGACGGTCGCGGAAACGCCCGCGGGGAAGGTTGAGATTGTGTTCCTGAAGAACCGCGCGGATTTCGAGTGCTTTTATCGGATAATGGCGGCGAAATGCGAGCCTGTGCCGATTTTGCGGACAGTCGGCGCGGCGTACATTGGCGGGATAAACGATTGGAGCAAAATCCACGCGCACCTTGCCGAATACGCGCAAAACGGCGGCACGGACAGCACGGGCGAATTTGCGCGCTTCACCGCTGACAAGAGCAACTACAAGACCTCGATAATTCTGCTCTCGGACGGCTTTTACAGCAACTTGAGCTGCGAGAACACCCCGTTTTCCGAGGAACAATGGCGAAAAATTTCGCTTGATATCCGCAAATATCACGAGCTCACTCACTTTGTTTGCAGACACTTTTTCCCGACAAAAATCAACGCAATTTGGGACGAAATCCTCGCGGATTTTTACGGACTTTTGTGTGCAGCGGGAAGCTATGACGTGGAGCTTGCGCTGAAATTTTTGGGAATTGTGGACGGAAAATACACGGGCGGTCGGCTTGAGCGCTATGTTGAAGCGCCGATAACCGAGGAGCTTGTCGGGGAAATTGTCGGGCTCGCGTCGCTTTTGGAGGAATTTGTCCCCGAAAAATTCGATAGGAGCGAGGATAATTTCGGCACGGTGATTTCGCTTCAGGAGCGCTCGGAGGATTTTCTGAAAGATTTCAAGTTTATAAAAACCTCTTGACAAGAAAGGATATTTGTGATATACTGCGAATAGGTTTACGCAAACCATTTTGAAATGGAGGCAAAGCTATGAATTATCAGATAAGGCGTAGTATACACGAAACGAGTTCGAGCAGCGCAAGCGCGATGACAATGATATCGGACAGCGGCAGGCGTTATGACGTGAAACTCGACAAAACTTGGATTTGTGTAGGGGGGTGTTATTACACGTCCGGCGACGGCGTTTGGCACGTCTATCTGAACAGCTGGGCGGACAAAATGGCGTTTCTCGCGGACGATACACCGATTTGGCACGAGATGTTCAAAAAGGTGACGGGGCAGGATTTTGTGCTGTACAAGCTGTTCCACACGCCTTATGAATATAAGAATGACGTTGACGCTCACACGATACCCGGGGCGATTATCCCCGAAAACAGAGTGGACGATTTTTTGCAGATTGTCCCCGAGTTGGGTTATGTCTGCGGAGTGTATTTGGGTTATCTTTATAATTTGGTTGCGCTGCCTGCCGACACTCCCGATGAATTTCTCAAAAAATACCACCTCGAACCAACCGAAACATCAATGGAATCGGACATAAAGCTCACGGAAATCAAGGCTATGTTTGGCGAGGACGAAGTTGACGAGAGGCTGTTGGAGGAGATTGTTTTCAACCCCGCGATTGCCTTTGATATCGGCGGCGACGCGTTTTGCGAGGACCGCGGCTTTGGCGTGATAAACGGCTATTATGTGGACAAGAGTGCTGACAATACATTTAAACGCGCGCATTATTCGATGTATGACGCGGTTTATCACAATGGAAACGAAACGCTTATTCTCGGACTTGATGGCACGAAGGTGAGAATGTGCCGCGATGAAAAATCCGAGCCCGAGTACCCCGAGAGCATTGACGTGAAGATAACCGGCCGCTGCGAGCACAACTGCCCGTTTTGTTATGAGGGCTGCACGGCGGCGGGACAGCACGGCGAGATACCCGAAAAGCTGTTTGCGTCGCTTCCGCCGTTCACCGAGCTTGCGATAGGCGGCGGAAATCCGTTTTTGCACCCCGAGATTGCCACACTCCGCGACAAGTACAATGTTTTTATGAACATCACTATTCACGCGGAAGATTTCGAGAAATTTTTGTGTCCCGACAGATTTGTTGACGACTGTTTTCTTCCTTGGAATGACGCGAAATCGCGAGAGTTTGAGCTGCTGAAATACAACGCGCTCGGCGTATCGGTAAGCTCGGCGGAGAGCGCAAAAAGGTTTGCCGAGGGGTTTGAGCGTATGGAGGAAGTGCTGGATTACGCGGGCGGGTATAGAATAAACAGTGTTCGCGATGAATATTGCCCTTATATTTTAGTTGAAGAAGACAGGCGAATGGAATTGAACACGCGTGTTGCGGTTCACGCGGTAAACGGCGTAATCTCCGAGGGAATGTTGGACGAGCTGTTTGACAAGGAACTTGATTTGCTTGTGCTGGGGTACAAGACGAAGGGCAGGGGAGTTGAGTTCGCGGAAAGCGGAAAAGTTGCCGAGAACCAAAAGTGGCTTTACGACAATATCGACAGCCTTGCGAAGCATTTCAGAGTTGTTGCCTTTGACAATCTTGCGCTGGAGCAGCTTGATATGCGCAGATTTATTCCCGATGAGGATTGGAAGCATTTTTATATGGGTGACGAGGGAACGCACTCGATGTACATTGACCTTGTGAAGAAGGAGTACGGAATAAGCTCGACGGACAACAGACGCTGGCAGCTGACGGACGATATCAGAGAGATGTTCAGGCACGTTCGGGAGGTTGCCGCGCAGGATAAACGAATAAGTCTTGACAATTCGGGAAATTTGTGATAATATTAAATTATGTAAAAACCGTACAGTCGAGGAGCAGATTATGTCACAGATGAGAAACAAGGAAATGACCTTCGGGAGTGTTGTCACGGACATTTCGCGCGGGATACAGCTTACCGCGGAACAGCTTGAGCGCTGCCTTACAAGCGAGGACACGGGCTATCGGTATCTTGCGCTTGCGGATATAAAGAACGGATTTTCGTTTGAGCTGAACACGGAGGAGCTTCGCTTTTTTGACCCGAGAAAGCTTGGGAAATCGGTTGAGCAGTTCTGCGTAAAGCCCGATATGATTTTGCTCACCAAGAACGACACGCCGTTCAAGGTGGATATCGCGGGCAAAATCGGCGACAAGAAGATAATTGTCGGTGGGAATATTTATATGATAAGCGTTGACGAAAGCAAGGTTATTCCGCGCTGGCTTTGCTATTGGCTTCAGAGCAAAGAGGGAATGGAGAGGCTTCGCGGCGCGTCCTCGTGTACACACAACGGAAAGATGAAATGGATATCCATCAAGCAGATTGAGAGCGTGATGATACCGAACATCGATTTCAAGAAGCAAGCCGACGAGCTTATCCTCAAAATCAACGAATACACCCGCTGGCTCGCGCATCTCACCGAGGAATTCCGGAGAAACTCGCAGGAGATTTTCGCGATTTTCAATTCGCTGGGAATTTCCACATCGGACGATGAATCCGAAACGTCATCTTTATCAGATAATGACTGAAAATCCTGCCAAGCTCTTCGGAGCTTGGTATTTTTCTCAATCGTAAACAGGTTTGAAAAAACCGTTGACAAGGCGGCAAAACCGTGCTATAATGGCAAAAAGGCTTATATAAACCGAGGAAGCGAAAGGAGAGAAGAATATGAGTTCGTATCATACCGATTTGTTTGATTGTTTTATAAAAGAGGAGTATCGGAAAACGATAACCGAGGTTCAGCGAACGAAAAGCTGGTATAGCTTTGTGGATATAGATGTGTGGGAAAAGGCGGACGAGGTTGACCACGACCATTGCCCGTATTTTCCTTTTCGCGAAGCCGATTGGGACGAAGAAACAGGCAGATTTAGTTTTTATACCGATTTCAACACGCGCAGTAATTATTATTACTATAAAGCATTGGAGCATATTCAGTACGTTTTGGAGAAGATTTGCGAGGACGATAAACCGCTTTATTACGCGACGGAAGATGAAGCGGACGATGACCCGATGATTCTTCGGGACTTGCGGGGAAATCGGAGCGTGAAGCTTGACGTTCTCTTGGAAAAGCCGTTTGATGATTTTTCGGAATACGAGAAGTATTTTGAAAATCAACCGTTTGTAGTTCCCGAGAAGCCGAAAAATCCCGAGGGATATTTTATCACGGCAGGCGGCTCTTTGTACACAGTTCAGCAGGCGGCAAACGAGAGATACTTTGGTATGGACGTTCCCGAGAAAAATTCGGAATATGAAGAAATGCGCGGACTTAAGCTGTATTCGAGGGACGATTTTATTGATGAAAACGGAAAGCTCGTTTTGCCGGAAGAAGTTCGGCGAATTGAGAAAAACTCGTTCAAGGGCTGCAAAAAGCTCCGCTCGATAGAGTTGCCCGAAAAATTTGTGATAGGCGAGGGTGCGTTTGAGGACTGCGAAAATCTTGAGCGCGTGAAGCTCTCTCACCGCACGCTTGTCGAGGTGCAAGCGTTTAGCCGCTGTACATCACTGAAGAAAATTGATTTGCCCGTGATTTTGGAGGAAACTGATGAAATGTTCGGCACGTTTCATATATATATCAAGCCGTACGCTTTTTTCGGCTGCAAATCGCTTGAACAGGTGACGCTCCCGCCGAAAATTACTTCCATAGGAACCCGCGCGTTTGCGATGTGCGAGAGCCTGAAATCGATTGAAATTCCCGAAAGCGTTGTGAAAATCAAGAGGGGTGTGTTTTGCGGGTGCAGGTCGCTTGAAAGGGTTGTGCTTCCCGAGGGATTAGAGACAATAGAAATCGAAGCGTTCAACGGCTGCACAAGCCTTTCCGAGATAATCATACCCGAGTTCGTGCGGCAAATCGGCGAGGGCAGCGAAGAAGTCTATGACGATTTGGAAAGAGTGCTGGGCGGGGTTGTTTTCAATGAAAGCGTCGGCTATTACAGGGGCATAGAAAGGCGTTATCCGTGGGTAAATGACCTTCTGCCCGAGCCGCTTGCGAACCTCACCATTAAAGGCAAGAGCAGAAGCTGCGCGCACGTTTACGCTGTTTATAACGGGATAAAGTTTGAGGAATATGATTTTGTCGAAAAATCGAGTAAGGAGGAATAGAATTGGTTGAATTAAAAAGCTGGCATATTGAGCGAAAAGCAGTTAGCGTAGAGAATGTTTTCTATGCGTTCGGTACGGTTTACGGACACAAATCGCCGAGATGCACCGACGGAACGTATATTCACACAACGAGAATTATGAGTATTGAGGACAAGGGCGATTTTTTGGAGGTTTGCACGCGCAACACTGTTTACACCTTGAAAAAGCAAGAAATTTCGTCAAACTTTGACGCAGAGGGCGGATATTTTTATGAGGATTTTCGGAGATGTTTTACGGAATTTCTGGGCGAAAAAGCCGAGGAGCTTTTGTCGGAGCTGAAGGAAATCGCTGCGGAAAAACAGCGGCAGTTGATTGAACAAGCGCCTCCCTTGGAGAACGGAATGTTTTATCTTATGCTTTCGGCGGGCGCGGGCTTTTATTATGACGACGCGTTTTATAAAGACGAGAACGGCAAGATTAAAAAGGAAGAAATGCAAGTTCACGTCGGAATGTTTCAGGACTCGGTGCTGCTTTTCGGGTGTGGTGTGAGATATTTTCCGTATAAGCAAAACGGGATTGAGTTTTATTATTCTATGGACGAGATGCTTTCGGCGGGCGGCGAGGAAAGCGACGAACGCGTTTTCGGTTACATTCACAACAGCGGGAGCGTGCCGCTTACCGTGAAAATGGTTTGGGGGAAAACGGTTGAAATCAAGCCGAACGAAACGATACCTTTTTGCCGCGCGGAGCTTGAAAAATACCCCGACGCGGAGCTTGCCTCAAGCGCTGATTTGTACTCTCCCGAGCAGCCTTTGAGTGTTGAGAATATTCCATTTTTGCAATAAGAAAATTTTTTAAAATTTTGTGCAACCTTTTTTCAAGTCATCGGGTATTATAGACAGAAAGCGAAAAATTTCCAAAAGGAAAAAGCGCCGCACGGCGTTCATATAAATCGTTTCACATTTTAATTCACATCGGGGCAAAATAATCGGGGTAATATATAAATCCGGCGCTTTTTCACCGATTTTTGTTCTTGGGCAACACCGCGTAATTATTGTCGTGCGATGGCGCCGTCAGATTTTCCGTCAGATTGTACAAATTCGACGCAGGCGGGCTGTCGCCCGTCAAGGAGAATTTGTGCAATATGACCGTGTGATTCGCAATGCGAATCACCTAAAAGATGCAAGCCAGCGTGCGGCAAAGGCGATAGCCGTTAATTGTGCGGTGTTGCCCCTGATAACACGACAAGAAAAGAGGTAAACTTATGAAAAAATACCTGTCAATTTTGGCGGCAATTTCGGTTGTTCTCTCGTTCACCGGTTGTTCAAAGGGCGAGGTAAACGGTCCTACTCCGTCGTCTGTTTCTTCGGGAACGACGAGCAGTTCTTCGGGAACGACGAGCAGTTCTTCAAAACCCGCAAGCGGCGAGTACACGGCAACCGATATCGGCGGCACGGGCAAACGTCCCGACATGGGCGACTTTGCGGAGTTCGCGGTAACGGAAGATACGGCATTAACCGCAGACGCAGTCA
The DNA here is from genome assembly GCA_964551225.1 of uncultured Ruminococcus sp. Taxonomy (GTDB): domain Bacteria; phylum Bacillota; class Clostridia; order Oscillospirales; family Ruminococcaceae; genus CAG-115. The sequence continues at coordinate 46,087 of CAZKBF010000002.1, forward strand.
CAGATGGCGCGATGATAAAGGGCGGCGCTATGGCTCCGACAGCACCCGCGGGAGATATCGCCCCGCCTGTTGAAGAACCCGCTATAATCATTGAGCCTGTTGAGCCGACCGACCCGGAAATTCCCCCGCAGGCGGGACTTCTCACGGGCGGCGAGTGGAACGACAACGCGCATTGGGCTGATTGGAACGAGCTCTACTCCTCACACGAGGATTGGAACAGCTACAAAAAGGCTTGGAAAAACGAAACCGATTGTCGTATAGCCGTTAAAGTAACGTCAAACGGCGAGCCGTTCGAGGGCGTAAAGGTAAGCTGCAAGAGCGCGATTTCAAGCGCAGTTACCGACAACAAGGGAATGGCATACCTGTTTTATCCCGCGATAAACGGTCCGACCGAGCCGATAACCGTTGAATTTGGCGGCACTTCCAAGACGATTGACGGCGTAATCGGCAACGCAGAGGTTGAGTGTGACCTCGGAACAGTCGCTCGTGATACGGAAGTTCCCTCGCTTGATTTTATGATAATGTGCGACACGACGGGTTCTATGGGCGACGAGCTTGAGTACCTGAAAGTGGAGCTTGAGAACATTGTCCGCAAAATTAAGTCCGACAACGCGAACATTCCCGTTCACACAAGCGTAAATTTCTACCGTGACGAGGGCGACGAGTATGTGGTAAGGCAGTTCCCGTTCACCGATGATATCGAGCAGGCTGCAAAGGCAATTCGCGAGCAGAGCGCAAACGGCGGCGGAGACACCCCCGAAGCTGTTCACACGGCACTTGACAGCGCGATAAACAACCACGCTTGGAGCGAAAATTCCGTTAAGATAATGTTCCTCGTTCTTGACGCACCGCCTCACGGTGAGGACGCGCAGATAGTTGACAGCGTGAACAAATATATCCGTCAGGCGGCTGAAAAGGGCATCAGAATTGTGCCGATAGCGTCGAGCGGTATCGACAAGTCAACCGAGTATCTTCTCCGCACAATGGCGTTCACGACGGGCGGCACTTACACGTTCCTCACGGACGACAGCGGCGTTGGCAACAGCCACCTCAAGCCCACGGTCGGCGCGTATAATGTTGAAAAGCTGTCCGATATGATGATTAGGATAGTAAACAGTTATCTTGCTTAATCAATTTCACCTATAACACAAACGAGAGCGGCAAAAAACTGCCGCTCTTTTTGTGCAATTCTAACAAACAATAGCATATCGATTGCAAAATATTCTAAAAATTGACAAAAATTCTTTACATTTCCATTATAATATGTTATAATAAAAATAGATGCATTTAGATGTGTGTTGTGTTTTTTCGGGGGGATTAGAATGTCAAAGATAACGAAAAAAATATTGTCAATCGTAACGATTGCTCTTGTAATAATGGTCGCGATAATCGTCACGGTGAGCGTATTCGTGTCGAAAAATCACAGCGACGAGGTGCTTATATCGCAGGTTTCCGTTGGAGTTGGAGTTCTCGAAAACGACGTTAAAGTTCAGCTCGACCGCCTGAAGGGAATAGCCTTGTCGTGGGGCGGCGAGGGAATGGACTATATGGCGGTTACGGGAAAAAATCTCGACAAGGTTACAAAGCGTTGGGAGGAGTCCAGAAGCTCGGCGTATGATTTCGCGTGTATATGTGATTTGGGCGGGCAGATTATCTGGAAATCCGACAACTACAACCTTTCGTCTTCGCGGATAAACGACGTTATTGAGGGTGACCCGATAAGCGGCATTTTCACGGACAGCGGCGTTGAGCTTTCCGCGCAGTATATGGGACCTATCACGTTCAACGACACGGGTGAAATTGTCGGAATGATGCTTGTGGGAATGGATATGCGCGAGTACGGCTATCTTGACAACGTAAAGCAGCAGACGGGCTCGGAGGTTTCGCTGTTCTCGGGCAATAAGCGCTATTCGACAACGCTTGTCGAACCTGATGGAGCGCGTGCTGTTGACACGGAAATGGACGAGCACATTATACAGACCGTGTTAAAGGACGGAAAGCCGTATGTTGGACAAGCGGTTTTGTTCGGGCAAAATCACTTCGTAAATTACCAGCCGATGACAGATTATGACGGAAACATAGTCGGTGCGTATTTCTCGGGAATGTCGTCGGCAAGCTCCGACGCGTCCTTTGCAAAAATGGTTATGTTCTCGGTAATCATCGCGGTTGTTGTGCTGATTGTCATCGATTTGCTGATGATGGTTTTTGTGAGAAATTTTGTCGGAAAGCCGATTTTGGAGTCCAACCGAATTGCCGAGGAGATGAGAACGGGACAGCTATCGACGCCCGATTCCACGTTTAATTTCGGAAACGATGAAATCGGACAATTCGCGAAAAAGCTCGAGGACGCGAAGCACAATCTGCGTGATTACATAGGCGATATTTCGCGGCTGCTTTCGATGATGGCGGATGGCGATTTTACCGGTGAACCGAGCCGCGAGTATATCGGCGATTTCGAGCAGATTGATAAATCGTTCAAGCAAATCAGGAGCAATTTGAGCGAGATTATACGGCAGATAAGCACGTCCGCGGACAGCGTGAGAAAAGGCGCGGAGCAGATGTCCGACGGAACGATGAGGCTTGCCGAGGGCACGTCAAAGCAGGCGGCGTCGATTGAAACGCTTGCGGGCGCGATTGACGAGATTTCCGAGCAAATCAAGAACAACACCGAAAATGCCGAGAAAGCCGATAATTTGTCGAAGGTAACGGCGGACAGGATAACCAACCAAGACCGCGAAATCAAGAATATGCTGTCGGCGATGGATGAGATTAAGAGCCGTTCCAACGAGATAAGCGTGATTATCAAGACGATTGAGGACATCGCGTTCCAGACGAATATCTTGTCGCTGAATGCTGCGATTGAAGCGGCGCGAGCGGGACAAGCGGGCAAGGGCTTTGCGGTTGTTGCGGACGAGGTGAGAAATCTTGCGTCGAAGTCTGCCGAGGCTGCTAGCAACACGAACGCGCTGATAACGGCGACGATTGATGCGGTGAACAACGGCGCGGAGATTGCCGAGCGGACAGCGGCGGCGATGACCGAGGTAAAGAGCTTCTCCGAGCAGACGGCGGAGTATATTTCGAGGATATCGGAAGCGTCGGCGGTGCAGTCGGAGAGTGTGCGGAGAGTTGAGGAGGACGCGGACCAAATTCGCGCGGTTACGGAGCAGAACAGCTCGACAGCGGAGGAGTCGGCGGCGTCGTGCGAGGAGTTGACGGGAATGTCGGCGGTACTTCACGGCGAGGTGTCGAAGCTGAAGGCATAACAAAAGCGGCGTTGCCCGAGAGCAGCGCCGCAGCTTTTTTGCAGAGCGCGTTCCAAGCACACGCGAAGCGTACAAAAGTTTTCGGTCAAGCCTTTTTCAAAAGGCTTGTGGGGCGTGGGGCAAAGCCCCACACTCGCGGCGAAGCCGCGCTGCTGGAGCGAAGCGACAAAAACGCGTTAGCAAGCGCAAAGGGGGTTCAAGGGGGGAAACAAGAGTTTCCCCCCTTGAGGAATAGGGTTTGGGGAAAACCCCGGCGGGGTGTTCCCCAATCATTTTTGTCGGCTCAAAGCCGACAAAAATGACAGAGAGCGCGCCAAACAAAAATGCGAGGGAACGCGCAAACCATAAAAATGCACAAGAAAGCCGCCCATTTCGAGCGGCTTTGTTTTATCCCAAAAGTGTAGCAATAATCTGATTTGACACAAGAAACCCGCGCGGCGTGAGCGAAATCCTCCCGCCCTCAACCCGAAAATACTCTCGCGGAACAAGCCGAAGCCGCTTCTCGAGCCGCTCGTCAAGCGAAATTCCCTCGCGAAGCCGCAGCCCGAGCATAACTTTTTCCTCATATTTATCGGGATTTTCATCGGTGACAATCTCCCGCTGAACATCGCTTTCAAGAAATCTCGCGGTATTTCTCGGCACGGCAAAGCGCTTTCCATTATAATAGGAGTGCGCCGCGGGACCAATTCCGACATATTCTTGCGCGCGCCAGTAAATCAAATTGTGCCGGCTCTCGAAGCCAACTTTCGCGAAATTGCTGATTTCGTATTGCCGAAAACCGCGCTTTTCAAGCAGTTCAACCGCCGCGAGATAAAGCTCCGCCTGCCCGTCGTCATCGGGGATTTCGGGCGGATTTTTGCCAAACGGGGTGTTCGGTTCAATTTTGAGGAGATACGAGGAAACGTGCGTTATCGGGAGCGCACAAAGCTTGTCAATCGTTTCGTAGAGCGACTTCACGCTTTGCTGCGGAACACCGAGCATTAAATCCGCAGAGATGTTCTCAAACCCAAGCTCCCGCGCGAGCAAAATCGCTTTTCGTGCACTTTCCGCGCCGTGAAGCCGCCCAAGCGCTGCGAGTTCCCGCTCGTTCAGCGACTGCACGCCAAACGAAAGCCGATTTACTCCCGCGTTTTTCAGCTCCACGAGAACATTTTCGTTGACGACATCGGGGTTGCACTCAACCGTAATTTCCGCGCCCTCAACGAACCGAACCTCCCGAAGAATTTCCGAGATTTTCCCCGAAATCAGCGCAGGCGTTCCCCCACCGAAATAAACCGTGTCGAAAGTCTCGGGATAATGCTTGAGATTTCGCACAACCGCCGCCGCGTACTTTTCGCTTTTCTCGCGCGAAAATTTCTCGGAGTAAAAGTCGCAGTAAGGGCACTTTCGCACGCAAAACGGAACGTGAATATACAGCCCGAGCATCAGTCGTCGTCCAGCTTGAGGACAGCCATAAACGCCTCCTGCGGTACTTCAACCGTGCCGAATTGCCGCATACGCTTTTTGCCCTCTTTTTGCTTTTCGAGGAGCTTTTTCTTACGCGTGATATCGCCGCCGTAGCACTTTGCGAGAACGTCCTTGCGGAGCGCCTTGATAGTTTCGCGCGCGATAATTTTCCCGCCAACGCAAGCCTGAATGGGAATTTCAAACAACTGCCGCGGGATATTTTCCTTGAGCTTTTCAGCCATTTTGCGCGCACGCTCGTAGGCTCTGTCGGCGAAAACGATGAACGAAAGCGCGTCGATAACCTCGCCGTTGAGCATAATATCGAGCTTGACGAGCTTTGACGGCGCAAAACCAATCATCTCGTAGTCGTAGCTTGCATAGCCGCGCGTGCGGGACTTCAGCGCATCGAAAAAGTCGTAGACGATTTCGTTGAGCGGGAGCTCGTAGTGCAAATCCACGCGCTTCTCGTCGATATATTTCATATCCTTGAACACGCCGCGCCTGTTCTGACAAAGCTCCATAATACCGCCGACGTATTCGGACGGCGAGTAAACGTGCGCGTTGACCATCGGCTCGTAGCTCTGCGCGATAAGCGTGGTGTCGGGGTAATTTGTCGGGTTGTCAATCATACGCACGGTTCCGTCGGTCATCTCGATTTTGTAGACAACCGAAGGCGCTGTCGTGATGATATCGAGGTTATATTCACGCTCAATACGCTCCTGAATAATCTCCATATGGAGCAGCCCGAGAAAACCGCATCTGAAGCCAAATCCGAGCGCAACCGAGCTTTCCGGCTCAAATGAAAGCGAAGCGTCGTTGAGCTGGAGCTTGTCGAGAGCGTCACGCAAATCGGGGTATTTCGCACCGTCCGCGGGATAGATACCGCTGAAGACCATCGGGTTAACCTCGCGATAACCGGGGAGCGCCTCGGAAGCGGGGTTTTGCGCATTGGTAACGGTATCGCCGACTTTGGTATCGCCGATAGACTTGATAGACGCGGTTATATAGCCGACCTCGCCCGCTTTGAGCCCGCTTGCGGGAACAAGCTCGGTAGCGCCCATATAACCGGTTTCGACAACGGTAAATTCCGCTTCCGAAGCCATCATTTTTATCTTATCGCCGGGCTTTACGCAGCCCTCTTTGACGCGGACGTAAACGATAACGCCCTTGTAGCTGTCGTAAACGCTGTCGAAAATCAGCGCTTTGAGCGGCGCGTTTATATCGCCCTTCGGCGCGGGAATTTTGTTTACAATTTCCTCCATAACCGCGTGGATATTGATACCCATTTTCGCGGAAATTTCGGGCGCGTCGAGAGCCTCGATACCGATAACATTCTCGATTTCCTCTTTAACCTCTTGGGGACGCGCGCTGGGCAAATCGATTTTGTTTACCACGGGCACAACCTCGAGGTCGTTTTCAACGGCAAGATAAGTGTTTGCGAGAGTCTGCGCCTCGATACCCTGCGACGCGTCAACGATAAGCACCGCGCCCTCGCACGCCACGAGCGACCGCGAAACCTCATAGTTAAAGTCAACGTGACCGGGGGTATCGATGAGGTTGAAGATGTAGTCCTCGCCGTTGTCCGCGTGATATTTGAGACGAACGGCGCGCGCTTTTATGGTAATACCGCGCTCGCGCTCGATGTCCATATTATCGAGGAGCTGCTCCTCCATATCGCGCAGAGCAACGGTTTCCGTCTGCTCGAGAATTCTGTCCGCAAGCGTGGATTTTCCGTGGTCAATGTGCGCGATTATGCAGAAATTTCGTATATTATCCAAATAATTTTTCTCCGACATAAATTTTTCCTTCCGTATTTAAATATCCTCGTTGTATTCAGCGGTGAGATACCACTCGATATCCTCAAGATTTTTCAGAAATTCCGCTTCGGTCTCCCACGACGGCAGCTCAAAGCTCTTATAGCGCTCGTTTTTGAGCAGCTGCCGGACAACATAGAGGTCGTTTTTGCGTTTGGTCGCGCTTTCTTTATATTGCCGCAGCGGAGCAAAAACGCCGTATTCGCCCTCCAGCCGATAGATGACAAACTCGCCGAATTGATAAGCGTTGAGATTGCCGCCCGAAATCAGCGTTTTGACAACCGTTTTCTCCATAACCACGGGCGTCTCGTTGAGCGTAAAAACAGCGAGCGGCTTGTCCTTGAGGTGAGCGTTGTCGTGCTCCGAGGCAACGCTTGTGTATTTCGTTTCATCGTAAACAAAATCGCCCGGCAGCAGATAATAGTGGCTTGACGGATTCTGATAGCACTGAATAACGACAAATTTCTCGTCACCGTTTTCCTTGACATAAACGGTATCTTTGGGCTCGTAGAAAATGCCGATAACCCACTTTATCAAAAACACAAAAATTCCCGTCGATACCAGCACAATCAGCAGCGGCAGGCACTTTATAAACGCTTGTTTAAATTTAGACATAATATCACCTTTAAATAACTTTTCAACAAACTATTCTTATTATAACATAAAAAATCCTGTTTGTTAAGCACTTTTTTAAAAAAATTGAAAATTCCTCTTGACAAACGGGAAAATATCTGTTATAATAACGTTTGTTGGTGTAAGGATATTTATATTTACACAGGAGCGCGTATGGACGGAAATTTGGTGCTTTTGCTTGATATATACGGAGAGCTGCTCTCGAAAAATCAGCGTGAAGCACTTGATTTGAAGTACAATTCGGATTTATCGCTGTCGGAAATCGCCGAGGAAATGGGCGGAATTTCGCGGCAGTCGGTGAACGAAGCGCAGAAAAACGGCGAGAAACGCTTGCTGGAGCTGGAGAAAGTTCTCGGAAACGCGAAGCGGCTTGTTGCCAACCAAAAGAGATTGAGCGAAGCGAGAGCGCTTGTGGAGCGGCTTTGCGGGGATTATCCCGACGAGCGTTTCGGGGAGCTTTCGGCGCTTTTGGAAGAAATCGAGAAATCAATGTAAGGGGGCTTTGTTGTGGCTTTTGAGGGATTGTCGTCAAAACTTAACGCGGTATTCGGTAAGCTGAAGGGTCACGGAAAGCTCACCGAAAAGGATATAAAAGACGCGATGCGCGAGGTGCGAATGGCGCTTTTGGACGCGGACGTCAGCTTTAAGGTTGCGAAGGATTTCGTCAACAAGGTAAGCGAAAAGGCGCTCGGCGCGAAGGTAATGGAAAGCCTCACGCCCGCGCAGCAGGTTATCGATATCGTTCGCACGGAGCTTATCGAGCTTATGGGCAACACGACTGCGAAGCTGGATTTCCCGTCAAAGCCGCCGTGCATTATAATGATGTGCGGACTTCAGGGCGCGGGTAAAACCACGCACTGCGCGAAGCTCGCGAAGTGGCTTATGGGGCAAAACCGCAGACCGCTTTTGGTTGCCTGCGACGTTTACCGTCCCGCAGCTATTGACCAGCTGAAAATTGTCGGCGAAAAGGTCGGCGCGCACGTTTATGAAGAGGGCTTGGGAAATCCCGTAGAAATCGCAAAGCACGGCGTTAAATACGCTAAAGACCAAGGTTTTGACACGGTTCTTCTTGATACCGCGGGACGTCTGCACATAGATGAAACGCTGATGGAAGAGCTGCGGAATATCAAGTCGGAGACGCAGCCGAATGAGATTTTGCTTGTTGTTGACTCAATGACGGGACAAGACGCGGTAAACGTAGCGCAGAGCTTCAACGACGCGCTCGACATAACGGGCGTTATCCTGACAAAGCTTGACGGCGACACCCGCGGCGGTGCTGCGCTGACGGTTCTCGCGATAACGGGAAAACCGATAAAGTTCGCGGGCATCGGCGAAAAGGCGGACGATATCGAGCCGTTTTATCCCGACAGAATGGCTTCGCGAATACTCGGAATGGGCGATGTGCTCACGCTTATCGACAAGGCAAAGGCTTCGTTTGATGAAAAGGAAGCGGAGAAAACCGTCAAAAGACTCGAGGAAAACAAGTTTGACTTGAACGACCTGTACGCGCAGTTTGTGCAGATTGAAAAGATGGGCAACATCAAAAATCTGCTGAATATGATACCGGGCGTTGCGGGAAAGGTCAAGGACGAGGACATTGACGAGAAGAAAATGCCTCACACGAAGGCGATTATCACGTCAATGACCAAGCGCGAGCGCGAAAAGCCGTCGATAATCGACGCGAAGAGAAAGCGCAGAATTGCTGCGGGCTCGGGAACATCGGTTGAGGAGGTAAACCAGCTTCTCCGACAGTTTGAGCAGATGCAGAAGATGATGAAGCAGATGGGCTTCACGGGCAAGGGCAAAAAGCGCCGCTTGCCGAAATTCCCGATGAATATGGGCGGCGGTTTTCCGGGAATGTGAGGTCGGTGAATGAAACCGATTGACGTTATCTGCCTGATATTCATACTGATAGGCGTGATTGTTATAATCGTGTCTATGGTTCACCGTCACAAGGGAATGTGGAACTTGCGCAATGATGATTTACCCGGCTCATCGCGCAGTGTAAAGGAACCCTATGAGGAAACCGTTATCGGAGTAATCCTTGTTTTATTAGGAGTGCTGTTCGGCGTACATGACGCATTTGGATTAAGGACAGCCGCTATTGTGGCGATAATAGCAGCCACAGCAGGTATTGTATTCAATATCATAATGCTGCGCCGCAGGGACAGCGACGAAAGCGCGCGTTATTTGGCGGGAATAATGGTTTCGGGATTTGTGATTTTTATTTGCGGATTGTTGCTGATGCTTACTTGATAAGGAGCGCCTATGCACATCATTTTGACAATCATCTTAGTTGTGTCGGGAATATACAGCATTCTGTGCGCGATACTTGATTGGGATTGGTTTTTCTCGTCAAGGAGAGCGGCTCCGTTCGTGCAGATTTTCGGAAGAAACGGCGCTCGGATATTCTACATTGTGCTGGGGTTGTTCATAATATTCGTTGGAATAATCTACGGCGTTATTGTAAGATGAACTCATTGCGTAAAACGCATTGAAATAAAGCCTGAAAAGGCGAAGCTGATATGATTTCACTGTGTAATTTTACACATAGATGAATATATCAAATTTGAAAGGAGAAAATCATTATGGCAGTTAAAATCAGACTCAGAAGAATGGGCGCAAAGAAGGCACCGTTCTATCGCGTAGTTGTGGCAGACTCTCGTTCCCCGCGTGACGGACGTTTTATCGAGGAAATCGGTTACTATGACCCCACGAAGGAACCCGTTGTCGTAAACATCGACAAGGAGAAGGCTGAAGAGTGGATTAAGAAGGGCGCACAGCCTACCGACACTGTTAAGCGTCTGCTCAAGGGCTGATTTGTTTTTGCAAACGGCTAAAATTTATCAGGGAAAAGGTTTGTCGGGGACGGCGGGCGCTGTCCCAAGCATCTAGCTCCCGGGAAGGGAAAAACTATGTTAAAAGAACTTCTTATCACAATCGCGACTGCACTTGTTGAGGACAAGAGCGCTGTTGAGGTAACTGTTGACGCTCCGAACGAGGAGGACGTTGTGGTTTATCACCTCCACGTTGGCCCCGAGGATATGGGCAGAGTTATCGGCAAGCAGGGCAGAATTGCCAAGTCAATCCGTACCGTAATGCGTGCGGGCGCTGTTCGCGTAAACGAGAAGATTTCCGTTGAAATCGACTGATTTTCGGAAAACAAAAATCTCCGTGATTTTTCGCGGAGATTTTTTTTTGTGCCGAAAAGCTCCGTGATTATCACGGAGCTTTTTGATTATTTCTTGTTCTTGGACTTTTTCGCAGCTCTCTTCTCAGAGCGGTAAGGGACATTTGCGCCCGCGTTCGGCGCGTCGGGCTTCATAACCTGTTCGCGCTGGGGGGTAATGTTTACGCGTACCGGAATAGTGAGCGCGAGCTTCACGGTATCCTCACGAATAGCCGCAATCATCTCATCGAACATACTAAAGCCCTCGAAGCGGTACTCCTCAACGGGGTTTCTCTGTGCATAGCCGCGCAGACCGATACCGTTTTTGAGCTCGTCCATAGCGTCGATGTGGTCCATCCAATACTTGTCAACCGTTTTGAGCAGGCAAACGCGCTCGACCTCGCGCATATTCTCGGAACCGAGTTCCTTCTCGCGGAGCTCGTACATCAAATTTCCGCGCTTTTGGATAAAGCTGATGATATCCTTCTGCTCGATATTGTTGAGCTCGTCGGTTGTGAAGCGCAAATCGGTTTCCATAAGGTACATATTGAGGTAGTGCGCGCGCAGACCGTCGAGATTCCAGTTGTCCGCGATATCGTCCGAGCAGTAGGTCTTGACGTTTTCCTCGATATCCTGCTTCATCATCTGAACAACATTCTCGTGGATATCCTCGCCGTCGAGCACCTTTCTTCTCTGCGAGTAAATGGTTTCGCGCATCTGCGACATAACATCGTCATAATCGAGAACGTGTTTACGCATAGCGAAGTTGTTGCCCTCGATTTTCATTTGAGCACTTTCAATAGCGCGCGAGAGGAAGCCTGCCGCAATCGGCACGTCCTCGTCAAAATTCATCGTTTCCATAAGACGCTGAACCTTTTCGCCGCCGAACAGTCTCATCAAATCGTCTTCCATTGAGATGAAGAAGCAGCTCTCGCCGGGGTCACCCTGACGTCCGGCACGACCGCGGAGCTGGTTGTCGATACGTCTGGACTCGTGGCGCTCGGTGCCGATGATATACAGACCGCCCGCCGCGCGAACTTCTTCTGCCTCGGGCGCGATTTTTTCCTCAAAGCTCTTGTTGAGCTCCTGATATTTTTCTCTTGCCGCGATAATTTCCTCGTCATCGGTTTCCGCGAAGCCGGTTGCCTCTCGGATAAGCTCTTCGGAATAACCGAGCTTTCTCATTTCGGCAAGCGCAAGATATTCAGCGTTACCGCCGAGCTTGATATCGGTACCGCGTCCCGCCATATTTGTGGCGATGGTGACGGCGTTCTTCTTGCCTGCTTGGGCAACAATTTCCGCCTCACGCTCGTGGTTTTTCGCGTTGAGGACTTCGTGCTTGATGCCGCGTGCCTTGAGGAGCTTTGAAAGCTGCTCGGACTTTTCGATTGTGATAGTGCCGACGAGCACGGGCTGACCTTTTTTGTGGCACTCCTCAACCTGTTCGCAAACCGCGTTGAGCTTGCCTTTGATATTCTTGTAAATCTTATCGTGGTTATCGATACGGATAACGGGCTTGTTGGTAGGGATTTCGATAACGTCGAGCGAGTAAATCTGTCTGAACTCGTCCTCCTCGGTCATCGCGGTACCTGTCATACCCGAGAGCTTTTTGTACAGTCTGAAGAAGTTCTGGAAGGTGATAGTAGCGAGGGTTTTGCTCTCGTGGTTAACCTTAACGCCTTCCTTTGCCTCGATAGCCTGATGCAAGCCCTGATTATAGCGGCGGCCGAACATCAAACGACCGGTAAACTCATCGACGATAACAACCTCGTCACCCTTGCCTTTTTCCGCGGGGCGAACAACGTAGTCAACATCGCGCTTCATAATACCGTTTGCACGGATAGCCTGATTGATGTGGTGAAGGAGCGTGATATTATCGGGGTCCATAAGGTTCTCGACACCGAAATATTTTTCTGCTTTTGCCACGCCGTTAGGGAGGAGGTTGCAGGTTTTCGCCTTTTCATCAACGAGATAATCCCCGTCAAACTTGTCGTCATATTCTTCCTTTGTGTCAACCTCTGCGACAACGTTTTTGGTGAGAGTTTTAGCGAACTTATCGGCTTTCTCGTACAAATCGGAGGACTTGTCGCCGTGACCCGAGATAATGAGCGGAGTTCTCGCCTCATCGATTAAGATAGAGTCAACCTCATCGACGATGGCGAAATTCGGGTCACGCTGAACGAGGTCTTTCTTGTAGATGCACATATTATCGCGCAGATAGTCGAAACCGAGCTCGTTGTTAGTGGCGTAGGTTATGTCGCAGGCGTAAGCTGCGCGGCGCTGGTCGTTGTCGAGCTCGTGGGTGATAAGACCGACGGTGAGCCCGAGGAAGCGGTGAACCTTTGACATCCACTCGCTGTCGCGCTTTGCGAGGTAGTCGTTGACAGTGACGATGTGGACACCCTTGCCGGTGAGCGCGTTAAGGTACGCGGGGAGCGTCGCAACGAAGGTTTTGCCCTCGCCGGTTCTCATCTCGGCAATTCTACCCTGATGGAGAACGATACCGCCGATAATCTGCACAGGGTAGTGCTTGATGCCGATAACTCTGCTTGACGCTTCTCTGCACACGGCGAAAGCGTCGGGGAGGATATCGTCGAGCGTTTCGCCGTTAGCGAGCCTTTCCTTGAGGAGAGGGGTCTGTGCCTTGAGCTCCTTGTCGGACATCGCTTGATATTTCGGCTCGAGGTCGAGAACGGCTTGTTTTATAGGCTCAATTCTTTTCAATTCTCTTGACGAATAGGTTCCGAAAATAGATTTGATAATTCCCATTATTTTTGCCTTTCTTTTGATAAACGTTACCCTTAATCAAATAATTACAAATATACACATATATTATACACTATTCGAGGCTTTTTGTCAACAGAATTTTCGCTATAATTTCGGGAATAATCTTTTTGACAGGCGATTTTGGACAACATTCGCCTTGAAAGGAGTTGAAAAAATGTACCCTTATCCGGACAAACCAGAAGAAACCGAAGAAAACGCGGGTGAGCCGCTGATGAATGTATCGAGCGACCGCGACTGCACGGGCTTAATTCCCGCGAATCCGCAGACCGAGGAGGAGCTTCGCAGCTACGAGGACGTTTATGATTTTTTGCCGAACGCTGCTCCCCCGCAGCCGCGAGAGCGCTCGTAGAGCCGTTTCGCGGCACTTCCCGAGCAGCCGCCGTCAACCCTCTCGCTGCTCTCCACACCCCCGCGAGAGCGCTCACAGAGCCGTTTCGCGGCACTTTCCGAGCAACCGCCGCCAACCCTCTCGCTACTATCCACCCCCCCCGCGAGAGCGCTCGCAGAGCCGTTTCGCGGCACTTCCGAGCAATCACCGACCACCTCGCTGCTCTCCACACCCCGCGAGAGCGCTCGTAGAGCCGTTTCGCGGCACTCCCCGAGCAATCGCTGACCGCCTTGCTGCTCACCACACCCCGCGAGAGCGCTCGCAGAGCCATTTCGCGGCACTTTCCGAGCAACCGCAACCCCTCTCGCTGCTCTCCGCACCCGCAAGAGCGCTTCTAGAGCCGTTTCGCGGTACTTACGAGCAGCCGCCGTCAACCCTCTCGCTGCTCTCCGCACCCTCGCGAGAGCGCTCGTAGAGCCATTTCCCGGCACTCCCCGAGCAGCTGCTGCCAACCCTCTTGCTGCTCACCACACCCCGCGAGAGCGCTCCTAGAGCCATTTCGCGGCACTTCCCGAGTAGCCGCTGCCAACCCTCTCGCTGCTCTCCACACCCCCGCGAGAGCGCTCGCAGAGCCATTTCGCGAAATCCGAGATTTGCCAAACCGCTTTGTTATCACGTTTTTAACACAAAAATTGTTGAAAACCGTGTTGAAATCGTTTAAAACGTTATTGCAAAGCGGATAATCAAAAGTTTACAGCAAATACTATTTTCGTCAAAAACGCACAAAAAATTCCCAAAAGGAGTGACCGAATATGGCGAAAAATATCAAACGCGCGCTGATTGCCGCACAAACGGCTTTGTTATGCGGTTCGAGCTGCTTTGTTCTGCGGGAATACGACGGAAAAATCGCGCTTTTTCAAGAGAACGAGCCGCAGCCGATTGCGGTGTACGAGACGCCGCCCGACGCGCTTTATCCCGCGGACGAGGAGCTTTTGCGCGAGGGAATACGCGTGAAAAGCGAGGGTGAGATAACCCGACTTATTGAGGATTTGGATTTGGAGTAGTTTACAACAAACGCCGATTTTTTCGGCGTTTTGTTTGTGTGAATTATAGAAATATTGTTAACAAATTGTTAATAAGCAACAAAATTTTGATAAATGACCTATATTTCCGTAAAATCAACAATTTGTCCCTTGTAAAAAGCACTGAAATTTTGTATAATAATAAAGGTTGATAATATGCGGAATCTACCGCACTAGGAAGTGATTTTGTTGAAGAAAGACCCGTCCAAACAGAGCTTTGGCGGCAAGCTTTTTCAAGGGCTGATAACCTTTTTGGTGTACATTTTTTTCCGCCCGAAGATAATTTACGCGGACAAAACGCTGAAAAAACGGCTGAAAAAACAGCCCTGCGTTTTTGTCGCAAACCATACTCACCATTTCGACGGAGCCTTTTGTGGAGCGGTTTTGGGGAGATACAAGCCGTGGGTGCTGGTGACGAAAAAGTGGTTTGAAAAGAAGAAGGTCGGAAAGCTGATTTCGCTTTGCAGGTGCATTTCGATAAGCCTCGACGAAGCGGACGGCGAGTGGTTCAAGACCGCCGAGGAGATTATAAATCGCGGCGGCGCGCTTATGATTTTCCCCGAGGGCGCGCTCTCGAAGAGCGGTAAAATCGAGGATTTCAAGCCCGGCGCGGCGCTTATTTCCGCGAAGCACGGCGTACCGATTGTCCCGTGCACGATTTACGGCAAGTACAAATTCTTTATCGGTATGCGAATGAAATTCTACATAGGCGAACCGATTGAGAGTAATTGCCCGAGCGATGTCCGCCACAGCAAATACGCGCGAGAGCTGATTGCAAAGGCGAAAACGGCTGTTGAGGAGAATTACGCGCTTCTCGAAAAGCGGTACGGAAAAATTGTAAAAAACGGTAAAGCAGATTGACCTAAACGACTGCGGCAAATCGCATGAGAGCTGATTACAAAAGTGCGGACGGCTGTTGAGGAGAATTTTGAACTTCTTGAAAAGCGGTACGGAAAAGTTGTAAAAAACGGCGAAAAAGCCGATTAAATACGGAGGATTTACTATGACTAACGAAGAAATTTGTGCTAAAATCAAGGCTATGCTGGTGGAGAATTTGAGAATTCCCGAGGACGAGCTGGAGAACGATTCCGAGCTTTTCGGCGACGATATCGGACTTGATTCCATCGATTCCATCGAGATTATCGCGGGTATCGACAGCCTTTTCGGCGTGCAGATGACGGGCGCTGCAAGAGAGAATTTCCAGAGCATCAACACCCTTGCAAAGTACGTTGAAGAGCACAAGTAAATGACAGTTTGTTTTCCCTTGATTTTTCGGGGGAAAACAAATTTTTTTCACATCGTCAATTTAACTAAATTTTCGCGATTTATTTGGGCAAAGCAAAGCGCCGTTTTTGTGAATTTTTTGCAATTTTCGGCTGATTTTGCGAAAAAATCGCGCAGACTGTTTTTTGTGTAAATTTGTTACACGAGGAATTTTTGGTTGTTTTGCACAATAATTATCTGCGTGAACTATCGCGAATTTTTGCATTGTTGAAAATCTTTGTGAAATTGCACAAGAATTTATTGACGTGAATTTTCACGAAAAATTGCCGCAGATTTTGCGGAAGAATTTGCTCGGAAAACCGAGCTTGAATATAGGAAATGGAGGCTTTTTGATGAGCAATATTGATAACCGCCGCGTTGTCGTGACAGGTCTCGGACTTTGCTGCGCGCTCGGCGATAACGTTTCGGAGTGCTGGGAAAGCGCAGTGAACGGCGTTTCGGGCATTAAGAAAATCGATACTTTCAGCACCGATGACTGCTACGCAAATATCGGCGCGGAGTCGCATCTTCCCTCGAAGGAGCTCTCGGACGAGGATTACGACCGCTCCTCGCTTCTTTGCATCAAGGCAGCGGGCGAGGCTCTCGCGGACGCGGGTTACGAAATTACCGAGGAAAATTCCGACAAAATCGGCGTTATTATCGGAAACTGCGTCGGCGGCGCGGCGAGCATTGACGTTTATTACACAGATGAGATGAAAAACGGCGGCGGCAAGTCCTCCGATATCCTCAAGATGACTGCTTCGGCGATTGCCAACAATGTCGCGAAGCACTTCGGGCTGAACGGCGTTACCGCGAACATCGTAAACGCTTGCGCGGCGGGTACAATCAGCCTTTCCTATGCGTGCGACCTCATTCGCTCGGGCAAGGCGGACGCGTTTGCTGCAGGCGGCTCGGACAGCTTTACATCGCTTGCATTCGCGGGATTTCACGCGCTCCACGCGCTTGACGAGAACCCCTGCTCCCCGTTCAACAACAGCCACGGTATCACCCTCGGCGAAGGCGCGGGCGTGCTTATCGTGGAGAGCTACGAGCACGCAAAAGCGCGCGGCGCGAAGATTTACTGCGAAATTCTCGGCTCGGGCGTAAGCTCGGACGCGCACCACATCACGGCTCCCCGTCCCGACGGAGAGGGGCAGATGCTCGCGATTAACAGGGCAATCAAAAAATCGGGGCTTGAACCCGCGGATATTGATTATATCAACGCTCACGGCACGGGTACCGCGAAAAACGATGAAGCCGAGTTCCTCTCGCTCCACACGATTTTCGACGGAAACGACCACCTCTCCGTAAGCTCCACAAAGTCGATGACAGGTCACTGCCTCGGCGCTGCGGGCTCGATTGAGGCTGTGCTCACGGTCAAAGCGGTCTGCGAAAACACCGTTCCCCCGACAATCGGTTACACCGAGGAAAATCTTGAAACGCTCAAGGAAAAGGCTGGGAACATCGATTTCGTTCCCAACACAAAGCGTGAGAAAATCATCAACTACGCCGCTTCAAACTCCTTTGCGTTCGGCGGAAACAACGCTTCTATCGTGTTTGCGAAAGAGCCGCGCGTTATCCCCGACAACACAAATTCCGAGTGCGTTTTTGTCACGGGTATCGGTGAAATTGTCGGCAAAAACCGCGTGGAAATCAGCTCCGATGACTACAAGGAGCACGGCATCAAAATGGCGTTCTGGAGAAAGCTCGACAGATTTTCGCAGCTCCAGCTTGTCGGCGGTATGAGAGCGCTTCGTGACGCGGGAATTACCATTGACGACAACAACTCCGCGGATATCGGCATTATCATCGGTACTGCGGACGGTCCGCTTACCGAAATCGTGAATTTCCAGAAAAATGTTATCGAGCACGGCACGGCTAGCGGCTCGGCGTTCTCTTTCCCGAACACCGTGTATAACGCGGCAGGCGGCTATTTCTCGATTTTCGCGGGAATTAAGGGTTACAATGTCACTAACGCAAACGGCAATCAGGCGGGACTCCAGAGTGTTTGCTATGCGGCGGACGTGCTCCGCAACGGCGATGAGAGCATTATGGTTGCGGCGGGCGTTGACGAGTGCACGGACGTAACCGAGTTCCTCTACGGCAGACTTGGAGTTCTCGACAAGGGCGTTACCCTCGGCGAAGGCTCGGTTTCGCTTATCCTCGAGACCGAAAAGTCCGCAAACGCGCGCGGCGCGAAGAAATACGCGGAGCTTGTCGGCTGGGCAAACGCGCACAAGTCGGTTGAATTCGGCAGCGTCAAAGGCTCGGAGAGCGCTCTTGAAAAGGTAATCCTCGACGCTTGCGAGAACGCGGGAATTAAGCCTGCGGACGTTGATTTAATCAGCGGTTTCGCAAACGGCGACACGGAAACCGACGAGCTGCAAAATACCGTTTTTGCAAAGCTGTTCGGCGAGAACAAGACCTATTTTGACGTTAAGGAAGAAATCGGCGAGGCAAGAGCTGCCGCTTCCGCAAGACAGGCGGCAAAGCTCGCGGCTACACTCGCGGGGAACAATTCGTATAAGTACGCGCTGGCGGTTTCCGTCGGCTCGGGCGGTCAGTATTCTGCCGTTGTGTTGAAAAAAGTTTGACGGAAAAGGGCGCATTGCCAAGCCGTTTACCGAGAAGGTTTTGACGGTAAGTGGGAAACGGCTGCGGCTGCGGAAGATGTTCGTGAAAGAAAGCGGCGGCTCGGGCGGGGTTTTGACTCGGTTTTGAAGAAAACAGGCTGACCAAGCACCGCGAGAGTCGTTGTTTTGAAGAAAGTTGGTGCGGGCTGAACAGCGGTTTCGGCTCGCGGGAAAATGTCGAAGACTGTCGGCATTGTGTTGAAGAAAGCAGGTTGACGTGGAAGAAAATAAGGTTGCTCTGGTAACGGGCGCGTCGCGCGGTATCGGTCGCGCGTGCGCTCTGAAGCTTGCCGAAAACGGCTATGATGTGTGCGTGAACTACAACTCAAATTCGCAGAAAGCCGAGGAGGTTGTCGCGGAAATTGAGAAAATGGGCAGAAAAGCGATTGCCATTCAGGCGGATACCTCGGATTTGAAGGCGGTTCAGAATATGTTCCGCGAGGTCACAAAGACGTTTCGCAGAATTGATGTTCTCGTCAACAACGCGGGCGTTGTCGATGACGCGTATCTGCTGATGATAAACGAGGACAGCCTCTCGAAGAGCCTTGATATCAACATCAAGGGTTATTTTCACTGCGCGCAGGCTGCCGCGCTCAAAATGATGAAAACGGGCGGAAAAATCGTCAATATCTCATCGGTAAGCTCGGTTCTCGCGGTTGAGGGACAGGGTGTTTACTCGGCGACAAAGGGCGCGGTGAACTCGATGACCGCAACTCTCGCAAAGGAACTTGCGCCGAGAAATATCACCGTAAATGCGGTTGCTCCCGGCTTTATCGAAACCGAGATGATAAACGCAATTCCCGAGGACAAGCGCGAGGGTTATCTCAAAGCCGTTCCGTCGGGACGTTTCGGGACAGCCGAAGAGGTCGCTTCCGTTGTCGCGGCGCTCTGCTCGGACGCGTTCGGCTATATGACGGGACAGGTTCTCGTGCTGGACGGCGGTTTGAGTTTGTAATGGGAGAAATTATGATGAATTTACTCGAAATAAACAAGCGCATTAAACAGCGCCCGCCGTTTCAGATGATTGAGCGGGTAATCGAGCTTGAGCCGAACAAAAGCGCGGTCGGCATCAAAAACGTCTCGGTCAACGAGCCGTATTTTATCGGGCATTTCCCCGACGCGCCGATTATGCCGGGCGTTTTGCTCATCGAGAGCGCCGCGCAGCTTTGCAGCTTGGTGATTGCACCCGAGAGCGCGGCTTCCGATGAAAACAAGCTCTACGTTCTCCTGAAGGTCAAGGATTTCAAATTCCTGAAGCCTGTTATCCCGGGAGATACCTTGCAAATTGCCGTAAACTGCGTTTTGGCAAGCGCCGCAGCGTATGAATTTGAGGCAAAAATTTCGGTTGACGGCGTTGTCAAGGCAAAGGGCAGTATGCTGTTTACATCGATGGAAAAAAGTGCCGTTTACGGCGAATAAAGCGGAGAAATTTTATGAAGATAGATTTTGCGTCCTGTATTGTCACGGGCGGAAACTTTATGCGACAGCGCGTTGAGAGCGCGATGGAGAACTATGGCGCGGGCTCTGTCGATTATTTTCAGATGATTATGGCGAAGCGCAAGGAGGCGTTTTGCGACAGCGCGTGCGGATTTTTGCTGCTCGACGGGCTGCTTCAGAAGAACAAAATCGACCGCGCGGAGCTGGTTATTACGGTTGACGAGAGAAACCGCCCGCACGTTTCCGCGGAAAATCTCGATTTCAGCATTTCCCACAGCGAGGGCTGCGCGCTTTGCGCTCTGGCAATGGGAAACGGCAGCGAGGACGTCACGATTGGCTGCGATGTTCAGCACGTCAGAGACTATTCGCGCGAGAAAATGGGGGAGCTTTCGCGCGCTTTTATGAATGAAAAGGAGCTCGCTGATTTCGAGAAAAGCGGTTTTGAACCCGACCGCTTTTTCACCGCTTGGACGCACCGCGAAGCTTACGTTAAACGCGCGGGCTCGGATATTTTTGACGCGCTCAAAACCGCTGATTTAAGCGATGAGTATTTTCTTGACGGCGTGATTTATGTTTGCGGTGAAAAGTATCGTTACAGCATCAACCGTCCGAAATTATCTGCGGAAGAGCTTGCCGAAATTGAGGAGAACCGATGAAAATTCTTGTGATTAACGGCAGCCCAAAAGGTGAAAAATCGAACACGATGAACGTCACGCGCGCGTTTTTGAGCGGCTTTCCCGAGGACACGGAAATCGAAGTCGCAGAGCTGCAAAAGCTGGATATAAAGCCGTGTATGGGGTGCTATTCGTGCTGGGGGAAAACGGACGGGCGCTGCGTGATTAACGATGATATGGGGGAGCTGCGAGAGAAAATTCTCGCTGCTGACATAATTGTCGAGAGCTTTCCGCTGTACTTTTTCGGTATGCCGTCAAAGGTGAAGATGATGACGGACCGCTGCTTGCCGTTTATGCTGCCGTACCTCGGGAATGTTGTCGAGGAGCGGAATATCTGCTTCCACGAGCTGCGCGAAAAGAGCTTGCTCGAGAAGAAGCTCGTGGTGATTTCGTCGTGCGGTTACGTTGACGCGAACGCGGTTTATCCTGCGCTTTTGAAGCAGTTTGACCTGATTTGCGGCGAGGGAAAATATACGGCGATTTTGTGCGGTCAGGGCGAGCTTTTTATCTCGGGCAACGCCAAGCGCCAGCGCGACGGGTATCTTGCTGATGTGAAGAAAGCGGGCGAGGAGTTCGCGGAGAAGCTCTGCTTGAGCGAGGACACGAAAAAGCGTATTGCCAAGCCGATTTTGTCGCCCAAGGGTTTCGAGACGATAACCTCGGCGCATTGGGAAGAAAAAAGGAAAAGCCGTTCGGAATGAGCGGCTTTTTGGTTGTGTGGGTGATTTGCGCGAAGCGAAAAAAGTCTTTTTGAAAATCCAAAAAACTTTTTCTTCAGAAAAAGTTTTTTGGCCGCCGGAGGCACTGGAGCGAAGCGACCACTGAAGGCGAAGCCGCAAAATCCATAAAATGGACGATTGAAGGAATTAGGCTTTTCAAACCGACTTATCCTCTAGTCCGCGACCATTGCCAAATTTTTTTGCGAACGCAAAAAAATTCGCAAATCCCTTTTAGCAAACTAATCTTAACGAAGGCGGGTTCCTTCGCGCGCACGGTCTGCGCGTGAAGGAACCCGCGCATTTTCGCCGGTTCGATGCCGGCGAAAATGCAAACACCTCTCGCATATCCATCCAAACCAGCAAACTCGGCATCGTGAAAGCGATTTTTCGGGTTCGATGCCCGAAAAATCGCCAAGGCTTCGCAGAAGCCAAGCCGTTTCACACAAATCGAAGCTCGGCTTCCCGCAAAGTATGCCCCACAAACAAACCGCCGTGCAAGTCAACACGGCGGTTTTGATTAGTAATCCGAGTAGACGATTTCGGTTTCGTCGAGGTCGGGATTTTCACCGGAGGGGTGAGAGTTGTCGGGCTTTTTCTCGCCGCGGTAAAGCAGTTTCATAATAATCGGCGCCGCGATGGAGCTGCACAAAATCAGCAGGATAACCGACGTGAAATACTCCGGCGAAACCATTCCGACGGAAAGCCCCTTCTGCGAGACGATGAGGGCAACCTCGCCGCGCGTCATCATACCGACACCGACTTTCAGCGCGTCCCTGTTGCTCATTTTCCACGCTTTCGACATCAATCCGCAGCCGATAACCTTCGCCGCCATTGCCACAACGACAAATGCAAGCGAGAACCACAACAGCTGAAGCGAGAAGCCGTCAAAGTTGGTTTTCAAGCCGATTGACGCGAAAAAGACCGGCCCGAAAAGCATATAGCTCGATATATCCATTTTGCCCGCGATGTACTCCGCGTCGCGCAAATTGCACAAAATAATTCCCGCGACATAAGCACCCGTGATATCGGCAATTCCGAACAATTTTTCCGCGCAAAATGCCATTGCAAAGCAAAGTGCCAGACCGAAAATCGGAATTCTGCGGTGATGCGGAGCGAGCTTGTCGAGGAACTTGAACAAAAAGTACACCAAAAATCCCACAACAACGCTGAATACGATGAACAGCAGCGTCTTGATAACAACATCAACCGGCTTTGCGTCGGAGGAACGGAAACCGATGACGAACGTAAGTACAATTATTCCGATAACGTCGTCAATGATTGCGGAGGAAACGATGATTGTGCCGACGCGCCCTTTGAGGTGCCCGAGCTCACGGAGCGTCTGAACCGTGATACTGACGGAGGTTGCCGTCATAATTGTGCCGATGAACAGTCCGCGGAAAAACTCGTCCGAACCGACAGGCGCAAACCCGAAGAACAAGCTGTACAAAAGCCAGCCCAAAACCAGCGGCACAAAAACGCCCGCGCAGGCTATCGTTAGGGCAACAGGTCCCGTTTTGACGAGCTCTTTCAGATTTGTTTCAAGTCCCGCCGAGAACATCAGCAAAACCACGCCGATTTCCGCTAACATCACGATAAAATCGGATTGCTGAACCCAGCCCAAAAGCGACGGTCCGATAAGCAGTCCCGCTAAAATCTGCCCGACAACCTGCGGAGCTTTCAGCTTTTTTGCAAGCAGTCCCAACAGCTTTGCCGCAATCAAAATAATCGCCAAATCGCGAAAGCATTCATACGCTTCCACAAAAATCACCGCCTTAAATTTTACATAATAGTTATATTGACACTCGCCCGATAATTTGTTATAATAAAGTCACAAATCAAAATTTCGGGAAGGAGTTTCTCAATGCTTGAACAAAATTACACCAACGCAGAAGACAAAGGGCGCTTTGGCTTTTCGGAAAGCGGAAAATTCCGCGCGCCCTTCAAATCCGAAAAGGCTCTGATACTGATTTTCACAATAATATTTATCGCAGGAACGCTCGGAGGGCTCGCGGGCGGCTCGATATTTTTGAGAAGTATGATAGTTGCATCGCCTCCCGGAACAGACCCGACTTTCTACGCGATGGTGGCAGCCGTGATTTTTCTCGGCGCAGCGGCAGTGAGCTTTGTTATATTCAAAGTCGGGACAGCCTACACCAAGCGCGGCTTTGAGTGCACATTTTCGGCAACCGAGGATATTTTCACCGCAAACATCGGCGGCGATATGCACACCATCAAATACAGCAATGTCACCGCGGTAAATTTCACGCCGAGAAGCATTTTCGGGAAAATCCACGGCTATGATGTTGATATTTATTTCGGAAACCGCGTTGAACAATATGCGGTTTCGTTTGAAGGGCAGTTTCAGTCGGAAAAAACCACGCCGTTCTTCATTATAAAAGAACGTATGCAGATTATCGAAAACCGCCGTTCCGATGAAGAAGCAAAGCTTGCCGAAATCAAGAACAAGTCGTACAAGTCGCTCGGACGTGAGGAAATCGAAAAAGCGCGCGAGAAGAAAAAGACAACCGAGGAGCGCGTTGAAGCACTTTTCGCGCAAAGCTCTGAAATGTCTGCGGTTGCGCCGAGAAAGTCCTCGGGAAACACCGCGCCCGCTGAAACGCCCGTCCAAACCTATGATACCGACACCGAAATGCCCGAGGTATCCTCGAAGAAGTGACGAAAGGGAACGCTATGTTAAATGAACAACCGCGGCTTTCCCCGACAGTCGAGGGATATACAGCCGAAAATTCTCGGATAACCGAAAGCAATCGCCAAAAACAGCTCACGGAGCTTGAAATAATCAACCGCGAGCGCGCGATAAACGAGCGGGAAATTATCGGGCAAGGCTCGTTTTTGATAGGAAGAACGGGCGTTCCGCTTATCGTCTTTGAAACTCTCGCCGTTGTGGAAACGCTCGTCACACTTTTCTACATCATTCCGAGAATTCAATATATATTTCATTCACAAACTCTCGTGGAAATCGCGTTCGCCTTCGTTGTCTACATTCTGATTATGACCGTGCTCGTTGACCTGATAAGAGGCGGAAACGAGTACAAATACCAAGCAAATCAGCGCGAGCTTTGGTTCTCGCGAAAGAACGGCAAAGGTGCTGTCGCGCACTTTTTCTACAAGGACATTTTGAGCGTGGATTATTGCCCGCACAAGTTTTTGTGGTTCGACAACGGCTATTACGTCACAATCGAAACCAAAAGCGGCTTTTTCACCTACAAATACGTTTTCCCGCGCTTCCGTCACCGGATACCGGTCGAGCGGCTGCCGTTTGAGATAATCCGCGAGCAAATCGCCGAGAAGGAAAAGTTGCCCGAGCAGCAAAGCGTGCGGCTTGCGCTATCCAAGAAAAAGACCGCCGTGATGCTGATTCTTGCCGCCGTGTGCGCGTTTACCTTTGTGCTGCCGGCAATAATTCGCTTCCTGCTTTACTATATTGTGGTAATGTACGCGCTCGCGATTTTCGGCATTTTTCTATGTATTCGGCAAATCATCAAAGGCGAGGTTTACCGATACCGTTCCGATAACCAAGAATTTGTTCTTCGCCGAGCCGACGGTGTTGGAAAACCAACGCGCATTAAGTTCACCGAAGCACAAGATATTGTGTACAAGCGGCGGCTTTTCGGTGCGGTTGTGCTGATAAAAACGCAGACAAAAACGCTGAAATTCCGCTGTGTTTACCCGAAGCCTTTTCAAATGAAGCTGCTCTGCGAAACGCCGTTCGCGGTTTTCGCGAGAGAAACGGAGAAACCGAATGAACGTTGATTTCAACAACCCCGAAAACGCCGTCATACCGCACCCCGAAAAGGTTTTTCTCGGCTCGGGCACGCTTCACCTTGCGTGTTCCAAGAAAAAAACCGTCATAACTGTCGTAATAACGGCTTTTATATTTGGTTTTTTCGCGGGAGCTTTTGCAAAACTTATTAAGCCTATGCTTCGCGGAAACGAAAACGCGTGGGAATTCGCACCCTTTTTAGTCATGACAATAATTGTAGTCTGCGGCACGATTTTAGGAACTCTTCGCGGCGGTGAAAAATACCAATGGAGCGCGACGGGACGTGAGTTTACGGTATCTCGGAAAAACCGCGGCGCAACCATAATTTTCTACAAAGAGGTCGTGGTTATCGACTACGAGCCGCTGAAATTCCTGCACTTTTTCCCGCACGGCTACACGGTTTTTGTGCGCACGGTGCGCGATGAATACGAGTTCAAATACGTTTTCCCCGGTGCAAAAACCTCGCAGCCGTTTGAGGACACGCCGTTTGGAAAGCTCTCACAAATTGTTGATGATTTACGCGCGCAAGGTCTTGACAAAGCGCTTCGCGAAAGGGAAAACCCTTTTTACGACCCGCCGTCAATCGAGGACGCTTTCCGCAACATCATCGCCGAGCAAAAAGCCCGCGAGTTTGAAAAGGAAAACCGCAACAACTTTATTTTCCCCGATTAAGCGTTCTTTTCAAGATACGCAAGTCTTACGCATACGCAGAACAGCTCCATAGCCTTCCGCAAGTCGTCCACGGACGGGAAGGTCGGGGCTATTCTTATGTTGCTGTCGTGGGGGTCGTTGCCGTAGGGGTAGGTTGCACCCGCGCCCGTCATAACAACGCCCGCTTCCTTTGCGAGAGCGACAATTCTCTTCGCGGTGCCCTCGGGCGCGTTGAACGAGATGAAATAACCGCCCTTGGGGTTTGTCCACTCGCCGATACCGCGCGGCAAAAGCTCCTTCTCAAGCATATATTTTACAACCTCGAATTTCGGGCGAATAATAGCCGCGTGCGCCTGCATGTGCTTTTCGATGCCCTCGAAATCCTTGAAATACTTGGCGTGGCGGAGCTGGTTGAGCTTGTCGAAACCGATGGTCTGGAACGCCATTTGTTTCTTGATGAAATCAATGTTGTCCTTCGACGCGCAGATTACCGCAAGACCGCCGCCCGGGAACGAAATCTTCGATGTTGACGCGAACTCGAAAACCATATTCGGGTTGCCGGCTTTTTTGCACTCATCGATGATGTTGAGCAGAGTGTCGCGGTCGTCGTGATAGAGGTGATGAACGCAGTAAGCGTTGTCCCAGAAAATGCGGAAATCCTTCGCTTTAGGCTTGAGGTTCGCGAAACGGCGGACAACCTCGTCCGAGTAGGTTATACCCGTAGGATTCGAGTACTGCGGCACGCACCAAACGCCCTTGATTTCCTCGTCCTCGGAAACGTACTTTTCAATCATATCCATATCGGGCCCGTCCGCTTTGTAAGGCACGGTTATCATCTCAATACCGAGCGCTTCGCACATAGCGAAGTGACGGTCATAACCCGGCGCGGGGCAAAGAAACTTGACCTTGTCGTTCTTCCCCCACGGCTTGTCGCTTCCGAGAACACCGAGCTGGAGCGCTCTGATGATAGTGTCGTACATCATCTGAAGCGAGGAGTTTCCGCCGACGATAACCTCGTCCGCGCCAACGTGGAGCATCTCCATAAAGAGCTCCTTCGCCTCGGGAATACCGTCGAGCACGCCGTAGGAACGGCAGTCCGCGCCGCTTCTTGACTTATAGTCACCGTCAAGGCAGTGCAGAAGCATATTTATCGACAAATCGAGCTGCTCGGGCGCGGGAATTCCGCGAGCCATTGTGAGGTTCAGCCCTTTTTTCTTGAAGTCCTCGTAGAGAGCGGAAACCGCTTGCTTTTCGGCGAGGAGCTGTTCTTTGTTCATTTCGTCATAGCGCATAATATTTTCTCCTTTCGGTTATATACAATCGAGTAAATTCGTCAAAAATCATTTTAATCCACACATTATTATATCACCTAAAGCTGATTTTTGCAAGCGATTTTTCAAAAACTTGCAAAAATTCGGCATAATACTTAAAAAAGTGCTGCAAAAAACGCTTCCGGCATAAATAATGTACAATTTTTCTTTCAAAATCGGCTACCCCACTTCCAAAAATTGCTCACTAAATGCAAATTGCAGAAAAAACCGCAAATTCCCCTTGTAAAAACAGGAAAAATGTGTTATAATTTAATAAATATAGCCTTTATTTGAGAAAGGAAGATTTTCGTGAAAATCGGGAAAAGAGTTTTATCGGCAGTAACCGCGGGATTTTGCGCGTTTTCGCTTTTTTCGGGAACAGCACCGCTTTCTTTGAGCGCGTTTGCGGCAGATGACGAGCAAACGTTTGATAAGCAGCACTACCTCACGGACGAGGTGTACGACAGAGACTTTGCCACGAGCAACGAAGATGATGTTCAAGACAAGCTGCTTGAGGTGTTTGAGCGCGCCTGCGGCAAGGATTATGGCGATATAACCTACGGTGATTTGAAGAAAATCACCAGCCTCGATTTGAGCGAAATGGAGCTTACGGACATTCCGCTGTGCATAAAATATATGGAAAATCTGCGCACCCTTGACCTTTCGTTCAACAACCTGCAATACGCTTACAACGTGAAAACGCTTGATTTAAGCGCACTGAAACGGCTGAATTATCTTGACGTAAGCTACAACTATCTGAACCGCGTTCCGTCTTGGTTTGTGCTGGACGGGATTGACAAGAAGTACATAGACGGCAATCTGCTCGCGGGCGACGACCAGCGCTCGATTAAGGCGCAGACGCCTGTCTATTATTTTATGGACGGCGAGGAGATTGATGTTGAAAAACTCAAGGAAAAAATTCTCGCGGATATTTTCTTCGACGACGGTTCGGCTTTGCCCGACTTTTTGTACGACCCCGATGACTATCCCGCCGACCAGCCGCTCCAAATCGTTACCGATGATGAAGGAAACACCCCGCTCGATGCTTACGTCAACGATGACGGTGAAATCGAGCTCGACGGAGATGTAAATTACACATCTGTTGTGATAACAGTTCAGCTGTTTAACAACACAAGTAATGCCAATACTATAACCGAAATTAAAGTTTTCCTGCTTGACGGAAGCTCTCCGACAACCGCGAAAGCGCGCCTTGAAACGCTTCTCGGCGAGGTTGAAAATCTCGACAAAACGTTTTACACGGAGAGAAGCTGGACAAATTTCGATAACGCGAAGAAAACCGCGCAGGCGATTTTCGATTACTCAAACTCGACCGCAGAGATGCTGAAAACTGCGCTCGAGCAGCTTGCCGTGGCTCACAACTCGCTTGTTTTGGGTGTTGACACGGACACAAAATCTGTGCTCACCGAGCTCACGACCGTTGGGAAAACCTACAAGGAGGAGGACTACACGCCCTCGTCTTGGAACAGCCTCCAAAAATCGCTTGACAAAATCGCCGAGATTTCCTCGGACGCAAACGCGACGCTCTCCTCGGCAAAAAGCGCAATTCTCTCGTTCCAGAACGCGCAGAAAGGTCTTGAAAAGACAAAGCTCTCCGCGCCGAGCGTTATCCCGAAATCCAGCTTCGAGACAATTTTCGGTGAAAGCGGCAAGTATGTTTCCGCAAAGGGTACAACAAGAGGTGGAAGAACGTATGAGTGGAGGTTCGACGGAACAAAAGTGACCGCGCCCGCCGACTTTAACCCCGAGATAAGCGACACACCGACAGGTGAGGACGCGATTATGCTTGAAAGCGGCAGAGCGGGTGGTTATCTTGCGTTTTCGACAGCGCAAAACGGCGCGTTCGCGGGAACAGGCACGCTTACTATGAACGTTTCCGATAAATTCGGTGACGGGACGTACTATTATTATAGATGGAATTCATCGGGAAGTCTGATAGGCGAGGTTTCCGTCAAGGACGGCAAATTGTCCGTTGACGTGAGCGAGGGCGGAACCTATTACGTCTGCAATGTTCTGCAAAAATTCGAGCTTGTTGCCGATAAGCTCGAAATTGACACGGCAAATCGCTCGATTGTAGTTCCGCTTTGTACGGGATATAACGCGGCGAGCTTCAAAAAGCTGTTCAATTACGGGAGCAGTGTTTCGGTATACGATTTGGACGGAAAGCCTGTTTCAAGCACGGCTCGCATAAGGACAGGAATGAAGGTGTCCGCGCCAAAGGGCGAGGAGTACGCAGTAACCGTGATGGGCGACGTGAACGATGACGGCTATGTGAACGGGGCAGACGCGTTTGAGGTTCTCAAGTATTTCGTTTTTGAAAGCGATTCTACAGGGCAATTCGGAGTTGGCGTCACGGGAATAAACATTGCTGACGTAAACGGCGACGGCTTTATGAATGCAAAAGACTCGATGTTGATTTTAACGGCATTTGTCGGGTAACGCGAGTTCGCCGCGTAAAGATAATGGAGGGAAAATGAACACAAAAACAATAGCCGAAAACCGACAGGCTCGGCACGAATACTTTATTATAGAGAGCCTTGAGGCGGGGATTGA
The DNA here is from genome assembly GCA_964551225.1 of uncultured Ruminococcus sp. Lineage (GTDB taxonomy): Bacteria > Bacillota > Clostridia > Oscillospirales > Ruminococcaceae > CAG-115. The sequence goes on from CAZKBF010000002.1 coordinate 75,651, forward strand.
GCTGTTCGGCACGGAGGTTAAATCAATCCGCGCAGGCGGTGTGAACCTCAAGGACTCTTGGATTTCGATTGACAACGGCGAGGCTTTTATCCGCGGAATGCACATATCCCCCTACGAGAAGGGCAACATCTTCAACCGCGACCCGTACCGCGTGCGCAGACTCCTGATGCACAAAAAGGAGATTATGAAGCTGTACGGGCAAGTCAAGCAGGGCGGCTATACGCTCGTGCCGATATCGATGTATTTCAAGGACAGCCGCGTGAAAATCCAAGTCGGTTTGTGCAAGGGCAAAAAGCTCTACGACAAGCGCGAAACCTCCGCGAAACGCGACGCGGAGCGCAGTATCGACCGCGCGATTAAAGAGAGAAATCACTAAAAACAACCGCTCTTCCGATATCGAAGAGCGGTTTTCGTTTATTCAACAATATCCTCTTTAGCGCATTTCTCAAGCACCTCGAAAAACTCGGGACAGCGCTTCTTGAAATTTATCGGGTGAAAAGTCTGCGCGTCAACAAACGCGTGGGAGCTTGTGCCCTCGCAGGCAACCTCTCCGTTCGGCAAAATCGCCTCGTAATAAAACTCAATCCGCGCCGCATTCAGCCGCGTTATCCGCGCCAAAACCGTGATTTCCTCGTCATATTTCGCGGGCTGTCGGTACTTGCAGCTTATCGCCGCCACCGGCAGCATCACGCCGTCCTCCTCCATTTTCGCGTAGCTCATTCCTAGCGCCTTGATATAATCAGTCCGCGCCATCTCAAACCACACGGGATAAACCGCGTGGTGCACGACGCCCATTTGGTCGGTTTCCGCGTAGCGCACGGTCAATTTGGTTGTATTCGGCATAATTCCTCCGTCACTTCAGCCCGCGCTTTCCCTGAAACAGCCCCGCGAAAAACGCCATAGCGCAGTCGGGAATCAGCTTCGCGCCGTAAATCATCAGCTCCGAGAACTTGTTTTCGGTTATCAGCAGCTTTCCGCCAAACATCTCCCGTACAGCGTGCTCCGCGAGCTTTTCCGCGGAATATGCGCCCATTCCGAAGTTGATGTTCGCGGTTTGTCCAAACTCCGTGTCAACAGGTCCGGGGCAAAGCATCGACAAGTGAACTCCGCTCTTTTCGCGGCGAAGCTCCTCGGCAACCGCTTGGGTGAGCCGAACAACATAAGCCTTGCTCGCGTAATACGCCGCGAAATACGGTCCGGGAATAAAGCCCGCCGCGCTCGCCGTGTTCAGTATATAACCGCAGCCGCGGCTTCTGAAATCGCGCAGAAACAGCTTGAACAGTATATGAAACGCGCGGATATTCACCGAAATCATTTCCGTTTCACGCTCAAGGTCATTCTCGGCAAAGCTCCCGTAAACACCGAAGCCCGCGTTGTTGATGAGAATATCAATCTTGTACTTCTGAACGCGGCGGTACAGCTCGTAAACCTGCTTCTCGTCCGACAAATCCGCCTTAATGCTCAAAACCTTAACCTTGTGCTCCTCAACAAGCTCGCTTTTGAGCTCGTCGAGCTTGTCCTTACGCCGCGCTGTGATGATGAGATTTATCCCGTGCCGCGCAAGACTTCTCGCTATTTCACGTCCGATACCCGAACTCGCGCCCGTTACCAAAGCTATCATATTTATCCCTCCAAAAATTCAGAAAAACCTGTTATTTCTATCTATTATTTTACCTCAATTTTGCAAAAAAGTCAAGGAAATATCTTTACAATTCGGGGAAAATATATTATAATATGTTTGCGGCAAAATTTTGTCGTTTTTTGTAAATTGTTAAAGGAGATAATTATCTTGTTTAAACTTGCTCGTTATCTGAAAGAATTTAAGCTGAACGTGATAATAGGACCGCTCTGCAAGCTCACCGAGGCGATTTTTGAGCTTATCGTGCCGCTTGTTATGGCACAGATTATCGACGTCGGCATCAAAAACGGCGACTCCGACTACATTTGGCAAAACGGAATTATTCTGATAATTCTCGCGGTGTGCGGTCTTTCGTTTGCGCTTGTGTGTCAATATATGGCGTCTGCGGCTTCGCAGGGCGTCGGCACGCGGCTTCGTGCGGATTTGTACGCGCACATAAACACGCTGTCCTTCAAGGAGCTCGACCGCCTCGGCACGGCTGCTTTCGTCACGCGTATCACAAACGATGTTAACCAAGTTCAAACCGCTGTTGCAATGTTAATCAGACTTGTTGTCCGCGCACCTTTTCTCGTTATCGGCGCGACAATTATGTCTTTCTCAATCAGCCCGCGCCTGTCGCTGATTTTCTTTGGAGCAATGGCGGCGATTGTGCTTGTGATGTTCCCGATAATGAAGGCGACCGTCAAGCTGTTCAAAAAGCAGCAGAAATCCCTTGACGGTATCTCGCGCATAACCCGTGAAAATCTCTCGGGAGTGCGCGTTGTAAGGGCGTTTGCGCGGCAGGATTACGAAAAACAGCGCTTTGAGGCAGAAGCCGAGGAATACCGCACCTTCGCGGTCAAAGCGGGCAGAATTAACGCTCTGCTTAACCCCGCAATTTTTATCGCGGTTAACGTCGCGTATCTGCTGATTGTGTGGCTCGGCGGCGGTTTCACGGACGCGGGTATCGACGGGCTGACGCAAGGTAAAGTTATCGCGCTTGTCAACTATATGACGCAGATTTCGCTGGCGCTGGTTGTCGTGGCAAATCTGGTTACGATTTTTACAAAAGCTGCCGCTTCTTCGGCGCGAATTAACGAGATTTTCGATATGGAGTCCTCGATAAAAGCGCCCGAAGCTTCCCCGAAAACCGACAGCAGCGCGCCGTTTATCGCTTTCGATAATGTGAACTTTTCCTACGCGGGCGAGGAAAACTCGCTTGAAAATATCTCGTTCACGCTGAACAAGGGCGAAACCCTCGGCATTATCGGCGGCACGGGCTCCGGTAAAACAACTCTCGCGCACTTGCTCTGCCGTTTTTATGACGTGAGCAGCGGCGCAGTCAAAATCGGCGGCGCGGACGTGCGCGATTATCCGACCGATGAATTAAGGAGAAAAATCGCGGTTGTTCCGCAAAAAACCGAGCTGCTCTCGGGCAGTTTGCGATATAATATGACGCTCGGCAGAACCGATATCCCCGACGAGCAGATTTACCGTGCGCTTGAGGTTGCGCAGGCAAAAGAGTTTACCGACAACCTTGACGGCGGGCTTGACGCGAAAATTCTTCAGGGCGGAAAGAATTTCTCGGGCGGTCAGAAACAGCGTCTTGCGATAGCGCGAGCGGTTGCACGAGGCTCGGAAATCATCATCTTTGACGACAGCTCCTCCGCGCTCGACTACTCGACGGACGCGAAGCTGCGGAAAGCGCTCGGCGAGATGAACGACATCACCTGCGTTATTATTTCGCAGCGCCCGAATTCTATTAAACACGCCGACAAAATTATCGTTCTCGATGACGGACAGGCTGTCGGTATCGGCACTCACGATGAACTTTTGAACACCTGCGAGGTTTACAGGGAAATCTGCAAGTCCACGGGCGATTATTCGGAATGAGGTGAGGAAAATGGCTAAAACGAACAAAAAAGGCGCTCTGAAACGGCTTTTGCGCTATGTAAAGCCGCAGATGCCGCTTGTGATTTTGAGTATTATCTGCGCGGCGGGAAGCGTGCTTCTGTCGCTCTACACGACTGTTCTTATCGGACAAGCGGTTGACTGCATTTCCTCCGAGGGCGTGAATTTCGAGGGAATGTATCCCATTCTCATCACGATTGCGTGCATTATTCCGGCGGTTGCGCTTTTGCAGTGGCTGATGTATTTCGCGACAAACAAAATCACCAACAAAACCGTAAAACAGCTCCGCACGGACATTTTTGCGCACCTTCAGAAGCTCCCGCTCTCGTTCATTGACGCGAACTCTCACGGCGATATACTTTCGCGCGTGGTAAACGACGTGGACGCGGTAAGCGACGGGCTTTTGCAGGGCTTTCAGCAGCTCTTCACGGGAGTTGTCACGATAATCGGAACGCTCGTGTTTATGGTGAGTCTGAATTGGCAGATTACGCTGGTTGTCGTGTGCATCACGCCGCTTTCGTTCGCGGTTGCCGCGATAATCTCGAAGCTCTGCTTCAACAAATTCCGCGAGCAATCCGCGATAAAAGGCGAACTCACCGGCTTTATCGACGAGCACATCGGCGCGCAGCGGCTTGTGAAATCGTTTGGATTTGAGCAAGAAGCCGAGGTGCAATTCGGTGAAATCAACGAGCGGCTGAACGTCTGCGGCAGAAGAGCGCAGTTCTACTCCGCGCTCACGAACCCTTGCACGAGATTTGTAAACTCGCTTGTCTACGCGGGAGTTGGCGTTTTCGGCGCGCTGTCGGCGGTCACGGCGGTCGCGGGCGGGTTTACGGTCGGCGATTTAAGCTGCTTCTTGCAGTACGCGAACCAATACACCAAGCCGTTTAACGAGATTTCGGGCGTTGTCACGGAGCTTCAAAACGCGCTTGCTTCCGCTTCGAGAATTTTCACGCTTATCGATGAACCCGCAGAAAGCTCCGATGAAAACAAGACGGTGCTCGAGAACAGCCGCGGCAGCGTAGAAATCAAAAATGTTGACTTTTCCTACGTTCCCGAAAAGCCGCTTATCGAGAACCTGAATTTGAACGTAAAGAGCGGTCAGCATATCGCTATCGTTGGACCGACAGGCTGCGGAAAAACCACGCTGATTAACCTGCTGATGCGGTTTTATGACGTGACGGACGGCGAGATTTGCGTTGACGGAAATCCGATTAAGGAGCTCACAAGGGACAGCCTGCGGCGGGAGTACGGCATTGTGCTTCAGGAAACTTGGGTGTTCAAGGGCACGGTTCGCGAGAATATTTCCTACGGCAAGCCGGACGCCAGCCTTGACGAGATTATCGAGGCGGCGAAAAAGGCGCACGCGCACAGCTTTATAAAGCGGCTGCCGCAGGGCTATGATACGGTTATCACGAATGACGCGGAGCTGTCGCAAGGGCAAAGACAGCTGCTGTCGATTGCGAGGATTATGCTTTCGCTGCCGCCGATGTTGATTTTGGACGAGGCGACGAGTTCGATTGATACGAGAACAGAGCTGAAAATTCAGAGCGCGTTTGACCTGATGATGAAAGGCAGAACGTCGTTTGTTGTCGCGCACCGTCTGTCCACGATACGCGAGGCGGATTGTATACTTGTGATGAAGTCGGGGCATATTGTGGAGCAGGGAACGCACGAGGAGTTGATGAAAAATCGCGGATTTTATGCGGAGCTGATTGAGAGCAGGCAGCGGTGAGTTCGTACCGCGAAGCGAAAAAAGTCTTTTTGGAATTCTTAAAACCTTTTTCTTCAGAAAAAGGTTTTAAGCCGCCGGAGGCACTGGAGCGAAGCGACCACTGAAGGCGAAGCCGTCAAATCATAAAAAGAACGCTTTCGCTTCCTTCAAATCATCAAACCGACTTGAAATCCGGTTCGCGACCATTGCCAAATTTTTTTGCGAACGCAAAAAAATTCGCAAACCCCATCAAGCAATCTTATCTTTACAGGCGGGTTCCTTCGCGCGCACTTATTGCGCGCGAAGGAACCCGCGCATTTTCGCCGGCTCGATGCCGGCGAAAATGCAAACACCTCTCACTTATTTTGTTTCAGCCAACAAACTTCGCATCGTGAAAGCGATTTTTCGGGTTCGATGCCCGAAAAATCGCAAGAACATCGCACCAATCAAGCCCAACAGGCGGGTGAAGCCACGCCTAACAAACCCGTGATTTTATCAAGCTTTGGGCGTGGCTTCACCCGCGCGATTTCGGTGGTTCGATGCCGCCGAAATCGCTTGGGTTTCGCAGAAACCCAAGTCTGTTCGCAATAGAGTACCAAAAATTCCCACAAATTCTGTCCCAAGCACAGCAGAGCTTGTTGTACAGAAAACAGGGAATTTTTTTGCATTTTTCGCAAAAAAACTCTTGACAAAGCTGATTTTCTATGCTATACTGTATATGTTGTATATATACAGTATTACAGAGGTGAAAAATGGATATTATTTTGAGCAACGGCTCCGATGAACCGATTTACGCGCAGATTATATCACAAGTTAAAACGCAGATAATGAACGGAACTTTGGCGGCGGGCGAGGCGCTTCCGTCAATGCGGACGCTCGCGGCGCAGCTTCGCATCAGCGTTATCACGACAAAGCGCGCCTACGAGGAGCTCGAGCGGGACGGGTTTATCGAGAATTTCGCGGGGAAGGGCTGCTTTGTTAAACGGCAGAACACGGATTTTCTGCGCGAGGAGGCTGTCCGTCAAGCCGAGGAGCTTATCGCAAGCGCCTGCGAAAAGGCAAGAATGTGCGGCGTAACCGCAGACGAGCTTAAGGAAATGATTGACATTATTTACGGAGGAGAATGAAATGAGCGATATTCAGAATGCAATCGAAATCAGCGGCGTGACCAAAAACTACGACGGATTTAAGCTGGACAACATCAGCTTTTGCGTTCCCACGGGCAGCATTATGGGCTTTATCGGGCAAAACGGCGCGGGTAAGTCCACGACAATCAAGGCGCTGCTCAACATCATCAAAATCGACAGCGGTAAAATCACTATTCTCGGCAAAGACCACCTCAAAGATGAATACCAAATCAAATCGGAGATTGCCGCCGTTTTCGACGAGCTGCCTTTCTACGACGGCTATAACGCCGAGCAAATCAACAAGATGTTCAGCGGCTTGTACAAAACGTGGGATAAGGACAAATATTTCGCGTATATCGAGCGTTTCGGCTTGCCGAGAAAGAAAAAGCTCAAGCAATTCTCCAAAGGTATGAAGATGAAGCTCCAAATCGCAACCGCCCTCTCGCACGGCGCAAAGCTACTGATTATGGACGAGGCGACAACCGGTCTTGACCCGGTTGTGAGAAACGAAATTCTCGATATCTTCCGCGAGTATCTTCAGGACGAAACCAACAGTATCCTGATGTCCTCGCACATCACAAGTGACCTCGAAAAAATCGCCGACTGCGTTACCTTTATCGACAAGGGTAAAATCCTCCTCACCGGCGTTAAAGACGAAATTCTCGAGCAGCACGGCGTTATCAAGTGCAAAAAAGACGAGCTTTCCCAAATCGCGCGCGAGGACTTTATAAGCGCGAGAATAAACGAGTTTGGCGCGGAGGTTATGGTTGCCGACCGCGAAGAATGCAAGAAAAAATACCCCGCCCTCCTCATCGAAAAAACCACGCTCGAAGAAATTATGCTGTTCTATGTGAACCGTGAGAAAAAGGAGTGGAGCTGATGAAAGGTCTTGTTTATCAGGAGTTTCTGCGCTCGCGCAAGGCTCTGATTTTCGGCACAATCGGCGCAATAGCCGTTGCCGGACTGTTTATACTCACCGCTTTGAGCTTTCGCTTCGGAAACCTCGCGCTGCTCCCCAAAGTCGCTTACGAGGGCTTTTTCAACATAATCAGCACCGTTGCGCTTCCGCTTGTGGCGTTTATTTCGGGAATTACCGTGCAGTCGGCAAGCTCCTCGGACAGCGAAGCAAACCTCTTACAAAGAATGTTCCGCAAATCCACGCCCATTACCCCGTTCAAATACGCCGCCGCGAAATTTATCCTGATGAGCTGTTATCTCGTTCTCGGGCTTGCGCTTGCCTACGGGCTTTCGACAGCATTTTGCGCGGCTTTGGAAATCCCGTTCACCGTTGAGAACTGCGCGACAATGTTCGCGTGCGTTGAAATAATTCTGCTGTTCAGCGTGCTGATGACCGTTTTCCAATCCTTTTTGCACGCGTCACGCGATAAAGTCGGGCTGATACTTTTGCTTATTTTAATCGCGCCGATAACGGTTGTCGGGCTTATTATGACACTAAACAATATCGAGCTCAATTTCTCGTTTGATGACATCTTGCGCTTTTTCACAACAATTTTCCCGTTTACGCCGCTTATCATCGCGGTAATTCTCGGCGGGGGACTTTTCCTCACAACTGCCGCTTACAAAAGGAGGGAGAAATAATGCGCGGACTGCTTTACAACCAGCTTTTCACATTTCGTCTGCCTATTGCGGTAATTTTCGGCTCGCAGATTTTTGCGATGTTCGTCGCGATTGCGGGCGGCAACGATTTCTCCACGCAGTTTGGAATGGGCATTTGTATGATTGCGCCGTACATAATTTTTCTGCTCACAAACTCCGAGCTTTTCCACTATGACGAGCGCGAAAAATGGTGCTGCTTCGCCGTTTCAACGCCTTGCTCTTTCAAGGGACAGGTTGCCGCGAAGTACCTCTTTTCGCTCGGAATAAACGTTGCAACTCTCCTCACAAGCCTGATTTGCTGCGGAATTTTGTCGGCGGTTTCGGGCGAAAACCTGATTTCAAATATGCGAATGGGGCTTCTGTTTTTCGGCATTACGGTTACTTTCAACGCGTTTGAGTTCCCGTTTTACTTCCGCTTCGGCTCGGAGCACGGCTCGCAAATCAAAGCCGTTTCAATCGGTGTGGTACTGCTTGCGTTGTGCATTTACGGGCTTTTCGGAGACATCTCGTTCTTGTTAAGTGACACCATCGTTGAGGATTTTATAGCGATTATGGACGGCACGTTTTTCCGCACATTCTCGGTGATTTTGCCGGGAATATCGGTTGTTCTGCTCTTCCTTTCGTTCTTGATTTCAACTCCGCTTTATCGAAAAGGTATCGAGTGCTACGAGAAATAATAAACAAAACCGTGACTTTTCAGCCACGGTTTTTTGTTATTCAATAGGTTCGTAAAGAGCATCGAAAATCTTGCGCTTAACAACGTAAACATCGTTGTCATCACCCTCGGTGTAGCAAAGAAAATCGCCCTTTTGCCCCGACATATAGCCCTCGTAATTCCACGCGCTAAACACTTTCGTGAACTTGTCGAGCGGCTTTGCGAGAATAGCGGCGCCCTGTCCCGCGCGGCACTTTTTCGCATACGGCAAAATCTCGCACGGCTCGCCCGCCGCGATATCGATTATCGACGGCGCGTACTCAAATTCACCCGTGAACGCTTCGTCAAGCGGCGTGTACTTCGCGTGAAACTTGCCCGCTTCAACCGGATAAACCTCGCCGACCGAGCCTATCATTATGTAAATATCATCGCGGCTCGTTACCAGCACATCGCCTTCCAGCGTTCTTATGCGGAATTCCTTGCCCTCGGGCGCAACGTCCGTTGATTTGACGTAGCCGAAAATTCCCGCCTTTTTGCGGAAACGCGCGAACTTCTCGCGCTCCTTTATACCGTCAGTGAAACGAACAACGTCATAGCACGTCAGATACTCCTCAACGCGCTGGGCGAGATACCGCTCAATCGGCTCTGCGGTAACTTTTTTCAGGCTCTCCGCGCTGATAAAACCGCCCGCTTTGTTGAAATGACCGCCGCCGTTGCCGGTTTCCGCCGTGAGAAAAGCCGCGAGCTCGTTTGCCGCCGCTTCAATCGAACAGCTCCGCACCGACAGCTTATAACCGCCCGCGCACTCGTTGAAAATCACGCAGATATCGATGCTGTCAACCTGTATCACAAAGTCCCCGATTACACCCAGAATGTTCGGGTCGCACGGGTCTGATTTCACAATCGCCGCGCGGTATTGGTCAAGATAATTGTTGTGCGAAATCGCAATTCCCGCGGTTTCCAGCTCGGCGATACTGAAATTCGCGTATTTCAGCCGCGTCACAAGCGACTTGTCATATCGAAGATAATCAATCATATCGCGGTCAAGCGGGTGACTTATCTCGGAGAGCTGGCTGCTGTCCATATACAAGCCGTAATAAAGCCCCGTGGCAATGCGCGCGTCCGCGTTTACGTCAAATCCAACGTCTTTCAGCATCGCGTAGCAAATCGTTGAGCAGCTCACCAAATTGCAGCGGATTTCGCTCATTTCATCGGAGATTTTTCCGGTCGAGTGGTGGTCGATAACGGCAACGTTTTCCGCGTCAAAATGCGCGACATTGCCCTGCCCGTATTGACAGTCAACCGTGAGCAAAAGCTCGGGCTTTTCCAGCTCGCGCGTGTATTCAAGCGGGATTTCAAGCTCGGAAAGCATCAGCTTCATATTGCTTTTCGAGATAACATTCCGCCCGCCGTAAATCATTTTCACGTCTTTTCCGAGCGTTTTGAAATACCTGAAAAGCGCGTAGCCCGAGCCGACTGCGTCCGCGTCGGGGTTGTCGTGGAGCTGAATTACGATTTGGTTAAATCGGTGTAAATCGGTTAGTTTCATCTCAATTCTCCAAAATATCCGAGGTCAAATCGATGGTCATCGCGGGCCGCACGCCAAAGCCCTCAAGCCCCGCGTATTCGTTTATCGTCGGCTTATCCTCAAAGTAGCTGATGTTCGCGCAAAGGCACTCGCAGGCGGTTTCGCTGTTGGCGTCGCGCAGCCACCAGAAAAAGTCCTCGACATTATAGTTTTCGCAGTCAACCTTGTACCAATTCGATTTGTCCTGTTCAACCGCCGCCGCAGTCGGCTTCGCGTACACGCTTACGTCCGCTTCATAGAGCCATTTCAGCTCGTTCGCAGAAAGCAGGAAAACCTTGTCCGAGGTTGTCGTGCCCGCCGTATTTATCTGCGTTTCGACAATCGCGGCGCGTTCCTTTTCGGAAAAACCGTTCAGGAAACCCGCTTCTGTGTGGTAGCCGTTTCGGTGCTCGGACATCGCCTGCGTTGTCGGTGCTTGCCCCGTGTACACAACATTTTCGCGCGCGGAGTTGAGCCAAGTGCGGATATTCGACAGCTCCCAGCGGTTGTCGCCGCGAATTTTGCGCTGAATTTCCGCAGTCAAATCGGTTGATTTCGTGCGCCAGTAATCCTCACCGTCAAGCTTGTTAAACGTGCCGCATTCCGCCGCGTCAAACGCTTTCATCGTGAGAATTTTGTCCGAGATAACAACCGCCGTTTTCTTGTCCTCGGATATCTTTATCACGCGCCACTCAATCGCTTCGCCGTTGTAGCTGCCGAGCGTAATTCTGTCGCCGAGCTTCACCGCGAGCGGCTGTTTTTCGGGCTTGCTCTCCGAGTCAACGGGAACGATTACCTCAACCGAGGACTGCGTTGACGAACTCGATTGACTGCTCTCAACCGACGAGGTTGACGAGGAAGAAACGGCTTGTTGTTCGGAAGAAGTTGTTGAAGACGAGCTTTCTGTGCTCTCGGAAACGGTTTGCTCGGAGCTTTCGCTGTTCCCCTCATTATTTTTCGAGAAGAAAACCGCTGCCACAATCCACCAAACAACCAAAATTACCACGAAAATCGCTGCTATTAAAATAACGTATTTGCGAGAATTTGCGGACTTTGCGGGCTTTTGTTCAACAACAATTTTGTGCGGTTCACCAGCCTGCTCGGCGTACTCGGCTACGCGCTTTACGATTTCATCGAAATCCCTGCCGGGCTTGTCGTTTACCCACTGATGCGTCATCAGGAAATACTCGAGCGATTTGGAAAGCTCGACTTCCTCGAGCTTGTACACGATAATCGTCTTTTTCTTGCTCACCGCGCGCTCAACCTCGCGCAAAACGTGCGGGGAGCTGTTCGACGCCTCCGACAGCAGCAAAACCATCACGTCCGAGCTGTCGATACCGTTTATAATTTCCTCCGCGTACTCAAATCCCGAGCGAATGTCCCTCGGTGCAAGAAAACACGGAAAGCCGTTTTTCTCCAGCTTTCCGCAAAGTTCCTTTGCAAGCTCCGCGTTTTCGGATGAATGTGAAATAAATACTCGCATAGTTTACTCCAATTATGTATTTGTAAGGTTGGCGATTGCCGCCATAAGCATTTCCATATCAATCGGTTTGAGCAGATAACCGTTCGGCTTCAGCGACATAATCTCCTCAACCTTGCTGCGCTCGGACACGCCCGTCAGGAAGCACACGGGAATTTTCGCGTAATCCTCGTTTTCCTTCAGCTTGCGGTAAACGTCCGCGCCCGTCATTATCGGCATCTCGTAATCCAAGATTATCAAATCAATCGGCTTTGACGCGAGTATCTTCTCGACAAGCAAGCCGTTGAGCGTCGCCGTTACCTCGTACTTCTCCTCAAGCGCGTTTTTCAGCAGCTTGAGCATATTTCGGTCATCGTCCACAACAAGAATGTGCTTTTTCTTGTTCGGCTCGGGCTGGGGCTCTTCGGGGATTTCCTCCGTGGTATTTGCAAGAGCAGCCTTAACCTTTTCTTCCTCAATAAAGCGCAGAATACTCAACACAATGTTGTCCGAGGAAATCGGGCGGACAAGCGTGAGGTCAGCGAAATTCTCAAAACCCTCGTCCTCGAGCTCCTCTATCGTTTCTTCCTTCGACACGATAACTATCGGCGCAGAATTATACTCGGGGCAGGTTCTCAAACGCAAAATCTGCTCAACCGTGCCGTCGTAAGCCGAGTCCACGAAGCACAAAAATGCGTCGGGGTTGAACAGCTGAAAGTGCGCGGTCATATCCTTAATAACATCGGTCGTGCTGATACAGTCAAAATACTGCCCCGTGTAGCTGAAAAAATCCTTCACCAACGAAAGATTGTTGCCGTTAACCAAAAGCTTGAATTTCATTTCGCTGTCCTCCCGTTATCCAAAAAATTACCAAATTCGACTTTTTTCGCTATTTTTCCTATTATATATACATTCTAGCACAAAACGGTGAATATGTCAACAATAATCCGCTATATTGATTATCAAATCGCAAAAACTTTTTTCATTTCTATTCGATTTTATCCGCGAAAATTGCCAAAAAACAGCGGTTTTGTGCAAATTACCCAAGAAAAATCGCAGAAATTTCAATATATTTGTATGAAAAATACCTTGCAAAACATTGTACCTTGTGGTAAAATAAGAGTACAGAAAAAACAAACCGGAACAGGAGGGATAAAGATGAATTCCCAAATGAAAAGAGGCACGCTGGAGATGTGCGCGCTGTCTGTCGTGAGCCGCGGCGACTGCTACGGATACGAGCTGGTGAACCGCATTTCCAAGTGTATGGAAATAACCGAGGGTACGATTTACCCGCTGATGAAAAGGCTCAAGGACAGTGGGCTTATCGACAGCTATATCGTTGAGTCAAACGAGGGTCCGCCAAGAAAATACTACAAGCTGACCGAGGCGGGACGCGAGGAGCTTGACCGATTAACCGAGGAATGGTTTGAGTTTACACAAAGCATAGAAAGGCTTTTGAAAGGGGAGTTTGGTAATTATGACAGCTAATAACAAGGAGGAATTTTTCTCGCTGCTTGAATATGAGCTGAAAAGAATAGGCGTGGAGAATTTCGACGAGATAAAAAGTGACTTTGAGCAGCACTTCGCGGACAGCGCAGAGCAGGGTATTCCCGAGGAGGAAACCGCGTTTAAGCTCGGCGATGTAAAGGAGATTGCGAGGAATTATCTCAATCTCGAGAGCTCGCGGCTTAACAGCATAATCGCGCGCGATGTTGAAAACACCGGCAAAAAGGTTAGTCTCACAAAGCCGGGGCAGAGCGTTCCCGCGGATTTGTCGCTTATGAACGGGCGTGATATTCAGAACACGGACTGCGTTCGCGAGTACACCCCCGAGCACATCTCCGAGGAGATTTATCCGAACCGCGACGTTTCCGAGAACAATTCACAATCCAATTCAAATGTCACTACGCTTCCCAACTCTTATTTCACCAACAACTCAAACACAAATTCAACCAACAGCTCCGATAACAATTCCACCACCAACTCCACCACAAATTCAACCACGGATAACAGCGCAAACGCAGTTGCCGACGCTTTCTCCAATGCGGGAAAAGCAATCGGCGAAGCGGCAAAGGTAACCGGTCAGGCAATCGCCGAGGCTTTCGGCAAAAACGGCGTCAAGGGCGCGGTTATAAACGCGGGCAAAACCACCGCAGACGCTGTTAAAATGGCGGGACAGAACGCTGCCGATGCCGTTAAAAAGGCAACCCACAAGCACGACTCTGTTCCCACGCCGAACGATGATTTCCGCGAGAACACAAATTATTCTCACGACGGAACAATCCCCGAGGGCGCGGCTTCCTGCAAGGGCAAAAAGTCCAAGAACGCCTTCACGTTCGAGAGCATCAAAGGCAAACAGCCCAACGTAAACGGCGGCAAGCTCGTCGGCGCGATTATAATGGACGTTTTGCTGTGGAGCTGGCTTGTGCCGCTGATTATCTCGGGTATCGTGGCGCTTTTCAGCTTTGGTATCGGTTTTATCGTTCAAAACGGCGTTGGCGCATTTACAGGCAACTTCGGCTTCGGTTATCACACAATCAGCAGAATTTTTCTCGGTATCGGCTTCTGCGCGCTCGGCGGAATACTGATTTCCATTTCAGTCAACCTTGTTAAGCCTTTGATAAGTCTGTTCAAGCACATCGGTATGCTTCACGTCAAGGCTATCTACGATATATAAAGGGGTGATACAAATGGAGAAAAAATTATTTGGATTCTTTATTCCGCTTTGCATAATCGGATTTCTGGGCTTCTGGATTTCCACAATGTTTTTGGGAACAGTACCCGTAACTACAATGGGTTCACATTCGGCAAAGGACGACGGAAGCACAAACTGGAGCTTTTCGCGAACCGTGAAAAACGAAACCTTCACTGCCGAAATTGTCGCAAACCCGAATATCGAGCTGAATCTTTCCGATGTAAACGCGGTTGTTGAGCCTTATGACGAAGTGAACATCAGCGTTGAGGTGAAAAACACAAGCAACAGCGCCCTCAAGGTCTCCCTCGACCGCAGAGGCGACAATTCCACAAAAATCATTATCGGAAACGAGTCAATCTTCAGTTTTGGTTTGTTCAGCTTTAATTTCGACTGGCTTTTCGGCGGAAATTCTTCCAAAAAGGAAGTTGTTATCAAAATCCCGAGATGCAGTTTTGACAGCGCAAAAATTACTCAAGGTTCAGGTAAATCCGAAATCAGCGGAATAACCGCGCTCAAGAACGACATAGATATAGGCTCGGGAGAGTTCACGTTCAGCCGTGATAAGTCGGTTGTTGCCGAGAAATTTGACATCGATATGGGCTCGGGCAAGGCAACATTTTCAGGTATGACAACCAAGGAATACGATATTGACGTCGGCTCCGGTTCAATCAATATTTCAAATCTCACCGGCAAGGGCGATATCGATATGGGAAGCGGAAACGCTTATTTCACCTTTGATAATTCGCCGAAGGGAAGGCTTGATATGGGCAGCGGATATGTGAATTTCTCGCTCCCTCGTGACGCAAGCACCAAGTTTGACTTTGACATCGGCTCGGGCACGATTGTCGTTAACGACGGCACAAGCGAGAAAAAGTTCGGTCATAACGGCGACAAATTCTACGTCTTCGGCAACGATTCCGAGGAATTTGAAATCAACCTCGGCTCCGGCAAGGTTGATATCGGTTACACGGGCTTCACTCCCGGCACTGTATCAAGTATGTACTCCTCCCAAATCTCTGAAATAACAATAACTAACTAACGAAAGGAAAATCACTATGGAAAAACAGGTCTACAAATTCACAAACGAAATCGAACAAATCAAAATCTCCGCGCTCTCGGCAAAGCTTGTTGTAACCGCGCACGACGAGGATTTTATCCTCGCGGAATACGACAACCCCAAGGAAAATCCGAAATTCTGCGCGGTTTTGCAGGACAAAAAGCTCATCTTCAAGGAGGAGGCAACGTTTTTCGGTCTCTTCAACAAGCCCTCCGAGGAGTATACAATCAGCGTTTTTCTCCCGAGAAAAGCGTTCGATAAAATTGAAATCTCGACAGCAAGCGGCGGCGCGGATATCAAGGACGCGCAGGCAAATGTTTTTGAGCTTGCGACAGCTTCGGGCGATATCGTTGCTTCGGGTACTTTCGCGGATATCAAGCTGAAGTCCGCTTCGGGGAATGTCACCTTCACCAACAACTCCGAAATTCCCGCAAAGTCGCTTAAGGTATCGACAGCTTCGGGAAATGTTGACGTAAACGCGCCCGCGGAGAGCTTCTCGCTCACCTGCATTTCGGGAAAGACAACCTATCAGAACGCTTGCGGCGCGGGAAATATCTCGATAACCTCGGGTGGTGTTGACGTGAATTACACCGAGTGGAACGACGCGCTTTCGGTTAATGTTGTAAGCGGCACGGCGAACATTACCGTTCCCGATGACAGTGCCGCAGAGCTTTCGTTCAACGGAGCTTCGGGTGTGCTCAAAACCGATATCGGCGGCGAAAAGGGCAAGCTGATGAACATCGGCAGAGGCACAAGCGGGACGCTCGGCTCGGGCAATGTGCAGAAGCTCAACGTTAAGCTCACCTCGGGCACGGTTGTTGTTGCGAGAGCGTAACAAGGCAAACACGGCGTGAAAAGCCGCATTTTCCGCGCCGTTTGCTGCCGCGAGCACTCTTCTTCCACCTAAAATTTTCGCACAAACCCCGCCTCAATTTCACATAATTTCTCAAATTCGCGGCATATAAAAATCCCCGTCATCTCGATGGGGATTTGTTTTTGCGAAGCTGTAATCGGGCACGCGAAGCGAAAAAAGTCTTTTTGGAGGTTTGGAACCTTTTTCTTCAGAAAAAGGTTCCAAGACTGGAGCGAAGCGTCACTGAAGGCGAAGCCGTAAAATCATAAAAATGGATAATTCTTCAAAGTAATCTTATACAAACAAACTTGAAATACAGTTTGCAACCATTGCCAAATTTTTTTGACGGACGTCAAAAAAATCGCAAACCCCATTTCACAAACCTACCCTTAACAACAAAACTCGGAGTTCTTGCTCCGAGTTTTTCGCTTATTCAAAGTTTGTTATAGCAGAAATTTTTAGTTTTACCGTCAAGATTAGTCTGTTCTGATTTCTTGCGATTTTTCGGGTGTCAAACCCGAAAAATCAGCAAGGGTTGCTTATTTATGCCGGATTTGTTGATAAAAATTGATTTGCTCAATCGTTCTTTTTTTATGTTTTGACGCTTCGCTCCAGTGCCTTCGGCGACCAGAAAACTTTTTCTGAAGAAAAAGTTTTCTGGACTTTCAAAAAGACTTTTTTCGCTTCGCGGTGCTTGTTTTCACTTACTTCAAGAACCCGCTGATAATCTTCTCCTCGGCTTCCTCGCGCGTTAACCCGAGCGAACACAACTTCAACAGCTGCTCACCCGCAATTTTCCCAATCGCCGCCTCGTGTATCAGCTCCGCGTCAACGTTGCTCGCATTCAGCGCGGGCTGCGCGTCAACCCTGCCGTTTTCCGCGATAATCGCATCACAAGCCGAATGTCCCGTGCAGCGATTGTTTCCCTCGACAACGCTGTAAAACGCCTGATGCGAATTCCCCCTTGCAACCGACCGCGACACCAAATCCGCGCCGCTGTCCTCGCCGTTCAGCTTCACGCTGAATTTCGTGATAGCCTCCTCGGCGTTGTCCGTCATAATCCTCTCGCGCACGATAATCTTTGCGCCCGCCGCAAGCTCCGCGCTTGTTGTTCTCGTGGAACGGTCAACGCCGCCGAGCTGGATTGTGTCCATCTCAAGCCGCGAGTTGTCCTTTAAGTAACACTCGGTCACCGGGTCAATCTTCTTCAAACCCTTTCCGTCACCGGTACCGATATGCTTTTCCTTGTACAAAACAGACGCGCCCTCGTCAAGGAAAAATCTGTGAATACCGTTGTGGCGCGCATCCTCTTCACCGTCGTTGTGCACACCGCACCCCGCGACTATCACAACATCTGCGTTTTTCCCGATATGAAAATCGTTGTACACAAGGTCGTCAACCGCCGTGTGCGTCACGCAAGCCGGTATATAAACCGTCTCGCCCTTTGTGTTCGGCTTTACGATTATGTCAATTCCGGGCTTGTCGGATTTCGGCGCAATCGTGATGTTCTCCGAGGACTGCCGTCCCGCGCAAGCGCTGTCCTCGCGGATATTATAAGCGCCCTTGAAACCCGTGTCTATATCGTAATCGGAAATGATTTTCAGCATTCCCGCCGTGATATCGTTAAAACTGTTCTCCATCATCTTTACCTCTCGATTTTCAGCCGCGTTTCGGGCAGGAACAGGTGTATTCGCCCGCCAAAAGCTGTGGGAGAATTTCCTCCCTCGGTCCCGAAATTCTGATTTTTCCGTCCGCGATAACAACAATCTCGTCCGCAATTTTCAGAATACGCTCTTGGTGTGAAATAACAATCAGCTCGCCTTCGTTCTTGGAACGGATTTCCTCAAACGTTTCCACAAGCCGCGAAAAGCTCCACAAGTCAATTCCCGCCTCGGGCTCGTCAAAAACGGACAGCTTCGCTTTTCTCGCGAGAACGGTCGCGATTTCGATACGCTTTGCCTCACCGCCCGAAAGCGCCGCGTTCATCTCGCGGTCAATGTACTCCTCCGCGCAAAGCCCGACTTTTCCGAGCAGGTTGCAAAGCGACGTGTACTTCATATTCTCGCCCGCCGCAAGCTCGAGTAAATCACGCACGGTTATTCCCTTGAACCGCACGGGCTGCTGAAACGCGTAGGCAACGCCCTTTTTCGCGCGGTCGGTCACGGAAAGCCCCGTGATGTCCTCACCGTCAAGGAGAATTTTTCCCGATGTCGGCGTCTCAACTCCCGCAATCAGCTTGGCAAGCGTTGTTTTTCCGCCGCCGTTTGGTCCTGTGACAACCGTAAGCCCGCCCTTTGTCTTGAACGAAACGCCGTTTATAATCCCGTCGCCGCTCGGCAGACTCCATTTTAAATCCTGTATCTCAAGCAAAATTTTCAGCTCGCTTTCTGTTGAAATAAACAATAAATATATTGTACCACATTTGGCGAAAAATGTCAACTATTACAATTCGGCAATGCGACAATCGTTCACCTGTTACGCAAAATTGCACAAATCTCGTGCAAGCGCTCCCGCGAGAAATTCAAGCGCGTGCGTTCACCCAAAATTGTACGGCGGCAACTAGATATGGTCTATCATAAACCGCAGAATATCTTCCATAACCTCGCGCCTGTTCAGCTCGAACAGCAGCTCGTGCCGAGCCTCGCGGTAAATGCGCAGATTAACCTCGCAGCCGTGCTCGAGATACTTGACAACCGCCGCGCGAACACCCGCGCCGTACTCGCCGATAGGGTCCATTCCGCCGCTCAAAAAAAGCAGCGGGATATCGGTCGGCGTGTTCTCGATAACGGGCGCGGAGTTGCAGCACAAAAGCGCGTTCAGCATATCGCGGTAGCCCGCCGTGGTGAACGTGAAATTGCACTTTTTATCGGCGCAGAATTTGTCCACGGTTTTATCATCGCGCGACAACCAGTCGTTCGGTGTACGGCGGTTTTCTGTGCGCAGATTGAACAGCCCGAACGCCAGCTTTGTGCAGAGCTTCGGTCGGTAAAGCTCGCCGTTTGTGCGCGAGGTGAGGTCGAGGACAGCCCGCAGCGGCGCCGAACCCGTGATACCGCCCGCAGTTCCTGTGAAAATCGCGCCGTTGAAGTGCACGGGATATTTTGACAGAAAAATCCGTCCGAGAAAGCTGCCCATACTGTGCCCGATAAGAAACATCGGCAGCTCGGGGAACTTCAGCTCCGCGATTTTCCTCATTCTGTTGAGGTCGCGCACCATATTTATATACCCGCGCCGACTCCCGAAATAGCCGAGCATATCGTCGTCCGAAACCGAGTTTCCGTGCCCGAGGTGGTCGCTGCCGCAGAAGGCAATCTCGTTCTCGCACAAAAATTCCGCAAATTCCTCGTAACGCTCGATATACTCGCACATTCCGTGCGACATCAGCACAACCGCTTTCGGCTTTTCGGGCGCGTAGATGTAAAATCGAATATCGCAAAGTCCCGACGCGCTCCGAAAATGCCCCAAAGTTTTTTTCATCAATCTTCTCTCCTGTTTACCGCCTCGAGCCTGTAAATCGGCTGTCCGAGGTCGGTAAATCTTTTTTCATACTCCGTCATAATGTTCCCCTCAAAGCCGCTGTTATGTAAATCAAGGCTGATATTTTTCAGCGGGAAACCGTTGTTCGAGAGCTGCTCGAGCGAAAACTCAAAGAAGTGCATATTATCGGTTTTTTGGTGAATTTCGGCGTTCTCCTTCATTATCTTATGATAAATCGCGAGAAAACGCGCGTGGGTGAGGCGGTGCATCGCGTAGCGTTTTTTCGGGAACGGGCAGCTGAAGTTGAGGAAAATGCGGTCGATTGTTCCGTCGTGGAAAAGGTGCTCGAGATACTCCGCCTGCCCCATACAGAATTTGAGGTTCGGCAGGCGCAGCTTCATCTGCTCCTCCATTCCCGTCACGAGCACGTTCGGCGTTTTCTCCACGGCAATCAGATTTATATCGGGATTTTGCCGAGCAAACTCGATAGCAAAGCCGCCTTTCCCGCAGCCGATTTCAAGGTACAGCGGGTTGTCGTTCCCGAAAACCTTTCGGCTGTCCGCGAAAAACTCCTCGGAAAGAGCGTCGTTTGCGTGCTCGTTTTGGCACTGCATATACAGCATAACCTCTTTGCAAGCGGCAAGACGCTCGTCAAGGTTCTTTTTTCTTCTCATTCGCATAATTTTTTCTCCTTTACAACTACATATATTATAATTTAACACAAATTTCGGTTATTGTCAACAGTTCGCGCGGAATATTTTTCACTTTTTCAAAATACATTTTAATAATGATAGATAAGGAGCAAAAATTGAATGGAAAACGTAATTGATTTCACCTCGGGGAAAATTCCCGAAAAGCCCTCGGACAAGTCACCCGAGCCGAAAATTACCGAAATTATCATCGACGGCGAGGTCGTTGACGTCAATCCGGAAGCGGTTTCGGAAGCGCCCGAGATGTCCGAGGAATACACGCACGTCCGTTCACCCGAGTTAAACAGAAACGCGCAGAAAATCCTGATGACAGCGGTTGCGGTTATCGGAACAGCGGCGGGAGCTGTCGCGGCGCTCACGGGAGCTTTTGGTGAAAATCCCGCCGAGCGGCTTTCGGAGCGGTTTTCGGCGGGATTTTGGAGCGTGTTCTCGGGGAGATTTCTGATAAACGCGGGCTGTCTTGCCGTGGAGTTCCTGCTGGCGTTCTTTGCGCTCGGGGACTTGCTGGTGTGGATTGTGCCGCTGTTTCTCGGGCTTGGCACGGGACTCACGTTCGCTTGTATTCAACACGCCGCACTTCTCCCGTCAGCGGCGGCGGTTCTCCTTTGCGGCGGATTTGGGGCGGCATTTTCAAGCTGCTTCTCAACCGAACTCCGCTTTTTCGCAGGCGGGAAAAACCGCAGAGTCGATGATTTTCCCGCAAGATATCTCGCGGCAAGATTTTTCGTTCTCCTTATCGGAATGTCGCTCGCGGCGCTCTACGAGGGGATTATCGCGGAGTTTGCGTTATAAAAATCAAGCCCGAAGGCAGGGAAAGGGGTGCTTTCGGGCTTGTGGTTTGGAGTATTTGCATAAATCAAAGATTATCCCAATTTTTGGCATACAATATTCCGTCATCATCAATTAAATGCTTTTTCCCAAGTTTAATAAGCTGATTTCGCAGCACTTGTTCTTTTCTGCCGCTTCTGTCAACCACTACGCCAACTTTTTCAAGGGTATCAATTTTTGATAATATTTCGGCAATTTTAGAAGCGGGAACTTTATCTGCGCACAGACACAAATCGAGAAAACGTAATTGTGAACCTAGCAATATTTCCAAATTCTCAATTTTGTGTAACTCGTACATTTTTAAAGCGTAAATATTGTTGAGTGCGGGTAATGTTACAACAGACGGCAAGCTTTCAAGCCATAGCTTTTTAAGATTTGAAATATTCTCAATAAATCCTAAATCGGATATTCTATTGGTTGTCATAGAGCCGGAAATCTTCAAGCTCTCTAAATATTCAAGTGAAGGAATATTTTCATATCCTGAAAATTTTCCGTATAGATTTAGCTCTTTTAGCTGTGGATAAAACCTTAATACGCATAAATCAACTTCGATATTTGCGGTGATTGTCAACACGGTCATATCCGTATCCGTTTTATCGCCAAATATACTTAAGTCTTTTTTGTTAGATATAATATAAGATGCCACGTTAAACCTCCAAGTTATAAATCCCGATTACGCCTCTTTGAAACAAGACACAGCACCCCCGCCAAGATGAGCGAAGGTGCTGAAAATCATCTGTAAACGCCGCGCTTAACACGCACGCTCTTTTTTAGAAATCAATCTCGTTAACCGCAGAATTTGCGAGCTGAAGCTCTTTCTTCGGTATTCTCTTCAGCGGATTGTAGACGAATTTCTTGCAGGAATCATACGCCTTTACATCGCCGAATTTCTCACATTTTATAACATCGCCCTCGCCTGCTTTTCCCATTTCGCAGTATTTGCACGAAGGTTTAATGTTGTTCCCGAACAACTTTTTCTTAGCCATATTATTTCCCCTCCAAATCGCTGAATTCCGCCGCTATTGGCGCTACTTTAATTATAGCACAATAATTTGAAATTGTCTACAACAAATTTATTGAATTTAACGCCGCCATTTTGTGCAATTTAACAACACAGACTGGCGATAAAGGCACATCTGCGTCGTCAACGTCATATCGGCAGGCACAAAGCCTAGCCGATATGACGTTTCCTAGCATCTGCACCTTTCTCGCCAGCCTGTTAGTATTCTTTTTACAGGCTGAACAACATCTTACTCCTTCGAGTAAATCGGAACAACCTTGTCAACAGCATTTTTGCCGAAATCATCGGAAAACGGCACAAGATGAAGCGGCATTCTTCCGAGAAATTCCTTTCCTGCCTCACCGAGCTTCGAGAAAATCGGCTGTCTGTCGCCCGTGAAGTCCACGACAAGCAGATAGCCCGCCTCGCCGTTGAGCGTAATTCCGCGCAGCCACAGATTGTTCACGCCCTTGATGCTCTTTGCCGCCTCGCAAAGCTTGTTCGAGAGCTGAAGCGGGTACGGATTCGCGGGGTAAATCTCGAGCGGCGTGTTGTTTGTGATAACGTTGTCCGCGTGTCCCTTTTCGACAATCTGCTTTCTCTCGTTCCACGACGCAATAACGCTGCGCTCGATAACAAGATTGTCCGTGCCGACATTCAGCACCATTCCATCGCAGGTATCGCCCGTGAGGATAAGCCCCGCGAGGTTCTCGAACCCCACCTGAACCGTGTAATAATCCTTCACGCCGCCCCAATCATCAATCGCCTTTTTGTCGGTGAAAACGGGGAAATACTTGCCGCCGGATTTTGTGCTGTCGAGAAGCACGAAATTCATATTCGAGCCCTTCGCAAGCTCAAGCTCGCCGTCTTCATTCTTGACAGGCTCCTTGCTGAAATTCACCACGCCGAGCAGCGTTGCCTTCATCACGATTTCCGTCGCAAGCCGCGCCGAAAGCTCGTTTGTAGCGTTTCTGTCACTCTTGTCAAGCGTACGGCGCTGCTCGAGAAGCTCGTTCAGCGCGGAATTGTCGATATCCTTGTTAATATTCAGACCAGCCATATTTTTCTCCTTAATTTAAACTATCGCAGCAACCGAAATATCGTCTCTGCTCCCGTGTCGCGTTCGCGTTTTCAAGTGCTCCGCGAGAGCGCTTGTAGAGCCGCTTTCTGCTGCGGTTAACACGCGTTTTCGCTCTCGTTAATTTTATCGAACCGCCGCTTACACAATCGCGGCAACCGAAATGTCGTCTCTGCTCCCGTGTCGCGAGCGTGTTTTCAAATGCTCCGCGAGAGCGCTTGTAGAGCCGCTTTCCACCGCGGTTAACACGCGTTTTCGCTCTCGTTAATTTTATCGAACCGCCGCTCACACAATCGCGGCAACCGAAATGTCGTCTCTGCTCCCGCAACGCGAGCGTGTTTTCAAATGCTCCGCGAGAGCGCCCGTAGAGCCGCTTCCCACGGCGGTTAAAACGCGTTTTCCGAAGCTGTAGAAATCGCTTTCGTTCAGGAACGAGTTTATCAAACCGTCGCTCGAAAGCACAATCCCCGAAAAATCCCCCTCGCGGTAAAACCAGCGAAAGCTCGAAATCGCGTCGCTGTCGCAGAGAGAGGTTGTGAGATTGCCGACAAGCTTCGCGTCCTCGGGCACGGGCGACGTCATCTCGCCGTTTTCCAGCACACAAAAGTTGCCGTCGCCGATTTGCAAGCCGAAGCAGCCCTTTTCCGTTAAACAGCCCACAATTAGCGTTGCCCCGTACATAACCTCGTTTGAAATCCCGCCGTACTTGTCGAAAATCACCCGCTCACTCTCGTTCAGCGGCAAAAGCCCGATATGCGCGGCAATCTCGCTGTTCCAGCCGCAGATTATGTTCGCGGCAATTCTTCGCGCAGCGTTTTTCGGGTTCTCGAGAAAAATCCCGTCCAGCCCGCCGTGCTCGGCGTTTCGTTCACTGAAATCGCAGATTGAGCGAATAGCAACGCGCGTTGCCATTTCGCTGCCCGAAGCGGAGCGGAAATGCTTTTCGCTGCCGTGACCGTCGGAAACCGCCGCAACCGCGAAATTTTCACCGATGAAATACCGCGCGCTGTCCTGACACTCACCGCCGGTTTCCTCGTGAGAAGCGCCGCGAACCGAAAGCGCGCAGCCCGTAAATTTCCTCTTTTCGTTCACCATCAAACCGACCGCTTTTTACCAGCCCTCTTCGATGTCCGCGCTTATCTCGTCGCTCTCGGCGAACTCGCGGATTTGCTCGGCTGCGGACTCCTGTTTGGTGCGGAAATCCTCCTCGGTTTCGGCAAGACGCATACTCTTGCTGCCGATTTGCGAAGAAGTTACCGCGACAAATTTAACGAGTTTTGCAAGCGCCTCGCCGTTATGCGCGGTGACAACGCTGTCGGGGTTGCCGGTAAAGCGCGAAAGTATATCAAAATCCGCGTCCTCGCCGATAGCGACAGCCGCCTTTATTCCCGCAGCGTACCAGCGGTTTTTGCGCAGCTCGTCAAGACCTTTCTCGAAATTATCGGTCGGATAACCGTCCGACATAAGTATCATAACCGGCGCAAACGAAAGTGACGGCGAGTTCATAAAGCTGTTGCGCGAGAGCTTTGAGGAAAGCTCGGTGAAGGCGCTTCCGAGGTCGGTTACGTTCTCCGCGTCAAGCGGCTTCCACTCAAACTCGTCAACCGAAATCGGCTCGTTGTACATCCACTCGCTTCCGCCCGAAAACTTCAGAACGGCGATTTTGATATCGGCGTCCGCGCCGCCAATCCCGCGAATTTCGGGGATAAGCTCCTCCATAACGGAGTTAACCGTGCCGATTTTTGAGCCGCCCATGCTGCCCGAGCAGTCTATAAGAAAAAACAGAACCATTGACTTTTTTGCAATTTCTTCCGCGTCATCAAACGGATTTAAAGGTTTGTCGGACATAAAAACCCTCCTCGTTTATAATATACATTATATTATACCACGTTTTACGCCAAAAGTCAACACAAAAACGCTCCCGCCCGCCAAAATCGCGCGGGAAATTCCCAAAATCGTTCACACTTATCGCGACAACCGAAGCCCGTTTTCCGCGAAATCGGCGGCGTTTTCCCCGAAATTCAGCCGAAAACAGCTTTCCCGTCAACCGAAATCGCGCGTGAAATTCCCGCAAAACGTTGTCGATTAACGAAACAACCGAAGCTCGTTTCCCGCGAAAACAGCTTTCCCGCTCACCGAAAATGAGCGGGAAAATCTTATAATTTGTTCGTGCGCATAGCTCGCATTGCGTTGATTATCGCGATAACCGAAACGCCGACGTCCGCGAAAACCGCCGCCCACATATTTGCGATGCCGACCGCCGTGAGCACAAGCACGGCGACCTTTACCGCGAGCGCGAAAACGATATTTTCCGTGACAATGCGGTGCGTTTTGCGGGCAATTTTCACGGCGAGCGGCACGCTTTCGATATTGTCGTTCATCAGCACGATATCCGCCGCCTCAATCGCCGCGTCCGAGCCGAGCGCGCCCATCGCTATACCAACGTCCGCGCGGGCAAGCGACGGCGCGTCGTTCATTCCGTCGCCGACAAAGCAAAGCGCGGTTTTCGGCGGCTTTTTCGCGTAAATTTCCTCGACAGCCGCAACCTTTCCGTCCGGCAAAAGCTCCGACCTCACCTCGTCAAGACCAAGTGTTTTCGCGACAGACTCGGCTGCGTTTTTGCGGTCGCCCGTGAGCATAATTTTCCTGTCCGCACCAAGCTCCGTGAGCTTTTTCAGAGCAGCCGCGGCGTTTTCCTTCGGCTCATCGCGGACGATAATTCTTCCCGCGTATTTGCCCTCACAAGCGCAGTAAATCACGGTTCCGACAGCGTCCGTGCCCTTGACTGAAACGCCGATTTTTTCCATAAAACGCGCGTTGCCCACGCAAATTTCCCTGCCCGAAACAACCGCCTTCACGCCGTATCCCGCGATTTCCTCTGCGTTTTCCGCGTCAATTTTCAGCGCGCGTTTTTCCGCTGCCCGAACGATTGATTTGGCAATCGGGTGATTTGAAATCCGCTCGGCTGCCGCGCACATTCCGAGCAGCTCCTCCTCGGAAATCCCCTCGGGAACTATTGTCGCGACCTCAAAGCTGCCCTTCGTGAGCGTGCCCGTTTTATCGAAAACAAACGTCCGCGCCCGCGCGAGCTCCTCAAGATAGTTTGCACCCTTAATCATTATACCGTGCCGCGAAGCGCCGCCGATTCCGCCGAAAAACGACAGCGGCACCGAAATAACCAGCGCACACGGACAGCTTACCACCAAAAACGTCAGCGCACGGTAAATCCACTCGCTCCAATTCCCGTCAAACAGCGGCGGGATAACTCCCAGCAAAACCGCGCCGATAACCACAATCGGTGTATAAACGCGGGCAAAACGCGTGATGAAATTCTCGGTTTTCGCCTTGTTTTCGGCAGAATTTTCAACAAGCTCGAGAATTTTCGCTGCCGTTGAGTTGCTAAACTCGCTTGCCGTGCGGATTTTCAGCAAGCCGCTTGTGTTCACGCTTCCGCTCAAAACCTCGTCGCCGACCGTCACGTCACGCAGCGCGCTTTCACCGGTCAAAGCGGCGGTGTTCAGCCCGCTTGAACCAAACACGACAACACCGTCCAGCGGCACTTTCTCGCCGGGTTTTATCACGATAATTTCCCCGACAGCGACCTCGTCCGGCTCAACCTCGAAAACCTCGCCGTTTCGCTCTACATTCGCGTAATCGGGGCTTAAATCAATCATATCCGAGATTGATTTGCGCGATTTTCCGACCGCGATTGACTGAAACAGCTCGCCGACCTGATAGAAAATCAGAACCACCGTGCCCTCGGGATAATCGCCGATAATCATCGCGCCGATTGACGCTATCGACATCAAAAAATTCTCGTCAAAAACCTGCCCGTGAGCGATATTGCGGATTGCTTTCCACAAAACGTCCCAGCCCGCCGTGAGGTACGCCGCGAGGAAAACTCCCAGCCGCAGAAACCACAAAAACGAGAACGTTTCCTCGGTTGTCGGGACGAAAAATCCGCCCGCGCAAATCAGCGCCGCGACTATTATCCGCACAAGATTTTTCTTCTGTTTTTTGCTCATAATTTCACTCTTTCAGCAACGTGACGCTGCAATTTTTTCGCCAGCAAAAACATCCGTTTACTTCACAACAACCTCGCAATCGGGCTCAACCTTTTTGCACTCCTTAACCGCGAGCTTGACGATTTCATCAAAGCGCTCGTCGTCCGCCTCAATCGTCATTTTCTGCGTCATAAAGCTCACGGTTGCGCTCTTCACGCCGTCAATTTTTCTTATCGCCGTTTCCATTTTCGCCGCGCAGTTTGCGCAGTCGAGGTCAATCAGCTTGAATGTCTTTTTCATAATATTTTTCCTTTCAAATTAAAAATTATCACAATTTTTCGATTACCGCGTAACAACAGGGAATTACCCCGTCAATCAGCTTTGTGCGCAGCTTCCCGACGCCGCAGGATTTCAGCATTTCCTTGTACGTTTCGGGGGAATAGCTTGCGGAGGCGTCATAGCCGAGCTTCTCGTAGATTTTGAGCATCTTTTCGGCGTGTCCGGCAGTGACAAACGTTGGTAAAAGCAGTTTCCCGCCTGTTTTCAGCACGCGGTAAAGCTCCCGAACAGCGTCCTGCGGGTTATCGAGCAAATGCAGAACATTTCCCGCGATAACAATATCATAGGTTTCGTCCGCTTCCTGAAGGTCAAAAATGTTGCGCTCGGCAAAGGAAATGTTGTCCTTTTGGCGCGCCGCAGCCTTCTTTTTAGCGGTCTTGAGCATATTCTCCGAGATGTCGGTGCAGAGCACCGACTCCGCTCTCACAGCCGCCGCAAACGACAGCTCGCCCGTTCCCGCAGCGCAGTCGAGAACCTTTGCTCCGCGCGGAACAAGACGGCGTGTTATCGCGCACATTTCGCGGTAAACCTTGCCGTTTGTGAGTTCGATGATGTCGTAAACACCCGCAAATCTGTCCCAAAAAGTTCCCATAGAAAACCGTCCTTTCACTCGTTAATGTGGTCAAAGCCTTGCTTTAAAATAGTACCAACGTGGTCGTCCGCAAGCGAGTAGAACACCGTTTTGCCCTCGCGCCGAAACCGCACAAGCTCCGCGTTTTTGAGGATTTTGAGCTGGTGCGAAACCGCCGAGCTGGTCATTCCGACCGCCGCCCCGATATCGCACACGCAAAGCTCCCCGCACGACAGCGCCGTTAAAATCTTAATCCGCGTCGAGTCGCCGAACACCTTGAAAAGCTCCGACAGGTCAATCAGCGTGTCATCATCGGGCATATTTTCGCGGATTTTTTCGATGCTCTCGGGGTGCGCGTGAAGCAGCTCGCAGTGCGGCATTTCATTAACCATTTTCTCACCTCTTTCGTTTTTTCATTTGAATAACTGTTCAATCGTTTGATTGTATTATAATACTATTTTAAACTGTTGTCAAGAACAAATTTGGGTGATTTTTCAAAATAATCGGGAAATACTCAAGTTTTCTGCGAATATCACGGTATTTCTCGCTTTTTTATAAAGTTGAACAAAATTGAAATGAAACAAGAGAAACAGAGAAAAACAGAGAGAAATTGAGAGAAATGCAAAGAAAATGGGATATATTTTAAATTTGCGGCAAAAAGGGCTTGACAAACGCGGAAAAATCTTGTATAATGACTTTTGTTGATTGAAAAAAGTGTGTGAATAACACGACCAAATACTAACAGGAGGAAAAATCAATGTCAACTTATATGCCTAACGCACAGACAGTTGAGCGCGCTTGGTACGTTCTGGACGCTGCGGAAAAACCGCTCGGACGCGTTGCCGCTACCGCTGCTCATCTGCTCAGAGGAAAGCACAAGCCGACTTTCGCGCCTCACTGCGACTGCGGTGACCACGTTATCATCATCAACTGCTCCAAGGCAGTTCTCACGGGCAAGAAGCTCGAGAAGAAGTTCTACAGATGGCACACCGGCTGGATTGGCCACCTCAAGGAAGTTAGCTACGGCACCCTTATGAAGGAAAACCCCGAGAAGGCTATGACTCTCGCTGTAAACGGTATGCTTCCCAACAACACGCTCGGAAGAAAGGCTCTCACCAGACTGCGCTGCTACGCGGGTGCAGAGCACAAGAACGCGGCTCAAAAGCCGGTTGATTACAAGTTTTAAGGAGGGCTTTTTATGTACGAATCTAAACCTTACTACTACGGAACAGGCAGAAGAAAGCACTCCGTCGCTCGCGTAAGAGTGTACCCCGGAAGCGGTTCCATCACCATTAACGGCAGAGATATCGACGACTATTTCGGTCTCGATACCCTCAAACTCATCGTTCGCCAGCCCCTCGCGCTCACCGATACCCTCGAGAAGTTCGATATCGTTTGCACCGTTGCAGGCGGCGGCGTTACCGGTCAGGCAGGCGCTATCCGTCACGGCCTTTCCAGAGCGCTCCTTCAGTACTCCGACGAGCTCCGTCCCGTACTCAAGAAGGCAGGCTTCCTCACTCGTGACCCGAGAATGAAGGAAAGAAAGAAGTACGGCTTGAAGGCTGCTCGCCGTGCTCCGCAGTTCTCCAAGAGATAATTTTTCGGGAATATTTGCAAATTGCAAAAAATCAAGGCACTCGCTTTTCCGGCGGGTGCCTTTTTTGTGCAATATCAAACGGGTTCGCGGCGCGCTTTTCGTGTGTGGATAATTCCGACGAGAAGCGAAACCAAGACAGTTTCCGCTAAAATCAGGATATCCTCGAAAATGCTCTCGGGGAGCGAGAACAAGCAGCCGAGCGGTTTCGCGTACAAAAACGATGTACCGACAATCAGCGGGAGCGAAACCGAAATCGCGGGAATGTAACCGCTGAAAAAGCTGCATATCCCGAACGAAACTAGCGACAGCCCCGCGCATATCACGAACGAAAATACACAATAAATCGCGATGTACTGCCACATATTCACGTTTATCCAGTACATCTCAAGGTCGGCGAACGAGCTTAACGGCAGCGAATAAAACTCCGCGAACAGGCCTATCGATGACAGCACGACAACCAATACCGAGAAAATCGCGCTTATTATCCCCGCCGAAACCACAACCGCGAGCAGCTTCGTTTTTATAAGTTTTCGTCCAATTTTTGCGGAATAAATTTGTTGCTTCATTCGGCTGCAGTTGTCCTTGACGGCGTAAAGCCCCGCGAGAATTACCGAAGCGCCGATGCAGATTGTAAACAAAACGGGCGCGCTGCTTTCAAACGTCTTGGTGATTTCGGGGGATTTAAGTTGGTAAAAATCATCGCCGAGTTGGTTTATGCGGGTTTCGAGGCGCTCTATATAGGTTGGCGGAAAATAAATTCCCTTGTCCGCAGAGAACAGCTTTGCGCTGTAAAATTCATCGGAGGTGTGCGTATATCCCTGCTGATACTCCTTGAAAAATCCGTTCGCGAAGCTCATCGCGTCGCTCTTTGCCGCAGTGTACGCGTACTTCAGCTTTTTGCAGAACCAAAACCGCCAGTATTCATCGGCAAGTGCCGCCGCTTCCTCGGAAACGGGAGCGGTGTATTCAAGATTCCAAAGCATACCGTGAAAACTGCTTTCCATTTCGATGCCGTTATCGTCAGCATTTTGAACAATATTCACAAATTCATCAAACGTATGTACACCGTTATTTATGAAGGTTTCGGTTTGGGAAATTTCAGCGTCTATGCTCGGCGAATAAAACGCGTATTCCGCCCATTTCGTCAGCAACTGCGCGGTTTTATTGTCATCGTCCGCGCCCTCCAAATAGTAATATTTCATTTCGGGATTTAATCTGTAATCTCTGCCGAAGGTGTATTTATCGAGAAGCGCGTCGTACTCGGCAACCGACTTCACGCCGAGCTGCTTAAACACACCGCTTCCCGCAATCTGCTTTTCCATCAGCGGATAGGTCAGCTTGTCGATTTCGGCGATAGTTTCATCGGTTATCCGCGTGCCGAATTTCTCGGTGAACCACTTGAATGTCCTGTATTCTTGGGAAAGCGCGGCGCTCCCGTAGTCATGATAATAACCGGCTCTTTCCGTTCCCGTTGAATTGAAAAGGCGCATTAAATACGAGCCGCCCATATATACGCACATTATGAAAACAACCGCGCAGACTGCCGCGATGCACAAAACATATCTCACGCGAAACAGCTTTTTCAGCTCTTCCAAAAGTATTCTCATTATTTTTACCCCCATTTACAAAGGTGATTTTTTGTAAGGCAACACCGCATAATTATTGTCGTTCGATTGCGCCGTCAGATTTTTCGTCAGATTGTATCAATTCGACGCAGGCGGGCTGTCGCCCGTCAAGGAGAATTGGTGCAATATGACCGTGTGATTCGCAATGCGAATCACCTAAAATATGCAAGCAAGCGGACGGCAAAGGCGATAGCCGTTAATTGTGCGGTGCTGCCTTAAATTTCTTGTACGCGAAAATGCTCCCGACAACGCACACCGCTGCCCAGAAAATCATCGCGAAAATGTCCGCACCGAACACCGCAATCCCGCTTTGCGATACCGAAAACCAGCACCCCGGTTGGTTAAAAAGCAGAGCCGTTGGTGTAAGGCAGCGGATAAACGGCGAGACAAATCCGAGCTTGAAAAACGCGGGAATGTACAAGATAAACGCCAAAATTAACGACAGGAAAAACTGCCTGATACCGCCGTTTTTGCCCGAGCAGCAAAAGCTCATCAGCGAGAAAATCGCGGTCAACAGCAGGCTCATCAAAAAGTTCAGCATAAAATACCCGCCGACCGTTGTGTCAAGCCACGGGATAACCGTTGGATAATCGAGTGCAAACGGTGCCGAAAGCAGGTTGAAGCAGGGGCAGAGCGCGAAAAATAATGTACAGCAAAGCAAAAAATTCACTGCTTGAAACGCAATCGAGATTATCACGGAAGCCGCCGCTTTTACGAGGTTTATCCGCCGTCCCGTGCGGGTTGAGAGGACAACCGATGCGGTCTGCGAAACGGCTTCGTGACCGAGAATTTTCGCGGTCATCAGCAAGGTGAAAATCACCGACTCAATCGCGACTGCCCACACGATTGACGAGAGCACCCAAAAGAGTTCTCCGCCGCCGTTTACCGCGGAAAGCTCGTCCTTTTCGGCGATTTCTTCAAGCCGCTTCCCGAGCTGCTCCGACGATATTTCCGCGATATGCTCCGAAAATTCCTCGTCAAAACGGTAGCTCCCGTGAAGCGAGCAATCCAGCAAAATCGCCGCCGCGTCCTCGGGCGAAATTTCTTTTCCAACGTATTGCAAGGCGAGCGATTGCTCCCTCTTGCCCTCAATCGACTGCGCAATTTCCTCGGTCATATAGAAAGTTCCGGTTTCCGAGACAAGTTTTGACTGTGAATTTATCGCGCTGTTGTTGTAAGAATTGTTGCACAAAAATATATTCACCGCAAAGCAAATCGCGAGAAAAATGTACGCAAACGGCTGTTCAAGCTGTTTTTTCAGTTCATAAAGTATCAGCATTTTCGCCCTCGCTGTCCCGATAAAGATACAGAAAAACGTCCTCGAGTCCCGCGCTTTTCGGCGCATAACCCTCGCCCTCGTCGGCGATAAAACGCACAAACGCGCTGTTTCCCTCGAAGCGCTCCGATACCACAAAGTGCTTTTGCGAAAATGCCGCCGTTTCCGCCGCGGGCATTTCCGCCTCGAACACCTTACCGCCAAGACGCCCGCAGACCTCTCCGACTGTTTCATTACAGTAAATTTTGCCGTTTTGCAGCATAACAATGCGGTTTGCGATGCTCTCGACATCGGACACGATATGCGTTGATAAAATCACAACCCTGTCCTTTGAAAGCCCCGCGAGAATGTTCCGAAAACGCACGCGTTCCTTCGGGTCAAGTCCCGCGGTCGGCTCGTCGAGAAGCAGCACCTTCGGGTCGTTGAGCAGCGCCGACGCAATCCCCACGCGCTGTACCATTCCGCCCGAGAATTTCTTCATCTTTTTGCTCTTTACATCGGACAGCGCAACCAAATTCAGCAGCTCCCCGACGCGCTGTTTTGCCGCAGCTCTCGGCATACCCTTCAGCGCCGAGAGATACAGCAAATAATCCTCGGCGGTGTAGCTTTTGTAGTAGCCGAACTGCTGCGGGAGATAACCGATAATATCGCGGTATCTTTCGTCAAGCGCCGCGATGCTTTCGCCGTTCCACGTCACCTTTCCCGATGACGCGAAATGCAGCGTTGCCAGCAGCTTCATAAACGTGGTTTTGCCCGCGCCATTCGGAGCAAGCAAACCGTAAACTCCGTTCTCGAAATCAATGCTGATGTTGTCGAGAACCGTGTGATTGCCGTATTTCATTGTTACATTTTTAACGGACAGCATAGCTGTACCTCCTGTTTATTTTGTTGAGAACCGATTGATTGAGGACAAGCAAGACCGCTCCTAGAACCAGATACGCGGCTGTCGGGATATTTTTGAGCAGCGAGTTGAACCAAGAAAACGACGACAGAATAAGGCAAGCCGTCAAAACTCCGAGCGGCACAAAGCAGCCCTTTGCGCCAAACCGCAGCAGCGACAAAATCATCACCAGCGCAAACAAAAACAGTGATGAAAACGATATTGCCGCAAGCTCCGTGAAGCTGACTTCCGCGCGCAGAGCGATAGCGAGCGTCGAAAGCGCGTTGATTATCATACAAAAAATCCCACAGACAAACATTCTGAAAGCGCAGAGGTGAAGCGCGGTGTAGCGGCAGGACATCTTCACATCAAAGCAGCCCTCGGTTTTTTCCTTGATTAACGACATCAGGAAAAAGGTGATATAAATCAGCGGAGAGAGCGAAAAAACCAATCCGTAAAGCTCAAAATCCGCCTGCCGATATTCGGACGAAATCCCGTAAAGCAGCGCAATCATTCCCGCGGCAACAGCAATCGTGATAACCGCAACGTCCATTATCCCGTAAAACACATTTTTCAGCCCCAGCCCGAAAACCATATCGCGAATAAACTCTGCAAAGCCTGTTTTTTTGCGCGGTTTTGCGGCTTTTAGGATTTGCTCGGTTTCATCGCGGTGCTGTTCGGCTAGGAGAATTTTCTCGCGAAGCCGTTCGTTGTAATTCACAACAAGCCCTCCTTTTCAAGAATTTTTTTCAGCTTTGCGCGCGTGCGGTGGATTTTCACGCGAACGTTAACCTCCGTTATCCCGAGCCGTTTCGCAATCTCCCGCGCGGGTATTCCGCAGACCGCGAAAAGGTAAAAGCAGTCGCCGTCGGTCTTTCGCAAACGCTCGATTTCCTCGAAAATACGCTGCTCGGTTTCGGTGCGGAGGTAGATTTCCTCGGGGGTGTTCTCGTCGGAAAGCTGTTCGAGAAGTTCATCGGGAAGCTCGGTTAATCGGCGGTTTTTGCGCAATTCGTCAATCGCGCGGCGCTTTATCAGGGTGAAAAGGTACGTCTTAAAGCTGAACTCAAAGCGGTATTTGTCGCGGAAAACCCACAGCTTTACAAAGCAGTCCTGCGCGATGTCCTCGGATAACGCGTAATCCTTGACAATCGACTCGGCGAAATGCTCCGCGGGTGCTCGCCAAAGGGAAACGAGCTCCTCGAAAGCGCCGTAATCGCCCGCCTGAACCCGCTTCATCAGCTCCGTTTCTCTTTCCAGAACACCACCCCGCTTTCCCTTTTCATTTACTTACACGTTTCAAAAAATAAAATGTTACGGTTAAATTATAGCATAAAATAAATTTTTCCGCAATTACACAAAAAAACTCCCCGCCAAAATTGACGGGGAGCGAAGATATTCTTTTAAAAAGCACTTGGTTTTTTCATTTTGGGCACAAAAATCACAGCTTGTCGATTTCCTCGACAAAGTGCCTTATGTATTTTTCCGAACGCTCGAGATAATCCTTGATTTCCTCGTCCGTCCAGTCGTCGAAGGCGCGCACCTCGGCTTCGTAAAGCCGCGCGACGGTGTTCTTGACGAACACCTTTCCTTTTTCGGTCAAAACAACCTTTTTTGTTCTTCCGTCAATCTTCTCAAGATACACAATTCCGTCCTTCTCGAGCGTGCGCAGCGCGGAATTTACGGTCTGCTTGCTGATGCCGGATTTTTTGTAAATCTCGGTAAGCAGGCACTCGTCGCCCTCGTCGAAAATCTCGTAAAGCACGACGAAAACGCTGTCGGATATCCCGAGCTTGACGGATGCACGGTGATAAAGCGCGTTTAACACCGTGATGAAATTGTTTATCTTGTGAATGTATTCAAACCTATTGCTGTCCATTTTAATTCTCACTTTGCTCTTTTATTATAGTACGAAATCATACATTTGTCAATAGAAAAAATGACTGCCTTGACATTATTATACAATTTGCAACAATTATTGTCAACAATTTTGGCGATTTTTAGCTAAAAAGCATTATAAGTTTGTGAATAATTACAACGAATGTTTATCGGTTCACGCAAATTTTTCCGTTTTAACCGAAAATAATTGACAAAAGCTCCAAGATATTGTATAATAGTTATAAGTATAGCTTTGGCAGAACGAAAAAGGAGAACGTGCGATGGAAACAGAAACAAATGTAAATGAAATCAGGCTTGTAGACCTTATCCCCGTGGAAACGCTCCAGAAAATTCAGGATTCCTTTTCCAAAATGGCGAGAATGGCGTCCCTTACAACCGATGAAAACGGAGTTCCGCTCACGCAGGGCTCAAACTTCACGGAATTCTGCACGGAGTATTGCCGCAAGTCACCTATCGGCAGAGCGCGCTGCGAGAAATGCGACCGCGACGGCGCGATAACGGTTCTCCAAACGGGAAAGCCGACGTCTTATTTCTGTCACGCAAATCTCGTGGATTTCGCTGCGCCGATTATGCTCGGTGACCGAATGATAGGCAGCTTTATCGGCGGACAAGTTCTCGCCGAGGAGCCGGATATCGAGAGAATGCGTCAGGTCGCGAAGGAAATCGGTGTTGACGAGGAGGGCTTTATCGCGGCGGCAAAGAAAGCTCAAATTGTCCCGAAAGCCGCAATCGAGCGCTCCACGGATTTTATCTACGAGTTCGCAACCATAATCTCAAATATGGCGTTCAAGACCTACGAAACAATCCGAATCGCCGAGCAGTCCGCGAAGCAGAAATCCGACTTCCTCGCGAATATGAGCCACGAAATCCGCACGCCGATGAACGCGGTGCTCGGAATGGCGGAAATGGCTCTGCGAGAGGAAATGACGCCGCAGGCAAAGGAGTATATCCGTCAAATCCGCGCCTCGGGCAAAAACCTCCTCACGATTATAAACGACATTCTCGATTTCTCCAAGATTGAGTCGGGCAAGATGAACATCGTCGAGGTTGTCTACGAGCCGCTTTCTATCATCAACTCGCTTTCCAATATTGTCAACACGAGAATAGGCTCGAAGAAGCTGGAGTTTACGGTTGATTTTGACGCGAAGCTCCCGCACAAGCTGTACGGCGACAACATCAGAGTGCAGCAAATCCTGCTCAATCTTTTGAACAACGCGGTTAAATTCACCGAAAAAGGCGAGGTGCACCTGTCTATCTCGTTTGAGCCGATTGACAACGAAACAATTATGCTGAAAGCGATTGTCCGCGACACGGGTATCGGTATCAAGAAACAGGATTTTGACAAGCTGTTCCAGTCGTTCCAGCAGGTTGACAGCAAGCGCAACCGAAATATCGAAGGCACGGGTCTCGGTCTCGCAATTTCGCAGCAGCTTCTGCGGCTGATGGACGGAAGCATTTCGGTTGAGAGCGAGTACGAAAAGGGAAGCACGTTCTACGTCAATCTCCCGCAGAAAATCATCGACCCCGCGCCGTCTATACCTGTTCCCGACAGCAATCTGAAAGCCGCGCTCATCATCGAAAACGAGTACGTCCTCAACCAAATCTGTAAGGACCTCTCGGCACTCGGTATCGAATATAACGACCTTGAAATGCAGGGAAGCCTCGACAATGTCACGGACGGCTACATAATCGTTGAAAAGCACCTTTTCGGCGACAGAATAAAGAAATCCCTCGCCGATAATCCGCGTCTGAAATGCCTGCTTATCGCGCCGTTTGAAAGCGCAGCCGATATAAATATGCCGCGCGTGAAAATGCTGCACAAGCCGGTGTTCTCGCTCGGTCTGTACTCTGCGCTCGGTCTCGGGGAAAATCTCGCCGAAATCAGTGACTCGTCCGAGGACAATTTCGTGTTCACCGCGCCCGACGCGCATATTCTTATCGTTGACGACAACCCGATAAACCTCACGGTTGCGTGCGGTATTATCGAGCCGCTCGGAATGCAGGTTGACACGGCGACAGGTGCTCTCGAAACAATCGAAAAGGTCAAGAAAATCAAGTACGATATTGTGTTTATGGACCATATGATGCCCGAGGTTGACGGTATCGAGACAACGCACATTATCCGCAGACTTATCGTCGGCTACGAGGACGTTCCGATTATCGCGCTCACCGCAAACGCAATCGGCGGCACAAAGGAAATGTTCCTGCGCGAGGGAATGAACGATTTTGTTGCCAAGCCGATTGAGGTGACGGATATTGTTGCGGCAATCAGGCGTTGGCTGCCGAACGAGAAGATAATCCCCATCACCGCGCAGAAGGGCAGCAAGCCCGCCGAGAAAAAGCAGGAGCTCGTTATCGAGGGCTTGAACACGCAGCACGCGCTCTCGCTTCTCGGCAGCGAAAAGCTCTATATGCAGATACTCAAGGAGTATTATCTCTCAATCGAAAAACGCGCCGCGATTATCTCCGATATGCTTCAGAAGAACGATATAAAGGGCTACACGATTGAAG
The DNA here is from genome assembly GCA_964551225.1 of uncultured Ruminococcus sp. Classification (GTDB taxonomy): domain Bacteria; phylum Bacillota; class Clostridia; order Oscillospirales; family Ruminococcaceae; genus CAG-115. The sequence goes on from CAZKBF010000002.1 coordinate 113,719, forward strand.
TTCACTCGCTCAAGAGCACCTCTCGGCAAATCGGTGCGGACGAGCTCGCCGACCTTGCGGCAAGCTTGGAGAAAGCTGGAAACGAGCAGAATATCGACCTCATTCTCGCAAAAACCAGCGACCTTATCGAGGATTTCCTCGAGTACAAGAAAATTCTCGCGCCGGTGTTCCCCGATGTCGAGGAAAGCTCGGCTCAAGGCACGGCAAGCATAGACGATGTGATGAATTTGCTCGGCGAGATGACCGAGGCACTTGACGCATTTGACACGCTTCAGATGGACGAGGTTATCGAGAAGATGTCCAAATACACCTTCTCACCCGCGCAGGAAAAGTGCTTCGGCGACCTGAAATCCGCGGCGGAATTAAGCGATATTGATGCTTGCGCGGCGGCTGTTGAAGCGTGGAAAAAAGCAGCCGAAGTCGACGAGCAAAGTCTCTTGACAAGTCCCGACGAGGTGAAAGCGGTTCTCGAAAAAACCGAGGGCGCGCTCGAGGATTTTGACACGCTGCTGATTGACGAGGCTGTCGAGGAAATGGGCAAAATGCACTTCCCCGACAACCAAAAAGAGCTTTTCAAAAAGCTGAAAGAAGCCGCCGAGTTCTCGGATATCGAGCTTTGTGCGAAGATTGTGGAGGAGTGGAAAAAGGTGATTTGAGCGGCAAAAAATATGGAGGAAACTGAAATGAGCAGGCATTTAGCATTTTGGAAATACAACGACGGAACATATCTTGATAACCCAAAAGTATACGAAACAGCTTGCATTGATGGAAAAGCAGTCGAAGGGCTCGCGGTTCTTCCCATCAGCGATATTCTGAACAGGTCAAGCGAAATTTTCAGCGATTACGACAAGCTTGATGAGTACAATTTCGAGAGCGAAAAGGGTTCATTTACGATAATTGCAACCGAGCAAGCTGTATTGTTTGACTGCGGCTGGGATATGCTTGAAACGGAGCTGAATAAAATCATTGATTTAATGGACGAGTTCGACTGCCCGTTTTACGACCCACAAATCGAAACAAGATTTGACGGGAGATAAATACTCGAGATTTTCTTCGTTGACAGCCGCTTTGAAAAAACGATAAATCGGAGGCGCTTGATGAACCAAAACATTCCCGTTCAAGTCATATATGGGCTTGCGGTATTATTCGCGGCGCTTTCGATAATTTTCCTCAAAGGCAAAGCAGCCGCGCTGTTTGTCGGTCACAACACCGCCCGCGAACCCGTTTTCAGCACGCAAAAATTGTGCAAAGCACTCGGCGTGTGTTTTGCGGATATAACGGTTTTGCTGCTAATCACCGCGTTGATTTGGAGCAATGTCCCCGAATGGTTTTTCTATGTTTTTTGGATTGTGCTCGGTGCTGATATTTTGGTAAGTGCGATAATCTGCAATTTGAACATAATTGTCAAGAAATAGCGTATTTAAAGCGACTTTATTCCAACTCAACCGCCGGTTGAGAACACCGATTTTGCCTGAATTTGGCTATATCAACCAACGGTTCGTTGAAAAAAACCGAGCGGAGTGGTAAAATCGAGAGTGAAAGGAGGGTTCCCGAATGAATCAGGAAAAAACAGGCAAGTTCATAGCGGCTTGCAGAAAAGAAAACGGGTACACTCAAGCGTCACTCGCCGAAAAGCTCGGTATCACCGACAGAGCAATTTCAAAGTGGGAAACAGGCAAAAGTTTACCCGACGCTTCTATAATGCTTGAGCTTTGCGAGCTGCTGAAAATCAATGTAAACGAGCTCCTGATGGGGGAACACGTTGCTATGGAGAACTACAAGGAAATTGCAGAGCAAAATCTCATTGAATTGAGAAAGCAGGAGGAACAGGCAAACAAAAGGCTGCTGAAGGCGGAGTATCCGCTGATAATTCCCACGGTTGTGGCGGCTTTGGCGATGATTGTTTCGGGAGGATTTGTTGCGGATTCAAACATTGTTATTGCCGTTATTTTAATCGCTCTCGGAGCGGTTGTTTTGTTTATCGCGATTATCAATGGTCTGATAATTGAGCACAACGTGGGTTATTACGAATGTCCCGAGTGCCGGAAAAAATACATTCCGTCGATGAAAGCGGTAATTCTCGCGCCGCACTACGGTTCAACGAGAAAAATGCGCTGCCCGTACTGCGAAAAAAGAGGCTACCACAAGAAGGTTTTAACGAAATAAAACTAAATTTTCACCGCCGAGGTAAGAATATGGAGTATTTTGAGCTTCAATCGGAGCGGCTTCTGTTTAGGAAATACAAGCGAGAGGACTTTGATGTTTTCTTTGATATGCTGAACAATTCGGAAAATATGAAGTACCGTTCCTCCGAGACGAAAACCGCCGAGGAGGTTCGCGAGTATATCGATTGGGGAATAAAATGCGCGGAGCAAACGCCCTGTATAAACTTTCGCTATGCGGTTGTTTTGAAGGAAACGGGGCAGCTGATAGGTTCGTGCGAGCTTGCTTTTACCGACAAAGACCCTGCTGAATTGGCTTGGGAGCTGCACCGCGATTATTGGCGCAAGGGCTACGGAACAGAAATCGGTCGCACGCTTTTAAAGCTGGGCTTTGAGGAATTGGGCTTGCGGAGAATAATCGCCGACTGCAATACCCTGAACAAAGGCTCCTACGGCATAATGGAGAAAATCGGAATGAGGAGGGAAGCTCATTTCGTCAAATGTTACCGGGGAAACTCCGCGCTAAATCACGAATGGTGCGATAAATATCTTTATGCAATTTTGCGCGAAGAATATTTCAAGTCCAAATAATCTCAAATTTTGGCGATAATAAATAGTTATAATCCCCGTGATTAAATTCGCGGGGATTTTTTTGTTTTCGAGCAAAACTTGCCAAAATAGTTGGTTTTTGCGCACTCATAACGACAACCTTCGCGGAGAAGCCGTGCTATAATTTAACCAAAGACAGCGCGATAATCGTGCCGTCTCAATCCGCTCACCGCGCGCCCGCGTTTTATCGGGAAACAACGGAGTAAGGACTGTGGAGCCGCGCCGCCGAGTGTTCGGGCTCGGCGCGCCGCGGAGATTTATCCTATTAAGGGGGAATTTTATGCTGAAAATCTACAACGACGGGAAAAGGATAACCGCCGCGCTTTACGGCGATATCGACCACCACGCCGCCCGTGAATTCCGCACGGCGCTTGATGAAGTGATAGCGCGTTCCCGCCCCGAGCTTTTGGTGCTCGATATGGAGAATGTCGGGTTTATGGACAGTTCGGGCGTGGGGCTTATTCTGGGGAGAATGAGAGCCGTAAACGATGTCGGCGGTGAAATTCTTATCAAAAACGCGCGCGGGGAAATTGCCGAAATGATACGGCTGTCGGGACTTTCCTCGCTTATCGTCACCAAAACCACGAACTAAAAGGAGTAAAGATGAAAAAAATACTGATTAACGAATGTGCGCTTCGCTTTCCCGCGATTTCGCGCAACGAGAGTCTGTCGCGTTCCGCAGCGGCAGCATTTGTCTTGCAGCTTGACCCGACTGTTGAAGAAACAGCCGCGATAAAAACCGCAGTTTCCGAGGCGGTGACAAATGCAATCGTCCACGGTTACCGCGATACAAAAGGCACGGTTGAGATGACAATGCGGCTGTATGAGGGCAATCTTGTGCAAATTATCATAAAGGACAAGGGCTGCGGTATCCCCGACGTAAAAGCGGCAATGGAACCCGAGTTTTCCACGGCGCCGCCCGAGGAGGAACGCTCGGGGCTTGGTTTTACGGTAATGGAGAGCTTTATGGACAAGGTGAAGGTGCGCTCTGCCGAGGGAAAAGGCACTTGCGTTACCCTTGAAAAGACGCTTATCGGGAAATGACGCGCGACGAATTTATCGAGAAAAATCTGCCGCTCGTACACTCACTCGCAAACCGTTTTCGCGGGCGCGGGATTGAATACGAGGAGCTTTATTCGGCGGGCTGCGTGGGGCTGGTTAAGGCTTGCGACAACTTTGATGAGAGCCGCGGACTTAAATTTTCTACATACGCTGTGCCTGTTATTCTCGGCGAAATAAAGCGGCTTTTCCGTGACGGCGGGGCAATCAAAATGAGCCGTTCACTCAAAGAATTGTCGATGAAAGCAGCAAGAGCGCGGGACGAGCTTTCTGCTGACGGGAAAATACCGACGGTGAGTGAAATCGCCGCGAAAATCGGCGCTTCGGAGGAGGACGTTTCGGAGGCAATTTCCGCGGGACTGCCACCCGTTTCGCTCACCTGTGACGAGGAAGGCACGGAGCTCTCAATTCCCGCCGAGAGCAAAGAAGCCGCGCTTATCGACAGGCTTGCTCTGCGGCAGTGTTTAAACGCGCTTTCCGACGAGGACCGCGCGCTTATCATAATGCGTTTCTTCCGGAACAAAACTCAAGCCGAAACCGCAAAGCTGCTCGGTTACACGCAGGTCGGTGTTTCGCGGCGCGAGAGGAAAATTCTGGAGGAGCTGCGGGAGAAGCTGATATAAGCGCGAAAAATTCTGCCTATTTATATAAAAGCACTTGATTTTAGCGTCAAAATATGTTAAAATAATGATATATAGATTTTTTTAGTCTCAAGATTCTCACTTTGACGTTTAATACATAGGAGCTTTGTTTCTAATGGCAGAAGATTTGAATGTATGTTTAATGAACGACTCGTTTGCGCCGATAATTGACGGCGTGGCGAATGTCGTTATGAACTACGCAAGCATAATTTCATCGGAAAATCTCGGCAAGGCAACCGTTGTCACGCCTAATTTCCCCGGCGCAGAGGACAATTATCCCTTTGATGTCGTGCGCTACCGCAGTATGAACATAACCAAAAAAATCTGCGGCTACCGCGCGGGCTACCCGTTTTCGAGCAGCAAGCTGGACGCGCTCGCGGGGCAGGATTTCAACATAATCCACAGTCACTGTCCTTTTGCGTCAACGATGATGGCGCGCGTTTTGCGTGAAAAGAGCAACGTGCCGATTGTCCTCACTTATCACACGAAATTTGATGTAGATATCCGCCGTTCACTTCCGAACAAGCTGATGGCGGAGCAGGCAATCAAGTTTGTTGTGAACAACATCTCCGCGTGCGACGAGGTTTGGACGGTAAGTCAGGGCGCGGGTGAAAATCTGCGCAGTCTCGGCTACAAGGGCGATTTTGTGGTAATGGAAAACGGTGTGGATTTCCCGAGAGGACGCGCCGACAAGAACGCCGCCGAGGAGCTTCGCCGAGAATACGGCGTTGCGCCCGAGGAATTTTTGTTTATGTTTGTCGGCAGACTTTTGTGGTACAAGGGCTTGCGGTATATTCTTGACGCGATTAAAATCCTCGCGCAGAAAAATCTCAAGTTCAGGTTTATGGTTGTCGGCGACGGAATTGAGCGCGAGGAAATCGAGGCTTACGCGAAGGAAATCGGCGTGTACGACAAGTGCATTTTCACGGGCGCTGTGACCGACCGTGAGGAGCTGCGCGTTTATTACACGGCGGGCGAGCTTTTTGTGTTCCCGTCGGAGTATGATACAAACGGCATTGTTGTGCGCGAAGCGGCAGCCTGCGGAGTGGCTTCGATACTGATTAAAGGAAGCTGCGCTGCCGAGGGCATAACCGACGGCAGAACGGGAATTTTGTGCGAAGCGGACGCGGCTGATGTTGCGGCGAAAATGGAGTTCGCTATCGCTAACCGTGAAAAAGCTCACGAGTTCGGCGAGCACGCGATGAACGAGGTTTACGTTTCGTGGGAGGACGCGGTGAAAAATGCCGTGAAGCGTTATCCCGAGGTTGTCGAGCGCTGTATGAAGGGACAAACCCAGCGGCGCGAGGGAGTTGTTACGGAGGAATTTTTCGTGATAATGGACAACGTGACGAAAAGTATCCAAAAAATCCGCAGCATTCCGACGGGCATCAAAGAAAAGAGCCAAAAAAACAAAGAAAAGCGCCGTAATAAAACAAAAACGCGCAAAAGCTCGAAGAGGAGCGCCATTTTGCCGATACCCGAGGGCTTTTCCGCGAAAGATATCAGAATTGAACAAAGCGTCTGCACGGGCGAAAAGACAATCGGTTTTTTCAGCGCCGAGCAAAACAAGCTTATGTTTTCCGAGCTTGTGAAGGACGATGAGGATATCAAGGCGTTTTATGACAAATACGGAATAATGTCCGACCTTGATGATGACGAGGACGATGAGTAAATTTTGCCGTATTTGTCGAAAAATGTAAAATATTAACAAATTGAGGTGCACTATGACTGTCAAGACTTTTTCTATCAATCCCGAAAAAACAGCTTGTGTAAAGGCTTTTTTGCCCGATGTTATTCCGGGAATTGAATTTACCGAAAAACGTCCGTCCATCGTGATTTTTCCGGGCGGCGGCTACGAACATTGTTCCGCTCGCGAACAGGAGCCGATAGCTTTTCAGTATCTCGCGGCGGGCTACGCGGCTTTCGTTGTCACCTATTCGGTCAACGCGCCGTTCCCGACGTCGCTTATGGACGCGGCGTACACCTTCTACAAAATCCGTATGAGAGCGGAGGAATTTCACATCGACCCGAAGAAAATCGCCGTGCTGGGCTGTTCATCGGGAGGACATTTGGCGGGCTGCCTTGCGACAATGTGGAGCGATAATCTCGTTGTCAAGACAATCGGCTGCGAGCCCGAGGATTTGCGTCCGGACGCGGCGGTGCTCTGCTATCCCGTTATCAGCGGCGTGACCGCACCTCACGTTGGCAGCTTCAAAATCCTGCTCGGCGAGGACGCAAGCCGCTCCGACCTGTCGAGACTGTCGCTTGAGAACCGTGTTACCCCGAAAACACCGCCGATTTTCATCTGGCACACCGCAAACGACGAGAGCGTTTCCGCACACAACTCGCTGGTAATGGCAAAGGCTTGCATCTCGAACCGCGTTCCCGTTGAGCTTCATATGTACGCCGAGGGCCCGCACGGAATTTCAACCGCAGACAAGACGATTGCACGCGGCGAAAACGATGTTGACGAACACATCAGACGCTGGATAAAGCTCTCGATTGAGTTCCTCAACAAGTATATGAATGTGTGATTTTATCAAAATTAGTCAAGACTAACTCGTCCGCGCACGTTAAAAATGTGCAGACTGCCAAAATTTGCAAAAAATCCAAAAAGAATTGCAAATATGTCTTGACTTAAACCACAGATTAAAGTAAAATGTAATCGGTTAGTTAAGGCTAACTCAAAGGAGCAAGTGCATTATGGTTATTCCGGATAAGCTAACCTACACCCACGGCGAGAAAATCGCCGAAATTGCCTGCGCAGGCACGGCAGCGATATTCGCATCGTCGATGATTTCGATGATGGCGCTCGGACAAACGGACGGCGGGAATTCAATCCTGCTTGTGGTTTTGATGATAATTTACGGCTTGTTCACGATTTGCTCGGTTTTCCCGCAGCACACAAACCTTTTCGACAAGCCCGAAAATATCTCCGAAGCCTCGTTCAGAAAAGCGCGCCGCGGCTTGATTGTCGCGAAAATCATACTTATGGCGGCAGTTTTTGTGCTGTCGCTGCCGATAATAGGGTAATGCACTGCCCGAAAACAAAGAAAGGACAATTTTTATGAAAACCCCATTTGTGACCAAAGAACAAATCGAAGAGATAACCAAAACTTATCCCACGCCTTTTCACATCTACGATGAAAAGGGTATCCGCGAGAACGCGCGCAGACTCAAGGCAGCGTTTTCTTGGAACAAGGGCTTCCGCGAGTATTTCGCGGTAAAGGCGACGCCGAACCCGTTTATTATGAAAATTTTGCAGAGCGAGGGCTGCGGCTTTGACTGTTCCTCGTACACCGAGCTTATGCTCTCGGACGAGGTCGGCGCGAAGCAGCACGACATTATGTTCTCGTCAAACGCAACGCCCGACGCTGATTTCAAGAAGGCGTTTGAGCTCGGCGCTATCATCAATCTTGATGATTTCACGCACATTGATGTTCTCGACAAGCTCACGGGAATTCCCGAAACGATTTGCTGCCGCTATAACCCCGGCGGTGAGTTCAAGACCGACGGTTCGCCGAACGTAATGGACACGCCGAGAGACGCGAAGTACGGCTTCACGCACGACCAAATCATCGAGGGCTACAAAATCCTCAAGGAAAAGGGCGCGAAGAAGTTCGGAATGCACGCTTTCCTTGCTTCCAACACGCTCACCAATGATTATTACCCGACGCTTGCCGGAATTATGTTCAGAACTGCGGTTGAAATCAAGGAAAAGACGGGCGTTCAGATTTCGTTCATCAATTTGAGCGGCGGCGTGGGAATCCCCTACAAGCCCGACCAGCCCGCAAACGATATCGCGGTTATCGGCGAAAAGGTTCGCCAGAAATACGAGGAAATTCTCGTTCCCGCGGGAATGGGTGATGTTGCGATTTACACGGAGCTCGGCAGATTTATGCTGGCACCCTACGGAATGTTGGTTGCAAAGGCAATCCGCGAAAAGCACATTTATAAGGAATATATCGGACTTGACGCGTGCGCGGCAAACCTGATGCGTCCCGCGATTTACGGCGCTTATCACCACATAACGGTGCTCGGCAAGGAAAATCAGCCCTGCGACCACAAGTACGACGTCACGGGCGGACTTTGCGAAAACTGCGACAAGTTTGCGGTTGACAGAATGCTCCCGAAAATCGATATCGGCGATTACCTCGCAATCCACGACACCGGCGCGCACGGCTTCTCAATGGGCTACAACTACAACGGCAAGTTAAGAAGCGCAGAGCTTTTGCTCCGTGAGGACGGAAGCGTGAAGTTAATCCGCCGCGCAGAAACCCCCGCGGATTATTTCGCAACATTTGATTTTGCAGACAAAAACTACGAGCTGTAAACAGGAGGACTTATGAGGGATTTTGTGGGATTTAAAAAGGGCGTAAACCTCGGCGGCTGGCTTTCGCAGTGCGACTACTCGCTTGACCGCCTCGAGAATTTCATCAAGGAAGAGGACATCGCGAGAATAGCGAGCTGGGGTGCGGACCACGTTCGTCTGCCGTTTGATTTCAACATTCTTTTGGACGAAAACGGCGAGCTGAAGCCCGACGCGTTCAAGTATCTCGACCGCGCTGTTGAGTGGACGCAAAAGCACGGCTTGAACATTATCCTCGACCTTCACAAGACAATGGGCTACTCCTTTGACCCCGGCGAAAAGGAAGTTGGTTTCTTCTCAAATGTGAAATATCAGGACATTTTCATCAATTTGTGGAAAGCGGTTGCCGCGCGTTATGCCGACAAGCCCGACAGTATTGCTTATGAAATCCTGAACGAAATCACCGATGATGAATTTGCCGAGCCGTGGAATAAAATCGCTCGCCGCGCTGTCGAGGAAATCAGGAAAATTGCGCCGAAGAATTACATCATCTACGGCGGAATTCACAACAACAGCATAAAAGGTCTCCCGCTTCTCGAAAAGCCGCACGACGACAGAATTGTGTTCACGTTCCATTTCTACGACCCGATAATTTTCACTCACCAAAAAGCCTATTGGGTTCTGGGAATGCCCGCGGATTACTATATGTCTTACCCCGCGCCGACAGCCGAATTTGTTGAAAAATCGAGCAAGTTCCCCGAGAAGAAAATCCCCGAGGTCTTTGAGGGGTACACCGAGGATATGGTTGACGCGAGATTTTTCGAGTTTTATATGAAGGAAGCGGTTGAGTTTGCGGAGAAAATGAACGCGCCGCTTTACTGCGGGGAATACGGCGTTATCGAGGTTGCGCCGCACGAGGACACGCTCCGCTGGCACAAAGATATGCGCGATACCTTCGACAAGCTGAACATCGGGCGCGCGATTTGGTCGTACAAGGAGATGGATTACGGCATCATCGACGATATCCGCAAGCCGATTTACGATGAACTCATAAAGTTGATATAACTTTAAGCAAGATAGTTCTCCCCCACCTCTATGGGGGAGAACATTTTTGTTTTATGATTATTTGTTCAGTTTTGGGTTTTCGGTCCTGCCGAGAATATAATCAACTGAAACGTTGTAGAAGTCGGCAAGGCGAATAAGGGTCTGGGTGGGGATATCCCGTTCACCCGTTTCATAGTAGGAGTAGGCGCGCTGTCCGCAAAAAATCTTCTCTGCAATTTGCTTTTGCGTCAATAGTTCGCTTTCCCTAAGATACTTCAATTTGTACATATTATTAACCTCCAATTTGTGAAGAATTAATAATATTATAGTCTAGAACAAAATGGGCTATTGACAAATTGACCATTTTGTGCTAAAATTATAAAAAAGTATTGTTGGAGGTTTGTATGAAAAAAATATTTAAAGATGGCAAGAATACAGGAATAGAGATACATGACGAAAATGATACTATTGACGTTAAGAATTTTGGCTCTAATGTTTTATGTTTCATTTCATTACCATTAGTCTTACTTACAATTTATTATATAATTAAATTGTGGTATTGCATACTAATATGCGCAGTCTTATGGGGATTAGTTTGCATACTGCTATATAAATACTATAAGAGAAAGAACTTATCAGATGAATCGGGGTGGAATTATTGGGAAGTATTTGTTTTGCATGGATTATTTACCGCACTGACATTTTGTTTTATTGTAGGTCGAAGTGGTTATAGGGAATTGTTCCCGTTGTCATATAATATGTTTGGTAACTCCGCAGATACTGTTAATACAATTGCACTAATTATTTTGGTGCTTGCATTATCCTTAATATTCTCAGGAATTTCTGCTTCAATTTTTACTAAGGCACAGTTGTAAAAAATCATAAGGCGGCGGATACCATTTTCTTATTCAGCAGGGGATTATCTCCCTCGCTGAATGAGCGGTTGTCTCCGCCGACCCTTACTATAATGAATGATGAGGCAAGCATTTTTTGAACAACGCGGCTCGGCTCTTTCACCGAGCCGTTTTTATAAAGCATTACAGCCCCGAGGACGAATCCCCGAGGCTGTAACGCTTGGTTGGTAATTTATGAAAAGGGTGGTTGGCATTTTCTGTAATAAGCTTTATCCGCTTGCTTATTACATTTATATAATAACAAGTTTTTATGACAGCACAAAGTTTTTCGCGTGAAATGTTGGTGAAATTCAGCTGATAAAAAATTTCGCAATTCATTATATTTAAAAAGCATTACAGCCCCGAGGATTTGACTCCCCGAGGCTGTAACGCTTGGTTGGTAATTTATGAAAAGGGTGGTTGGCAATGTTTCGGTAATAAGCTCTGCTTGCTTATTACAGTTATATAATAACAGCTTTTTATGACAGCTCAAAGTTTTTCGCGTGAAAATTTTGTGAAATTATTGTAAAGAAATGTTGACAACGCGAAACAGCTCGTCCGTATTCTCGAAATCAAACCGCAGTGTTCTCGAACCGTCCGATGCTGAAAGATAATCGCCGCCGTCCTCGAAGGAATAGCCGTTTTGGTGGAGGAAACCCGCCGCCGCGAGCTTGTGGTCGCAGTAGAACGAGCCGATAATTTCGAGAAACTCGCGCGCAAGCTCATCGAGAGAAATCGGTGCAAAAACACTCTCAGGCAAGCCGTCAATCTGCACGAAAAGCGCTCCCCCATCATACGGGCAGCGGTAATAGCAGGCGTTTTTCTCGGACACGGAAACGGTTATCATCGAGAGGTTGTGCCCCGTGTGAATCTCGTCGAGCATAAATTTACCCGTACTGAACTCCGCGCACTCGGCGAGAGCACGCTTTGCTCGTCTTGACGGTGCAAAGCAAATCTCGGGCACGCCGCTTTCCGTGTTCGCCCAGCCCCAAAGCCAAGTGTTGCTCTGATAGCTCTCCGAGCCGATTATCCCGCAGTCAAACTCCTGCTCACCGAACTTTATCCGGCGGTTTCTCACGTCAACATTCCAGCCGCTCGCGCCGATAACCAGCTCGCCCATTTTCTTCTGGCGTGAAATCGCCGCGCCGACCGACAGCGACAAAAGGCTCAAATAATCGCTTTTGTCGAACTCGATGGGCGTTGTTAAAATACTGATTTTTTCCATTCCTGCTCCTTTTCAAGACGCAAGCCGCGAAACAAACGGCGCCGCCTTATATCTGAATTTGCTGTCCGAATTTCCGCAAAATATCCCTGAACAAAACCTTGTCGATTTTCCACATTTTAGTTTTGCCCTTGAGCGCGTCGTCCACACGGTTTTCAAACTGCATAAAAACCTCGGAATAGTCCTCGGTGAAATAGAAAACGCACTGCAAATAATTGTCCTTTGAGGCGTAATAATTTGCAGGCGTGTAGCTCAAAACCGCGGTAATATCCGTATCAAGCTCGTTTTCAACGCGGGAAAGCGGAAACGGGTTAAACTGCACCTTCTTGGTTTTCGGCAGCGACAGCGCGTGCTTTTCCTCATCGGAGAGCTTGTTTTTCTTCGAGAAACCGAACATAAAAATCACCTCATTATAAATAATAGAACTGAAATTTACATTTTTAGTATAACATATTTTTTCGTATATTTCAATATGTATTAAACAAAATTATGGTCAAATAATATTCTAAAATTATGTTAAAATAACCAAGAAGGCAATACTCTAAAAATGTTTCTTTATGCATTTATACAAAATTGGCTAAAAATCTTTCAATACCACTTGATTTTTTTCAAATATGGGTTAAAATATAATTAGCACTCAAAGAGTTCGAGTGCTAACCGAACAAGCGCGAGCTCTTTTTATAATGTGTATTTTAATTTTAATTAGGAGGAAATAAATTATGACAATCAGACCTTTGGCAGACAGAGTTGTAATCAAGGCAGTCGAGGCGGAGGAAACAACCAAGAGCGGTATTATCCTCACGGCAGCTGCACAGGAAAAGCCGTCCATCGCAGAAATCGTGGCTGTTGGCCCCGGCGGAATGGTTGACGGAAACGAAGTAAAGATGTTCGTAAAGGTTGGCGAGAAGGTGCTCATCAGCAAGTACGCAGGAACCGAGGTTAAGGTTGACGGCGTTGAGTATTCTATCGTAAAGCAGGACGATATTCTCGCGGTTGTTGAAGAAGCCGAGGCAAAAAAGCCCGCCGCTAAAGCCGCAGCAAAGAAACCCGCTGCTAAAGCTGCAGCAAAAAAGCCCGCTGCAAAAAAGTCCGCAGCTAAAAAGTAATTAAAAAACGGATTATTCCGATTACATTGGAGGAGAAGAATTATGGCAAAGGATATCATTTACGGAGAAGAAGCAAGAAAGGCTCTTCAGAAGGGCATCGACACACTTGCCGATACAGTTAAAATCACGCTCGGTCCGAAGGGCAGAAACGTTGTTCTCGCGAAGAAGTTCGGCGCTCCGCTGATTACCAACGACGGTGTTACCATTGCAAAGGAAATCGAGCTTGAGGACGCTTTCGAGAATATGGGCGCGGCTCTCGTCAAGGAAGTTGCTACCAAGACAAACGACGCTGCCGGCGATGGTACAACAACCGCTACTCTGCTCGCACAGGCGCTCGTTCGCGAGGGTATGAAGAACATTGCTGCAGGCGCAAACCCGATGGTTGTTAAGAAGGGTATGAAGAAGGCTGTTGACGCAGCTGTTGAGGAAATCAAGAAGAATTCCAAGAAGGTTGCGGGCACTGCCGATATCGCTCGTGTTGCTACCGTTTCCGCCGGTGATGAGTTCATCGGAAAGCTGATTGCAGACGCAATGGAGAAGGTTTCCGCAGACGGCGTTATCACTCTCGAGGAGAGCAAGACCGCTGAAACCTACAGCGATGTTGTTGAAGGTATGCAGTTCGACAGAGGCTACATTTCGCCTTATATGGTAACCGATACCGATAAGATGGAAGCTGTTCTCGACAACCCCTATATCCTCATCACAGACAAGAAGATTTCTTCCATTCAGGATATCCTCCCGCTGCTCGAGCAGATTGTACAGTCGGGCAAGAAGCTCCTCATCATCGCCGAGGACGTTGACGGCGACGCTCTCACCAACCTTATCCTCAACAAGCTCCGCGGTGTATTCACCTGCGTTGCTGTAAAGGCACCCGGCTTTGGTGACAGACGCAAGGAAATGCTCAAGGATATCGCTATCCTCACGGGCGGCGAGGTTATCACCGAGGAACTCGGTCTTGACATCAAGGATACACAGATTTCCCAGCTCGGTACCGCAAAGCAGGTTAAGGTTCTCAAGGAGAACACCATTATCGTTGACGGCGCAGGAAAGTCTGCTGATATCAAGGCAAGAGTTAACGAAATCAGAAGCGCTATCGAGAACACAACCTCCGAGTTTGACAAGGAGAAGCTTCAGGAGCGTCTTGCGAAGCTCGCGGGCGGCGTTGGCGTAATTAAGGTCGGTGCAGCAACCGAGGTTGAGATGAAGGAGAAGAAGCTCCGCATTGAGGACGCTCTCGCGGCTACAAAGGCAGCTGTTGAGGAAGGTATCGTTGCGGGCGGCGGAGTTGCTCTGCTGAATGCAACGCCCGCTGTTCAGGAGGTTATGAACACTCTCGAAGGCGATGAAAAGACCGGTGCGGCTATCGTTCTGAAGGCTCTCGAGGAACCCATTCGTCAGATTGCTCTGAACGCAGGCGTTGAGGGTTCTGTTATCATCGATACTATCATCAAGAAGAAGACTGTTGGCTACGGCTACGACGCTTACAGCGAGAGCTACGGCGATATGATTAAGAAGGGAATTGTTGACCCTGCGAAGGTAACACGTTCTGCATTGCAGAATGCTTCCTCCGTTGCGGAGATGGTTCTCACAACCGAGAGCTTGGTTGCTGACAAGCCCGAGCCCGAGGCACCCGCGGCGGCTGCTCCCGCAGGCGGTATGGGCGGAATGTATTGATTTCCGCGAAAATGCGATAAATAAGATTAGCCCCTCGTATGAAAGCGAGGGGCAATTTTCTGGGAGTTATTGCAAAGCTGGTTTTGTGCACCGCGAAGCGCCAAAAGTCTTTTTGGAGTTCCAAGAACCTTTTTCTTCAGAAAAAGGTTCTTGGCCGCCGGAGGCACTCGAGCGAAGCGACCACTAAAAGCGAAGCGTAAAAATTCAAAAAAAGGACGCTTTTACAAAGTAATCTTTCACAAACAAACTTGAAATTCAGTTTCACAACCATTGCCAAATTTTTTTGCGAACGCAAAAAAATTCGCAAATCCCATTCCACAAACCTAGCTTAACAAAGAAACTCGGAGTCTATACCCCGAGTTTTTCTCTTATGCAAAGTTTGGTTTATGGGAAAATTTTGGCGTATGTCAAGTTTTACCAACGAGATAAGTCTGTGCTGTTTATTTGGGGAACACCCCTCGGGGTTTTCCCCAAACCCCTTTCCTCAAGGGGGGAAACTCTTGTTTCCCCCCTTGAACCCCCTTTGCGCTTGCTAACGCGTTTGCCGCGCTTCGCGCGGAGTAGCGCGGCTTCGCCGCGAGTGCCGGCGCTGTCGCGCCGAGTGCCTCCGGCGGCTTAAAACCTTTTTCTGAAGAAAAAGGTTAAGGAAACCGAAGGTTTCACTAGAATTCCAAAAAGACTTTTGACGCTTCGCGGTGCTTGATTGCAACTTTGCAAAAATATCGAAAATCCCCAAGCAAAAGCAAGGGGCAATCCACAATTCAAGAAAAAGTAAAAAACGCTGTTCATCGATAAGCCGGGTTCTGTCGTGTACAATCATCTATCTTGCTCTTTCGTCGCCGAAAGAGTCTAGCCGCCTTAAACGAGGCGCGCCGAGCAGACGCGTTTTTCCCCGTACCAATCGGCGTTGCATCGGATAGGGTTTACATGGCAGTTCGGTCTCCCGAACTCCGGTGAGCTCTTACCTCGCCTTTCCACCCTTACCGCGTTCACAAAAGTGAACGCTGCGGTATATCTCTGTTGCACTAGCCCTAAGGTCGCCCTCGGCTGACGTTATCAGCTATCCTGCTCTGTGATGCCCGGACTTTCCTCAGCACGTTCCCACGCGCCGCGATTGTATAACGAACAGCGTTGATTACTTTAACATTTTACCACAAATCAAACAAAATTTCAAGCCTCTCGCGAAAATTTTTTCCACGGGAACATTTTTGGATAATTTTAACTCACTTTGTTTCTTAAACACATATTTGTCCTAAAATTTACACATAATTTTCATATTCCAAACCTTGACAAAAAGGGAGTATTGTATTATAATGGATAATAGCGGTATTATACACATATGGGCAAATGCTGCTAATTACGGAAGGGAATTTTTGAAAGAATGGATGTTGAGTCATATCATCTCAATTTTGTTACAGAGGAATACAACGAAGACGGGAGCTTGAAGAAATTCGGTATAAAGTATCCCGAAAACTTCAATTTCGGGTATGACATTATAGATAAATACGGGGAGCTTGAGCCCAATCGCCGCGCGGTAATGTGGGTTGACCTCAAGGGGAACGAGAAAACGTTCACCTACGGGGATTTGTCGAGGCTGTCAAACAAGGCGGCGAATATGTTCCTCGCGCAGGGCATCAAAAAGGGCGACCACGTTATTCTCGTTATGAAGCGCCACTATCAGTTCTGGTATACAATGATGGCGCTTATAAAAATAGGCGCAATCGCTATTCCCGCAACCTATCTCCTTACCGTCAAGGATTTTGTTTACCGTATGGACGCTGCGGACGTAAAAGGCGTTGTGGCAACACACGACGGCGAGGTGTGCGACTTTATTGACGCTGCCGATAAAAAGACCGAGGGTGACCTCAAGTGCAAGTTCATCGTAAACGGCACAAAAGAGGGCTGGCTTTCGTTTGACGAGGAGATTGAAAAATATCCCGATACGCTGGAAAGAATTCCCACAAAAGCGGACGAGATTTTCCTGCTGTATTTCACGAGCGGCACAACGGGTTACCCGAAAATGGCAGTCCACGACCACACTCTTGCTCTCGCGCACATTCAGACCGCGAAGCACTGGCAGAAGGTCTGCCCGAACGGAATTCACCTCACGGTATCCGACTCCGGCTGGGCAAAATCCGCTTGGGGCAAGCTCTACGGACAGCTCGCTATGGGAACGTGCGTTTTCGTGTACGATTTCGACAAATTTATCCCCGCAAATATGCTCGCGATAATGGAGAAATACAAAATCACCACGTTCTGCGCACCGCCGACAATGTACCGATTTTTCATCAACGAGGGACTTGAAAAGTACGATTTGTCCAGCCTCAAGTACTGCAATATCGCAGGCGAAGCGCTTTCCGCCGAGGTTTTCAACCGTTGGAAGGAAGCGACGGGGCTTGAACTTATGGAGGGCTTCGGTCAAACCGAGAGCACCTGCCTTATCGGAAACATTATCGGAATGAAGCCAAAGCCCGGTTCTATGGGCAAGCCGACTCCGCTTTATGACATCGATTTGGTTGACAAGGACGGAAATTCCGTGCCGACGGGAGTTGTGGGAGAGATTGTTGTCAAGGGTGACTACGAGCACACGCCGGGGCTTTTCCGCGGCTACTACAACAACGAGGAGGCAACCCAAAAGGTTTGGCACGACGGTATGTATCACACGGGCGATACCGCGACGCGCGATGAGGACGGGTATTATTGGTACGTCGGCAGAAACGACGATGTTATCAAGTCAAGCGGTTACCGCATAGGCCCGTTTGAAATCGAGTCGGTTCTCGCAACTCACCCCGCGGTTTTGGAATGCGCTGTGACAGGTGTTCCGCACCCCATTCGCGGCGAGGTTGTCAAGGCGACGATTGTGCTCACGGACGGCTACGAGCCGACCGAGGAGCTGAAAACCGACATTCAGAACCACGTTAAAAAGAACACCGCGCCTTACAAATACCCGAGAGTTGTGGAGTTCGTCAAGGAGCTTCCCAAGACGATTAGCGGGAAAATCCGCCGCGTTGAGATACGCGAAAACGACAAGGACAAGGATTTCAGAAAATAACAAGTGAGCCGCTCGATTTGAGCGGCTTTTTTGTGGGCAGAGCAGAATTTGTGGGAATATCCGGCGGACTTTGCGAGTAAAGTCGGGGCTTCTGCGAAGCCACGGCGATTTTTCGGGCATCGAACCCGAAAAATCGCTTTCACGATGCAAAGTCTGTTGGTTAAGCCGGATTTGAGCGAAGTGTTTGCATTTTCGCCGGCATCGAACCGGCGAAAATGCGCGGGAGCAGCCACGCGCGATTGGCGCGTGACTGCTCCCGCCTGTTGAACCAACTTTGTGCGAACACCTTACTCGTTCGGCTGTTCTCTCCTGTTCTTTATCAAGAACACCGACAGTACCTTCGACAAAAATACCAGCGAATCAATCTGCTCCTGCGTCCAGAAACGATTCTCGCGGCACTCGTCAAACCCGACAAATCCCTTGAACTCGCCGTTGTCCAAAATCGCGCACTGAAGCATCGATTTTATCCCCTGCGGCTCCAAAATCGCCCGCGTCGGTTTGTCCAGCTCGCTTATGTCGCGGCAGTAGAAAATTCCGTCGTCGTTCATGTTCTCGCGGTAATGTCCGCCGAGGTCCTCCTCGTACGACACATTCTGCAATATCTCAATCTCGGGCGCCACTCCTTCCGCGCACCACTCAAAAGTGTTCGAGCAGTACGCTCCGTCGTCGCTGTCCTCGAAAATGTACACTCTGCTCACGTCAAAGTTCTCTCCGACAAACCGGAGCGCTTGGTTTATGCCCGCAGTCAAGTCCGTTCCCGAATACAGAAGGCTGAAAATCCGCATTATCAGCGGCACCGCGCCGTTCGGGTTCGCGCTTAACACAACATTCTCGCGTCCCTTTTTGACGGCTTCCTCCGTGCGGTAGGTTCTCTCGTTCATCAGGTTCGGGTCAAACAGCACAACGCAGTTTTTGCCGCGATTTTTCGCCTGATAAAGCGCGCTGTCCGCTTGCTTCAGGAGCTGCCGGTAATCGCGGTTGTCGGGATTTGCAATCGAAATTCCGATACTGCTCTTTATTCCGTCCAGCTCGGGAATGTTGATTTTCGCAACCTTTTCGAGAATTTGGCTGCCCTTTCTTTCGGCAAGCGCAGCCGTTGCGTGAGGAACGAACACGAAATACTCGTCGCCGCCGTATCTTCCGACGATATCGGAGTCGCGGAAAACCTCTTTCACCGTTGTCGCGAACATCTTCAAAAATTCATCGCCGAACATATGTCCGAGGCGGTCGTTTATGCTCTTGAAATCGTCCACGTCTATCATCAACAGCGCGCCCGAGGTGCTCCGCTTCAGCTCGTTTTTGATAAGCTCCTCGGTTGTTGCCTTGTTGTACACGTCAACGCAAAGGCTGTCGTACATCGCGCGCGACTGTATCTCCTCGATACGCGCCATCTCGTCCTCGACGTCCTCGAGCTTTCCGACAATCCTGAACACAACGCCGTCCTCGTCGCAGATGCTCCTGAAAATCGCCTTGTTTCTGCGCGGGTAACCCTCGACGAGCATTTTCACGATAATTGTCTCGGTTGACTCGGTGTCGGACAGCTTCTTGAGCGTGTTCACAAAGCTCTCTCGGTCCTCCTCGCAGAGCTTCGAGAACACCGAAACGTCCTTCGTTACACCCGACAAAGTGACGGGGTGCGCCTCGCCGTCGTCCGTGCCTTGATAATAGGTGAGCTCGTCGATATCGGGCGAATAGCTGAAAATCGTCACGTTCACCTCGCCGATAAGCACCTGATACATCTGGTCGCGGACAGCCTCCTGCATACGCGATTCAACCTGCTCGCTGATGTCCGAAATTACCGTGTACACCATCAGCGCGCCGTCCTCTTCAACCGTGCTGTACGCTGCTTTTATCCAAATATGCTTCCCGTCGGGACGCACATACGAAAACGTTTGCTCGCCGCTTGTTCCCGCAGCAATTTTGTAGCGGTTCAGCAGCTCGCTTATCGGATTTTTGTCGCTGAACAGCACTTGCTTGTTTTTCTCGCCGAAAATTCTGTACATCTTCTCGCTTAAATAAACGGGCAGAGTTTCGTCCTCGGTGCAGCGGAAAATTCCAAGTCCCATCGGAATATGCCGAACGGTTTTACGCAGCAGGCTGTCCGTTTTCTCGCGCTCCAGCCACTTCGCCTCGCGCGCGGAATTTACAAGCTCCGCGTCCTGTTCCTTGAGAACTTTCTCCGTGATATCCGACAGCGAGATGCAGATTATCGGGTTTTTGTCCGTGCCGCCGAGCCGTCTGTGTATCGAATCAAGATAGATGATATCGCCGTTTTTCTTATAGCGGCGGCAAACCGCGCGTATCGGCTGACCTGTTCTCGCGGCTTCAAGGCAGGCGTTTTTCGAGATTTCGATGTCGTCGGGGTAGAGGTGCTCCCAAACGTTCGTGTTCTCCTCGAGAAATCTGTTTTCCGCGGTGTACCCCATTAGGTTGTAGTACTCCTCGTTCACGCGGATAACCTCGAGCCTGTCGCCCGTAAACTCGTAAATACCGAAGCCGCCGAAAATACTTCCGATAAGCTTCGACAAAACCGAGTCGTTGCCGAAAATTTTGTTTATGTCAACGTCCATTCCGTAGGTTTCAACCGCGGTTTCCTGCGTTGTGATGCGGTTTTTGGCGAGAATTTCCGTGAACTCGTTTTCGGGCATGGGTTTCGCGAAATAAAAGCCCTGAATGTACCCGCAGCCGATTCCCTCGAGGAACTCAAACTGCTCGCGCGTCTCCACACCCTCCGCCAACAGCGGCGCATTCAGCCATTTTCCCGTTCTCACAAGCGAGGTGATGATAGCGCCGATTTTGCCGTTTTTCTCGAAGCCCTCCATAAATTTCATATCGAGCTTCAAGATGTCAAACGGCATTTTTTTGAGCGTGTTCATCGACGACGTGCCTCTCCCGAAGCCGTCCAAAACTATGGGATAGCCCGCCGAACGCAGATTTTTTATCGTTTCAACAAGCGTTGTTGAGTTGTCCGTGAAAACGGTTTCCGTGACCTCAATTCTGATGTTTCGCGGCTCAACCTTGTATTTGCGCGCAATCGCGTTGATTTTGTCAAACATACTCGGGTTGTACAAACTTGTCCGAGAGATGTTCACGGATATCGGAAGCGGCTCCAAATCAGCGTCCGCGCGCTTTTTCTGAAACGCGCAGGCTTGTTCGAGAACGTACAAATCAAGCTCCGTGATAAACCCGTTTTTCTCGAAAATCGGCAGGAATTTTTCGGGTAAAATTGTCCCGTGCTCGCGGTGATTCCAACGCGCAAGTGCCTCCGCGCACACGAACTTTTTCGCTTTTACACCGTAAATCGGCTGGAAATACACGCAGAATTCGTTGTTGTGAAGCGCGCGGTAGCAATCATTGCCGATGCGCTGCTCCTCCAGCATTTTCTGCCGCATTTTATCGTCAAAGTAGGTTATGTGCTCGCGCACTCCACCCGCAACCGAGCGGCACGCAATCGCCGCGCGCTCCGCCATTTCCTCGATGGACAGCGAGCGGTCGTCGATTTTGTACACGCCCATATAAAAGCACAGCTCGCCTGTTGCCTCGCAGTTTCTCACGACAGCGCTCTCGACTGCGCCGACAATCGACTGCGGGTGCACGGAACGCTCGGAATACGGCGTCATTATCGCGAATTGGTCTGCGTAAAACCGCGCGAAAACCCCGCTCTCATCGATTAACTCGCAGAGCGCGCCCGCAATCGTTTTCAGCAGCTTGTCGCCCTCCGCGCGCCCGAGCGAGTTGTTCGCAATCCTGAAGTTGCCCACGTTCAGCTTCATCATCGTGTACTCGGTGAGCGGGTTTTCACGGAGCAGCTCCTCGGCTCTTTTGATGAATGCAGCGCGGTTTCGGCAGCCGGTGAGCGGGTCGATGTACGCCGTATCACGAAGCTCCTTTTCGCGCTTCTTTTCGTCGGAAACGTCCGTTATCATCGAGTAAAACAGCTTCTCGCCGGCGTTGTCGGTTATCGGGTGACCGTTGAGCATAAGCCAGATTTCCTGCCCATCAAACCCGCAGCATTTGAACGAAATTTTAATCTGCTCGCCGCTCTCGTAAGCCTCGTTTATGCGGTTTCTGATGGAAAGCGCGTCCTCGGCTTCGAGTCCCGTCACGGAGCTTGACAAAACGCACTGCAAGCCCGTTTCGTAATCGGGAAACCCGAGCATTTCGGACAGACTTTTGTTTATGTAGAGCGTTTTCATCGTGCCGTCCTCGGCGATTTGCGCGATTGAAATGCCGCTTGGCGCGTCGTTTAAAAGCGATTTAAGCTGCTCGGAATTGCCGCTTTTCTTGTTCTCGGAAGCCGCTGAATTCGCTTTGCAAAGCCCCAAAACGCTCTTTACTCGGTGCTCGAGAAGAGTCTTATCGGTGTTCTCCGAAACGAAATCGACTGCGCCCAGCTCCAGCGCCAGCTTGCAGCTCTCGGGGCTGTTTTCGGGCGTCACCGCGATAACGGGGATTTGCGAAAGCTCGTCGTCCGCGCGAATTTCCGCGAGCACGTCAAAGCTCATTAAATCGAGTATCACCGCGTCCACAATTCCCGCGTTTTCGCGCAGCGTTTTTATCGCCTCGCGACCGTTTTGCTCGGAAATTACGGTAAAGCATTTTTCGAGCTTTTTCGACAAATTTTCGATATTTCCCGCTATAAGAATAGTGATGGTTTTATTTTCCATACTCATTCTCCCAAAAATTTATTTTGTCTTTTTTCTCGGCAAAAACACAAATCCCGCTTCCAGCAAAATGCCGATTATCAGCAAAATCAGCCTCAACGGTTCCGAGAAAAAGACCGCTATTTCGGCGAATTTTTCCGTGCTCCAGAACAGCGTAACGCCGATTGCCACGGCGAAAATTGCCGAAATCAAAACCGCTCCCGCCGCGATGTCCTTGCACTTTTTTATCAAATTGTCCTGCTCGGGACAAACCTTGTCGCAGAGCCGCTCCAGCGCCGTGTTTACACATTCGAGCGATAAAATAACAGCGCACGTTAACAGAAGCACCGCCCACTCCGATGTTCTGAACGAGTAGAATTTTGCGCCGAAGAAAATTACGGTTGCCGCAGCGCAGATGTGAAAGCGGAAATTCCGCTCGGCTAGCGCGTTCAGGAGACCTCGCCCCGCGTAAAAAAATCCCTTGAAAAAGCTCATCGCGTTATCCCAAGCCTTTGCAGAACGTTCTCCTGCTTCTCAAACATTTCCTTCTCCTCATCGGGAGTTTCGTGGTCGTAGCCGAGCAGGTGAAACAGCGAGTGCGCAATCAAAAACGCGGTTTCGCGCATCATCGAGTGCCCGTACTCCTCGCTCTGCGCCTTTGCCTTTTCGAGCGAAATCACGATATCGCCGAGAATTATCGCGTCGTTTTCGGGGTTAACCTCGAAGCCCTCGTCCGTAAACGCGGGAAACGAAAGCACATCGGTTTCGCGGTCGATATCGCGGTGCTGCTTGTTCAGCGCACGAATATTTTCGTTGTCCACAAACGTCACCGAAACCTCCGCGTCGTCCTCGATTTCCTCCTCGGAGAGCGCTTGCTCGGCGCACTTTTTTATCAGCTCCTCCGCGTCAAAATCGAGCTGAATTTTGTCCTGTTCATCGGAAAAATCAACGTAAATTTTCATCTTAACTCCTTTTTGCAATAAAGAAAAGCCGCGGAAATCTGAAGATAATTTCCCCGTTTTTCTGCGCGGGATAAGCCTTTTCAACCTCCCGTTTCACATCGTTTGTGAAATCCGCTTTATCCGCATCGGAAAGCACCTCGAGATAAGGCTTCAGTCCCGTTGATTTGTACCATTCGATAATGCTGTCGATGCTCGGCATTCTGTGGAAATATATCGTTTTCCACATCTCAAAATCGTCCGTTAAATCGGACAGAATATCGAAATACTCCCTTTCCGTGAGCGTGTAAAATAATTGCGGCAGATTGAGCTTTTCGCGCCATTTTTCACTTGATGAAACGCGCCCGATGATTTGATGTATCGGTTCGTCAAAATTCACGGGAACTTGCACGGCAAGCTCTCCGCCACTTTTCAGCATCGAAAACAAATTCGGCAAAAGCTCGCCGTGATTAGGTATCCACTGAATACACGCGTTCGAGAAAGCCACGTCGAATTTCCCCGAAAACTCCGACAAATCGCCGCCCGCGTCAAGCTGTATGAACTCGCAGTCGGGGTTGTCGCGGCGCGCGGTTTCGAGCATATTTTCACTCGTGTCCGAGCCAACAACCCGAGCGTTCGGGAAGCGGTTTTTGAGCACGCGCGTGCTGTTTCCGGGACCGCAGCCGATGTCGATAATCTCAAGCGGGTTTGTGTCAATTCTTGCCGCCAAATCAATAGCGGGCTGTGTGCGCTGTGCCTTGAATTTGAGGTACTGCGTGCTGTTCCAATCAGCCATTTCTCGTTCTCCTTTCGCGCCGTGAGCCGTTGTACTGCTCGTAAGCGTTCACGATGTCCTGAACCAGCTTGTGCCGTACAACGTCCTTTTCCGTGAAGTAATTCTGTCCGATATCCTCAACGTTTTTGAGCACCTTCAGCGCCTCGACAAGTCCCGATTTTTTGCTCTCGGGAAGGTCAATCTGCGTGATGTCGCCCGTGATAACCATTTTCGAGTTGAATCCAAGCCGCGTCAAAAACATCTTCATCTGCTCGCGGGTTGTGTTCTGCGCTTCGTCGAGTATGATGAAGCTGTCGTCCAGCGTTCGTCCGCGCATATACGCGAGCGGCGCAACCTCGATTGTTCCGCGCTCTTGCAGTTTCGCGAAGCTCTCCTGCCCGAGCATCTCAAAAAGCGCGTCGTAGAGCGGTCGGAGGTACGGGTCAACCTTGTTCTGCAAATCGCCCGGCAAAAATCCGAGCTTTTCGCCCGCTTCAACCGCCGGTCGCGTGAGGATAATCCGCTGCACTTGTTTTTGCTTGAACGCCGTCACCGCAAGCGCTACCGCGAGGTAGGTTTTTCCCGTACCCGCGGGACCGACGCCGAAGGTTATCGTGCGTTTTCGTATCATATCGCAGTACTTTTTCTGCCCGACGGTTTTCGGTTTAATCGGCTTGCCCGAGCACGTCACGCACACGCAGTCGCCCGAAACCGCCGAGATTTCCTCCTCCGCGCCCTCGTTTACCATCGCAATCGCGTAGCGCACCTGCTGTTCCTCGATGTTCTCGCCGCGCTGAAAATAGCCGCAGAGCGTCCGCAGCGCCTTTTCCGCTTTTTTCACGGAAAGCTCGTCGTCACCGCTGATTTTAACCTCGTCTCCGCGCGAAAAAATTGTCACGGAAAACGCTTTTTGAATAAGATTTATATTTCGGTCAAAGTCGCCGAAAACCGCGCTGATTTCCTCCGCGCTGTTCAATTTCATCGATAAATCTGACATTCTTTTTCCTCAATTCTTGTCATACGGTTTGTTTATAAACATTATTTCTTCAAACGATACAAGCCGCTCGCCGTCAAAATCCATTCGCACAATGTACGGCATAAAGTCAACTATCCGCATAAAGCTGCGGAAATCAAACTCGGGCTTGTAGAAATTTATTATCGTGCTTAACGCAGTGCCGTGGGTTGCTATCGCGATTGTCTCGCCGCTGTATTTCACGAGAGCGCGGTTAAGTGCCGCGATATTGCGCTTTTGCACATCGCAAAGGCACTCGCCGTCCTTGATGTGATAGGAGAAGTCAGCCCACTGCTTTTCGATAAACGCGAGAAAATTGTCGCCGCGCCAGCTTCCCGCAGAGCGCTCTCGAAAATCCTCATCGGTTTCGGGGGTGAGCCCGAGCGTCTGCGACAAATCCGCGACAGTCTGAAGCGTGCGCTTGTAGGGACTCGACAGGATATGTGTTATGCCCTTGTCGCGAAGTTCCGCGGTTACTTGCTTTGTGTCGGCAAGACCTTCCTCGGTCAGCGGGCGAATTCTGTCGTCATATTCACCTCGCGCCGACTGCGCGTGGCGGATAAAATACACGGTTGTCATAAGCCTCTCTCTTTCAGCTCGGAAACCAGCCCGACGTAAAATTCCCGCACGTCAAAGCCCTTGATGTCCTCGCGGTTAAGGTCGATTACGTCCGCGTGGGTTATCCCGCGCCGACCTTTCGGGTACAGCGGAATAAAGCGCTCGCCCCACTTTGTTGACGGAAGCGCAACAAGTCCGTCGTTTTCGCCGTCGTATTTCTTGACAACAGGATAGCTGAAATTCAGTGGAAACCGTCCGCTGCGCCGACTTTTCGCGGTTGAACCGATTGACTGATAGAAAATCCCGTCAACATCGGGCACGTTTTTGTTGAACTCCTCGCAAAAGCTCACGGTCAAATCCTTCACCGCCGCCATAAAATCGGGAGCGTCGTCGCCGAGCCGATAGAACGCGCCGTTGTACACCTTTTCGATAAATTTTTTCAGCCGCGGCGAGGTTGTTTGAAGAAGGCTCTCCGCGAAAAGGCAACCGCGGTGCGGCGTGTTGACGGTCGTGAGCGACGCGACATATTCCGCGCAGCCGAGCTTTGTTATCGCGTAGCGCGCGTCCAGCCCGCCCTTTGAGTGCGCGATTATGTTGACCTTTCCGCAGCCCGTTCTGTTCACGATTTGCTTGATTTTTTCGGCGAGCTCCTTCGAGCTTTCTTCAACGGACAGCGCGCTTTGCTGTTCACCGTAGAAAATCTGCGCGCCGTTTCGCTTGAGCGCGTCGGGAATTCTCCCCCAATAATTAAACAGCCTGCTGTCGCGGAAAAACACTCCGTGAACCAGCAAAATCGGGTACTTGGTTTCGCAGATTTTTTGGTTCTTGCGCTTCTCGTCAACGGCAATTTTTCGGCACTCAAACCGAACCTCTCCCACGCATTTAATGTAAATAATCATCAGCATCACGAGGTTAACGGGGAAGATGTACCCGAAAATCAGCCCGAGTATTCGGTATTTCACGCCGAGCCGCACGGACGTGATGTAAACGCGGATTATGCCGTTCCAGAAAATCACGGTTTCCATCAGAAAAAGCGTGACGAACCGCACAATATAGCTTGTGAACGGAACCTCGCCGTTTATTATTGAAATTATTTCCAAAATCACCACGGGAACAGCCGCCGCGCAGCTTACCCAAAACGCAAGTATAAGCTCCGCGCCGCGCCCGAGTATCCGCAGCCGCGCGTTTGGAAATTTTTTCACGGTCGGGAAAATGTTGTACAAAACGAAAAATGCCGCGAGAATTATTCCGGTTGAAATCTTCACGCCCAGCGGCGCGTTTTCGAGAATAAACGGCGCGTTTGCCGCAAAGCAGAGCACCAAAAGGCTTAATATTCTTATCAGAGTGTTCATAAATTCTCCTATATACTTTATTATTATACACCGCGCGCGGCATTTTGTCAACAATGAATAAATCGAAATTTTTTTAGAAAAATAGTCGCAGGGGGAATTTTATGAATTTGATTGCCTGCTCGGAGTGCTGCCGCTGGCAAAACGACGGCTTTTGCACTCTCGACGACCTGTCTCGCGCACCCGCTTCTTCGGTTTCTCGCTGCCGTTATTTTGAGCAAAAATAGCTCTGAATTGCAAAAAAGTCCCCGAAAGCTCGGGGACAAAATTTTAGTTTGTTATCTCATACCTCACCTGAAGCGCGTGCTGGTCGGTTTTTTCAAGCGGAGTGGAGAGATTGTTTATCGTGGCGAGATAGTCGGTTCTGAACATAAGATAAACGTATGAGTTGCTTACTGCGATGCAGTACGGCGCGTTGACTTCATCGGTTGCAATCGGCGGATAACCGTTATTGTGCTGCATTATTTCTGTTTTCGCTCCATCCAAAACGTGAAGGCACCGTCTGCCCGATGACGTCAATTTACAGTCAACCGCAAGCTTGCCGTCAAGCGCCACAAAGGCGTAAAATGTGTTGATGTCGAGACTTATCGTCCTTTCAAGCTCTCCCGAAAGCGAACAAACGCTTATGGTGAAGTTTGGAGATAATAAGTAAATTTTCCCGTCGAAAACGGCAACGGCTTTGTTTGAATTATAAGGCGCGCTTGTTACAATCCAATCTGTTTCGAGTTCCTCTTCGGCGGTTACGGGATTTATTTTGGCATAACGAATTTTGTAGTATCTCACATTGTTTATCGTTGTATAATCGAGATAAAACGCATACAATCTTTCGCTTTTAGAGTCACACGAAAACAGCGCTGCGGATGTGGAAAAACCGATAGTTATCTGCGCTTCGTTTTCGAGAACACCCGAAACCGTGTCGCAGATTTTCAGCTCAAGCGGGTTTGGTATTCTGTACCGCATAATTTTTACGATGCTGCTTGAGTTTGAATAAGAATAGAACGTGTTTTTGCCCTTTTGCAGGAAAAATGTACCCGTGCCGTGTAATAAATATACATACGGATTGCTGGAGGAAGTGCTGTTTTTAAGGTCGCACGGGTTTATCATATAGTAGCTGTATCCGCCGTCAAGCGCGAGATTTCCGCGGTTTCCGAGAAGTCGGTTTGTGAGGGACAGGCACTTTATCGTGCCGACAGCTTTTTCGGGTGCAAAATCCCACACAAAGCGATAGCCGTTTTCAATCTCGCCCGAGGAGTTTGCGTTGAACGAGCCGCGCATCACGTCCGTGCCCGAATACTCGTCGCCCGCTGTTGCCAGAACCGAATATTTTGAGCCGAGCATAAAATCGTACGCGTTTTCGGGAATGTTTTCGCTGAACAAAACCAAGCCCTTGAGAACGTTTTCGTACATCGGCAGAAAACCGTTGAAGAGGTATTTGCTGCCGGTGTCGTATGTGATATACGGGGGAATGTTGAAGATACTGTTGAGGGCGTTCGTCACCATATTGTGCTCCTCAATCTGCTCCACAACACGCCCCGTGTCCTTATCCGTGAGAATTAAAGTTGCTTTTCCGTGCATTTATTCAGCCTCCTGTTCTGTCTGCACAAAGTCTGTTACCTCGGGAAATTGAAAGCTCCCGAATTTCAGCGTTATCAGGGGAGCGCTTTCAAAAACCGTCTGCCTGTCGCGAACATCTTGCCCTCCCGCCATTCCCTTGCCAATCAGCGTCGCGATAAGCTGCCCGCTTTGAATTGTCATCTGTCCGCTTGCTGTTTTGAGCGTGACGGTAATTGTGTTGGTGCCCTTCGGGAGATTTTCCGCGAGGTAGTAGAAATGAACAAGCTCCCGCGAGCTCCCGTTTACCGTGTGAACGCTCTCGCGGGCTTTTGTTCCGTTGACGTAAACGGTTGCAAGAAGCGTGTTTGAGCCGCCTCCGTCAACCGTGAAATTCATATCAACCTGCGCGAAAACATCTGCCTTTTTTGTCTCAAACTCAAACTCTGCGGCGGTTGTTTCCGTAGTTGAAAGAGAAATTGCCGAGTCGTTTATCTGCTTTTTGTAGATATTTCCGAGACTTGTCCGAATTTCCTCGAGAGCTGCCTCGAGGTCGTTTTTGTGAACGGTGGGGTCGGAGTAGTTTCGGTTGCGGGAGTAGAGCTTTGCCGTGAGCGCGCCGTCGTAGTGGTATTCGATTTCGCTCAATGAGATTGTAAATAATCCAACTCTCTTTTCGGCAATTTGAATAAGCTCTCCCGTTTCCAAAAACGGCATTCCCTGCATCTCGATTTCCGCGCCGTGAAACCCAATCAGCTTCATCAGCGTGCGGATTGAGTCCAAACGCTCCTGCGTCATAAGCGGATTATACAGCTCAATCGTGCTTAATTCACCGCCGTCGCCGCTTTCGATTATTCCGTCTCCCGTGTCAACCACAATTCGCAGAATTTGGGAGCTGGAGAGGTTTCTGCTTAAATCCATACAGTTTTCGGTGTAAATGAAGAAAGGCTCGAGCGAGTGAATGATTTTGAGGACAAGCGCGCCGCTTCGGTCAAATTTCGCGCAGCCCTTGTTCACCGCGGCGATGTAGCCTATCATATCGCGCACCGTGCAGTCGGTTGGGATTTTTGTGACCTCGTAGTTTCCGCCGTAATCCTCGCAGACTATCCCGTGATTTGAACAGATTTCGCGAAGGAGCTCGGCGGTTGTGGTTGGTGTATTAAGCGAGCTTGTGTATTCCACATCAAGCGAGTACATTTTGTCGTAGCAGATTATCGACGCGTAGTTTCCGCGGATATATCGTCTTGAAACGAAGAACACTCCGAGCGGACACCACTCCTCGTTGTCGAAGCTGATATACGGCTTAACCTCCGTGTTTACCGCGACTTCCTCCTCGTATTTCACCGAGAACGCAAAGCGGTTTGCACAAACGGTTCCGAGGGTAAACCAGTCGGGGTGAATTACATCATCGAAGTCAAATTCGAGGATTTTGTCATCGAAAAAAGTCTGATTTCCCGCAATGATTTTGCAGAAAACCTTTCGCCCCGGCTGCATAGCAAGTTTTTTGAAATTGTCCGATACATTAACCAAGTGCGTCACCTCATTTCTGCAAAAACTTCAGCTTAACGCCGGCGTAGGTTCGTACACCGTTTGTTTCCGTGACAACGGGCGCGGGTTCTTCGGGAATGTGGAAATCTGCGGTAACCGTGCCCTCGGGTGACGGGAAGGTGACCGAGACGAAAATCTCGCCGCAAAGCTCGCGGAGCGCCTTCATCTCGCTTTCGGAGAGCAGCCCGAAGGTTGCCTCGAGAACATATTTTCGGTTCACGAGGTCGATAAGCATATCGCCCTGCGTGTTGTAGCGGATATCGGTTCGGCGGGTTTCGCGCCGCACGTTAAGCTCGGTCACGCTGTCGAATGTTGTTTCGTTAATAGTTATCGTCATAAATTACCTCCGAGCGTGTTTCCCGTATTTTTGATGTTGAGCTGGCGTTCAAGCTCGCGATTTCCCTGACGAATGAGCTTTGCGATTTTGTAGGCTTCTTCCTCGCTTTTCACACTTGTGTTCTGCGAAACGTTTTTGTTCTTTTCATCTGCCATCAGTTATTCGCCTCCGTATACTCTCCGCCGATTTTCACGGCTTTTATTTTACAGTGATGAAGCTCCTCGGCGCGGTAGAATTTCACCTCGGTTATCTCGAAAAGTTCTCCGTGATATTTGGCTCTTGTTCCCGCGGAAAAGTCTGCCGACGGGTAAGAATTTTCGTAGTCATACCAGATTGTAATCTCGGAAACATCGCGGGAATTTGCGGCTGTCGGGGAGCTCACGGCGCTTGTCCGTTCAACGCGGACGTTTTCGATAAGCTGTCTGCTCCAGCCGCTTTCCGTGGGAACATAAAGGTAAAAATCATCGCCGAGAAGGCTGTTCGGAATAGGCTTTACGTTCATTCCTTCACCTCCGCTGCTCCGTAAAAGCAGCCCGCCGCGCGCAGCAGCCTTGCAACCGTTTGGGTGATGTCGAGCGGCTCGATACCGAGTGCCGAGGAGCTTCTTGAAGTGCTTCCCGAGGAGCTGCTCGTGGACGTTCCCGTGGAGTAGGTGAAGTCGCCGATTGTGACGCGCTCGTCCGTTTTTGATGAAGAGCCGCTTTGCTCGCTGGACTCGCTCGACTCGGCTAAAAGCGCGGTTTCCTCGCGATAAATCGCGTTGGTCTGAAAAGCCGCAGCCTGCTTGACGTAATCAGCGGCGGGGGTTGTCCCGAGAGCGATTAGCGTTGCTCTGCCGCCGGTTATTCCGTTGAGGACAAATTCCGCGCGCTTTATGCACTTTTCGAGAAGCTCGTTATCTGTCGCGTCAAAGCCCATTTCCTTGTATTCGTTTGCGGTAATTATCATAAAAACTCCTTTCGTAAACTGTAAAAATATCCTAAAAAACGGCGGACGACGCCGTGCCGCCCGCCGCATAATTAGTCAATTAGCCCGCCTTGCAGACTGCGATTGCGGATTTCTTGCTGTCGGGGATAAAGAGGTCGTGATACTTGCGGTAGTCGATATCCCAAGCGTCCGCGAACTGGTTCTGTTCGGGGGTGATGATTTTGATGTTGTCGGTCTTGGAAACGGCAACGGGAGCGTCCTTCGGGCAGATAATCCAGTTAATCTGAACCGCGTCCTCGGCGGGTGTAAATCCGTCGGTATCGCTGAAGGTGTACGCGGACTTCATTCTCGAGGAGGGAACAGGGATAATTGCCGCGCCGCAGATTGTCTTGACGTTGAGGTCAAGGTTGCCCTGCGTGAAGGTGCCCGCGTCGATGGAGTGAGTAACCTCGCTCGAGAGCATCAGCATATCGTAAACGGAGCGCGCCATTGTTACGACAAGCTCTCCGTCGCCGCCGACAGCCTCGCGAACCTCGCTTATCTGACCGATAAGAGTAGACAAAACGGAGTTCTTTGCGGGGGTGTAGGTCTTGGTTATAGAGGCAGAGTCACCGAGCTTGGAGTAACGATAAGCGTCGATTTCGGGGATAACCTCGGTGCGCTGGAATTCAGCCGCGACATTTGCCGCCGCAAGTGCAAAACCGCTTTCGTCAACATCAAGCGCGTCGATGCGGAAACGTCTGCCTCTGTCCTGACTCATGGTCATAGTCTCGTAGGAATAGGTGATTGCGCCGCTCACATAGCCGTCGTCGCGGTCGTACTTTGCAAGCCCCTTGAGCGACATTTTGGGCATCTTGATTTCGCTGCCGCCGTTATAGATAACTCTCGCGGCGTTGTCCTCCATCCAGCCCGATGTAGAGCCCTCGCAAATCTGCTTGTCAAGCTCCGTCTGAAAAACCTTTGCATATTCGATTGTGTTTGCCATAATAAATACTTCCTTTCAAAAAAATGATTTTGTGTAAAATAAGACGTTCGGACAAAATCTGTCGTGCAGAATTTTTATAAAGATAACCTCTTTGAAGCTCACGCGGATTTTGTCCTGCCAACGCCGAAATCCGACTGTTCCGCCGAAGCCGCCGTGCCGTTAACCAAAGTAACCCTTTCGGCTTGCACCGCTTCGGCGGTAAAAACCCACCGTCCCGCCCTCGGCTTACTTTGCCGAGAAAATTCTGCGAACAGCGGAGAAACCGTCGCTTGTACCCGAGCTTCCCGCCGAGAACTGCGGAATTTCCCGCTGAACCGCTTTCAAGTGCGGATAAGCCGCGTTTTTGATAACCGCCGCCCGCCGTGCCGTTCACCAAAGTAACCCTTTCGGCTTGCACCGCTTCGGCGGTAAAAACCCACCGTCCCG
>CAZKBF010000002.1:146638-174405 GCA_964551225.1 uncultured Ruminococcus sp.
CTTGTACCCGAGCTTCCCGCCGAGAACTGCGGAATTTCCCGCTGAACCGCTTTCAGATGCGGATAAGCCGCGATAATTTCAGCCGCCGCTTCATCGGGAGTTTTACCCGATTTGCACAAAACTGCTGCAAGCGAAACCGCCTCGGCGAGCTTTTCTTTGGCAGTGCCCGCCATAAGCAGCGCGAGCTTTGTTTCTGCCTCGGAAAGCGTAACACTGATGTTGAGAAGGCGCTTGGCGCTTTCGTCCAGCTCCTTTTTGAGCGCGTCAATCTCGGTATCCTTTTCCGTGAGCAAAAGCTGCTGCTCGTTGATTTCGGTGACCTCGGGAGCGTTCTCCAAAGTCTCCTGTTCAAGAGTTTCCGTTTCCATCAAAATCCTCCATTTCCATTGCCCGAGCCGCGTCGAGTGAAATTCCGTAAATCTCGGAAAGCGCGCGGCTTCTTGAAATCAGACCGCTTTTGTACAGCGAAGCGGCACGCTCGGCGCGAGTTCCCTCGTCCTCGCAAACACCGTCTGCAAAGCGGATTTGCACGTTCTCTGAAGCCGCCGCGGAAAGCTCACCGGACATTTTCGCGAGCACACAGATGTTCTCGGCAACGCGCTCGAGATTTTTCGCAATCAGCTTGCGGTAGAAGCTCGTGGTGCGGTAGGTTCGGCTGTTGCGCGAGACAACCTCGGTTGCCGTGCGGATTGTGCCGTTCTTGTAGGACAGCGCGCCCTCCGAAAGTCCCGTCTGCATACAAAGCAAGTCGAGCAGCTCCCCGAGCGCGTCGATGTGCTCTTGAACACGCAGCTCGGCGGTGTTGTCGGAGATTTTGAGTTCATCGGTATCCGATGCCGAAAGTGCCTCGAAAACCTCGTCGTTCACGTCAAAGTAGCGCTTCAGCTCACCGTTCTCGTCGTACTCGCCGCGAACCGCGTAGGACGGCACGATTATGCGCTTTTTCCCGAGCACAAACTCTCTTGAAAGCGAGTCAAAAACGGTGTCGATTGACTTCAGCGTGTCCTCTGCGCCCGCGAAAACCGATGAACCGAGCGGCGCGCATTGCCCGAGAATACCCGAGCCCGCGCGGAAGTACACGAAAAGCGGCTTTGCAAGCCCTTCGATAAGGCTTTTCTCGGTCATCTCGGGGAAGCACTCGGAGAGCGCAACCTCGCCGCCGTTCTCACGGAACAGCTTGTTCTGCGTGAGCAAGCCCTGTGGGGTGATTTCTTGAGTTTCGGCGAGAATGTAATTTTTGCCGTTTCGCGAAACCGTTGAACCGAACGCGCCGCCGGAAATGCTTCTGCTGTCCCATTGCGTGGGAACGAAAGCGTCTGCGGAAACAAAATCGAGTTTCACGCCGTTTTCCCAGTACACCTTTACGACACCGCCGCCGAGTGCGAACATTTTCTCGAGAAAATCCGAAAATCTCTCGGAAAAGCTGTTGTCGGAGAACACCTTTTTGAGGTAGTTTTCCGTTTCCTTATCGGGGCAGGTGATTTCGGTGCCTTCGGTGAAGCAGAGCCGCGAAAGCTCTGCGCAAACCGCCTTTGCTGCGCCGAGCGACGCGAGTTTTCGCATACCGCCGTTCATTCCGCCCTTGCGGACGTAGCGCCAGTCACCGCCGCCGCGGTAGATGTCGTTCCACTTGGCGAGCTCGGTTGTGTAGAACAGCGAGAGCGCCGAGCTGTCCGAGAGCTTTTGTCTGCCGAAGAGCAAACTTTTCAAGCTCAAATTCTATTCCTCCTTCTTGTTTTATTTGCGGGAATTTGTTTGTTTCTTCCCGCTGACTTGATAATAACACACCCCGAACTGCAAAAAACTGCACACTTTTTTGAAAGTTTTCAAAAAAGCACTTGCAAAAATGTTGAAAAAGTA
The DNA here is from genome assembly GCA_964551225.1 of uncultured Ruminococcus sp. Classification (GTDB taxonomy): domain Bacteria; phylum Bacillota; class Clostridia; order Oscillospirales; family Ruminococcaceae; genus CAG-115. Next base: position 148,499 of record CAZKBF010000002.1, read on the forward strand.
GTATTATAAATAAGAGAGATATCGATAAAATGGCGCGGGAATTTGCGCAAAACCAGACTGTCGATAAAGGCACATCTGCTTCGTCAACGGCACATTCGGCAGGCACAAAGCCTAGCCGAAGCGCCATTTCCTCGCACCTGTACCTTTCTCGCCAGCCTTAAATTTAGAACAAGAACGGAGGCTCATTTTTATGAACGATGATTTGCTGAAAAAAATCGAAGAACTGATACCGAAATTCTCAAAAAGTCAAAAGCTGATTGCGAACTTTATTTTGGAGCATTACGAAAAAGCTGCGTATATGACGGCGCTGAAGCTCGGAAAAACCGTTGGCGTGAGCGAGTCCACGGTTGTGCGATTTGCGATTGAGCTTGGCTTTGAGGGCTATCCGCAGCTCCAGCGTTCCCTTCAAAACCACATCAAAAACCGCCTGACCGCCGTTCAGCGTATGGACGTCACCCGCAATCGAATCGGTGATGAGAACCCTGTTGCGGGCGTGCTCAATCAGGATATCGAGAAAATCCGCCACACGCTCGAAAACATCGATATGCAGAGCTTTGAAAACGCGGTTGACGTCATCAACAGCGCGAAGCGGATTTACATTCAGGGTGCGATGTCCTCGGGCATTTTGGCGAACTTTATGAACTACTATCTGCGCTTTATCTTCGATAACGTAACCCTTGTCGGAAGCGTCGGCACAACCGAGCTGTACCAGCAGATGATACACATTGGAGAGGGCGATTTGCTGATTGCGATGAGCTTCCCGCGCTACGCGAAGAGCACGATTGAGGCGTGCCGTTTCGCCCGCGAGGAGGGCGCGCAGATTATCGCGATAACCGACAGCGAAAGCTCGCCGCTTGTCCAGTACGCGCACACAAAGCTCTACGCTTATTCGGATATGGTTTCGTTTGTGGACAGTTTGGTTGCGCCGATGAGCCTGATAAACGCGATTATCGCGGCGGTATCGAGCGGAAACCGCTGCCGCGTGGAGAATACGTTCTGCAAGCTCGAGCAGCTCTGGGACAGCAACGGCGTGTACAAGAAAGATGTCTGACGTTATCGTAATCGGCGGCGGCGCGGCGGGAATGATGGCGGCGATAACGGCGGCGCGGCGCGGAAAAAGCGTGGTGCTGCTGGAGAAAAACGACCGTCTCGGGCGAAAGCTCGCGATAACGGGAAAAGGGCGCTGCAACGTCACGAACAACTGCGAAATCGAGGAACTGATGAACAATATCCCGAGAAACGCGAAATTTTTGTACGGCGCGATGACGAAATTTCCGCCGAGTGAAACAATCGCGTTTTTCGAGAGTCTCGGAGTGCCGCTGAAAACCGAGCGCGGGAAGCGTGTTTTCCCCGTTTCGGACAAGGCGGGGGATATTGTCGCGGCGCTGGAAAAGGAGCTGCGGCGGCTCGGTGTGAAAATTCTTCGGGAAAACGCGCGCTCGCTGATTTTGGAGAACGGTTTGTGCAAAGGCGTGAGGACATCTGGCGGCGAGTTTTTTGCAAATTCTGTCATTTTGGCAACGGGCGGGAAATCCTACCCGAAAACCGGCTCGGACGGCTCCGGATACGGTTTGGCAAGGCAGGCGGGGCACACGATAATCGAGCCTACGCCGTCGCTTGTGCCGCTGGTTACCGATGAAAAATGGGTGAGAAGCGCGTGCGGGCTGACCTTGAAAAACACCGCAGTGAAGCTGCTTGACGGCGAGAAGGCAATCTACGAGGACTTCGGCGAGGTCGCGTTCACCGCGGACGGTTTGGGCGGCGCGACGATTTTGAGCGCGTCCGCGCACATACCCGAAATGCAGAAAAACCGCTATTCCGTGGTGCTGGATTTGAAGCCCGCACTTTCGGAGCAAAAGCTGGACGCGCGGCTGCTGCGGGAGTTCTCCGAGCACCGCGGGAAGCCGTTTCACGAGGTTTTGCGGAAGCTTTTGCCGGCGGAGCTTGTGGAAATTTTTGCGGATTTGGCGGGAATTTCACCCGAGAAGAAAATCGACGAAATAACCAAAGTTGAGCGAAAAACTTTGTTAAATCTGCTGAAAAATCTGCGGCTGCACATAAGCGGTTTTCGCCCGATAGACGAGGCGATAATCACGCGCGGCGGCGTGAAAACAAGCGAAATTTCCCCGAAAACAATGGAAAGCCGCGTCACAAAAGGCTTGTTTTTCGCGGGCGAAATCATTGACGCGGACGCCTACACGGGCGGTTTCAACCTTCAAATTGCCTTCGCAACGGCAAAAATCGCGGGTGAAAGCGCGTGAAAATTCGTTAATGTACACGAAAATTTGTTCGGTAAATTGTGCGTGTATACGAAATTTGTGCAAAACGTGTTCAGATTTCAAATTTTCGCGAAAAACGTGTAAAAAGCCCTTGCATTTTTGAAAAAAACGTGTTATAATAAAGTGATTACAAAGGATTGTAGACTCGTTTTATTCAACACTTTGTTGCTTTTCGTTAAATTATTATCCTTTAAAATTTCCGGTTCGGAGTGAAAAACAAGTTGAAGCATATTTCTGTCGCGATTGACGGGCCTGTCGGTGCGGGAAAAAGCACCGTTGCACGCGAGTGCGCGCGGCGGCTCGGTTTCATTTACTGCGATACCGGCGCGCTTTATCGGGCGGTCGGACTTTACTGCGTCGAGAACGGCGCGGATTTGGACAATCCCCGCGAAATCGCAAACGCGCTCGGCGGGATTAAGGCGGAAATTCGCCTTGTTGACGGCACGCAGCACGTTTATCTGAACGGGCGCGACGTTTCCGAGAAAATTCGTCTCCCCGAGATATCGATGGCGGCAAGCGCGGTTTCGGCGGTCGCCGAGGTCAGAGCGGCGCTGCTCGGTTTACAGCGCGAGATTGCCGAAAACAACGACGTGATAATGGATGGACGCGACATCGGAACGGTGGTTTTGCCGAATGCCGATGTGAAGATTTTCCTCACGGCGTCTCCCGAGGAACGCGCGAAACGGCGCTACGACGAGCTGCGCAAAAAGGGCAGCACAGCGACGTTCGAGGAGGTTCTCTCGGATTTGAACAAGCGCGATTACAACGACTCCCACAGGGCGAACGCGCCCCTGAAACAAGCGGACGACGCAATTCTCGCCGATACCACGGGCAAGAGCTTCGAGGAGAGCGTGGAGTTCGTCTGCAAAGCGGTTAAGGAGCGGTTGTGATATGTTTTACTGGATTGGTCGCGCGGTTTTGTGGCTGATTTACCACATTAAATTTAAGATAAAGGTCATCGGCAAGGAAAATGTCCCGAAAAAAGGCGGCATTATCATCGCCTCAAACCACGTCTCAAACTTCGACCCGCCGATGGTCGGAATAGTCTTCAAGGGCGTCTGCACCTTTATGGCGAAGGAAGAGCTGTTCCAGAAGAACAAGCTGTTCTCGTGGGTTCTGCGGCACCTTCACGCTTACCCGATAAAGCGCGGCGCGCGGGATTCTTCGGGCATCGACAAGGCGCTCGAGGGGCTGAAAAAGGGCTGGAATTTCGTGATTTTCCCCGAGGGAACGCGTTCCAAGACGGGTGAGCTCGGAAAGCCGAAAAGCGGTGTTTCGATGGTTGCGGCGCAGGCGGGAGTTCCCGTTGCCCCTGTATTTATAAGGTACGGCAAGGAGAAAGCGCTTCGCAGAAAGGTTCTTGTGTCGGTCGGCGAGCTGCTTCCCGCGGAGAATTTCGCCATCAACGTTGAGGACAGGCACGAAATACATAGAATCAGCAAAATGATTATGGGAGAAATCATAAAACTCAAGGAAAACGCTCCCGAAATCGATTGATACAATGATTAAGATAGAAATTGCCGAGAACGCGGGCTTTTGCTTTGGTGTTCGGCGCGCGGTTGAAATTGCCGAGAAAGCCGCCGAAAGTCACGGCAGAGTGTTCACGCTCGGAGAGCTTATACATAACGAGGCGGCTGTCGAGGAGCTGCACAAAAAGGGCGTTTGCGCGGTAAATTCGGTTGACGAGGCGGCGGGAGAGGTGCTGATAATACGCTCCCACGGTGTCCCGAAGGCTGAAAAGGAAAAGGCAAATCGGCTCTGCAAAGCGGTTCTTGACGCGACCTGTCCGTATGTCGCGAAAATACACGGCATCGTGAGCGGGCTTTCGGAAAACGGCTCGGTTATTGTTTTAGGCGATGAAAATCACCCCGAGGTTGTCGGGATTATGGGCAACTCTTCCCCAAAAGCGTTCGCCGCGAAAAGCTTTGAGGAAGTTGATGAATTGTTTAACAGCGGCGCGATAGGCGAAAACGATGAGGTTTCGCTTGTCGTTCAGACCACCTTCGACCGCGAGAGGTTTTTGGATATTTCCCAAAGGATACGGGAAAAATACCCTCGCGTTCAAATATACAGCACAATTTGCAGCGCTACCGCACAGCGTCAGGAAAGTGCGCGGGAGCTTGCCAAGAGAGCGGCTTTGATGGTTGTCGTCGGAGGCAAAAGCAGCTCAAACACCAAGCGTCTTGCGGAAATTTGCCGCGAATACACAAAAACCGTGTTCGTGACAAACGCCGCGCAGATGCCCGAGCAGATTGCAAAAAATCTGCCTGCCGACTGCGTAGTCGGCATAACAGCCGGAGCTTCTACACCCGGCTATATCATTAAGGAGGTTCATCAGATAATGAACGAAGAGATTAAAACCACAAATGAAAATGAGGAGGACTTTGCTTCGCTGCTCGAGCAGGACCAGTCTTTTACGAGATTATATACCGGCAAAAGAGTTAAGGCTACAATCGTAAGCGTTTCAAAGAAGGAAGCGGTAGTCGAGGTTGGCGCAAAGCAGACAGGCTACATAGTCCGCGATGAGCTCACAAACGACCCCAACGCAGAGGTTGAGGACATTGTAAAGCCCGGCGATGTTATCGACGCAGTTGTTATCAAGGTTGACGACAATGTTGGTACTGTTGCTCTGTCCAAAAAGCGTGTTGACGCGGTTCTCGGTCTTGAGAAGCTTCAGACTGTCAAGGACGCAAACGAAACCATCGAGGGCAAGGTTGCTCAGGTTGTAAAGGGCGGCGTAATCGTAATCTACGAGAACACGAGAGTGTTCATTCCCGGCTCGCACACAAGCGTTCCGCGCGGCGGCAAGCTCGACGACCTCGTTGGCAAGGTTGTTAAGTTCAAGATTATCGAGGTTAGCAACGAGCGCGGCGGCAGAGTTGTCGGCTCCATTCGTCAGGCAAACAAGGAAGTTCGCGACGCAGCAAAGGCAAAGTTCTGGGAGACCATCGAGGTTGGTCAGAAGTTCGAGGGCGAGGTTCGCTCTATCGAGAACTACGGCGTGTTCGTTGACATCGGCGCAGTTGACGGTCTTGTTCACACTGCTGATTTGACTTGGAACCGCGTAGGTCACCCGAAGGATATCGTTAAGGTTGGCGACAAGATTAACGTTATCGTAAAGTCGTTTGACCCCGAGAAGAAGCGCGTTTCGCTTTCCGCAAAGGACCCCGAGGACAATCCTTGGACAAAGTTTGTTTCCGAGTACAAGAAGGGCGATGTTATCAAGGCGACAATCGTTTCGATAACCGAGTTTGGTGCGTTCGCACAGATTATCCCCGGCGTTGACGGTCTTATCCACATCAGCCAGATTTCCACGGAGAGAGTTGCGAACATTGCTTCCGTTCTCACTGTTGGACAGGAGGTTGACGTTAAGATTATCGAAATCGACGAGGAGCGCGAGAGAGTAAGCCTCTCCATCAGAGCGCTTTCCGAGGACACCGACGCTTCCGAAGAGGCAACCGAGGAATAATTCCGAATTAACTGAAAAGAAAAGCCGTTTCCGTATTGGAAGCGGCTTTTTGGTTTTGAATTATCGTCAATTCTGTTTCCAAAAAACAATCCCGAAAAGCGCGAATTTTTCGGGCAATTTTGTTTATCGAAGAAAAATCAGTTTTCGCAGTTCATCGAGATTTTCGCCGTAAAAATCCGCGACATCGCGCAGCAAATCGGGATTTTTCTCGCTGCTGTCAAACACCGCAGCCGTGATAAAACCCGCACTTTTCGCCGTTTGAACAGCCGTGAGCGAGTCCTCGAAAACAACGGTTTCGCACGGCTTTGCTCCGAGCAATTCCGCGGCTTTCAGGAAGATATCGGGTGAGGTTTTCGCGCCGTAATCCGAGCAGGAAAAAATGCCCGAAAAATAATCCGAAATGCTTGTTCTAGCGAGAGCGGCTTCGGCGAGATTTTTGTCGGCGGCGGTGGCAAGCGCGCATTTTATATCCAGCATTTGAAGCGAGCCGAGCAGCCGTTTCACCCCGCTTTTCAGAGGAGCATCTTTTGTGTAAACACTCTCGGAAAGCTCGTTCAGCCTTGCTAAAATTTCCTCCTCGGACAGCGAAACCGCGTACTCCCGCTTGAAAAACGCCGCGCTCTCGGGCAGCGACATATCCCAAATCGCGTCCCGAAGATTATCTTTCGGCTCAATTCCGAGCGAGAGAAGAAACCGTTCTCCGAGGTTTTCCCACATATCAGTGCTGTCGAGCAGCGTTCCGTCAAGGTCAAAAATTGCCGCGTTTATCATAAATTCTCCTCACAAAATATGCTCCAAAAACGTTTTCACGCCGATTATCACGAGAACAATTCCCCCGAAAAGCTCCGCCTTTGCGCCGAGCAGCAGCCCGAATTTTCTCCCGCCGAAAACGCCCGCGAGTGAAATCGCAAAGGTTACCGCGCCGATAAAAGCTGCGGCGGGAACGATTTTCACGCCGATTGCCGCAAACGATACGCCGACCATCAGCGCGTCGATACTTGTCGCGGCGGCTTGCAGGAGGATTGTCGGGAAGGACAGGCTTTTCACTTCGCACTCGCAGTCGCGTTCACGAAGCTCGCGGACGCTCTCGATTATCATTTTCCCGCCGATAAACCCGAGCACGGTGAGCGCTATGTAGTGGTCGAACGCGGAAATCAGCCCCGCGAGACCGTACCCGAGAAAATACCCCGCAATCGGCATCAGAGCTTGAAAAAGCCCGAACATAAACGCGATAAGCGCGCCTTTTCTGCGGCGTTTCAGGCTGAAGCCGTCGGCGAGTGCAACGGCAAAAGCGTCTGCGGAAAGTCCCGCGGCAACAAGAAAAAGTTCGATAATCGACATAAAACCACCTTTGGTTTGGAGAAATCACTCGTCTGCGGGCTGCGCGAGGAGCTTTGTATACTTGTTCGCAAATTCCTCGAAACAGCCGTTGTCAAGCGCCTCGCGGATTTTCTCCATAAGCTCGTTGTAGAAGTAAAGGTTGTGGAGAACGCAAAGCCGACCGCCGAGCTGTTCATCAGCCTTGAAAAGGTGACGGATATACGCGCGCGAGTGGTTTCGGCACGCGGGGCAGCCGCAGCCCTCGTCAATCGGGCGGGAGTCGGTTTTGTACGCCTCGTTTTTGACGTGGAGAATACCCTTCCAAGTGAAAAGCGTCGCGTGGCGGGCGTTTCGGCTGGGCATAACGCAGTCGAACATATCGATGCCGCGGCGAACACCCTCGATGATGTTGGACGGAGTGCCGACGCCCATAAGATAATGCGGCTTGCCTGCGGGCGCGTAGGGCATCACGACGTCGAGAATGTGGTACATAACCTCGGCGGGTTCTCCGACCGCAAGCCCGCCGACAGCGTACCCGTCCAAATCCATCTCGGCGATTGTTTTCATATGCTCGATACGGATATCGTCATACGTTCCGCCTTGATTGATAGCGAAAAGGAGCTGCTTTTTGTTGATAGTCTCGTCAAGCGAATTGAGCCGCGCCATTTCAACTTTACAGCGCTCAAGCCAGCGTGTTGTACGTTCAACGGATTTTTTCACATAGTCAACGGGAGCGGGATTTTCGATGCACTCGTCAAACGCCATCGCGATAGTTGAGGCGAGCTTTGACTGAATTTGCATACTCTCCTCGGGACCGATGAAAAGGCGTCTGCCGTCGATGTGCGAAGCGAAATACACTCCCTCTTCCTTAATTTTACGCAGCTTGGCAAGAGAAAATACCTGAAATCCGCCCGAGTCTGTCAAAACGGGCTTGTCCCAATTCATAAATTTTTGCAGACCGCCCATTTTGTACACAACGTCCTCGCCGGGGCGCAGATGAAGGTGATAGGTATTGCAAAGCTCGACTTGGGTTTTGATGCCCTTGAGGTCGATGCTGGAAACCGCGCCTTTGATTGCCGCGGCAGTTCCGACGTTCATAAAAAACGGAGTTTCGATATCGCCGTGCACCGTGTGCAGAACACCGCGCCGCGCGAGTTTTTCGGTTTTTATCAGTTCAAACATAATTTCTCCTTTTAACTTTATGTCAATGATTTTTTACAAAGCACTTTGTTTATTATACCATAATAAATGCGTTCGGACAACCCAAAAGAAAATTTTCGTCAAAATCCACATAAAATGCGAGAAAAATTTGTTTGAAATGCGGTTCCGGTGAAACGTTTACAGGACTTGTATTTATCGGCAAAATGGAGTATAATTTAAGATAGGATATTGTTAAAGCAATTCCAAAAAAAGGAAGGACGGTATGAACCAATGAAATTCGGACATTTTGATGACGCTGCGAAGGAGTACGTCATCACCTCCCCGCGCACGCCTTACCCGTGGATAAACTATCTCGGAACCCAGGGATTTTTCTCGCTGATTTCCAACACGGCGGGCGGTTACTGCTTCTACAAGGACGCGCGTTTGCGCAGAATAACGCGCTATCGTTATAACAACGTGCCTATTGATATGGGCGGCAGATATTTCTACATAAAGGACGGCGACACTATCTGGAATCCCGGCTGGTCGCCCGTTAAGACCGAGCTGGACAGCTACGAGTGCCGTCACGGTATGGGCTACACAATCATCACCGGTAAGAAGAACGGTCTGAAGGCTGAAGCAACCTTCTTTGTTCCGCAGAACTATGACGGTGAGGTTCAGCAGCTTGTTCTCACCAACGAGAGCGGCGAAGCCAAGACCTTCAAGCTGTGGTCTTTCGCAGAGTGGTGCTTGTGGGACGCGCAGGACGACTGCACAAACTTCCAGAGAAACTTCTCGACAGGACGTGTTGAGGTTGTCGGCTCGACAATTTACCACAAGACCGAGTACCGCGACAGACGCGACCACTTTGCATTCTACACCGTAAACGACGCTATCGACGGCTACGACACCGACCGCGACAGCTTCATCGGTTTGTACAACGGCTTCCACAATCCGCAGGCTGTTCTCGACGGCAAGGCAAACAACTCCTTCGCTGACGGCTGGTCGCCTATCGCTTCTCACTACAAGGAGATTACCCTTGCAGCGGGCGAGAGCAAGACGCTCGTATTTATCCTCGGTTATGTTGAGATGCCCGTTGCCGAGAAATTTGAGGCTGACGGAAAGACAATCAACAAGGTAAAGTCCAACGCAATGATTGAGAAGTTCAACACTCCCGAAAAGGTTGCCGCAGGACTTGCAGAGCTGAAGGATACTTGGGATAAGCTCCTCGGTATTCTCAATGTTGATACACCCGATGACAAGGTTAACCGTATGGTTAATATCTGGAATCAGTATCAGTGTATGGTTACGTTCAACCTCTCGCGTTCCGCTTCTTACTTCGAGAGCGGTATCGGACGCGGAATGGGCTTCCGTGACTCCAATCAGGACGTACTCGGCTTCGTTCACCAAATTCCCGACAGAGCAAGAGAGAGAATTATCGATATCGCTTCCACGCAGTTCCCGGACGGCGGCTGCTATCACCAGTATCAGCCCCTCACCAAGAAGGGCAACGCAGATATCGGCGGCGACTTCTCGGACGACCCGCTTTGGCTCATTCTCTCCGTTTCCGCGTACATCAAGGAAACAGGCGACTGGAGCATTCTCGACGAGATGGTTCCCTATGACAACGATATGTCCATCGCACAGCCGATGCTTGAGCACCTCAAGGTTTCGTTCTACCGTATCGTAAACAACCTCGGTCCTCACGGTCTGCCTCTCGCGATGCGCGCAGACTGGAACGACTGCATCAACCTCTCCTGCTTCTCGGACACTCCCGGCGAGTCTTTCCAGACCTACACCAACCCGAAGTTCAAGGCAGAGGGCGGCTACTCGAAGGTTGCCGAGTCCGTATTTGTCGGCGCGCTCTTCACTTTTGCAGGTCCTAACTACGTTCAAATTCTCAACCACCTCGGCAAGACCGATGAGGCTGCAAAGGCACAGGCTGAAATTGACAAGATGAAGAAGGCTATGATGGATTCCGCTTGGGACGGCGACTGGTTCATCAGAGCTTATGACGCAGAGGGCAAGAAGATGGGCTCGAAGGAGTGCGAGGAAGGACAGATTTTCATCGAGCCGCAGGGCTTCGCGATTATGTCCGATATCGACAAGGAGGCTTCCAAGAAGACTCTCAAGGCTATCGACGAAAGACTCAACACCAAGTTTGGTCTTGTTCTCAACAACCCCGCATACACCAAGTACTATATCCAGTACGGTGAAATTTCCACATATCCCGGCGGATACAAGGAGAACGCAGGTATCTTCACACATAACAATGCTTGGATTATCTGCGCTGCCGCTTACGCAGGCGAGGGCGACCAGGCGTTCAAGTACTACTCCGAGATTGCTCCGGCATTCACCGAGGAGACCTCCGATATTCACAAGACCGAGCCTTATGTTTACGGTCAGATGATAGGCGGTAAGGACGCGGGCGCTGATATCGGACAGGAAGGCAAGAATTTCGGTCAGGGCAAGAATAGCTGGCTCACCGGAACGGCAGCTTGGAATATGGTTGCGATTTCGCAGTACATTCTCGGTATCGCGGCAGACTTTGACGGACTGAAGATTGACCCGTCCATTCCTCACGAGTGGGACGGAATGACCGTTTCCCGTCAGTTCCGCGGCGCAACCTACAACATCACCGTAAAGAACCCGAACCACGTTTGCAAGGGCGTCAAGTCGATGATTGTTGACGGAAATGAAGTTGCGGGCAACGTAATTCCCGTACAGAACGGCGGAGTTCACGAGGTTGTCGTAACTCTCGGCTGATAAGTTAAAACGAACCGCTCTCGTTATCGGGAGCGGTTTTTGTGTTGTTGAACAAAAGAGCCTCCGCGAAAACGGAGGCTTTGTTTTGCCGAAAACAATTCACGCGGCAGATTTCAGCGATAATCGGATTTGCAAAATTATCCGGGGCGCACCATTTCGGTTGTAAAAGCCAACATAAATTCCCGCGAGTTGACCTGTTCGGAAAAGGTTTTGTATTTGAGCACCCGAGCAATCATTCCGCCTGCGATATCGGGGAAAAAATACTTGTTATCCTCATCATCGCGGCAGTAGAATCGCCCCATATAATAATCGTATCTCGCATAATAAGTTTTCCCGTTGTACTCGATTTCGCAAGTTTTATTTTTCTCGTCAACCTTAACTACTCGGAAATTCATTTTCAGCCTCACTTAATAAAAGCCGCCTTTGACTGACCTATCAAAAGCGGCTTTGTTTTTACTTCACAACGATATTAACCAGCTTGTCGGGAACGGCGATTTGCTTTACAATCGTCTTTCCGTCAACGAGCTTTTTGACATCGTCCTGTTCGAGCGCGAGCTTAATCAGCGCGTCCTTGTCGCTGCCTGCGGGAGCGTTGAAACGGCCCTTGAGCTTGCCGTTAATCTGAACGACGATTTCAACCGTGGAGTCTGCGCAAAGGCTCTCGTCGTATTCAGCCCACTTCTGCTCGTTGAGGATACCGAAGCCGAGCGTCTCAAACAACTCCTCGGTGATATGCGGAGCAAACGGGTTGAGGATAATGAGGAGCGTCTTGAATTCGGCTCTGTTGAAGCCGCCCGCCTCGTCGGCAGCGTTGAGCAGTCCCATCATAGCGGCAATCGCGGTGTTGAACTTCAGCGTTTCGATGTCCTCGGTTACCTTCTTGACGGTTTTGTGCATCAACGAGCGGAGCGCGTCGCTGTACTCATCGCCGTCCTTGAGGTTCTCGGACATATTCCAAATTCTCTCGAGGAAACGCTTGCAGCCCTTGATACCGTTTTCCTGCCACGGAGCCGCCTTCTCGAAATCACCGACAAACATCTCGTACAGACGCATTGTGTCCGCGCCGTACTCGTCGATAACCTCATCGGGATTTATAACGTTGCCCTTTGATTTGGACATCTTGCAGAACTTTCCGGGGTTCTCGGGGTCGATGCCGAGAATCATACCGTGCGAGGTGCGCTTTGCGTAGGGCTCTTTGCACGGAACAACGCCTTGGTCGTACAGGAACTTGTGCCAGAAACGGCTGTACAGGAGGTGAAGCGTGGTGTGCTCCATACCGCCGTTGTACCAATCGACGGGAAGCCAGTAGTTGAGCGCTTCTTTGGAGGCAAGCTCCTTGTCATTTGTGGGGTCGGTGTAGCGGAGGAAGTACCAGCTTGAGCCCGCCCACTGCGGCATTGTGTCGGTTTCACGCTTTGCTGCGCCGCCGCACTTCGGGCAAGTGGTGTTGATAAAGCTCTCGAGCGTTGACAGCGGGCTTTCACCGTTGTCCGTGGGCATATAGCTCTCGACATCGGGCAGCTTCAGCGGCAGCTCGCTCTCGGGCAGCCCAACCCAGCCGCACTTTTCGCAGTAAACGACGGGAATGGGTTCGCCCCAATAGCGCTGACGTGAGAACACCCAGTCGCGGAGCTTGTAGTTAACCTTTTCGTGACCGAGACCTTTTTCGGTGAGCCACTCCTTGATTTTAACCTTTGCGTCCTCAACGGAAAGCCCGTCCAAGAAGCCCGAGTTGACCATAATTCCGGTCGCGCAGTCGGTGAACGCTTCTTTCTGAACGTCCTCGCCGCCCTTGACAACCTCGATAATCGGGAGGTTGAATTTCTCGGCAAATTCGTGGTCACGGGTATCGTGCGCGGGAACAGCCATAATCGCGCCCGTGCCGTAGCTCATCAGAACGTAGTCGGAGATGAAAATCGGGATTTGCGTGCCGTTTACGGGGTTAACCGCGAGCACGCCCTCGAGCTTAACGCCGGTCTTGTCTTTGTTCATCTCGGTGCGGTCGAAATCGGATTTCTTTGCTGCTTCAGCCTGATAAGCGCGGACAGCGTCGAGGTTCGTGAGCTTATTCTCGTCAGCCCACTTTTCGATAAGCGGGTGTTCGGGGGAGATAACCATATAAGTTGCACCGAAAAGGGTATCGGGGCGGGTTGTGTAAACGGTGAGTGTATCGCCGGCTGTCGTGGAGAAGTTAACCTCTGCGCCGGTTGAGCGACCAATCCAGTTGACTTGAGCGGTCTTGATTTTCTCGAAATAATCCACGCTGTCGAGGTCATCGAGGAGCTTCTGTGCGTAGTCGGTGATTTTGAGCATCCACTGGTTCTTGACCTTGTGGATAACCTCGCCGCCGCAGCGCTCGCACGCACCGTTTACAACCTCCTCGTTTGCGAGAACGACCTTGCAGGAGGTGCACCAGTTAACGCTCATTTCCTTTTTGTAGGCAAGTCCCGCGTTGAACAGCTTGAGGAAAATCCACTGCGTCCACTTGAAATAATTCGGGTCGGTTGTGTTGACCTCGCGCTCCCAGTCAAACGAGAGACCGAGAGCCTTGAGCTGATTGCGGAAGCGGTTTATGTTGCGCTCGGTGACGATAGCGGGGTGAATTTTATTTTTGATAGCAAAGTTTTCGGTGGGGAGACCGAACGCGTCCCAGCCCATCGGGAAGAGGACGTTATAGCCCTGCATACGGCGCTTGCGGGAGACGATATCCATCGCGGTGTAGGGGCGCGGGTGACCGACGTGCAGACCGTTGCCCGAGGGGTACGGAAACTCAACGAGCGCGTAATATTTCGGCTTGGAGTAGTCGTTTTCGGTGTGGAAGGTGCGGTGTTCCTCCCAGTATTTCTGCCATTTGCTTTCAACGGCTTTAAAATCGTATTTCATAGCTTGAAATTCCTTTCATACAAAGATATATAAATTATACCACAATTTTTGCGAATTGTCAACAAAATTTCCCGCCGATATGCGATTTTTAGGCTATCGGGGAATAATTTCGGCAAAAAGAACCCCGCCGATTTTTCGACGGGGGAACTTTTTGCGATAAGTAAATTATGCGCGGGTGTAGAACATCTTCACAATGCCCATATCAATAGTGATTGTGCTGCCGTTGAAGTCGCACTCGAGATTCATACCGCTCCCGGAAAGAAAGATCTTGCTGCCTTCGAGCTTCCAAGTTCCGCCGCCCTGAACCGTGCCGTCCTCGTTGAGAACAAGCGTTGCGCTTGAAGTATCACCGAACTGATTGGGATCAACAGAAGTTCCGAGAGCCTCGCCGCCTGTCAGCTTCCAAGTACCTGCGGGGCTTCCTCCCGAGCAGCCCGCAAGCAGACCGAGACAAAGTGCGAGAACAACAAAAAGTGCAACTATAGGCTTGATTGTCTTTTTCATAAATTCACCTCATAATAAATTTGGGAGTTTACAAATATACCCATTTTATTATACTGCTGTGAAAAATAATTGTCAAGCGAAACTGCTTGTTAAACAAAATATTGTAAAAATAACCAAATTGACGTGAACCTTCACAAAAAAAATCCCCGCCATATGCGAGGGCAGATTAGGGATAAAAATTCCCGCCAAAGTCCGAAATGACCGTTTACTCGGTTGTTTCGGGCTTTTTTCTGCGTCAGGCGAAATTTGCCTTGGAGGCAGCATCTGCCCGACACCGTTAAAGTAAACCTCAATGTCCTGTCGGCGTTTACCGTCAACCTTAACGGCTTGATGAACAGTCACATTGTCGATGAACTCGTTGAGGATTTGTGGGGTAAGTTCGGTAATATGCAAGTATTTCCTTACCAAGTCGATAAACTTTGTAGTATCGGTTTTCTTCGCTTCAAGAGCCGCCAGCTCCTTTTGAGCCGCTTTCAAAGCAGCGTTCTGTTCTTCCTGCTCTGCTATGTACTTTGCCGAGAGCTTTGTGAACATTTCGGCGGTGATTTGCCTTGAGGCAGCATCTGCCCGACAACCTTGTCCTCGTAAAGTTGAGAGATTACGCTGTCGATTTGTTCAATACGCCGCTTTGCTGTGTCAATGGTTTTCTTCAGCGAATTGGTCTGCTTTAGGTGTTCGGCAATTATATAAACTGTAGACCAATCATTCATAATATATAATTACCCCAACAACTTCCGATATATCGGGCAGATTATCAACCCGCCATACTTATTTTATCACAAACAAACCCGAATTTCAATATAATTCCACAGCCGAGCTTATTTTCAGATGTACTGCCTTATGATGCTATATGTAGCACCTTTGTTAAAAAGCAGAAAGTTTGGAGATAGTCACATTTCTTTAATAATGCGGAAATGTTTATTACCGACAATATAACCAAAACTGAAAAAGAAAAATCCCCGCAGAACACCGATAATCATAGTTCGTCGGCTCTGCTTATTGTATTACGTTTTCAGGTTTTCATCGCCCCACTGCTTCATATGTTCAAAAACAGGAATAAAGCTTTTGCCTAAATCTGTGAGATTGTATTCTACATGAGGCGGGATTTCTTTAAAGTCGTGGCGAGTAATAAACCCGTCAGCTTCAAGCTCCCTCAATTGCTTGGTCAGACTGGATTCGGTAATTTCACCGATTTGTCTGCGCAGTTCACCGAAACGGTGAACGTTCTGAAATGCGATATAGTAAAGAATCTCTATTTTCCACTTGCCGCCCAAAATCTTTTGTATAGTCGAAATTGTCTTGCAGCGTTCAATCGCCGACTCGGTCTTTTTCATACAATCATCTCCTTGAATCTATTATAGCATACAGAAGCATAAAAAACAATATATACTACAAAAAAGTACAGTACTTGAAAAATCTTCGTACAATAATTATAATGGAAATAAAGGAGATGATTTTATGCATTACACAGGAACAATCTGGCGTCCGCCCTATGAAGCGGAATCATTGCTGCTGGAGGTAACAGCCGGTTGTACGCATCACAAATGCAAGTTCTGCACCTTGTACAATGATTTACCATTTAACTTTAGGTTGTCACCAATGGAGGATATTGAAAGTGATTTGTTGGAAACGCAAATTCTATGTTCAAATCCAATTTCAAGAATGACCGCACGCCTCCGTAATTTACCATCGCCAAAGCCTATCCAACGTGTTTTTTTAACAGGCGCAAATCCGTTTGTTTTATCTTATGAAAAGTTAGCAAAGATTGCAGAGTTAATTCACCAATATTTGCCGTCAGTAACATCAATCGGCTCGTTTGCGAGAATTACAGATGTCACAGCTAAATCGGACGCAGAGCTGTCACAGCTTCACGATATGGGTTTCGACGGGCTGACAATCGGTATTGAAACAGGCGATGATGAAGCTTTGGCTTTTATGAATAAAGGCTATACTTCTGCCGACATCATCACGCAATGCAAAAGATTAGACAAGGCAAGCATTCATTACAGCTTTTTCTATCTTGTGAGCATTTCAGGTGCAGGACGAGGAGCAATCGGTGCAAAAATAACCGCCGATATATGCAATCAACTTCACCCGATTAGGATAGGTGCAAATATGCTCACGATATACCCCGATTCTGAACTCTATGAAGAAATCAAACGTGGCAACTGGCGTGAAGAGGGGGAAATTGAAAAATATAAGGAAGTCAGAACGTTAGTGGAGAATTTAACTATACCAACTATTGTTGCAGCTATGGGTGCTTCCAATGTGTTTCAATTTGAAGCTGAATTGCCGAAAGACAAGAAGGCGCTGCTGTCTTATCTTGACAAGATAATTACAACTGTAAGAGAAGAGGAATTACAGAGATACAGAAAAAATCTTCCTCATCTATGACATTCAAAGAGTTTTATCACGATGTTAGCTGAAAAGAACCAAATCGACCTTGACGAGCTTCGTGAGGTAATAGGTTCGGTAAGCAGTATCGGCGAGGTTCGGCTCAATCAGATAATGGACGGTAACGCCGCTTACTATAATACAGAGGAAGAAACTGAACAGGAATAGAAAATCGCCGCCCGCTCTGATGAGTAGGCAGCGATTTTTTTGTTTCAGATTTGAAAAGAAAAGTAGGAGGTGCTATACGATGTGTTATTGAATTTCTCTATCCATTTCGACATTTGAAATCTTCCTTCAATCACGCAAAGTATTATAAACCGCCCTTACACCTTGTACAACATCATTTTCAGCATAAAACACCACTGGCAATATCTATACCCACGCGATTTGCTCCGCGAATGAAACTGCGGCAGAAAAGCTGGAGGAGATTTTGGGTGAGAAGAAAAACGATTACAGCGACTAAGAAAAATAAATTTTGTCCCACCTATTGACTTTTTGTCCCAAGTGGTGTATAATAGAATTGTAATCCCGTGGAGGTGTTGTGTATGAAAAAGAAAAACATTATAAATCTCATAAAATATCACGCGGAGAATAATGATTCGGGATTCAGAAGCGAAGCGTATGAAATAGCAAGAGATTTTGACGAATCGGGAGATTACCAACTCTCGGAGTACATTATGGGGTTGTTGTCTAATGCCAATACCTTTGTCCCACAAAGCAATGACTTTGAGTCTGCATTTTTGACAAAGGTCACAGGCAGCAGTTCCCCGCTCCCATTACCTCAGGTTATATCTGACGAAATCGTCGGAATAATTAACGCTGTCGGTCACAATGCCGGAATCAATAAGTTTCTCTTCCAAGGTGCGCCCGGCACGGGAAAGACCGAGAGCGTAAAGCAAGTTGCAAGAATACTTGACAGAGAGCTGTATTCTGTGGATTTCTCCGCTGTTATTGACAGCAAGATGGGGCAAACACAGAAGAATCTTTCTTCTCTTTTTCAGGAGATAAACAGCTTTTCTCAACCCGACAAGGTTGTAATCCTGTTTGATGAAATTGACGCTATCGCGCTTGACCGAACAAACTCAAACGATATCAGAGAGATGGGCAGAGCTACATCTGCTATGCTAAAAGGGCTTGATAACCTTGACGAGCGTATTGTGCTTATTGCCACAACGAACCTGTTTGAGTACTTTGACAAGGCGTTGTTAAGGCGATTTGATTTCGTTGTCAGCTTTGATAGATATACGAATCAAGACCTCACAGAGGTGGCACAAGCTATTCTAAATGAGTATCTTAATAAATTTAAGACCATTGGAAGAAATATGAGGTTGTTCAGAAAGATTATCAGCCGTATGAATCCTGTCCTTATGCCCGGAGATTTGAAGAACGCTATCAAAACCTCGATTGCATTCAGCAAAAGTACGGATGAGTTTGATTATCTCAGAAGGCTGTACCAAACACTTTGTTCAGACGCAGCAGATGACATAAAGCAGCTAAAGGAGCAAGGATTTACGGTCAGAGAGATTGAGTTACTGACAGGAACATCAAAGAGCCGGGTTGCACGCGACCTAAAGGAGGAAACGGATGAATGACCTTCTTCAGCTAAAAGGGCGTTTTGAAAGCAAAAAGAATAACGCGACGGGCGGCGGAAGAAAGCTGCCCTCAGGCGGCTGTGTTACACTAAAGAAGATGGAAAGGCTGCTTGAACAGCTAAAAGAAGTCAGAGCATACTGGGCGGTGAATACCCTTATTGAGGGCGCTCTTATCAGCGTTCACTATGTGAGAATTATTCCCAAAAGCAACAGGGTTAGCGCTTTCTTCTCGGTTGGTCCCCAAAAATCAAATGACTCAATAAGAGGAGCAAGATTTGACGAAACATTTTCTAAGCACATCTTTACTCATTACCTTGAACTTGGAGTGCTTGACAGGACGATAAATGACTACGAGTCATGTATTCGCTTTGTGAAGGATAACATTCAAGGAAGCATAAGTCAGCCTGTCCTTGACAATTATGGAGCTCATAAAGATAGATTCGCAGATTACGGTTTATGCTACACCACTTTTGTCGGTTTTATTGCGGACTCTTTCTATGTGGAGAGTTTCAGCATTGACAACTACTCAGACGAGATTGATGAAGCCGCTATCGTCAGCATTTATCAGACAAATGTTCAGACAAGCAAGCTGCTTTCCTACCTCGGAATAGATATGCCGGACATAAAAAAGATTGACGAAACAACCTTCCGCCTTACCAAAGAGGAAATTGCCATTCTGAAGAGCAAGGCGCCGTATCTTATTTCAATGAGCACAATAGACTGGGCGAAGCTGACTATTGACGACTTTGAAACAGAAGAACCATCTGTCATGCACATTCCGGACCCTACTAATGAACCTGTTATCGGCGTAATTGATACACTGTTTGACGAAAGTGTTTATTTCAGCAAGTGGGTCGAATACCACCCCATGCTTGCCAAGGACATTCCAATTGATAGTGAGGATTACAGCCACGGAACAGCAGTTTCTTCGTTAATCGTTGATGGTCCTTCCTTCAATCCCGAACTTGACGACGGCTGCGGAAGATTCAGAGTACGGCATTTTGGAGTAGCAAAAGCAACGCAGTTCAGCTCGTTTACTATTCTTAAGCAGATACGCGAGATAGTTGCAACCAATACCGATATCAAGGTGTGGAATCTCTCGTTGGGTTCTGCGATGGAGATAAATCAAAACTTTATTTCGCCTGAGGGCGCACAGCTTGACAAGCTGCAAAGCGAATATGATGTTGTGTTCGTCGTTGCCGGAACTAACAAGACAAATAACCAAGTTGTAAAAATCGGAGCACCTGCGGATTCGTTGAATTCAATTGTTGTTAATTCTGTTAAGCTGGATAATACCCCCGCTTCGTATACCCGTCAGGGTCCTGTGCTGTCATTTTTTTGCAAGCCGGATATCTGCTATTATGGCGGCGATGTAGGGGAAAAAATAAATATTTGTAAGCCTACCGGTGCAGCGTATGCAAACGGCACATCTTATGCCGCACCGTGGATTTCACGAAAACTGGCGTATCTGATACATACGCTAGGATTCAGCCGTGAGATTGCAAAGGCTCTGCTGATTGATTCTGCCGCAGGATGGAATACCAATATGAACCAGAAGTATTCGGTTGGTTATGGTGTTGTTCCAAAGAGAATAGAGGATGTTGTCAAGTCGCAGGACGACGAAATCAAGTTCTTTATGACGGGTGCTTCAGATGAATATGAGGTTTACACATACAATATCCCTGTTCCGGTTGTTAAAGACGCTCACCCGTTCTATGCAAGAGCTACTATGGTATACTTCCCGAAATGTACTCGAAACCAGGGTGTTGACTACACCAACACAGAGATGGATATCAAATTCGGGCGGGTAAAGGACGATGATGGAACCCCATCCGTTCAGTCAATAAACAATGACACACAAGGCAGTGGAAGTTATGTTAAGGAAAACGAAGCAAGGCAAATTTTCAGAAAGTGGGATAACGTCAAGCATATCTGCGAAGCAATAAAGTCGAGGTCTGTTCCTCGAAAAAAGTACAATGAGGGTCTTTGGGGACTTAGTGTTACTACAAAAGAGCGCCAGAAAACCACTCGCGACAGAAACATTCCTTTTGGTGTTGTTATCACGTTGAAGGAAATGAACGGCAAGAATCGTATTGATGATTTCATCAAGATGTGTATGGTTCGCGGATGGATTGTAAACCGAATTGATGTGGATAACATGGTTGATGTTTACAGCAAAGCAGAGGAAGATATTGATTTCGACTAAACCGCTTTTTGAAATATCAATACATTGGTAGAAATTAAGGGGTAATAACCCCAATTCAAATAATAAATTAGGAGGACTAAATTATGGCACAATGTACAGCACCGATTAATGGTCATCGCACTGAAAGCGGAAGGGCGAATTGCCCGGTTTGTGGATGCAGCGGTTACTATCATCCGTATTCTCAACCGCGTTTCAACCCCTCGAACTATACTTATTTCGGCAGTTCTACAGGGAGTTCTGGAGGTAGATCAGGAAAAGTTAAAGCTCATTGGTCTTCAAGCGGCTCATCTGTTCTTTATACTCCTTCAGAAATTCGAACCCTAACACCGGTACGTCAGAATATTGAAAAAAGGTCGCAGATTCCTGATTTACGGGATGTATTTCTATGTCATGCATGGGATGACAGGAAAGGGGCAGCGAAGGAATTATACGATTTGCTTGTAGCAAAAGGCGTATCAGTTTGGTTTAGTGAAAAAGATGTGCCTTTAGGATCAACACTTCTTCGTGAAATAGATAAGGGGCTTGCGAATTCTCGAATTGGTATAGTATTGGTTACTCCGTCATTCCTAACCCGTATAAAAGGAGAAGGTATAGCCGATAAGGAGCTGTCAGCCCTGCTTGCTCGTGATTTGCTTGTCCCAATAGTCCATAATACTACTTTTGAAGCTTTGCGAGATATAAGTCCATTACTCGGCTCTCGAAGCGGATTAAGCACATCTGAAGATTCATTAGACATTATTTCTGCTAAAATAGCCGATTTAGTATCAATATAAATGTATTATATGCTTTTCTCTATGAGCAATATTTACTGTTATATGTTTCAAGAAGCACAGGCGAGGGCAAGTCAAGCAATCACAGAAGCCATTGTCCGTTGACGAAAAGAAAATGCAGGGCGGTAAAAAGACCGTCCTCCCTGAGTAAAGGCTAAAAAATCGCAATAAAGACCAACCCCAAAATCGGGGCAAAAGTAAAAGTTCCCAAACGGCCTGTGAAGCCATTCGAGAGCTAAGTGGTGTGGTGACCTGTACGAGAATTGAAACTACTCCCTCTCATTTTGCGGTTTCTTACAGCTTGCAAAAATGGCTATACAATGAGGTTTACAGCAACTTTCGCAAAATACAAATTTCATAAATTCCCGTATCTTTTTGTAACAATAAGACCCAAATAAGACCCATAGATTTAAGTTTCCATTGGATATTTCTGCGATTGAGCCGCTCTGTGAAGGGGTGGCTTTGTATGATTAATTAAGAAGTACGATTCTATTGTCAATAAGTGCTGCGAGATGATTTCCCGTAGCGCTTTTGAATTAATTCTGTATTTTCATTCTATGACTTGTTCAGTTTCAATAATCCCCATCTGCAAGAAAGCAAGTGTAAGCATCGAAAATAGCCGAAAGCCTTTACCTGACAAGTATTTGTTTTCCTGTCTGCTGAATACCTCATGGCTGGCTGCCGAGAAATCATCTATATCGAAAGTTAGTTTCTCGTTTTCCAGATATTTCAAAAACTCAACCGCAGCGTTTAATAGTGTATTTTCCGAAATTTTGTTCAGTTGAATATCCTCATTGTTACCAATGTACGCTTTGGCATCCTTTCCAAGCCTAAACCGCAAATCAGTTATATCTCTAAAATTAGAAATAATATAGCTCTCTATGCTCGGATAGCTTAAGAGCAGCTGCCCTGCTTTGTATTCAGCGTTATCATACGGGTTCGCAAGCGAAAGAATGTAATCTTCAATCATCCCGGGATTATTATTTGATTTTGGATCACGATCAAACAGATAGTATATTGCCGATTGATCTACCGGGAACTGATACTGTTCGCTCAATTTATCAAATACATCGTCCAAATATGTTTCGTTTTCGCTGATGTCACGGATATTACTCTCACGAGTATTGATGACTGCTACCTGAGAAAAGCGGTCATGGTTACTGGTGAAGAATGTCGGTTGGTTTCTACGCTTTTCGATATAGCTGTATCCGAGAAGATTACAAAATATATGACGTAGAAGCGAAAACTCCATCTTACTGCCTTCCACGATAAAGAGAACTCTACCAATGTGTTTATCTTTATTCAGTCTCATCATTTACCTCTTTATATTCGGGAAGCCCACCGAATACGCCGCTGACATACATCTTCTCGATGTTCTGTGCGGAGCGCGGCTGTTCCGAGGAAAAACGTTTTACAGAGCTTCCGTCTTCATTTCTGAATTCAACCACATATTCTTGGTCGGGACGAAGGATGGAATTACTGAGCAGGTTAGTAGAATGAGAAACAAATATCATTTGTGCGTGGTTTGCATTTTGCATAAAATATCTTACCAAGAGGCTTTCAAGGTCATTGTGGAATCCACTTGAAAATTCGTCGATAAGAAGCATTCCGTCATTTTTTATAACAGTCAGGAATGCCGGAAGTATGCGGATAAGATTTTGGTTTCCGAGAGACTCTTCCCCAAAGGGAATCGGAATATCTATTCCTTTGCGCTTAAAAAAAATGTCTTTTTCACTATCATCACCCCTGACAATAAAAAGCACTCCGCCGCCTTTGCTGCTGTGTTCATATTCAATATTCTGTTCAAAATTGTACTCATCAAAGAAACTATTGATGGATTCGCAGCCGTCCTTATCAAGATAGTTATCTATCGATACATCTTCTTTTCCGTAAGGGATAATCTGCCTTGCAAACATATTGATATAAATGGAACCTTTCAGATAATCCATCCATGCGCTCAAAATAGGATTGGAAGCGAACTTTGTATTAAAGTACAGCGTCCTCAAAAATAGAGTATCCTTGCTAACATCGGATTCGTCATAATTCACCCCGGCAGGTTCGGCAATATATGCCTTCGCAGACAAACCAATTCTTTCAAGCATTAGCTTATCATCAAGATAGAGCTTTTCGGAAATCATATTCTTATTTGTGTCTACCTCAAAAGAATACTTTATCGTTTGGTCTTCGATAAGGAACTCGTATTCAAGAGAGTATCGGCGCTCTCCGAAAATACAGCGAAATATACCCGAATTAAGATTCCTTTCGGAAAACAGGAGGTCTAGAAGCAGTTTGATTCCAAGAATAATTGTAGATTTACCGGAAGCATTCGCTCCAACAAAAATACAGCCTTTCAGAACACCGTTATCTGCCACATTCTGTGGAAGAATCGTATAATTTGTTTTCGTTAAGTCAACTGTAACCCTATTCTTGAACGACTTGAAGTTATCAAGTGTGATTTTAGTAAGCATATACTGTCCTCCATAGCATTTTTTTGCTTGTATTGATATTATACCACGAATTTGTGATAATTGCAATAATTTTACGAGAAATAATTCTTGCTGAGTAAAAAAATTACGACAAATTGTGCGTTTTTGTTTAATGTGGTGAAAAATGCAATGATTATTCTCTGTAAAAAATGTATATTTAACCTTAACAATTCAACTTTTTTATCCACACTCCTGCAAAAATCCTGATTTATAACCTCGTGTGCAATTATCATAAAGCACATCTTCTCTCAAGCAACTATTTTGATATCATTCTATTTGAGCAGACACACAAAAAATCACCCAACTATGAAGTGGGTGATTTTCATTTGAAGATGTTATATGCTCCTCAAAAACCGCAAAAACGCGCGTTTCCCCTCGTCCGTTCTCTTGAAAACGCCCGCGTCTTCAAGCACCTCAAGAAATGCTTTGCCGATTTCATGTTCAAGAATTTTCCGCGAGTTTCCTTTGCTGAAATCGGGATACCGCAAGAGAATTTCATGTGCCCATTCCGCGTGCTGAACAAGTTCAGGATATGTATCGAGATTTTCCCCGTTTAGCATCACCTTTTCAAGCAAATCCAACTCTTTAGCAAGCCGCGAGGGCAGAACCGCAAGTCCCATAACCTCGATAAGACCGATGTTTTCCTTCTTTATGTGGTGAAGCGAAGGGTTCGGGTGAAAAACGCCGAGCGGACGTTCATCTGTCGTAATATTGTTTCGAAGAACAAGGTCACACTCGTAAATATCGCCGTTTTTTCTTGCAATAGGCGTGATTGTGTTGTGAGGAACGCCGTCTGTTTCAGCGAAAATATAGGCGCTCTTGTCCGAATAACCGCGCCATTTTTCGAGAATTTCTCCGCAGCACTCCGAGAGCTGTTTTCTGTCCTCGGAAGATACTCGGATAACCGACATAGGCCACTTTACAATTCCTGCTTTGACATTCGGGAATTGTTCGAGAGAAAACTCGGTTTCAATCGGTGCTTTTGCCATTGCAAAGGTGTAATTACCGCCCTGAAAATGCTCGTGACTTAAAATCGAACCGCCGACTATCGGCAAATCCGCGTTTGAACCAACGATATAATGCGGAAGATAATCCACAATATCAAACAGTTTGTCAAATACCGAATTGTCAATTTTCATCGGCGTGTGTTTTTCGTTGAAGAAAATGCAGTGCTCGTTGAAGTAGCCGTAGGGCGAGTACTGAAACTGCCATTTTTCGCCGTTTACCGTTATCGGAATGGGGCGCAGATTTTGCCTTGCGGGGTGATTTATATTGCCCGCAAAGCCTGCGTTTTCGGGGCAAAGCTGACACTTCGGATAAGCCGCCGATTTCTGCGATTTTGCCGCGGCAATATCACGCGGGTCTTTTTCGGGTTTTGAACGATTTATGGTGATATCCAGTGTGCCATATTTGGATTCGTAAGTCCACTTCAAATCCTTTTCTATTCTGCCTTTGCGGACATAGTTCAGCTTTTGGCTGAAATCAAAATACCAAACCGTTGCGGCTTCCGGCGATTTTTCATAATTACGGTGAAATTCGGCTGTTACCTCTCTTGGCATCGGCGTGAGAATACCCATAAGCTTTGTGTCAAACAGGTCGCGGGAGTTTGCGGTATCGCTGATTATCCCGTTTTTGCAAGCATATTCAATCAGCGGCGCGAGGATTTCATCAATAGTTTCATCGCTATATTCTGCGTTACTTTCCTGCCAATCGGTCAGCCTGAACACTTCCATAAATTGATTGCGAATAACACAAGTATCATCTTGTGTAATCAGTTTGTTCTTCAAAGCATAGCTAATCAATCTCTGAATTTCATTGCAAATCATATTTTCGCCCCCCTCTTATTCGTCATATCCATTCGGGTGATTTTTGTGCCATTTCCACGCGCTGGCAATAATCTCCTCAAGGCTGTCGTGAACGGGCTTCCAGCCGAGAATTTTCTTCGCCTTTTCGCTTGACGCGACAAGCCTTGCCGGGTCCCCCGCACGGCGCGGTGTTTCGATAGCAGGAATGGGGTGTCCGGTGATTTTGCGAGCGGTTTCGATAACCTCGCGAACCGAGTAGCCGACGCCGTTTCCGAGGTTGAAAATATCGCTCT
>CAZKBF010000003.1:0-141423 GCA_964551225.1 uncultured Ruminococcus sp.
AGGTCGTTGCCTGCGGGAGCAGAAATAACAACCTTCTTTGCGCCTGCGTCGATGTGAGCCTGGCTCTTGTCCTTTGAGCAGTAGAAACCGGTGCACTCGAGAACAACGTCTACGCCGATTTCACCCCAAGGAAGGTCCTTTGCGTCCTTCTCTGCGTAAATCTTGAGAGTCTTGCCGTCAACAGTGATGGTGTTAGCCTCATCGTCAGCGGAAACAGTGTGAAGATTTTCGCCGATAACGCCGCAGTAGCCCTTCTGTGCGGTATCATACTTCAAAAGATTTGCGAGCATTGAAGGCTTGGTAAGGTCGTTGATAGCAACTACCTCATATCCCTCTGCGCCAAACATCTGTCTGAACGCAAGACGTCCTATACGTCCGAAACCGTTAATTGCAACTTTAACTGCCATTGGAATCTACCTCCTGAAATTAAAAAAAATTATATTTCTTGCCGAGAGTTACTTCGACAATGATATCTTATCATATCTATTATACAAAATTTCCGCGCTTTTATCAAGATACTTTGTCAATTTTTTGCGGAGATTTATGTAAATTTTACACGGTTGATTTTGTGCAATTTTAACAAAACAGCACTAAAAAAGCCCATTATATATGGAAAATCAATAAATTGATACACAATATTTTGTACCGAACATATCGATAAACCGATACTAAAAGCTATTTTTTGAACAATTTCACAAACCAAAGCTCCTCGGGATTTGCAACCGAAAATTCGCGTCCATTTAAATAAGAGAGAACACCCGCGTCGGTTGTGAAGCAAAATTTCAGCTTGTAGGAGCAAAGTGCCTGCGTTTTCGCGCCGTACTTTTTATTGAGCGAATTGTCGCCGTATTTACCGTCGCCAAGCAGCGGACAGCCGATATGAGCGAAATGCGCGCGGATTTGGTGAGTTCGCCCCGTGAGCAAGTCCACTTCAACCAGCGAAAGCTCGTCCTTGCTTTCAAGGACGCGGTATTTCGTCTTGATTGTCAAGAAATCGGGCTGCGGCTTGTCCGAAATGACAACGCGGTTTTCCTCGGAAATCTTCTTCAGATACGCTGTCTTGACCGCCTCGCTGGGCTTCGGAACACCGAAAACCGCGCAGAGATACAGCTTTTCCAGCTCCCTGTCGCGCAGCTTTTGGTTGAGGATACGCAAAGCCTCGGCGTTTTTCGCGGCGATAACAATACCGCTTGTGTTGCGGTCAATTCGGTTCACAAGCGCGGGTGTAAAGCTGTTTTCGTCCTCGGGCACAAACTCGCCTTTCTGATAAAGATAGCTCAAAATGCGGTTTATCAGCGTATCGGCGGAGTTTTCGTTGTCCTCGTGCACAACCAGCCCGCACGGCTTGTCGCAAAGCAGAATATTCTCGTCCTCGTAGATGACGTTTATTTCCGCGGAAATATCGCGAAAATCGTTCGCGCGCTCAAGCGGTTTCTTCGAGAGCAGCTCGTCGCTCAAATAAAACCTGAAAACGTCGCCCTCTTTCAGGATAACGTTCGGTTCAACCCGCGCGCCGTTCAGCTTAATCCGCTTTTTCCTCATCAGCTTGTTGACAAGCGCGGATTTCAAATTAGGGTACGCCTTCGACAAAAAGCGGTCAGCGCGCTGTCCCGCGTCGTTTTTCTGTATCGTAATTTCGGTCATTTGCTCGGCTTTGCGCGGTGAACATAGCACCTCGCAGTCTCCTCTTCCTCGCCCTCTTCGCGAACCATACACAAAAATTCCCAGCCGTATCTCTCGTAAAAGGACGTGTGGTCGGTCAACAGGTAAAGCGTGTCAATTCCAAAACTGCTCATATCCTCGCAGACAAAATTCAGCAATTTTCCCGCAATTCCCTTACAACGATGCGCTTTTTCGGTGTAAACCGCGCAGACGTTCGGAGCAAGGTCTTTACGCTCGTGGAAATCGTTTTCGATAACGCCAAGCCCGCCGACAATCTCGCCGTTCTCCATCGCAAGATACCACTGCGGAACGCTTTTCTCGCGCTTCAAACAGTCGCCGATGCTCTCCACATAAGCGTTAAGCGGTATTCCCCACTTTGAGTGATACCACTGCGCCGCTCGCTCGGCAAGCTCGGGGTGTTCACGAATTTTCAGGATTTCCATAAGCGTTTCTCCGTTAAGTTTACTTTTTCAGCTTTGCCTCCGCTTTCAAGCGCAGGTCGCGTTCGAGAATTGTCTTTCTGATACGGATATTTTTCGGCGTAACCTCAACAAGCTCGTCGTCCTGAATAAACTCGAGGCTCTCCTCAAGGCTCATCTGCTTGCACGGAATAAGCCGCAGAGCGTCGTCCGAGCCGGAAGCACGCGTGTTTGTGAGGTGCTTTTTCTTGCACACGTTTACGACAATATCTCCCGCCTTCGGTGAAACGCCGACAACCATTCCCTCGTACACGGGCACGCCCGCGTCAATGAACAGAGTTCCTCTCTCCTGCGCGTTGAACAGACCGTAGGTTACGGCAGTTCCCGTTTCCCAAGCGACAAGCGAACCTACCGTTCTTCTCGGGATATCGCCGTAATACGGCTTGTAGCTGTCGAAAACCGAGTTCATAACGCCCTCGCCCTTGGTGTCGGTCATAAACTCGCTTCTGTAGCCGAAAAGTCCGCGCGACGGGATAAGATATTCAAGTCTGGTGCGACTGCCGACAGGGTGCATTTCAACAAGCTCGCCCTTGCGCTGTCCCATTTTCTCCATAACCGCGCCGACCGATGTCTCGGGAACGTCGATTACAAGCCGCTCGACAGGCTCGCATTTCACGCCGTCAATTTCCTTGTAGAGAACTCTCGGTGTGCTCACGGAAAGCTCGTAGCCCTCTCTGCGCATTGTTTCAATGAGGATTGACAGGTGCATTTCACCGCGTCCCGCAACATTCAGCGCGTCCGTAGTATCGCTGTCCGAAACCCTCAACGAAACGTCCTTCAGCGTCTCACGCATCAGGCGCTCACGGATTTGGCGTGAGGTAACGTACTTGCCCTCGCGTCCCGCAAACGGCGATGTGTTAACCGAAAACGTCATTTCAACGGTAGGCTCGCTGATTTTAACAAACGGCAGCGCTTCGGGTGCGGCAACAGACGTGATTGTCTGACCGATTGTAACGCCCTCGATGCCCGAAAATGCGATAATATCGCCGACTGTCGCGCTTTCAACAGGAACCTTGTTCAGTCCCTCGAACTGATTGAGCGACACGATTTTTGCCTTAAAGGGAGCGGTTCTGTTGTGGTAATCGCAGACCATAACCTCTTGATTTTGCTTGATTACACCGCGCTCTACACGTCCGACGGCAATTCTTCCAACATAATCGTTGTAGTCGATTGACGAAACGAGAACCTGCAGCTCACCCGTTTCATCTCCCTCGGGTGCGGGAATGTGCTCGATGATTTTCTCGAAAAGCGGCTTGAAATCCGTGCCCATTTCGTCGGGGTTGTAGGACGAACAGCCGAGTCTGCCCGAGCAGAAAACAACGGGGCTGTCAAGCTGTTCCTCGGTTGCGTCAAGGTCGAGCAAAAGCTCCAAAACCTCGTCCACAACCTCGTGATTGCGCGCATCGGGACGGTCGGTTTTGTTCACGACAACAATAATCTTGTGCCCAAGCTCCAGCGCCTTCTGAAGCACAAAGCGCGTCTGCGGCATCGTGCCCTCAAAGCTGTCCACAAGCAGCAAAACGCCGTTTACCATCTTGAGAATACGCTCAACCTCGCCCGAAAAATCCGCGTGTCCGGGGGTATCGACAATGTTGATTTTCACGCCGTTGTACATACAAGAGGTGTTCTTCGCGAGGATTGTAATTCCGCGCTCACGCTCGAGGTCGTTGCTGTCCATAACGCGGTCGTTTACAACCTGATTTTCGCGAAACGCACCGCCCTGCTTCAACATCTCGTCAACAAGCGTTGTCTTTCCGTGGTCAACGTGCGCGATTATCGCAATGTTCCTTAAATCTTCTCTAACCAAATTTGTTCACTTTCCTTTGTTTTGATTTTGTATTTAACCCAATTTATTATTATACAACTTTTTCCCGTTCACTTCAATAACCTTGTCAAAAAAACGTGTTTTTAATCATATCCGACCAAAATAAACGCGAATTTTTGTGTATTTTGACAACTATGCTGCGGCAGCAAGCTCGGCTGTTTCTGTCTTGACCTTCAAAAACGCGCCGTCGCTTACGATAACGACATTTCCGTCGGCAGCGGTTGTGTAGACCTCCTTGCAGCCGACTTGCCCGAGCCGCTCGAAAACCTCGGCGCGCGGGTGCCCGTAATCGTTCACCTCGGCAACCTCAATCACAGCAATCTGCGGCTTGACCTTGTCAAGAAAAGCCTTGCTGCTCGAACCCGCGCTGCCGTGGTGAGCAATTTTCAGCACATCTGCACGCACGTCCAAGCCGTTGTCGAGAATATCCAGCTCCGCAAGGCTCTCAATATCGCCCGTGAACAAAAACGAGTTCTCGCCGTGAGTGTAACGCGCGGTTATCGAGAAATTGTTCAAATCGTCGTAATGGTCGTAGAGCGGCGCGATTATTTCCAGCGTGGATTTCTCGCCAAGCTCGTACTTTTTGCCCGCTTCGGCGTACTCGCAGTTTATGCCGTTTTTGTCGATAACATTCAGCATTTTTTGATAGAAAACGGTGTCGGGGACAAGATTTTCGGGCACCTTCGGGAGAATAACCGTTCCCACGTCAAATTTCTCCAAAATTCTGTACATACCGCCGATGTGGTCGGAGTGCGGGTGCGTGGCAATCACATAGTCCAGCTTTTTCACGCCCGAATAGTTGATAAATCCCACAACCTCGTCAACGCGGTCATCTTCGCCGCAGTCAATCAGAATTGTACAATCCTTCGTGCAGATAAGCTCGCAGTCGCCCTGCCCGACATCGAGAAAATACACCGCAGCCTCGCTGTCAAGCGGCTTTACATAAGGCTTCCCGCCGCCTCCGAAAAAGTGCACGATATCCGCGGAGGTCGGGATAAAATCCCACTTGATAAACCGCTCGTTGATGAAAACAAACAGCGCTGCCGTCAAAATTATCAGCAAAATCGCCGACAAAATGTTGTTGAAAACACGTTTAGCGCCGCTTTTCCTTTTTCGATATATTCTTGCTTTTCTTGTTTTCGCCATTTCTGTTCCTTTCGGGTTTTGCGGTCTTTTCGGGAGATTTGGACGGTGCAATCAGGCAATCCTTCCCAAAGCCGATTAAATCGCGGCGTTTCGCAATAGTCAGCGCTTTCTCAACAAGCGCGCGGTTTTTCGGCATAAAATATTGCAAGAGAGCGCGCTGCATCGCCTTTTGCTCGGTTGTTCTCGGAACAAAAACCGGTTCGAGCGTGTACGGGTCAAGTCCCGTGTAGAACATTGCCGTGGAAATCGTGCCGGGCGTTGGGTAAAAGTCCTGAACCTGCTCGGGACGAATGTTGTGCTTTTTCTCGAAAAGCGCAAGCTCAATCGCGTCCGCAAGCGTGCAGCCGGGGTGCGACGACATCAGATACGGCACGAGATACTGCTCTTTTCCGCACTTTTTGGTTGACGCGTAAAACCGTTTCTCAAACTCCTCGTAAACCTCGATATGCGGCTTTCCCATATAATCGAGAACGCGGTTTGAGGCGTGTTCGGGAGCAACCTTGAGCTGCCCGCTGACGTGATACTCAACCAGCTCGTCAAGAAACTTGTTGTTCTTCTCGAGCAGCATATAATCAAAGCGAATTCCCGAGCGAATAAACACCTTCTTCACGCCCTTTATCGCGCGCAGCCGCCGCAAAAGCGCGATATAATCGGAATGGTCGGCGTTGATGTTCTTGCAGGGCGTCGGCGCAAGGCACTTTCGTCCTTTGCACAAGCCGTGCTCCTCCTGTTTATCGCAGGACGGGTGACGGAAATTCGCTGTAGGTCCTCCCACATCGTGTATATAACCCTTGAAATTCGGCTTTTCCGAGAGCATAACCGCCTCGTTGTACACGGAGTCCTCGCTTCTCGTCTGAACCTTTCGTCCTTGATGCAGCGCGATTGAACAGAAATTGCAAAATCCGAAGCAGCCGCGGTTGTGGGTTATCGAAAACTCGACCTCCTGTATCGCGGGCACACCGCCGTCTTTTTCGTACATCGGGTGATAGGTTCGCATATACGGCAGCTCGTACGCGTAATCGAACTCCTTCTGCGTGACCGAGCGCTGCGGCGGGTTCTGCACAAGCATCATATTTCCGTGGCGCTGGACAATGATTCTCCCGTACACCTCGTCTTGTTCATCGTACTGCTTTCGGCAGGATTTCGCGTAGGCTTTTTTGTTCTCGCGGACAATCTCGTAACTGTCGCACTGAACCGCGCCGAGCGGTGTATTTTCGGGCTTTGTGAGATAACAAATTCCGCGCAAATCGTGCATATCAGCAAGCTTCTGTCCCTGTTTAAAGCGGTTTAGCATCTCCGAGAGCGTAACCTCGCCCATTCCGTACATCAGATAATCCGCGCCGCTGTCAACCAAAATTGACGGCATAACGCTGTCGCTCCAATAATCATAGTGCGCGAAACGCCGCAAGGACGCTTCAAGTCCACCAATTTCAATTTCGGTATCGGGAAACAGCCGCTTCAGCGCTTTACAATAAGTTATGACCGCGCGGTCGGGGCGCTTTCCGCCTTTACCGCCGGGCGAATAAGCGTCGTCGTTGCGCTTTTTCAGGGCAACAGTGTAGTTCGACACCATACTGTCGATATTCCCGCCCGTTACCATAAAGCAGTGCTTTGGCTGTCCGAGCTCCAAAAAATCCTTGTCGCAGAGCGGCTGGGAAATTATACCAACAGAAAAGCCCGCCGCCTCAATCATTCGCGAAATTATCGCGATTCCGAACGTCGGGTGGTCGATATAAGCGTCGCCTGTCACGCAGATAAAGTCAAGCTGCTTTATTCCGCGCTCCTCCAAATCACTTTTGCACACAGGTAAAAACGGCATATTATCCTCTCAAATCCTTATCTATAAACTCAAAATAATTCTTCCTGCGAACCTCTGCGCGGTTGTCCTTAAACCACGCGTAAGACCGCTTCAAGCCCTCTTCCAACGGCTTTGTTTCGGGCATCAATTCAAGCATTTTCTCAACATCGAGAAAATACTCGTAATCATAAAACGGGAAATAGCTCCGCTGCTCGATATCCCGCTCAACAAAGCGAAATTCGGGTGTTTTGCCAAGCGTTTTATAGCAGAGTTTTACCCACTCCAAAACGCTCACACTTTCGGGATTTCCGACATTGAAAACGCGCTGTTTCGGCTGTTTTTCGAGCAAAATTTCCATAAACCGGCACATATCCTCGATATCGAAAAACTGCAAACGCATTTTCCCGTCACGCGGCACATAGAACGGGCGATTTTGCTCCGCGCACTCGAAAACAAATGCTTCGCGGTACAAATTGTTCATCTTCCCGTAAAGGTACGGCGGGCGGATTATGTAGGCGTTCGGGCAGTTTTCCGCGAGATAATGCTCGGCGCGGATTTTATTCAGCCCGTAATCGCCCCAAATCTTGTTCACGCCGATATCGTTTTCCTCGCGAAACGGCTGGGGGAGCGTTTCGGGATAAACCGCGCTGGAGCTCACGAAAATGTACGTTCCGAATTTCCCCAAACCGCCGAGCAAATCGCGCACGTCGGTTTCGTTGTACCCGCAGATGTCCAGCACCGCGTCAAACTCGTACTTTTTGAGAGTATCGCCAAGCTCGTGCCTGTCGCACACAATCGCGCGAACGCCCTCGGGCTGCGGTTTTGTGCCGCGGTTGAGGACGTAGACCTCTTTGTTCTTCGCAAAAAATTCCGCTGTAAAACGGCTTGCGAAAACCGTTCCGCCCGTGACCAGAATTTTCATAAATCTTCTCTCAATCTCCGCAAAGCTCTCTTGCAAGACGGTTTGCCCGCGCGTAAATCTCACCCGCGTCAACGGTCGTGAATTTTCCGTTCTCGTACAGAATTTTCCCGTCAACAACCGTCATCTTCACATTCTGCTTCGAGCCCGCGTAAACGAGATTTTTCGCGATGTTGTGGAGCGGCTGCATATTCGGCTGATTGAGGTCGATAACGGCAAAATCCGCGCACTTCCCCGCCGCCAGAACATCGCAGTCCGCAAGTCCCATTGCCAGCGCACCGCCTTTTGTTGCCATTTCAAGCACGTCAAAAGCGGGGCACGCCGCCGCGTCGTTTTCGCGAACCTTTTGCAGTCCCGCGACAAGAAACATCTCGCGGAACATATCAAGGCAGTTGTTCGACGCAGCGCCGTCCGTGCCTATCGCAAAATTCTTCATTCCGCGGCGCTTCATCTCGCAAATCGGTGCCACACCGCTTGCCAGCTTCAGATTTGACGCGGGATTTGTTATCATATACAACCCCTTGTCACGGAAAATCTCCATATCCTTTTCGTCAAACCAAACGCAGTGAAAACCACCGCCGCCGTGCTCGAACATTCCGAGCTTGTCGAAAAGCTGCGTCGGCGAAATTTTATATCGCTCAAAGCAACCCTCAACCTCGTTTTTGGTTTCGCTGTTGTGGGCAAAAAGCGGCGCTTTGTACTTTTGAGCAAGCTTTGCCATTCCCTCAAGTGTTTCCAGCTTTGTGGTGTACTCCGCGTGAAAACCGAGCTGATACGAAATCAGCGGGTTGTAATTATTATAGGTGTTGTACTCCTCCTCGATGCTCTCGATTGTGCCGCCGAAATCGTTGATAGAGCCGCAAAGCACCGTTCTGAAACCCATTTCCGCATTCGCTTTTGCATACGCGGGGAGCTTCATATACATATCAAAGCTCGCTGTTATGCCGCTTGTGAGGTACTCCATAATGCCGAGTTTGGTGAAAACATACACGGCTTCCTCGGTGAGCTTTGCCTCGTGAGGAAAAACCTGATTGTACAGCCAATCGTTCAGCGGCAAATCGTCCGCAAACGACCGCAGAAACGTCATCGCGGTATGGGTGTGCGCGTTCTTGAAACCGGGGATAATCAGGTTTCCCGCAAGGTCGATTTCGCGGTCAAAATCGCCGTTCTGCCGCTCCTCGCCAACGTAGGAAATCCTCCCGCCGTCCGTGCAAAGCTCCCCGTTTATGATGTTTTCATTCTCCATTGTGAGAATTTTCGCGTTGTAAAATCTTAACTTCATATTTCCCTCATTTTCGGCAATTTCAATCAATTAAAGTAAACCAACTCGCTGTCGGCTTTTTCTGTCGGCAAAACGCTGTCCGCGAGAATTACGGGACCTACGCCCTTATAAGCTGCCTGTTTTTCCGCGACAATTTTGCCCGATACCTCAACCCAATCTCCGTCCTTGAACTTCGTTTCATCGGGCGATTTTACGAGTATTCCGACAACCTGAATATCATCGGCGCAGCAGGTCATCGCGCGTCTTGAAATCACGAAATAACCCCTCGGAATGTTTGACGCGCGGTACACCATTCCGCGAACGCGAATGTTCTTGTCCTTGTAGCGCGCGGCGTTGCTCATAATATCGACATACCACAAACCGAAATCGTCGTGCACGATATCAATCGGGTTTGCTTTGACGTCAAACGGCATCTCGTCCTCGCCCTGAAAGCCCTGTTCAATCGAGCCGTCCATATACTCGAACATCATATCAATGCGCGGATTGAGCGGCTTTATAACGCGGCGCAGACGCTTTTTGTCAACCTTTCCCTGCTCGCAGCGGTTGAAGATAATCAAATCCGAAACCGCGATATCATCGGACAAAAGCTGGCGCATATTGTTCAAATACATATCAAAGCGCGTGTGGTCAACGAACATAAAAATCTGATAGAAAATCCAATTCTGCGGCGCTTTCACAGCCATATCGCGCAGGCTCCACATACCGTTGTACTCGAGCATAATGCGCGACGGCTTGTGCTTGGCAACAAGCGCGTTCAGATTTTCTGCGTTGAAATCAGCCTCGTCCTCGATATACTCGACAACCGATTTTGACGCCTTCAAAATCCTCTCGTCGTACTCAACCTCGCCCTGTTCACAGGCGATTACAAGTGTTCTCTCGCCGCGGCTGAACTGCTTGTCATTCAGCGTTTCCAGAATAAACGAAGTTTTTCCGCTCTCCAGAAAGCCTGTCATTAAATAAACGGGTAATTCCATAGTTTACACTCCAAACAAAGCCTTAATTTTGTCCTCGGCAAGCTTCGAGCCGATTACGCACATTTTTCCCGTAACATCAGCCGAGCCTTTTCTGATTTCGTACTCCTCGGGCACAAAGTCAAACTCGTACCAGCCGTTGTCGCCCGCGACAATTCCCTTCGCTCTCAAAACAACGCCAAATTCCTCGCCGGAGAGCTTCCCGAGCGCATTTTCAAGCTCTTCCTTCGTGAACTTTTTCGCGGTTTCGATACCCATTGACGTGAAAACCTCGTCCGCGTGGTGATGGTGATGATGTTCGTGGTCGTGGTCATGACAATGGCACTCCTCACCGTCCTCGTGGTGGTGATGATGCTCGTGTTCATCATGGTCGTGGTGATGGTGCTCGTGCTCGTCATCATCGTGGTGGTGATGATGCTCGTGGTCGTGACAGTGGCACTCCTCGCCGTCCTCGTGGTGGTGATGATGCTCGTGCTCGTCATCGTGGTGATGCTCGTGTTCATCATCATCATCATCATCGTGGTCGTGGTGGTGATGACCGTGGCAGCACTCCTCGTCATCATCGTGATGATGATGTTCAAGCTCCTCCTTGAGCAAATCTTCGGCAAACTTGTTTTCGTTCTCCATTGCCGCGAGAATCTGCGCGCCACTGATTTCGTCCCAATTTGTGGTGACGATAGTCGCGTGGTCGTTAAGCTCCTTAATCATCGCGACCGCTTCCGCAAGCTTTTCATCGGTGAGCTTCTGCGAACGGCTCAACACAATCGTCTTTGCGGTTTCAACCTGATTTTTGTAGAACTCGCCAAAATTCTTCATATACATCTTGATTTTGGACGCGTCGCAGACCGTCGTGTAACTGTTGAGCACAATTTGGTCGCTGTCGATGTCCATAACCGCTTTGATTACATCGGAGAGCTTGCCGACGCCGGACGGTTCAATCAGAATTCTGTCGGGAGCGTACTCGTCGAGCACCTTCTGAAGCGCCTTCCCGAAATCGCCGACAAGTGAACAGCAGATACAGCCCTGATTCATCTCGGTAACTTCAATTCCCGCGTCCTTCATAAAGCCGCCGTCAATTCCGATTTCACCGAACTCGTTCTCGATAAGAACCAGCTTTTCTCCGTTATAGCCTTCTTTCAGCAATTTCTTGATAAGCGTTGTTTTGCCCGCGCCGAGAAATCCCGAAAAAACGTCAATCTTTGTCATTTAAAAAACCTTCTTTCAAAAATTTCGTGTCAATATCGCAAACCGATAAAACACAACTCCACTATATATTGTACCACACTTTATTCATATAGTCAAGTCTTTCAAATAAAAACCCCGCGAAAAATCACGGGGCTTCTGTAATTTTAATCAGATGTGCTCGTTGATATAGTTGATAAGGTTGCCGATTTGGGGCTTGGAGAACTGCGCGTCCGCGCCGACGCTCTCGCCCTTAATCCGCATCTGGTCGTTAATCAGCGACGAGAACAGATAAACGGGGATTTTCTTCAGAACCTCGTCGTCCTTAATCAGCTTGGTGAGGTGATGACCGTCCATTTTCGGCATCTCGATATCGCTTATCAGGCAGGAAATTTGGTCGAGGATATTGCCGCCGAGCGTTTTGTGACCGCTGATATAATCCCACGCGTCCTTGCCGTTGTCAAAGGAAACAACGTTCTTGTAGCCCGCGTCGGAAAGCGTGTTCTGAATAAGCGTGTTGAGGAACGGCGAGTCCTCGGCGATAACGATATGCTTCTCGGACTTGTCCTCGTCAACTTTGGTTGCGCCAGTCGCGTCGATAACCGCAGAACGGTTGATATCCGAAACAATCTTCTCGAAATCGAGAATGAGTATAATTCTGTCGGAGAGCTTCGCGATACCCGTAGCAATGTTCGACGAACCGTCGCCCGAAATTCTAGGCGGCTTTTCGATATCCTCCCACGAAATGCGCTGAATTCCCTTAACAGACGAAACGTGGAAGCCGACGTCCATCTGATTGAAGTGGCAGATGATGAGCAAATCGTGGCTCGGGTCGGTGCTTTCCTTGTGCAGAACCTTATGTAAATCGATAACCGAAATTACCTTATCGCGCGGCGTGAACACGCCCTCGAACTCGGGAGGCGAGTCGGGCACGGGTATCATCGGCTGATAGTTCATAATCTCGTTTACTTTGGCGATGTTAATGCCGAAATTCTGCGTTCCAACCATAAATTCCAGCACTTCAAGCTCGTTTGTACCGCTTTCAAGGAGGATATTATTTTCCATTTCACAAAGCTCCTTTTGATTTTTTAGTAATAATGACCAAAAAGTCCCAGCCACTATTTAACATTTCTATTATACAACATTTTTTCCGAAAAATCAAGAGATTTTCCGCGCATTTTTCATCAAAATTTAAAAAAGTTGTAAAAAATCCCTTGACACGCTCAAAAAAATGTGTTATAATGAGAAAAAGTTATAAGGAGGCGTGTTTTTATGGAAATGTCAATCGCGCAGCTCTCGATGGATATGGCGAGCGCAAACCTTCAGAATGCGCTGTCTGTCGGAATGCTCAAGAAAAATATGGAAGCTACCGAGCAAACTATGGAAGCGTTCACCGATATGATGGCAAATATGCCTTCTCCCGACGGAAGAGGACAGCTTCTGAACATTTTGGTTTAATCGCAAAATTGACAAATGCTCTCGTTTTTCGAGGGCATTTTTTGTGCAAAATCACGGCTCTCCTGCAAACAAGAGAGCCGTTTTTTTATATCGCTCCGCGGAAATATAACCCTCGAGTCAGCTTTCCTTCGGGCTTTTTGCCGTTTTTGTACATTTCGAGTATTGGAGCAAGCTCGGTTTCATCGGTGAATTTCAGCACGGCAAAATCGAACTTTTCCAGAATTTCCCTTTTATCGCTCATCACCAGCACATCGGGATTGAGCAGCTCGACCGAATTGCCGCCGCACTGCACCGGAACGCGGTTTCCCATACGGTCGAGGAGCGCCTCGCCGCAAGGTTTCCCCTCGCCGAACGGCGTTTTTCTGCCGCACGGCGCGCCGTCCGATATCGGGCATCTGCGCGTTATCATCAGCGGCAAGCGCCCGTACGCGACAATTCCGCGCGGTATCGAGCTGTTTATCTCGGACAATTTCGCCGCCGTTCCCTCAAACGAAAGCGTGATGTCCGCGAAGCCAAATTCCTCACAAACCCGCGCCGAGAGCGAGTTCAGCACGTTCATACGAAATCCTCCGAGCACCGAAAAGCCGTGCTTTTTCAGCAGAAACGCGTGCCCGAGAGTGTGCGCGAGCGCCTTTGTAAAGCCAAATTCGCGCAGTTTCTCCAGCCGTTTTTCCGTTTCCTCCTCGCAGTCCGAGAGGATAAACGGCGGTATAATCGCGATTTTTTCCTTGTTCGGCGTGCTTCCCGACAGCAAGCCCATCGGCGCGTAAATCAGCTCAAACGGCAGCTCCAGCGCCTGTTTAAGCTGTTTTTCATCGGAAACCTCCGCGCGAAATTGCACGGATTTGTGAATATTATTCAGCTTTTCGCAAGAATATTCAAGCGAGAAAATGCTGTATTTCGGTGTGTTTTTCTCGAGAACCAACGTTTCCAGCTTTTGACAAATTTCCCGCCTTAACGCATTAAGAACCGCCGCCGAAACGTACAGTCCCTCGTCAACCTCGGCGGTGATTTCACCCGCTTTAAACTGCGTTCCGCCAAGCTTTTTCATTCGTTCGACAACAGTCTCCGCGGAAAGTTCAGCTCCCCTTGCTTTCTCGGGAGCAGCTTCGCTTTCAACCGAAATTTCGCCGTAAGAGCAGCTTGCTTTCGCTGTTATCTTCTCGCCGATTTTGACGGAAATATCAGCGGTAATTCTAGGATATTCCGCTTTGTAAAGCTCTTTTATTCCGTTCAAGGCTTTCGCGGAGTTTTCGACGTCCTCTTTGCCGCGAATTCCTTGCATATTATGCATTTTACCCGTAAAATATTCATCAGTTAAACCGCCGCGCGAAAAAATCTCGCCGAGGCGGTTTTTGTCGTAAAATTCCCCGTCAATGCTCTTTCGGCAAGCGTCCGTGGCGCACGCAACGTACTCGGGGCGCTTCATTCTGCCCTCGATTTTGAACGAGGCTATCTCGGGCAGCTCGCGCAAGTGCCCGATAATCGAGCTGTCCTTCAGCGAAATCACGTTGTGCCTGTCCTTGTACGAAAAATCCAGCCGGCATGGCTGCGCGCAAAGTCCACGGCTGCCGCTTCTGCCGCCGAGCACGCTGCTCATATAGCACTGCCCGCTCACGCACACGCAAAGTGCGCCGTGCACGAAAATCTCAAGCTCGGCTGCCGTTTTTGACTTGATTTCTCGGATTTCCTTTTCCGAGAGCTCGCGCCCGATGACAACTCTCGTAAATCCCATTTGCTCTGCCGCTTTCACGCCGCTTACGCTGTTTAACGACATCTGCGTTGATGCGTGTCGCGGAAGCTCGGGGCAGATTTTTTCAGCGACATAAGCCGCGCCCAAATCCTGTATAATCAACCCGTCCACACCGCATTTTGCCGCCGTTTTCACGCACTCGGCGAAATCCTCGATTTCATCATCGTAAATCAGCGTGTTCAGCGTAACATACAGCTTCACACCGCGTTTGTGACACTCGCGAACCGCCCCCGCAAGCTCTTCATCAGAAAAATTTTCGGCGTTTTTACGCGCCGAAAATCTTTTCATTCCAACGTAAACCGCGTCCGCGCCCGTGTTAAGCGCTGCGGGCAAGCTCTGCGCTCCTCCGCACGGAGCTAAAATCTCGTTCATAGTGTAAGCTGACCGTCCTCAAGCATTTCTTTGAGCTGCTTGTCAAGCGACGCATTCGTCTTTTTCAGCGACTTGACTTCCTTCGCAAGCTCGGCGTTTTTCTCGGAAAGCTCCTCGTTTTTCTCCTTGAGCTTCTCAACCTCGGACTTCAAATCCTCGCCGCCCGTTTGCTTCAGGGCAGCGTTTTCGCTCTCGGTCTGCGCGAGTTTTTCCTTCAATTCGTCAACTTCCGCAGCTTTTTCGCTCAACTCGGATTTTGCCTGTTCGAGCTCACCCGACTTCGCGTTCAAATCGGACTTTGCCTGTTCAAGTTCACCCGACTTCGCGCTCAAATCGGACTTTGCCTTTTCGAGCTCACCCGACTTCGCGTTCAAATCGGACTTTGCCTTTTCAAGCTCACCCGATTTTGTGTTCAAATCGGACTTTGCCTTGTCGAGCTCACCCAGCTTTGCGTTCAGCTCTTTCTGCAGCTTGTCCTGCTCGCCTTTTCCCGCTTCAAGAGCAAACTTTTCCTGCTTCAACGCAGCATTTGCCTTGTCAAGCTCATCGTAAGCCG
Source organism: uncultured Ruminococcus sp. (assembly GCA_964551225.1). Classification (GTDB taxonomy): domain Bacteria; phylum Bacillota; class Clostridia; order Oscillospirales; family Ruminococcaceae; genus CAG-115. The sequence continues at coordinate 15,404 of CAZKBF010000003.1, forward strand.
AAACCAGCTCCTCGTAATCCTTTGTGACCTTCGAAAGCTGCTCGGAGAGCTTCTTTTCGGCATCGGAGCTCGCGGCGCTCTTTTTGAGCTGCTCGTCCTTGCTTTTGATTTCATCGCCGAGCGATTTTGCCTTTTTCTCGGCATTTTCGGCTCTGCTCTTGAAATCCGACATACTTCTGTTCAGCGTATCGTTTGCCGCTTTGAGCGTGTTTCGCTCGATTTCAAGGCTGTCCGAGCGCTTTTTCTCGCGGTGATAAGCCTCCTCGAAATTCTGCGCCTTTTCCAGCTTTTCAAGCAGCCGCTTGTTCTCCGAAGAAATGCTCACGGCTTTCTCGTTTTCCTTTTGCAGCTCGGCTATACGCTTTTCCTTCTCGGAAACCAGCTTCTTCTCCTTTTCAAGAGCCTCGGCGCTGTCCTTTGACGACGCGGAAAGCTGCGCGTTTTTCTTTTCAAGAGTTTCGGCGTTTTTCTTCGCCTCATCAAGCTGCTTCTTCAGCGAGGACGCCTCGGCAGCCTTGTTGTTTGCCTCTTTGAGAGTTTCCGCGAGCTGCTCGTTTTTGCCCTCAAGCTCCGAGAAACGCTTCGACAGCTTCTCAAACTCGTCCTTGACCTTTTTAAGCTGCGCGTTCTCGGATTTGAGCGCTTTGTTCTCCTCAACAGCGTTCTTCGCGGCAGCCTCTCCCGATTTAAGCCGCTCCAGCTCGGTATTTATCTGCAAAAGTTCCGATTTCAGCTCTTCAATTTCATTAAAACATTCCAGCGCGGAGAAAATCGCTGCATCTGCCTTGCTGATATCGTGATTTGAATCGCAGTACCCCGCAATTTTTTCGTCAACAGTTTTTGCGGCAGCAATAAGCAAATCGCGATTATCGGTTTTAAGGTTGTAATTTTTGTCGCGAATTTTAATCGAAACAATCTCGTTAAGCATCGGGCGAACTCCCTTTCATTTGAATTTTGCGGTTTTTCACAAATTAACCTAATATATATTATATAACATTCTTCCGCGCTTTTCAAGAGGTTTTGCAAATTATTCTTCGCCGTGCTTCTTCATAACGCTCATATAAGCGGGACGGATGATTTTTCCCGCGGTGTTGAGCTCTTCTATGCGGTGTGCGCTCCAGCCGACAATTCTCGCGATAGCGAAAATCGCGGTGTACAGCTCCACGGGAATTCCCAGCATATCGTACACAAAGCCACTGTAAAAGTCAACGTTCGGCGAAACACCCTTCATTATCTTGCGCTTTTGGGCAATCAGCTTCGGCGCAGCGTCCTCAACAAACTCGTACAGGCGCATATCGTCCTCGCGGTGCTTTTCGGCAGCGAGCTTTTCCACAAAGCTCCTGAAAATTCTCTCGCGCGGGTCGGAGAGCGAATAAACCGCGTGTCCCATTCCATATATCAAGCCCTTGTGGTCAAACGCTTCGCCCGCGAGAATTTTCCCAAGATAAGCGTAAACCTCGTCGTAATCGCTTGTGTCGTGCACGTTTTCGCGGATATTCGCCATCATCTCCATAACCTTGATATTCGCGCCGCCGTGCTTCGGGCCCTTGAGCGAGGACATCGCCGCAGCTATTGTCGAATAGGTGTCCGAGCCCGATGATGTAACAACGCGCGTTGTAAAGGTTGAGTTATTGCCGCCGCCGTGCTCCATGTGAAGCATCAGCGCGACATCGAGAACCTTTGCCTCAAGGTGCGTAAACTGTTTGTCCGGACGCAGCATCATAAGCAGATTTTCCGCCGTAGAAAGCGCGGGATTTGGGCGGTGAATGTACATACTTTCATCGTTTTCGTAGTGGTTGTACGCGTGATAAGCGTAAGCCGCAAGCATCGGAAAACGCGCAATCAGCATTATGCACTGGCAAAGGCTGTCCTCAAGCGTTCCCGAGAGCGTTGTCGGGTCGTAGGAAGCAAGCGTCAGGATACTCCTCGTCATCGAGTTCATGATATCCTTGCCGGGTGCTTTCATTATAACGTCGCGCGTGAAATTTGTCGGCAGACAGCGGCACTCCCCCAAAATCTCCGAGAACTTTTTCGCCTCTTCCTCCGACGGCATTTCACCGAAAATTAGAAGATACGCGGTTTTCTCGAAGCCAAAGCCGCTTCCCGTCATCGCGACCAAGTCCTTGACGTTATAGCCGCGGTACCACAGCTCACCGTCACAAGGCGTCTGAACACCGTCCACATCCTTGAAAGCAACCATTTTCGATATCGTGGTAAGTCCCGTGAGAACGCCCTTTCCGTTGATATCGCGAAGTCCGCGGTTTACCCCGTATTTGCCGTAGAGTTCATCGGAAATTGCGTCATTTTTCGCACAAAGCTCCTCTTTCTCGTGCGCGTACTGTCTGATTTCATCGTTCATCAATAATCCCCTTTCTTTTCAAAAAGCCAAAAAGCTTAATACAACGTATTACTTTAATTATATCATACGAAAAATAAAAAATCAAGTGTGAATGAATTTTTTCATAAAACTGTCATAATTGTCTTGACACTTCGCCCAAATTCGACTATAATAAATATGAATAAAATTTTAGGAGATATTTATGGAATTTACCGACATAAAAACAGGTCTTTTCCAAGCCGAAGCCGAGGAGCGCGCGCGAAACGGGCTTTCAAACGGCGAGGGTGAGGTCAAGACCAAGAGTGTGAAGAAAATCTTTTTCGACAATATTTTCACGCTGTTCAATTTGATAAATGTTATTCTTGCCGTGGCGCTTGCGCTTGTCGGGAGCTGGAAAAATATGCTGTTTATGGGAGTTGTTCTCGGCAACACCGCAATCGGCATTTTTCAGGAAATCCGCTCAAAGCGTGTTCTCGACAAGCTCTCCGTGCTGTCCGCACCAAAGGCTTATGTTATCCGAGACGGTGTGGAAAAGGTTATCTCGGTGTCCGAGGTTGTCGTGGGCGATATTATGGTTCTGTCAAGCGGCAAGCAGGTCTGCGCGGACGGAATTGTGCTAGAGGGTGAATGTGAGGCGGACGAGAGCCTTCTCACCGGCGAAAGCGACCCCATTCCCAAGAAAGCCGAGAGCGAGCTGTTTTCGGGCAGCTTCATCACCTCGGGCGAGTGCAAGGCGCAGGCAACCCGCGTCGGTGCCCAAAGCGCGTCGGGCAAGATTACCGCGGGTGCAAAAAAGCACAAAAAGCACAACTCCGTGATGATGAGCTCGATAAACAAAATCATCAAGACCGTTTCCTTCTGCATTTTCCCGTTCGGCATAATTCTGTTCTGCAAAACGTTTTTCGGTGTCGGAAACACTCTTGAAGAAAGCGTCACGACAACCTCCGCCGCTCTTATCGGAATGATTCCCGAGGGACTTATGCTGCTCACAAGCATCGCGCTTGCGGTGAGCTCGATTAAACTCGCGATGAAGCAGACGCTCTGTCAAGACCTCTACTGCGCGGAGTCGCTCGCGAGAGCCGACGTCCTCTGCCTCGACAAAACAGGCACGATTACCGAGGGCAAAATGAAGGTTGAGGAAACCGTTCGGCTTGACGAGGGCTTTGACGTTGACAGGGCTCTCAAGGCGTTCTCCTCGGCATTTAACGACAAAAATCTCACTCTCTCCGCAGTTGCCGAGAGCTACTCTGGCGATTCGGGGCTTACGCTCAAAAGCACGGTTGCGTTCTCTTCCGCAAGAAAATGGAGCGCCGCAGAGTTTGAGGATTACGGCACGCTTGTTTTCGGAGCACCGAGCTTTGTTCTCGGGGAAAAATACGCAGATGTTGCTGAAATGTGCGAAAAGTACTCCGACAAGGGTATGAGAGTGCTCGCGCTCGCGTTCTCGGAGAAGCCTTGCGAGGGGTACAATCTGCCCGATGATATTTCGGCAAAGGCGCTTGTGGTGCTTTCGGACAAAATCCGCGAGTCCTCGCCCGCCGCGCTTAAATTCTTCAGGGAGCAGGGTGTTCAGCTCAAGGTTATCTCGGGCGATGACCCGAAAACCGTTGCCGGAGCTGCGGGCAGAGCCGGTCTTGAGGGCGCGGAAAATTATGTCGATATGTCGAAGCTGTCCGACGAGGAAATCCCCGAGGCGGCGCTCAAATACACGGTTTTCGGCAGAGTTTTGCCCGAACAGAAGCTCGCGCTTGTGAAATCCCTCAAAGCCTCGGGAAAAACCGTTGCGATGATGGGTGACGGCGTAAACGATGTTCCCGCGCTCAAGGAAGCAGACTGCTCGATTGCCATTCAGGCGGGAAGTGACGCGGCGCGAAGCGTTTCGCAGCTTGTACTTATGAACTCGGAGTTTTCTACACTCCCGCTTGCCGTTGCCGAAGGACGCCGCTGCATAAACAATATCGAGCGCTCGGCGGCGCTGTTCCTTGTTAAAACGATTTTCTCGTTCCTGCTTGCGGCAATTTTCCTCGTTCTTCAATATCCGTACCCGTTCAAGCCAATTCAGCTCACGCTCATCAGCTCGATTATGATAGGAATTCCGTCATTCCTGCTGGCACTGGAGCCGAACTTCAACATCGTCCGCGGTCACTTTATCGCAAACATTCTCAAAAAAGCCGCTCCGGGAGGTATCTCCGTGGCAGTCGGAATTTCGCTTCTCGAAGCTGCGGGGGCAATGTACGGCTTCTCGGGAGAGCACATTTCCGTTATGGCGTTGTTCCTCACGGCAGCAATTTGCTTTGAAACGCTCATCAACGTCTGCATTCCGTTCGACCTCAAACGCGGCGTTATGTGCGGCGCTTTGGCGGCAATTTTTGTCGGCGCTGTGCTCCTTTTCCCGAACCTTTTCTACATAACTTCCCTGCTCTCCTCGGAATGGATAGCGCTTGGCGTTATCGCGGGAATTGCTCTCGTTTTGCAGCCCGTCCTCGCGCTTTGCATCAAGGCGTTTTTCAACAGAAAGAAGAAAAAATCTCAATAACTCTTGCAAATCGGGTTTTCGGAATTTCTTCTTGAAGCGGCAATCGCTCTCGTCCGAATGGGCGGCGCTCGGCGTTATCGCGGGAATTGCTCTCGTTTTGCAGCGTTTTTCAATGTAAAGAAGAAAAATTTCAATAGCTCTTGCAAATCGGACGGATTTGTGGTATTATAATTCTAGGTGATTGTATGAATTATTCATTGAACGCAGGCGAATGGAACAGTGTTTTTGCTGTTCCCGCAAGCGTTGTTGATAAATATATCAAAATTGCGGGAGAAAACTCGCTTAAGCTCCTGCTGTACCTTCTGCGGCACGGCGGGAAAACCTTCTCCGAGGACAAGCTCCGCGATGACCTCGGTTTCCGCGAGACAGGCGAGCTCGAGGACGCTGCGCTTTTTTGGATTCAGCGCGGCATTATCCGTTACGAGAACGACGGCGAAAACCGCGAGCTTTTCTCGGATAAAGATGAAGCGGAGCAGCTTACTATCAGCGAGGCACTGCCCGAAAGCGCTCCTCAAAAGGTTGTCAAGAAGGAAAAAATCAAGCCCGCCGCAGTAAGCTCGGGTGAAATTGCCGAGAGAATTAAGTCCGACAGCGAAATTCAAATGCTCTTCAGCGAGGCGGAAAAGCTCTACGCGCACCCGCTGAAATCGCGCGAAAGCAATATGCTTATCGCCCTTACCGACCACTATGGACTGAATGTCGGCGCGGCGCTGATGCTTTTACAGTACTGCTTCAAAATCGGGAAAACCAGCCCCGATTACATACTTTCCTGCGCGCAGAATTGGGCAGACGAGGGTATCGACACCGTTGACGCGGCAAACGAGAAAATTCTCGCTCTCGAAAAGAACAACGGCGTCTGCGAACGGCTTCGCGAGGCTATGGAGCTAAAGTCCAAGCTCACCGCAAAAATGAAGGAATTTATCCGCGTTTGGACGGAGGAATGGCATTTCTCCGAGGATATGATTATGCTTTGCTACGAAAAAACCGTCAACGCAAAGCAGGAGTTTAAGTTTGAATACGCGAACAAAATTCTCGAAAATTGGAAGAACGCGGGGCTTTACACAAAAGAAGCCGTGGAAGCTGCCGATTTGGCACGGAAAAAGCCTGTTAAAACGGCAAGCTCCGCGAAAAGCGAAAACTCGTCGTTCGATATTAACGATATTATGTCAAAAATCAATAATCGCAGATAAAGCGGAGGTTTCTTATGCCTATTAGCAAAGATTATATCATAAAAGCCCGCGAGGAAATTGATAAAATCCATTCCGAAAACCAACTCCTTGAGGCACAGCGGCACGCTGAAATTCTCCAAAAAATCCCGCGCTTTATCGACTTGGAAATAAAACTCGCTGATACTACTTCCGCCGTGGTTTCGCTTATCGCGGCAAAAAATCCGAATGCTAAAGAAAAGATAAAAGCGGTTTCCGAGGAAAATCTCGCCATTCAGCGCGAAATGGAGCGGCTGCTCGTCGAAAACGGTTACGATAAAAATTATCTTGACCAAATCTACACCTGCACAAAATGCGGTGATACGGGAACATTAAACGGCGAATGGTGCGAGTGCCTGAAAAAACGCGCAAACAAACTCGCCGCAGACGAACTGAACAAGAGTTCTCCGCTTGAGCCCTGCACTTTTGAGAGCTTCGACCTGTCGCTTTACCCCGAACGGTCAAAAAACGGTGACAATCCTCGCGAGGAAATGAAAAATATTTTCCAAATTTGCGTTGATTTTGCGGACAATTTCAAGGGTAACGAAAAAGGTCTGCTTATGATAGGCGGAACCGGCCTCGGAAAAACTCACCTTTCGCTGGCGATTGCGGCAAGGGTTATCGAAAAGGGATTTTGCGTGGTGTACAATTCAGTGCCCGAGCTTCTCCGAACCATCGACAACGAACAATTCGGCAGAAGTACCGGAGATACGCTTTCGGTTATCTCAACGTGCGACCTGCTTATTCTCGATGATTTGGGTGCGGAAAACACAAACGAGCGCACTTCTTCCCAGCTCTACGAAATAATAAACAGCAGAATTTGCCGCTCGCTCCCGCTGATTGTCAGCACAAATCTTTCGCCTGTTGAACTGTCAAATAAATATCACGACAGAATTCTGTCAAGACTTTTCACTATGACAACGCTTGGTTTTAAGGGCGATGACAACAGATTTAAATTATAAAATATTTTATGGGAGGAAAAATATATGGCTAAACTCAAAATCGGTATTCTCACAAGCGGCGGCGACTGCCCCGGACTTAACGCGACAATCCGCGGTGTTGCCAAAGCAACCTACGAGGCTTTCGGCGAGGACAAGGTTGAAATTGTCGGAATTCACGACGGGTATCACGGGCTTATTCACGGCGATTACAAGGTTATGGAGCCGTCGGATTTCTCGGGAATTCTGACCACGGGCGGAACTATCCTCGGTACCAAGCGCACGCCTTACAAGATGATGCAGATTATCGAGGACGACAAGGTTGATAAGGTCAAGGAAATGAAGGACACCTACAAAAACCTCAAGCTCGACTGCCTGTTCACGCTCGGCGGAAACGGTACCCACAAGACTGCAAATATGCTCTCCGAGGAAGGCTTGCACGTTATCGGTCTGCCCAAAACTATCGACAACGATATCTTCGGCACCGACGTTACCTTCGGCTTCCACACTGCCGTTGATATAGGAACCGAGGTTATCGACCGTATCCACACAACCGCAAATTCTCACAGCAGAATTATGGTTATCGAAATTATGGGCAACAAGGCAGGCTGGCTCACGCTGTACAGCGGTCTCGCGGGCGGCGCTGATATAATTCTCATTCCCGAAATCCCGTTTGATATCGACAAGGTTGCAAAGGCTTGCCAAAAGAGAGCCGACGCGGGTAAGGCGTTCTCAATAATCGCTGCTGCGGAGGGTGCTTTTGACGTCGAGGAGGCAAAGCTCAAGAAAAAAGAGCGCGCAAAGGCAAGAGCAGAGCGCGGCGAGGTTACAGCAACCGCGCGCATTGCCAAAGCGATTACCGAGAAAACCGGTCTCGAAACCAGAACCGTTATCCCCGGACATATTTTGAGAGGCGGTTCTCCGTCCGCTTACGACAGAATTCTCGCAACGCAGTTCGGTGCTCACGCTGCTAGACTGCTCAAACAGGAGAAATTCGGCTACACCGTGGCAATGGTTGACGGCAAAATCACCGAAAACAAGCTCGCCGACGTCGCTATGAAAACAAAATTTGTTGACGAGAACAATATGATGGTTCTCACGGCAAAGGATATCGGAATTTCTTTCGGTAATTAACCAAAAATCAAGGCGGGGAGCGCTTCCCCGCCGTTTTTTCTCTTTTTGTCGAAAATTTCCAAAATATTTTTTAAAAAACTATTGACAAAAGATTGTTTTTGTGGTATAATACTTTTTGTTGAGTGACAAACGGTTGCGAAAATGTAACAGAAAGTTGTTCGACAATATATCGCGGGATGGAGCAGCTCGGTAGCTCGTCGGGCTCATAACCCGAAGGTCGTTGGTTCAAATCCAGCTCCCGCAACCACCAGCGTGACGCTGGACCCTATTTCGCCCCTAGTTTCATCTAGGGGCGATTTTTTGTGCCCGAAATTGTCAAAAGCCGCCGGTTATGCGTAAATCTTAATTTGCAATCGACCTTTTTCGCCCCTAGTATCATCTAGGGGCGATTTTTATGCCCGGCAGCGTGACGCTGCGCCCTTTTCATTTTGTGCAACAAAAAGTGGCTGTCAACCAACAGCCACGTTTGTTTAATCTACTTTTTCAACCTTCACTTCAACGTCCTCGGGTTTGTCGTTTTTCGGCGTGTAACCCCTGTGCGGAATTGTGTCGATGATGTTGAGGAAAAGGTTTTGAATAACCTTGTTGTAGTCGATGCTGATATCGAGAATTTTGCTCTCTGCCGCGTAACCGCCCGCCATCGACTTGTGTCCGCCGCCCGAGCCAACGTCCTTCAGCGCGTCCGAAACAATCTGTCCCGCGTTCAACTCCTCGATTTCCGAGCGCACCGAGAACTTGAACCCGTCGTTTCTCCTCGTGTACACAACCGAGAAATTAACCACGTCTACGTTAAGTATAAAATCCGAAATTGTCGCAATAAACGCGTCCGTGCAATAGAAGTTCAAGAACGCAAATGCAACTCCGTCGTAAACCTCGATATTTCTCATACTGTCAACAAAAGCGTTCAGCTCGTTGTACTCAATTTCACCCGACTGGAAGTGCCTGATAAGACGGTTGTCGGCTTTCGGGAAAAGGTAGGAGTAAATGTCAACGTCAAGCTGCGTTACACCGCGGGTAAAATCGCGCGTGTCGCACTTCAGACCGTACAAAAGCGCCGTGGCAACCGAACTCGGCATCTCTATCTTGTACTGGCGGTAATAATCGGCGATTATCGTCGAGCAGCTTCCAACCATTCGTATATCACGGTATTTGTAATCGTCCACAACGCAGAAAACCGGGTGATGGTCGATAACCGCAACCTCGTTTCCGATGAGGTCGAGAATATTTGCATTTCCCTTCTGGCTGTCAACCGTGATAATATAGTCCTCGGACGTCATATATTTAAGCTCGCTGTCCGCGGTCATATCAATCTGAAATTCGGAAACCATATTTGCCGTCATCGCGCGCTCGATGTTGCCGTGATGACAGATTACGGTTTTAATTTTGAATTTCCCCAACAGCACTTGAAGTCCGTACGCGCTTGCAATCGCGTCCGGGTCGGGAAAATTGTGCGTTTGTATATAAACGCGGTGACCTTTTAGCAGGTCGATGAGTTCGCTTAATTTCTGCGACATAAGCGGCTCCCCTTACCCTTTCGTTTTTTATGTATTTACATACATCTGCATTATTACTATTATTTTACCATATTTTTTTACATTATTCAAGTACATTATCACCATTAAAATTCGTAATTTTACACAAAACTTTACGGCATTTTTTATGCAACATATTTACAAAATTCTTTTTGTGATAAATAATTCACTCTTTGAGAACAATATCAGCGAAAGGATTGATTGAAATGAAAAAACTGATTTCGGCGCTTTTGACCGTTTTTTTAACGGGAAAAATTGCGTTTGCGCAGGCGCCTTATTCTTATCTAGATGATTACGACAACAAAAAGGTTGCCTACGGCGTGGGGTATGACACCGACTCGATGAACCGACCGCTCGGCGCTATTCAGGCGCAGAAGCAGTACGGAGATATGAACACGCTTTTTATCGGTGAAGCGTCAAACAAGCGGCTTTGGCTCACGTTTGACGAGGGGTATGAAAACGGTTACACCGAGAAAATTCTCGATACTCTCGCGTCAAAAGGCGTGAAGGCAACCTTTTTCATCACCCGCGATTACGCCGAGAAAAATCCCGGGCTGATTAAGCGTATGATTAACGAGGGGCACACCGTCGGAAACCACTCGTACAGCCACCCTTCCCTGCCCGAGTGCTCAAACGAGGACTTGTACAACGAGATTATGCTCCTTCATAATTATATTTCAAAAAACTTCGGTTATGATATGTACGTTATGCGCCCGCCGATGGGTGAGTTTTCCGAGCGCGTGCTCGCGTGCGCGAAAGAGCTCGGCTACACCACCGTGCTTTGGAGCTTCGCTTATCAGGATTGGCTCACCGACAACCAGCCCGAGCCGACTGCCGCTTACGACAAAATTACCTCGAAAACCCATAACGGCGCGGTTTATCTTTTGCACGCGGTCTCCAAAACCAACGCAGAAATCCTCCCAAAAGTTATCGACTATTGGCACGAAAACGGCTATATTATCACACCGATGTAAACAAAGCGCCTTTCCCTGTTCAAGAGAAAGGCGCTGTTTTTATTCGGTTAACTTTGCGAAAATCTCCGATGTCCTCGCAGACGGTCGCTCAAACCGCGCCGAGTCAACAAAAACAACCTTCGCGCCGCTGTAAATCATCGACGAGAAATGCTCGTCAAACGCAAGCGTGTCGTAAGTGAGTTTGTTCGACGCGATTATGTAAGCGGGCTGCAAATTCTCCGCCGAAACGTACCCCTCGGATTTGCACAAGTTCTCTCCGGTAAGGCTCAAAACCGCGCTCTCAAACGTGTCCGCCCCCGCAAGCGTCAGCTTCTCGGTGACGTAAATAAAGCTCTCTGTTTTGACGTTTTTCGCTGCGTTTTCGAGCATTGCCCGCGCGCGTTTCGCCGTTGCGAGCGACTTTGTTTCACCCTTCAGCGAGTCGGCAAGCTCGTTTCCATAAAACGCTGCCGAAATTTCCTTGTACAGCGCGCTGTACTCCTCAAGATTTCGCGGAGCTTTCAGCGTGAGAACCTTAATTCCCGCCTGATTTAGCTTGTAAATCTCGCGCTCCGACAACAGCGACAGCGTGAAAACCGCGTCGGGCTTCAGCTTGATAATTCCGTCCAAGTCGGGATTTTCCGTGCTTCCGAGCGTTTTCAGCGAAAGATTTTCGGGATAATCGCAGTAGTCGCTCACTCCCACAAGCCTGCTCTGAAAGCCGATTTCGCAGATTATCTCGGTGACTGCGGGCGACAGCGAAACCGCCTTCTCAACCGCTTTTTCCAGCGTTACCCCGCAGATTACCGCGGGAAACGGCAGACTTTCATCAATCTCGGTGCTTTCGGTAACCGAAATTTCCGACGGGATTTGCTGTTCCGCTTCGCAGCCGCTCAACAGAAAAGCTCCCAAAATCGCGGTGCAAACGAATTTTTTCAAGTTAAGCGACATAATTAGTACTCCAAATTAAGCTCAATTCTTCCCTGAAGCCACTCCACAAACTGCTTTGCAACTCTCGGCGAACGTCCGCCTCTTCTCGTTGAAAAACGCTCTGCTGCGGCAAAAAGACGTTCCTCGGGAATATCCAGCTCCATATCCTTCGCGAGCTTTTTCACAATATCGAGATAAGTCTGCTTGTCGGGGCGCATAAACGTGACGAAAAGCCCGAATCTGTCCGAAAGCGACATACTCTCGTCGATTGCGTCCGCGCCCGAAATCTCGCGGTCAGCAACGGTTTCACGCACGATTTTGCGGCGGTTTGTCGTTGCGTAAATCAGGATATTTTCGGGTTTAAGCGCAAGCGAACCGTCAAGAACCGCTTTGAGCGTGCCGAAACGGTCGTCGTTTTCGGCAAACGAGAGGTCGTCGATGGTCACGATGAACTTCATATTCACCTTGCCGAGCTTCTCGAACAGCTCGGGCAAAACGTTGATATCGTTTCGCGCAACCTCAACCATTCGCAGTTCCTTGTACTCGTTGAAAATTGCCTTAACCGTCGAGGATTTGCCCGTGCCGCGGTCTCCGTACAGCAGAACATTTTGCGCGGGCTGGTTGTGCAAAAAGCAAAGTGTGTTCTCGACAACCTGATTGCGCTGAACCTCGTAGTTTTTCAGGTCCGCGAGCGTGATGCTGTCGGTTCTCAAAATCGGCTTCAGTTCTCCGTCAAACGAGAACGCGCGGTATTTCGCGAAAATTCCCGTGCCGTTATCCCGAGCAAAGTCGAGGAAATAATTCACATCATATTTGAATTTTCCGTTGTCGTAGGCGGGCATTTCGCGGAGAATTTCGCTGTCGGAAAGCGTTTCGCAAAACTGCTCCGAGGTAAGCGAAACAAGCTCCTTGATAACGCTCAAATCGTATTCAATCGTCTTCACAAGCGCGGGTGTGGGCTCTGCCGCGCATTTTGCCACAACAGGCGAGTCCGAATAAACCAACAAATCGTGCAAATACTCGCCGAGCGTCTGTCCCTTTTCGAGCAGCGTGTTCACGATATCCGAGTAGTAATCCACGGGGTTTTCGTACCCGCAGCAATAAAAATCCGTGAGCACAACGTCGTCCTTTACATTAAAAGCGCAGAAAGATTTTAGTTTCTCCAAGTTCATTTGTCATTTACCTCTGAAATTATTTTTAACATTCTCTCGAAGTCCTCGAAAGTGTTCATTTTTGAAAATTCATCGCGCAGCTTTGCCGCGCCGTTTATCCCGCGAACGTACCAAGCGGCTTGTCTGCGCGCCTCCTTCATTCCCGTTTTCTCACCCTTGTCCTCGACGAGAAGCGCGATATGGCGGCGCATTATCTCGATTTTTTCCTCAAGGCACGGCTCGGGGCGCGGCGTTTTTCCCTCGAAATAATCACGGATTTGCCCGAAAAGCCACGGTCTGCCGTAAGAGCCTCTTCCAATCATTACCAAATCGCAGCCCGTTTGCTCGAACATCTCCACGCAATCCGAAACGCTCGTCACATCGCCGCTCCCGATAACGGGAATTTTCACCGCGTTTTTCACCGCTTTTATCACGTTCCAATCGGATTTTCCCGTGTAAAGCTGATTTCGCGTTCTCGGGTGAACGCAAACAGCCGCCGCGCCGTTTTTCTCGGCAATCTGCGCGATTTCAACCGCATTTATCGTGCTTTCGTCCCAGCCGGCGCGGAATTTCACGGTGACGGGGATTTTTGTCGCCGAAGCTGCCGCTCCCACAACCTCGCCGAAAAGCGCAGGATTTTTCATCAACGCGCTCCCCGAGCCGTTGTTCACGATTTTCGGCATCGGACAGCCCGCGTTCAAATCAATAATATCGGGGTGAAACTCCTCGGCAATTTTCACGGCTTTTGCCACAAACTCGGGTTCCGAGCCGAAAAGCTGCACCGCGGCAGGTCGCTCGCCTTCGGTCAGCATAAGCAGCTCGGCGGTTTTCTTGTCGTTATAGCAAAGCCCCTTCGCCGACGCCATTTCACCCACACAATAAGCCGCTCCGAACTGTTTCGCGATAAGCCTGTACGCCCTGTCGGCAACACTCGCCATAGGTGCAAGTGCGGCGGTTTTCTCGATTTTCACGCCGCCGATTTCTATAAATTCCAAATTTCTCACCATTTTATCTTAAGGCAACACCGCACAATTAACGGCTAACGCCTTTTCCGTCCGCTTGCTTGCATCTTTTCCGTCATATTGCACAAAAGCTCCTTGACGGGCGCCAGCCCGCCTGCGTCGCTTTTGTACAATCTGACGAAAAATCTGCGGCGCAATCGAACGAAAATAATTATGCGGCGTTGCCTTAAATTTCGATTATTCTCCAAATATTTATTTTATCACATTTTAAACTTTTTTTCAAGAGGTTATTGTTTTTTTTTGAAAAATGTGTTACAATATAATGTATATATATTTTTACATAAGTGAGGATTTTATGGGTACTTTGAAAAATAACTCAAAGCGCGTAGGTTTGCTCGACGAGCTGCGCGGTTTCGCGATAATCTGTATGGTTGTGTATCACGCGATGTACGACCTCAAGTATATCTTCGGCGTTGATGTGCCGATTTTCTTCGATAGCTGGTTCAACATAATCCGCGACATCTTCGCGGGGCTGTTCATCTTCATCTCGGGCACCGTCTGCCGCTTCTCCAAAAACAACATAAAACGCGGAGCGCAGTGCTTCTTCCTCGGTATGATTATCACTTTCGTCACGCCGTTCTTCAGCAGCGTTCCCGTAACTTTCGGCATTTTACATTTTCTGGGAATTTCTATGATAATTTTCGGCTTTTGCGAAAATCTCCTCGACCATATCCCCGCGCTTGTCGGGATAATTATTTTCGCGCTGCTTTTCGTGCTTACTTGGAATGTGCAAAACGGTTTCATCGGTATCGGCGGGCTTTTCGAGTGGTATCTCCCGCAAAAAGCCTATGATGTCGGCGTGCTTTTCCCGTTCGGTTTGTACAACAGCTCCTTCGCGTCCTCGGACTATTTCCCGCTTTTCCCGTGGCTGTTTTTGTTCCTCGCGGGCAGCTTTTTCGGTATCTGGGCAAAGGACGGCTCCCTCCCGAAATTCTTCTACCCTGTCCACATCAGATGGCTTGCCGCTGTCGGAAGAAACACAATTTGGATTTATCTCCTGCATCAACCCGTCGTTTTCCTCATTTTTTCACTCATTTTCCACTAAATTCTTTGAAAATCGACAGAATATTTGGGCTTGCAAATTAGCTTGAAATGATGTATAATAGTAGTATTACAATTTGTATTTGCCGTTCGTTTTATACGGCTTTTTGAAAATGGATTTTGGAGGTTATACATATATGATAAAAAACACTTTGACTATTCCCGCGATTTCTCTTCGCGGTTTGGTTATCTTTCCGTCGATGGTTCTTCACTTTGATGTCGGAAGAGAACGCTCGGTTGCCGCTCTCAAGGCAGCTGCCGCCGGTGACGGGAAAATCTTTCTCGTTGCCCAAAAGGACGCCGGCGATACCGACCCCACAAGCGATAATATCTACAACGTCGGCGTTGTCGCGGAGATAAGACAGCTTCTCTCCACGCCCGACGGCTCTACTCGCGTGCTCGTCGAGGGACTTTACCGCGCGAAAACCGTGCGCTCGGTTCCCTGCTCGGAGTACCTCAAATACGAGGTCAAGGCTATGCCCACACGCGGCGCAGCGATGTCCCAAAGTACCGAAACCGCCGCAAAACGTGCTCTCAAAGAGGTTTTCGATATGTACGCGTCTATGTCGCCGAAAATGCCGCGCGACCTCTACGAAAGCATTATGTCCGAGGAAAATTGCAGCCGCCTTTTCGACAAGGTTGTCTTTAACATCGTTTTGAGCGTTGAGGACAAACAAAGGCTGCTCGAAACAAACGGCGCGCTTCAGCGAATTCACCTGCTTATCGCAATGCTCCACGATGAAATTGAGGTCATTCAGGCGGAAATTGAAATCGGTGAACAGGTTCGCGAGCAGGTTGACAAAAATCAGCGCGAATACTACCTCCGCGAACAGATGAAGGCAATCTCGAGACAGCTCGGTGACGGCGAAAGTCCCGCCGAGGAGTTTGACGAGTACGTTGACAAAATCAAGGCGCTCGGTTTGCCCGAGGAGTCGGAGGAAAAGCTCATCGGTGAGGCGGAAAAGCTCGCGAAAATGTCGAGTTCCTCACAAGAAGCGGCGGTTCTTCGCACTTATCTTGATACCGTGCTTGCCGTTCCGTTTAACGTGAAAACCAAAGACAAAAATGATATAAACGCTGCCGCAAAGCAGCTTGACAAGGACCACTACGGTCTCGAAAAGGTCAAGGAGCGTATCCTCGAAACGCTTGCCGTGAGAGCGCTCGCGCCCGATGTCAAGGGTCAGATTATCTGCCTTTACGGTCCTCCCGGAGTCGGAAAAACTTCAATCGGCAAGTCTATCGCAAAGGCTCTCGGTCGCAAATACGCGAGAATTTCGCTTGGCGGTGTACGCGATGAAGCGGAAATCCGCGGTCACCGCAAAACCTACGTCGGCGCAATGCCCGGACGTATCATCGAGGCTCTCAAACAGGCAAAGTCGATTAACCCCGTGATTTTGCTCGACGAAATCGACAAGATGGGCAACGACTATAAGGGTGACCCTTCTTCGGCAATGCTCGAAGTGCTCGACGCGGAGCAGAATGTCGCGTTCGTTGACCACTATATCGAAATTCCCGTGGATTTGAGCGACGTGCTGTTCATCACAACCGCAAACAGCCTCGATACAATTCCCGCGCCGCTTCTCGACAGAATGGAAGTTATCGAGCTGTCGAGTTATACGAGAGAAGAAAAGTTCAATATCGCCAAAAAACACCTCGTTCCCAAGCAGCTTAAAAAGCACGGTGAGAGCGCCAAAACCCTCAAAATCAACGACAGCGCGCTCTACGATATCATCGACTGCTACACTCGAGAAGCGGGTGTGCGCAAGCTTGAAAGAAAAATTGCCGATGTTTGCAGAAAAGCTGCGAAAATGCTGGTTTCGGGTGAGAAAAAGGTTTCCGTTACCGAGAGCAATCTCAAGGATTTCCTCGGTGTCAAGAAATATCAGCCCGAGCACCTCGCCGCGCACGATGAAGTCGGCTTGGTGAACGGCCTCGCGTGGACTTCCGTGGGCGGAACAATGCTCCCGCTTGAGGTTCTCGTGCTTGACGGCACAGGCAAAACCGAGTTTACCGGCTCGCTTGGCGATGTGATGAAGGAGTCCGCGAAAATCGCCGTGAGCCTCACGCGCTCCCTTGCCGACAAGTACGGCATCGACAAGGAGTTCTACAAAAACAAGGATATCCACGTCAACGCTCCCGAGGGCGCTGTACCCAAAGACGGTCCTTCCGCGGGCGTTACCCTCACGACAGCGCTTGTTTCCGCGCTTTCCGGCACCCCCGTGCGCCGCGATGTCGCGATGACCGGTGAAATCACCCTTCGCGGAAAAGTGCTCGCAATCGGCGGTCTGAAAGAGAAAACAATGGCTGCCTACCGTGCCGGCATCACAACCGTTTGCATTCCCAAGGACAACGTCCCCGATATTGAGGAAATCGACGAAAAGGTCAAGGAAAACATCAAATTTGTTCCCGCAGAGGATATTTCGACAGTGCTCGAAACCGCGCTTGTTCTGCCGAATTGCTCGGTTAAAACGAAGGCTGACAAAGAGCTGACACCCAAAGCGGTCAAGAAAACCGATATCAAAAAGAAGCCCGTTTTAAATGCGTAAAAATGCGCCGCGCCGAACCCTTTATACGTTCGTTTGCGCGGCGTTTTTTTGAGGAGAATTTATGATGATAAGAGAGATTACACCCGCGGATTTTGACGGGCTGATGCAGCTCTACACGCAGCTTCACGGCAATCCGATACCCGAGAAAACCCCCGAGGTTTTGACGCTTTGGAACAACATTCTTGCCGACAAAAATCACCACATTATTGTTGCCGAGGAAAACGGGCAAATCGCTTCAAGCTGCGTGTGCGTGATTGTCCCAAATCTAACCCACGGGCAGCGTCCTTACGCGCTTATCGAGAATGTTGTTACCGATGAAAAGCACCGCAAAAAAGGTCTGGCAACCGCCTGTCTTGATTACGCGAGGGCGCTTGCCGAACAGGAAAACTGCTATAAAATGATGCTGCTCACGGGTTCAAAGGAAGAAGCAACGCTCAATTTCTACCGCAAAGCCGGCTACAACAGCACCGACAAAACCGCCTTTATTCAATGGCTCAACCCATAAGGAGAATTTTATGAACTTCAACAAAGCTGAATTTGCCGCCGCTTACGGCAGCTTTTCCCAGCTCCCGCCGCCCGAACGCGTTGAAATCGCTTTCTCGGGGCGCTCGAACGTGGGAAAATCCTCGCTTATCAACAAGCTGTTCAATCGGAAAAATCTCGCGCGCGTGTCCGCTGTTCCGGGAAAAACCGCGACCATAAATTTCTATAAAGCCGATAATATTTTTATCGTGGATTTACCCGGATACGGCTACGCGAAGGTTGCCAAGTCCGAGAAAAAGCGCTGGAACGAGCTTATCGGCGGTTATCTTTCGGCTGAACGCGAGCTTGCGCTTGTGGTTCAGCTTGTCGATTTCCGTCACCCGCCGACTGCCGATGATTTACAGATGATAAACGCGCTGATTGACGGGGAAATTCCGTTTATCATCGCGCTCACAAAAGCGGACAAGCTCTCCAAAAATCAGCGTGCCGAGCGCCGTGAATTGCTCAAAACCGAGCTTCCCTGCGCCGAGGATTTGACGATAATCGAAACCTCGGCTGACACGGGCGAGGGTATCGAGAAGCTGCGCGCGATTATCGAGGAGATTTCGGAAGAATAACATTTGAGAGGTAATTTATGAATATTGCGATTGACATAATTTTGCTTATCGTGGGATTTGTCTTGCTGGTAAAAGGCGCGGATTTTTTTGTTGAAGGCGCGGCCGATTTGGCGAGAAAGCTGAAAATCCCGTCGCTTGTGGTCGGACTTACAATCGTCGCGCTCGGAACAAGTGCACCCGAGCTTGCCGTGAGCATTTCCGCGTCTTGCAGCGGCGCAAACTCAATGGCTGTGAGCAACGTTGTCGGCTCGAACATCTTCAATCTGCTCGTTGTCCTCGGCGTTTGCGCGCTGATAAAGCCGGTCGGCGTGACCAAGGATATCCTTCGCAGAGATTATCCCGTGTCAATTCTCGCGACGGTTTTGTTCTTCGTCTTTCTGATTTTCGGCAACGATATCGGCAGAATTGAAGCGGGAATTTTTATCCTGCTGATGGTCGGGTATATGATTTGGACAGTCAAATCCGCGCTCAAAAACCGCACCCCCGAGCAGGAAACCGAGAAAAAATTCAATCCCGTGAAATGCGCGCTGTTCATCATTTTGGGTGCGGCGGCAATCGTTTTCGGAGGAAATTTTGTCGTTGACCACGCAAGCAATCTCGGCGCGGCTATGGGTATGAGCGAAACGCTGATTGGACTCACAATCTGCGCTGTCGGCACTTCCCTCCCCGAGCTTGTCACAACAATCGCCGCTGCCCGAAAAGGCGAAACCGATATGGCTATGGGCAACGTCATCGGCTCGAATATCTTCAATATCCTGTTCATTCTCGGCGTTTCGGGCGTGATTTCACCGATTGAAATTGCCGCAACCGAGGTTACGAAAACCCTGATTGACAGCGGATTTTACATCGCGGTCTGCATTCTCGCGTACATCTTCTGCCTCACCGCAAAGAAAATCACCCGCGTTGAGGGCGGTATTCTCGCGTTCCTGTATGTCGGCTACACCGCTTTTGCGATTATGCGCGATACGGGTGTTTTCGCGGGATTGCTGCCCGCTTAAACGAAAAATTGCACAAAAATTCCCCCGAGTGTTCGGGGGATTTCGTTTATCTGATGTTCAAGTGGCGCGGGAGTCCGTCAACCATAAACGGCGTCAGCTCGCCGATTATCAGCGGGCGCGCGTACTCGAAAAACTCCTCGGAAACGTAATAGCCGTCGTCCGTTATCCACTCGAGCGGCACCTTTTTCTCCGCGTTTGCCACGGCTGACGCGGGACACGAGCCTGTTTTTAGCTGGTACGGGTTGTTGGAAATGCGCTCAAAGTTTATCATCTTGCCGGTTTCTCCGTTCAGCGCAAGCTGAACTCCCTCCGCGCCCGCGATGTAAGCCTCGGTGATGTCACGGCGCGAAACCAAGTGTGACGCGCACCTCTGCAATGTCGAGAACACAATTCCCCTCGACTTCACGCCAAGCTCCCTGCCTATCAAATCGGACAGATAAAGCGCCGTGCCGCCGAGCATTTTGTGACCGAAAACGTCTTCGGTGAGCGAACGGTTGTTCTCCTCGCAGACGTATTTTCCGTCCGCGGTCTTTATTCCCTCCGAAACCGCAATCGTAATCACCTTTTTCTCCTTGCGTATCTCGGAAATTTTGTTCATAAAGCTGTTGTAATCGAAAACCGTTTCGGGAAGGCAGATGAGGTCGGGACCATCGCAGTCCTCGGAACGAGAAAGCGCCGCCGCGCAAGTTAACCAGCCCGCGTCGCGCCCCATTATCTCCACAACATTTATCGACTCCAGCTCGTAGATGCTCGCGTCGCAGATTATCTCCTTAACCGCCGCCGCAAGGTACTTCGCAGCGCTTCCGTAACCGGGCGTGTGGTCGGTCATCACAAGGTCGTTGTCGATGGTCTTCGGGACGCCGATGAACGTGATGTCGCTGTTTATCGCCTTCGAGTACTTCGACAGCTTGTCTATCGTGTCCATCGAGTCGTTTCCGCCGATGTACAGAAAATGCTTGATATCCAGCTTCTTCAATATCTCGAAAATCTTCCGATAAGGCTCGTCGTCCTTGTTGAAATCGGGCATTTTATAGCGGCAGGTTCCCAAAAACGACGATGGCGTGCGCTTTAGAAGCTCGATGTCGATACCGTTTCTGATGTGCTCGGACAAATCCACATAGCGCTCCTGCAAAAGCCCCTCAATGCCGTTTCTCATACCGTAAATCACGGGACAGTGCATATCCTTCGCCGTTTTGAAAACTCCCGCAAGGCTTGCGTTGATAACCGATGTCGGTCCGCCCGATTGACCTACAATTACATTTCCAAGCTGCATTTTTTTCTCCTTAATGAGTGCGTATTTTTACGCAAATAATCAACACTTGTATTTATTATACAATATTTTCCTAAAAAATTCAAGGGCTTTTGTCGAATATTTTCACGCTTGTCCGAAAAAATAGCTTTGAGGTGATTTTTTTGGCTAAAAAGGATATGAAGCATCATTACACCCACGATACCAAGGACGGAACGCCCGTGCCCGAGCTTCAGGGCAAGGCAAAATCCACAAAACAGCGCGCAAACCCCATTATCGCGGGAACTAAACCGCCTGCGCAAAAGGTCTGGCACAACGCAGTTCTTCCCGAGGAAGCAGCAAAGCCGCTTACCGAGGGCACGGAAAAGCCGATTTCGAGCGTCTATCCCGTTATTGATACCGACCTTGCGCGCGATAATCTCGAAAACGATATTCCCGAAGCAGATTTGAACGATTTATAAAAGCGCGTGCTGTCACCCGCTTCAGACTGTTTCGGATTTCTAAAAAAGGCGGGCATTTTCAGCCCGCCTATCGTTTTATCGAAGTTTTCTGATGTTCTCCACGCAGCTCTCCGCCATAATTCCCGCAAGCCGCGCCGCTTGTTCCACGGGAACATTGCTGTTGCTTGTCCTCCACTCAACAAAAACATTGAGAAATCCGCCGACAATATACTCCGAGACCATTTCGGCTATTTCCCTGTCCAGCTTCGAGTTTTGTGCAATCAGCTTGTCCGCAAGCTCGCCGGCAAGGTTCTTCAAATGCGTCATAAACACCCCGCGCATATCCATTCTCACGCGGCTGAAATAATAGTCGAACTCTACCGAAACCATTTCATTCAGCTCGATAAAAACGTTATACGCGCTTTTACGGATATCTGTGACGTCGATTTTAAGCACAACCTCGCTCAAAAGCGCAACCAAATCGCTTTCAATCTCATCGATTATGTCGCTTATGCTGCGATAGTGCGTGTAAAATGTACGGCGGTTTATCCCCGCTTTGCGCGTAAGCTCGCTTATCGTAATGTCGGAGATGTCCTTCTCCTCCATTATGCTCAAATGCGCAGCCTTTATCGCCTTTTTCGTTTTGAGAACTCTCTTGTCGGTTTCTCGCCGAGTTTTTTCATCACCCATACAAAGCACCTCCCCAAACCTCATATGTGCATAATTATATTATATACAAATTTTGGGAGATTGTCAACCACATTTTTGATAATTTCTTCAAAAACTGCGTTTAATCGTCATAAAGTACAATTCTTCCAACCTTCAGCGTCTCGGGAACTTCAATCACACGCTGATTTGCGCTGCCTTTCCAGTGAAGTTTTTCATCAAGCAGCTCTTTCTTAAACTCTCCGTCAACAAGAACATCAATATACTGCATAAGCTCCAGCTCTTTTACATCATCGAACGAATAGCCCGTGTAAACCCATATATTCTTCTTTGGGAACAGCTCGCGCGATTTTTTCGCAAGACGCGTGATTTCAGCGCGGTTTTGCGGGTGAAGCGGGTCGCCGCCGCTGAACGTCAAGCCGCTTATATAATCAGGCGCGAGCTTCTCAAAAAGCTCGTTCTCGGCGTCCTCGTCAAAGGGGATACCGCCGTTTATGTCCCAAGTTATCGGGTTCTGGCAGCCCTCGCAGCGATGATTGCACCCCGCAACCCAAAGCACCGTCCGCAAACCGTCGCCGTTGAGCATATCATCGGTTGTTATGTTGTGATAACGCATATCTTCTCCAATGTCCGTTACATACTCTTTCTGTCCGCAATTTCAGCCATTTTCGCTGCATTCAGGCGCGTATCGCCCTTTACCCGCGAATAGCTCAAATAACCGTTCATTCGGTCAATTTTCGTGAGGTTCTTCGAGCCGCATTTCGGGCAGACGTCCATTTCAAGCTGCTGATAACCGCAGTCATCGCAATACGCAAGCGAGAGGTTTACGCCCTCGTAAAAGCCCTTCTGCATCGCCCTGCGAACAAGCGATTTCACCGCGCCCTTGTTGTAATCAATCGGATAGCGGACGTACTGGATTTTGCCGCCGTTAAACAGGTTCCAGAAACGCTCTTCCCTGTCCTGTTTCTGAATGGGCGTGATGTCCTCGGCAACGTGGCAATGGAAAGAATTGGAAACGTACTCTCTATCGGACACGTTCTCGACAATGCCGTATTTCTTGCGGAACTGCTGGATTTGCAGTCCGCAGAGATTTTCCGCTGGCGTTCCGTAAATCGCGTAAAGATGTCCGTCCTCTTCCTTGAATTCCTGAATACGCTTGTTGATGAACTCCATCGTTTTCAGCGCAAAGCTGCCGTCCTCGGCAATGGATTTCTTATCAGCAAGCTGCTCGAGCTCGTTCAGCGCGGTTATTCCAAAGGACGCTGTCGCGGCTTTAAGCAGCGGCTTGATTTTGTCGTGAATTCCAAGATGACCGCCCAAGAAGCCGCCCTCGCAGTATGCAAGCGGGTTTGTGGACGCTTTCATCTCGCCGAGATATTCGTATGTGCGGCAGTGAATTCGGCGGATTAAGTTGAGGTAATAGTCAAGCACCTCGAAGAAATCACGGCTCTCCTGCTGCGCTTTTGCGTAAATCATCGGCAAGTGCAGCGAAACCGCGCCGATGTTAAATCTGCCCACAAAAATCGGCTTGTCGTCATCGTCGGCGGGCTTCATTCCGCCGCGCTCGTACCACGGCGACAAAAACGCGCGACAACCCATCGGGCTGATAATTCTCCCGTACTTTTTGTACATCTCCGCGACATATCCTTCACCCGTGAGCGACAGCCAGTCGGGGTACATCGCCTTTTGCGAGCAGGCAATTCCCGCCTCGAAAACGTCCTCCAGCTCGCCGCCCTCGCCGTGCAGCTTTTCATCGTACAGGAACACGATTTTCGGGAAAAGTACGGGCTTTTTACAGGTTTTCTTGCCTTGACCGTTCTTTCTCACCTCGAGCATTAAAATGCTCGCCATTTTCGCGAATTTTCCTCGTCCGACACCGCAGGTCATTGTGATAAACGGATAATCTCCGCGGCTTGACGAAACGGAATTGAACTTGTACTCCCAGCCCTGAAAGCCCTGACGGAAGTCAACCTCAACGTCCTTCATCGCCTCTCTGTCGGCAACCTCCTCCGACAAACCGAGGCTTAAATAGCGCTCGTACTGCTTGTTGTAGGTTTTCTCGGCGTACGGCTCGAGGAGCTCGTCCACGCTCGGCACGGTAAACCCACCGTATTGTTGAGAAGCAGCCGCAAGCGTTACATCACCGATTACGTCAAACGCGACAGCAAGCGTTTTCGGCTCGTTGTACCAGAGGTTGCCCATCTCAAAGCCGCCCTCCATAACGCTTTTCATATCAAAAAGACAGCAGTTCATCGTGTCGCGGCGCGCGCTCATATCGTGAACGTAAATATACCCGTCGCGGCAAGCCTGAAGCTCCTCGGCGGTCATAAAGAATTTCTTGTACAGCTCTTTGTTCAGCTCGTTGAATATAAGAGAACGCTTCGTTGAAACAAGCGCGGAGTCCGAGTTTGAGTTTTCCTTGTCGCCGATGTACATAATCGACTGCGATTTCACATAAACCTCGTCCAGCATATGAACAAAATCCTGCTTGTAGTTGCGGTAATCCTTGTAGCTTTTCGCAACCGCGGGATTTGTCGCCTCAAGAGCGCCCTCGACAATGTTGTGCATCTTGGCAATCGGAATTTCGTCCTCGCCGTATTCCTGCGCCTTGTCGGTGACGTATTTGCAGATGAAATTCAGTTCCTCGGGCGAAAATTTGTACATAACGCGTGTCGCGGACTTGTTGACCGCGTTCACAACCTTCTGAACGTTGAAATCCTCTCTCGTGTTGTCCTTTTTGATTATACTTATCATCTCAAGCACTCTCTTTTCAAATCGTTTTTGCCAACCACAATAAATTGTGATTAACTATAATTATAGCACATTTTATTGTGTCGGTCAAGGTGTTTTTTGCATTTTTAGCGATATAGAAAATTTTCGTCAAAATAGATAAATTTATATCGAAAATCACTCTGCGGACGGGTGTTGTGCGTTTATGTAATCATTTATTGCGTTAAGGAATTTTTTTCCATATTTCTCGGCTTTCATCTCGCCGACTCCCGATACCTCGAGAAACTCATTGTGCGTTCTCGGCAGCTTCGCGGTCATATCGCGCAGCGTTGCGTCCGAAAAAACAACGTAAGGCGGCACCCCAAGCACCGACGCGATATTTCTGCGAACCTTGCGGAGATTTTGGAAAAGCTCGTTTTCCGCGTCCTGCGAAATCTTCACGGGAACATACTCGCTCGCAACCCGCATCACAATCGACTTTTTGCTCTTGATGAACTCATCGGCCTTCGGCGTGAGCTCGCACACAGAATACTCCGCGTCAATGTTTATATAGCCCTCGCCTTCGAGGAAATTGATGATATCAGTAATTTTCTTGCGCGGAACGTCGCTCATTATACCATAGGTTGAAAGCGTGTCAAAGCCGAATTCGAGCACTCGCTTGTCGCGGCTGCCCGAAAGGATTTGGCTGATAATGGTCTTACCAACGCGCTTTCCGCGCTGTTTCACACGGAAAATGCACGACAGAATTTTCTGCGCTTCCACGGTCACGTCCGCGATTTTGAAATCCTTTTCGCAATTCGAGCAATTTTCACAATGCTTCTTTGATTTTTCCCCGAAATAATCGAGAATAAATTCCCGCAGACAGCGCGTTGTGTCGCAGTAATTCGTCATTTTCCGCAGCCGCTTGAGGTCGCGTTCCTTGAGCAATTTTTGTTCGGAAAAATCGAGATTTGCGTCCTCGTGGCTGACGTCAATCATATATTTTGCAAGCTCCACGTCGCCGTAATTGAACAGCAAAACGCACCTCGCCGCCGAGCCGTCGCGCCCCGCACGCCCCGCCTCCTGATAATAGCTTTCCACGTCCTTCGGCATATTATAATGTACCACTAGCGATACATTTGACTTGTCAATGCCCATTCCAAACGCGTTTGTCGCAACCATCACGTCAACCCTGTCGTACAGAAAATCGTCCTGCGCAGTTTTTCGCGTTTCGGCGTTGAACCCCGCGTGGTACATCGCCGCGTTTATGCCGTTTTTCTTCAGCATTTCGCAGACGCTCTCGACATTTTTCCGTGTTGCACAATAAACAATCGCGCTCCCCGGGCTGTCCCGCAGTATTTTCAGCAGCTCGCTGTCCTTTGAATCGGGTTTTCGCACCTCAAAATACAAATTCGGTCGGTCAAAGCCCGTTGTAAGCGAAAGCGGCTCGCGCAGTCCAAGTATGTTGATGATATCGTTTTTCACGATATCGGTTGCCGTTGCCGTAAACGCCGCGATAACCGGACGCTTTTTCAGCGAGCTCACAAAGCCCGAGATTTTCAGGTATGACGGGCGAAAATCCTGTCCCCAATGCGAAACGCAGTGCGCCTCGTCCACCGCGACAAGCGGTATCTCAAGCCGCTCGCAGAGCCGTTTGAAGCTCTCGGTTTCCAGCCGCTCGGGAGCAACGTAGAGTATCTTCAGTTCCCCAAAACTCGCTCTCATAAAGGTTTCGCGGGACTCGAGCTCCGAAGCCGAGCTGTTTATACACGCCGCGCTTATGCCGTTTTCATAAAGCGCGTTCACTTGGTCGCGCATAAGCGAAATCAGCGGTGAAATCACGATTGTCGTGCCGTTCAGCATCAGCGCCGGCACCTGAAAGCAAATCGATTTTCCCGCTCCTGTCGGCATTACGCCGAGACAATCGCGCCCGCTTAAAATGCAGTCAACAAGCTGCTCCTGTCCGCCTCGGAATGCCGTGTGACCGAAAAACTTCCTCAAAACCTCGTTCTTGTCCATCAAAATTCCTCAAATTAACCGCAAAAGCTGCAATGAAGCGCCCCCGATTTTTTCAGCGGGGGCAAATCAAATTACTTTGTACCGAAAAGTCTGTCCGAGCCGTCGCCGATGCCGGGAACAATGTACAAATCCTCGTTCAAGCCGCTGTCGATTGCGCCCGTCACGATTTCAACATCGGGGTGCGCTTCGTGCAGCGCTTTGATGCCCTCGGGGCAGGTCAACAGGCACATAAACTTGATATGAACCGCGCCCGCTTTCTTCACGATATCCACGGTCTTTATCGCAGAAACGCCCGTCGCCAGCATCAAATCCATCACGATAACCTCGCGGTTCGCGATATCAAACGGCAGCTTGCAGTAATACTCGGTTGCTGTGTTGCCGTTCTGCTTGTCGCGGTAAATTCCGACGTGACCGACCTTTGCCGCGGGAACAAGCGCCAGCGCACCGTCAACCATTCCCAAGCCCGCGCGCATTATCGGCACAAACGCAACCTTTCGTCCGCTGATGATTTTCGCGTCAGCAAGTGCAAGCGGTGTCTGGATTTTCACGTCCTTGAGCGGCAAATCGCGCGTCGCTTCGTAGCAGATGAACATCGAAACTTCCTTCACCAGCTCGCGGAATTCCTTTGAACCCGTCTGTTTGTCGCGCAGAAGCGACAATTTGTGCTGAACGAGAGGGTGCTCGCAGAGTACAACATTTTCGTAATTCTCCATTTTACTTTTCCTCCAACTTTGTTATTTTATCGATGCGGTCACTGTGTCTGCCGCCTTCAAATTCCGTTTCCAAGAACACGTCAACCAGCTCCAGAGCAAGTCCCGTGCCCAAAACTCGACCGCCGAGGCACAAAACGTTTGCGTTGTTGTGCAGGCGTGTGTACTTCGCGGAATACCAGTCCGAGCAAACCGCCGCGCGTATTCCCTTAATCTTGTTTGCGGCAATCGACATACCGATGCCCGTGCCGCAAACCAATATCGCCAGCTCGCACTCGCCGCTCGTCACCTTTTTGCACACCGCCTCGGCGATATCGGGATAATCGCACCGCTCGCCCTCGCAGCCGCAGTCAACATACTCGATTTTCTTGTTCAGCAAGTGGTTCATCACGGCACATTTCAGCTCAAATCCACCGTGGTCGCAGCCTATCGCTATCATAGCTTTCTCCTCCGATTTAAATGTATTTCATTCCCGCTCAAAAACGCCCTTAATTCTGCGCCGCCTTGAGTTTCTCCGCTCGTTCACGCTCCGCCTGCGGTAATCTCAAGTATTTCGGCATAAGCGAATCTGCTTCGATAACAGGCTTGTTTTCGGCGGAAAGGCAAACTCCCGCTCCACGCTGAAACCGCAGAGCAAGCGGCGCGAGCGTGTACTTTTCACCCGTAAATTCGTGCGCGAGAGCAGCTCCGTCGCCCGCGAGAATTATCTTCCCGTCCAACTTTTCGAGCTCCTCGGACAAATCCGCGAGAGCAATCGCCCTGTCCTCGCAAAGCCGCGTTATAACGCCGTTTTCGGACTTGAACAGAGCGTTGTACACCTGCTTCAGGCGCGCGTCCATACAGGCGCAGATTATCCCGTCAACGCCGACAAAGTTGTAAGCAATCGCCTCCAGCGTCGATACGTCAACGCATTTTTTCCCCGCACCCAAACACATTCCCTTGACGCAGGAGACGCCTATCCGCAGTCCCGTGAACGAACCCGGTCCCGTCGTTACCGCGATTTTCTCCACATCGGCAAGCGTTTTGCCGGACGTTTTCAGCATCGTCTCAATCATCGGCAAAAGCGTCTGCGAGTGGGTGTGAGCAACGTTCAGGAACTCCTCGGCGAGTATTTTCTCACCGTCGTACAATGCGCAGCCCGCCGTTATCGCAGAGCTGTCAATTCCAAGAATCATAAGCAAACCTCGCTTGAAATCAGGATTTTTCGCTCGTCATCGCCCGTTTTTTCAATTCGGACTGTGTAAACGGCGCGCTTTCCATCGTTCAGCTCCTCGGCAAGAGCGGGAATATTTTCGCTCCACTCGGCGGCGATTACTCCCCCTCTGTCAAGGTAATCGAAAAATCCTATCGCGTACAGGTCGTCAAAGGTTTCTATCCTGTACAAATCGAAATGAAACAGCGGAATTTTCCCGTTATACTCGTTAACCAGCGCAAAGGTCGGGCTGGTCACCACATCGTCCACGCCAAGCGCCTTCGCAAGACCCTTCGTGAACGTTGTTTTACCCGCGCCCAAATCGCCCTCGTAAAGGACAATATCTCCCGCCCGAAGCGTTTTCCCGAGCTCCAGAGCGATTTTTTCGGTGTCCTCGGCGCTGCGCGAAAATTTCTCCTCGTTCATCAGAACAGACCTGTAATTACGCCGTTTTCGTCAACGTCAATGTTGTTCGCGGCAGGTACCTTCGGCAGTCCCGGCATTGTCATAATATCGCCCGTATAAGCTACCACAAATCCCGCGCCGTTGCTCAAACGAACATCGCTTACCGTGATTTTGAAGTTCTCTGGTTTTCCGAGCTTCGCGGGGTCATCGGACAGCGAATACTGCGTTTTTGCCACACAAACGGGCACTCTGTCAAGACCGAGGCTCTCGATATCCTTGATTGCCTTTTCAGCAGCCGCGCTGTAAACAACACCGTCTGCGCGGTAAATTTTTGTTGCGATTGTATTCAGCTTTTCTTTAATAGTCAGCTTTTCGTCATACAGCGGCTTGAAATCGCTCTTTTCGTTCTCAATCGTTTCTACAACAGCGTTTGCGAGTTCAACAGCTCCCTCGCCGCCCTTCAAAAATCCGTCCGAGAACGCAACCTTCGCGCCCTTTTCCTCGCAGTATTCGCGGACAATTTTGATTTCCTCGTCGGTATCGGTGTAGAAATGGTTGATTGCAACAACAACGGGCACGCCGTACAAGCGCATATTCTCAATATGAACGCCGAGGTTTACGATGCCCTTTTTCAGCGCTTCCGTGTTCTCCTTCGTAAGCTCCGCTTTCGGCACGCCGCCGTTGTATTTCAGCGCTCTTATTGTCGCAACAAGCACAACGCAGTTCGGCTTCAATCCCGCGAAACGGCACTTGATATCAAAGAATTTCTCCGCGCCCAAATCCGAGCCGAAGCCCGCCTCGGTTATCGTGTAATCCGCGAGTTTAAGCGCGAGCTTGGTTGCACGAACGGAGTTGCAGCCGTGCGCAATGTTCGCAAAAGGCCCGCCGTGGATTATTGCGGGGTTGTTTTCAAGCGTCTGGACAAGGTTCGGGTTAATCGCGTCCTTCAAAAGCGCGGTCATTGCGCCGACTGCCTTGATATCGCGCGCGAAAATCGGCTTGTTGTCATAAGTGTAAGCAACGAGAATGTCGCCGAGGCGCTTTTTCAGGTCGCTCAAATCTGCCGCAAGACAGAGAATTGCCATAATCTCGCTTGCCACGGTTATCTGGAAGTGGTCCTCACGCGGAACACCGTTAATCTTGCCGCCCATTCCGACAACGCAGTTACGAAGCGCACGGTCATTCATATCAAGGCAGCGCTTGAACAAAATTCTGCGAACGTCAATATTCAGCTCGTTTCCCTGCTGAATGTGGTTGTCTATCATCGCGCAAAGCAGGTTGTTTGCAGCAGTTATCGCGTGCATATCGCCCGTGAAGTGCAGGTTGATGTCCTCCATCGGCACAACCTGCGAATAGCCGCCGCCCGCAGCGCCGCCTTTTACTCCGAAAACAGGTCCGAGCGACGGTTCACGAAGAGCAAGGCAAGCCTTCTTGCCGATTTTGTTCATTCCCTCGCAAAGTCCGACAGATGTTGTCGTTTTGCCCTCTCCGGCGGGAGTCGGGTTGATTGCTGTCACAAGAATGAGCTTTCCGTCGGGATTGCTCGCCGCGCGGTCAATCAGCTTCTGCGAGAGCTTCGCCTTGTAGTGACCGTAGGGCTCGATTTCGTCCTCGGAAACTCCGAGCTTTGCCGCAATTTCCTTGATTTCCAGCATTTTAGTTGCCTGTGCGATTTCAATGTCCGTAAGCATAATTTTTCTCCTTTTTCTAATCCCGTTTACGCGGGTTTGTTACATTAAAACAAGTTAATCTAACCGTAGCTGGTCGATATCCGAGAGCATTCCCGCCTGTGGAATTGTCTTTATGCGGAAATCCTCAACGTTTTCAACATTCGCGCTCTCCTTCGGGAAAGCCGACGCAAGCTCTGCTTTGGTGAGGCGCATTACCTGAACGCCCTGCGTATTTCGGGTTGTTTTTGCGAGAACAAGCGCGGTGTTGAACAAAATCACCTTGCCCGCCGTGGATTTCAGGATAAAGTCACTGTCCTCCTTTATCACGAACATCGCCACAACCTCGCTTAAATCCGAATACGCCGCCTGTAACTTTTTGCGCTTGGTTTTGGTCTCGTAGCTCGAAAGCGGTATCTTCGCGCACTTTCCGTTCTTGAAGAAAATCACGAGCGTTTCCTCGAATTTCTCGGTTGCCGCCATAAATATCGGGCTCTCGCCGTCCTCCATTTGCAGCTTCGCGGGAACGTAATCGCCCATTACGCTCGCTTTTGTTTCGGGGAAATCCGCGCAGCGCGACTTGTAGCACTGGAATTTGTTCGTGAAGAACAGCAGCTCTGCGTTGCTCGAAACCTCGACTGTAAAGATAATCTCGTCGTTTTCCTTGAGCTTTTGCTCGCTGCTCATACGCAGTGACTTCGGCGTAATCTGCTTGAAATAGCCCTCGCGCGTAAAGAAAATGTTCACGGGATAACCCTCGGGCTGCTCCTCCTCGGTTTCCTCCTCCGCGTCAACCTCGTACAAGAACATCGTTTTTCTCGGCTGCGAGTACTTTGCGATAACCTCGCGCAGCTCGTCAATAATTACCTTGTCGATACGCTTGGGGCTGTTCAGAATTTCCTCCATTTCCGCGATATCCGCCTGAAGTGCCTCGGTTTCCTCGGTACGTTTGAGGATATACTCGCGGTTGATGTGACGGAGCTTGATTTCCGCGACATATTCAGCCTGCTGCTCGTCTATCCCAAAGCCTATCATCAAATTCGGCACAACCTCGGCTTCTTCCTCGGTTTCGCGAATTAGTTTTATCGCGTAATCGATATCGAGCAAAATTTTCTTGAGTCCAAGCAGCAAGTGGAGCTTTTCCTTTTTCTTGTTTAAATCGAAGAAAATTCTCCGTTTAACACACTCGCGGCGGAAATCCGTCCACTCGTTCAGGATTTCGTAAACGCCCATAACCCGCGGCGTTCCCGCAATCAGAATGTTGAAATTGCAGTTGAAATTCTCCTGAAGCGGCGTCATTCTGAACAGCTTTTTCATCAGCGCGTCCGCGTCGTATCCTTTTTTCAGGTCAAACGCCAGCCGCAGTCCCGAGAGGTCGGTTTCATCGCGGACATCGGATATCTCGCGGATTTTTCCGTCCTTGACAAGCTCGACAACCTTGTCGATTATCGCCTCAACGGTTGTCGTGGGAGGAATTTGCGTTACTTCAATGCAGCGCGCGTCTTTATCGAAATTGTACACCGCGCGAACCTTTACCGCTCCCACACCCGTGCGGTAAATCTTCTCCATTTCCGCTTCATCGTAAACAATAAGCCCGCCGCCCGCGAAATCGGGACCTTTCAGCGTGGAAAGCGCGTTGTGCTCAGGATTTTTGATAAGAGCAATCGCGGTTTCGCATACCTCCGCGAGATTAAACGAGCAGATGTTGCTTGCCATTGAAACGGCAAGACCGAAATTCGAGTTCACCAAAACCGACGGAAAACGCACGGGAAACAGCGTCGGTTCAAGCATTGTGTTATCGTAATTCGGCACCATATCAACGGCGTCCTTGTCGATTTCCGCGAAAAGCTCACCGCTTATGCTCTCGAGCTTTGCCTCGGTGTATCGCGAAGCCGCGTAAGCCATATCGCGCGAATACGCCTTGCCGAAGTTGCCCTTGCTGTCAACATACGGGTGCAAAAGCGCCTCGTTTCCGCGCGCAAGACGAACCATTGTTTCGTAAATTGCCGCGTCGCCGTGCGGGTTTAAACGCATTGTCTGTCCGACAATATTCGCGGATTTCGTGCGCGCTCCCGTCAAAAGCCCCATCTTGTACATCGTGTACAGCAGTTTCCGGTGAGATGGTTTAAACCCGTCGATTTCGGGCAGCGCACGCGATACGATAACGCTCATCGCGTACGGCATATAGTTTTCCTCAAGCGTGCTTATTATATCCGTTTCAACGGTTTTTCCCGAGCCCTCGATATACGCCGAAACGCTCTGCGAGGACTTTTTTGGTGTTTTTTTCTTCAATTAGTTCACAACCTCAATCAATTTTTTCAGCCAGTCGGGTTTATACTCCCCGACAACACGGATTTTGCCGTTTTTGTATTCCGCAACCTTTGCAAAGCCGTTTTCATTGTCAAACAAAAACGCCTCGTCGCAGTATGGTAAAATCCTCGACAAATCCTCGAAACGGCTCTGATAGCGCCTTAACACATCGCTTTCCGGTATCCCGTGACCGCCCTTTTTAACGCGGTTTTCAATACGCGAAAGGCTTTCCTCCGCGGAGCTTATCCCTATATAATACAAGCGCACATAATAGTTTTTCTCCCGCGCTGCCTTTATCGTGCGCAGCGTTTTGTGACCGGAAAGCGTGGTTTCTTGCGTGAAGCTGATTTCCTTTTCAAGACAGTCGGAAATCATTTGAGAAGCGGTTTTCCCGCCCTTGACCTTATCTCCGCCGAAACGCAGATTTATCTTGTCCGCGTCGATAATAACGCCCAAATCATCTCGCTGTTCGTCCGAGCTGCCGAAAATCAGCTCACATCAGCCGCGTCAAGATAACGGCTGCCGTTCTCGCGGATAAAGTCCTTTCTTCCCGCCAAATCATCGCCGAGAAGAATATCAAACATCTGCCGCGTTTTTTCCGCGTCCGCGGGCATTACCTTTATCAAGCGCCTTGTTTCGGGGTTCATCGTGGTGAGCGACATCATATCGGGGTCGTTCTCGCCGAGACCTTTCGAGCGCTGAATTGTGTACTTCTTGTCGCCTATCATTCCGAGAATTTTCGTCTTTTCGGGCTCGGTGTACGCGAAATAGGTCTTGTCCTTTGTGCTGATTTCGTACAGCGGCGACTCCGCGATGTACACCTTCCCCTCTTGAATTAACGTCGGGCAAAGCTCCTCAATCATCGTTAAAATCAGCGTTCTTATCTGAAATCCGTCAACATCGGCATCGGTGCATATAACAACCTTGCTCCAGCGCAGATTGTCGATATTGAACGAGTTGAGCTTCTTGTTCGCCTTCGACTTCACCTCAACTCCGCAGCCCAGCACCTTAATCAGATTAGTGATAATCTCGCTCTTGAAAATCTTGTCATCGCTTGCTTTCAGGCAGTTCAGGATTTTACCGCGAACGGGTATAACCGCCTGAAACTCCGCGTCACGCGCAAGTTTGACCGAGCCGAGCGCCGAGTCTCCCTCGACAATATAGACCTCGCGCTTTGAAACATCGCGGCTGCGGCAGTCAACAAACTTGTCTATGCGGTTGGTGAGGTCGATTTTCTGCGTGAGGTTTGCAATCGACGATGTGCGCACCTTTTCCGCGTTTTCGCGCGAACGCTTGTTCACAAGAACGCGCTCCGCGATTTTCAACGCTTCGTCGGGGTTCTCCAAAAAGTACACCTCAAGGTTGTGCTTCAGCCACTCGGTCATCGCTTCCTTGATAAAGACGTTGGTAACCGCTTTTTTCGTTTGATTGGCGTAGGCAGCCTGCGTGGAGAAATTCGAGCTGATGAACACAAGACAGTCCGAAACGTCCTCCCATTTTATCGCTTTTTCACCCTTGTTGTACTTATTGTTGTTTTTCAAGTAAGCGTCAATCTGCGACAAAAACGCCTTTTTCATCGCTTCCTCGGGCGAACCGCCGTGCTCCAGCCAGCTTGAATTGTGGTAATGCTCAATGAGGTGAATTTCCTTCGAGAAAGCAAAGGCAACATTCATTTTGAGCTTGTATTCATCTTTGTCGGCACGGTCACGACCTTGACGCTGAACTTGCCAGAACTGCGGCGTTGTGAGGGACTTGCCGTCGAGAATTTCCGTGAGATAATCGTTTATACCGTCCTTGTAGAAAAACGTTTTCTCGTCGCGCGTTCCGTCCTCGTTTTCGGCAATCCGCAAAAACTCAATCCCGCCGTTTACGATAGACTGCCGCCGCAGCATATCGTCAAGATAATCAAGCCCGACATCAATTTCCGTGAAAACGTCCAAGTCGGGACGCCAGTGAATTTTTGTTCCCGTGGCAGTGGTTTTGCTTTTGGTGAAGCCGCGCTCGTCGTCCGTGACATTAAAGCCCTTCTCGAAGCGCAGATTGTACTGCCAAGTGCCGTTTTTGCTCTCAACCTCCATATATTCGGAGGCAAACTGCGTTGCACAAAGTCCCAGACCGTTCAGTCCGAGCGCGTAGGAATAGTTCTCACCGGTGTTGTTGTCGTATTTTCCGCCCGCGTAAAGCGTGCAGAACGCCAGCTCCCAGTTGTATTTATCTTCACCCTTGTTAAAGTCAATCGGAATACCGCGGCCAAAGTCCTCAACCGTGATGGATTTATCCGCGTGAAGCGTGATTATAATGCGCTTTCCGTAGCCCTCGCGCGCCTCGTCAATCGAGTTTGAGATTATCTCGAACACCGAGTGACGGCAGCCCTCTGCGTCGTCCGAGCCGAATATAACCGACGGACGCAAACGAACTCGGTCAGGACCTTTCAGCGACTTTAAATCAACATAATTTGACTGTTTTGCCATTATTTGGTTCACTCCCATATACAAATACATTATGATTATACCACATATAGACAAAAAAATCAAGTACTTCCCCAAAATTTAGTGAAAAAAGCCGTATTATAAAAACACGGCTTTTTGAAAATATTCAATAAATCAGCTAAAGAGCGCCTCGGTGAGCCAGATATGCGCAGCGTCAAGCGCCTCGTAAAATCCGACGAAATTGCCCTTTTTTGCCTTGGTCACATCGGCGGTGTTCTTGGTCGGAACAAGCTGCACCATTATCTTATCGGGAACATCAAGGTCGGCAATTTTCTTCGTATCCTTGATAGTCAGCTTCGCCGCGAAATCATCGCCGCCGCTGCCGTAAAAAATCGTGTTCCCGCTGCGGATTAAAGGAAATCCCCTGTAAAACATCAACTTATTCTCTGCCATTTTGTTTTCCTCCTGTATTTAAAATTTTACTTACCAAATTATATTCACGTCCTCGCCGTCAAGCAGCTTTTGGACGTTCTCGAGAAGCCGTTCCGTGTAAATCGAACGCACCTTGAAAATCGGCTTCCCGTCAAGCGTAACCGTGTTTTTCCGTTCACCGTCGCCATAAAAACGAAGCGTGTTTTCTTTCGCACCGTAGAGCTTTGCGTAATCGTCGGTGTAGGTGAATTTCACGGAAACTTCGGGTTCACCGGAAACTTCTCCCGTGTAAACCTCCTCGCCGATTGAACCGACAAGCTGCTCGAAAAATTTGCGGAAGTTTTCGCCGTCAATCGCTTTTTCACCGAGCGAAATCGTCTTGCTTTCGCCGTTGATTTCAAACGTGTAAACCTCGCCCGAAGCGCTTATTTCAACGCTTTCGCAGCCGTAGATATACGCCGAAACCGGTCTTGCCGAAACGTAATCGGCGGGGTTGAATTCGTACCACGGCGCCGCCTGCGTTGATATCACGAAAATTCCCGGCACGCCTGCAAGCGTCGCGTAATAGCCCGTTACCTCGTACAACTGCGGCGTGTCAGAGCTGCTTTCCGATACGACTTGCTTTGCCTTGTCGCCGAGCAGCAGCGTGCGCTCCTCGCCGCCGTAGCTGAATTTCACGGTGCAAAACGGCTCGTCAAGACCGCAGCTCGCGAGATTTTCCGCGTTTGCCTCGAGATACGCGCACTCCTTCATCGTCAAGCCGCAAACGCCGCCGACGAGCGTGCCGCCCTTCGAGACGTTTATTTCGGCGTTGTAAGGGCTGGTGAAGCGGTGCGTGTTCAGCGTAGAAACAACGTAATTTTCATCATCGCGCGCCGCCGCAAGCTCCGACATATAGCGGATTTCGACAGGCTCTTCCAAATCCTTGCGCGTTATCGTGATATAATCTACCTGTTCATCATCGCCAAGCGCCTTTGTTATCAGCAAATTCGCGTAATCCTTGATTTCCTTGAACGCTCCCGAAACGCCGTTCGTGTACGCCAGCATAACCCTGTCGCCCTCGCGGAAGTACACCGTTGACGTGTTCGCGGGGTTTTCGATACCGAAGAACAGCTCGGTTTTCGTTCCGTCATCGAAGGTCACCGAAACCTTTGCCCGCGGCGATTTCAAGCCGTATTTTTCCAAATCCTCGGCGTTCTCCTCGACAACGCTTTTCGCTGTCAGCGAGGCAAAGCCGCCGATAAAGCTCCGAACCGCGCTGTCGCTTTGTCCAACGCCGAGCAGCTCGTCGCTCGTCCAATAATATGACGCGGAAACCGTTCCGTCATCGCTCGTTGAGCCGCGCGTTTTTCGGTTGAACGTGAAACTGCCGTGCTCGTTTTCGACGGTAATCGCGAGAACATTGTCCGCGGATTTGCTTGTAATCTGAACCTCCTGCGACTGCGAAACCGATGTTTCCGAGGAGCTTTCGCGCTCCTTTTTCGGCGCGGTCAGCAGCAGAATTACCGCCGCAATCGCAAGCAAAACGCAAGCCGCTCCAGCTATCAGCGCGTTTTTCGCGGTTTTGCTCATTATCTGCGCCTCCTGCGAACCCAAACCACAATTCCCAGC
Source organism: uncultured Ruminococcus sp. (assembly GCA_964551225.1). Classification (GTDB taxonomy): domain Bacteria; phylum Bacillota; class Clostridia; order Oscillospirales; family Ruminococcaceae; genus CAG-115. The sequence goes on from CAZKBF010000003.1 coordinate 52,667, forward strand.
ACAACAACCGCTGTCGGTATAACCGCGCAAAGTATTATCACGAGCACGTTCGCGGTTGACTCGGTCATCTCAAATCGGATATCCGAAACGGATTTCGGGCTGATTGTGATGCCCTTTTCCTTGCCCGAAACGCTGTCGAAAAGGTCGAGGAAGAAGTCGGAGTTGTTCGCGTTTCCGTAGGCGAAGAAATAGCTGCCCGAAAGCTGGTCCGAGCCTATCGCGCAAACTCTGCTTGCGGTGCCATCGGAGGCGGTTTTCGTGGACATTATTACGTCGTTGAAGGTACCGGTTTCTGCGGTGCTGAAGTCAAAATCCTTGTCTGCGTCAAGCGGGAACAGGAACGCGTTCGAGTAGGTTTTCATCAGCACCTCAAGCGTGTTCTGCGACCGCTCCAGCGCGTAAACGGGACGCAAATCCGCGCCCATTGTATAGCCTTCGTAATCGCCCGTGTAATTCGACTCGACCGTCTGCTGCAAATGCGCGTAAGCGGTCTGCTGACCGTTGATTATTATGCGGTATTCGGAGTTGCTCTGACCGATAACCGAGAACCCCACAGACAATCCCCAATCGCTCAAAAACGAGTCAATATTCGGGGTTTGCGGTTGGGCGGTTGACGCGAAATAGTACACGTTTTTGCCGTACTTGCCGCCGTTGTCGAGGAATTTGTCCAGCTTTTTCAGCGAAGCTTCGTCGTAATCGGTAAGCGGCGCGTAAATTACCGCAAAATCAAAGCTCTCGTCGATTTCAAGAGTTTTCGCAAGATTTACCGCTTCAACCTCATAGCCGTTTTTCGAGAGGAACGTTTTGAGAGTTGAGCTGTCGCTCTCGTTAAAGCCCTCAAGGAAGGCAATTTTCACGGGGTTTTCGTCCGAAACGTAAAGCATTGCCGAAAGCGCCGCCTGCTCAATCGATGAGCCCATGATATAGCCGTAATAATAGTAATAATACGCCGCCATTTCGTTGTCCAAGCCGAAATAATCGGTCTGCGTGAGAACCTTGTATCTGCCGTTTTGCGTGTTCTCGACAACAATATTATTTGTGCTCAAGCTCACGCCCGAGTACTTTGAGGCGAACGTAGGATTTTTTGTCAAATCAATGAAGTCAAGACTTATGTGGGCGCTCTTTTTCGCCATTTTTTGGAGAATTTCGCTCACCTGTTTATAATAAGTTCCCTGCTCGGAAAAGGTTTGCTCGGGGCTCAAAACCGTTATCGAAATATCGCACGAAAGCGTGTTTTCGAGGTAATCCTCGGTTTTCGCGTCAAGCGTGTAAAGTCCCGTTGCCGTGAGGTCTGCCTCCGCGCCGAGACGCTCCGAAACCATTCCCACAACAATGTTCAGCAGGATTATTCCCACCAAAACCGCCGCCGTGAACACCGCAGACAATGCACGGTGCTTTTTGATTTCTTTTGTATCGGGAGTGTCGTTAACCGCGTCGGCTTTTTTGGGAGCTTCGCCAGCTGCTTCCGTTTTGTCGGCAGCTTCGTTAACCTCTTCCGCTTTATCGGAAACCTCAACTGCTTCTTCAACAGCCTGTTCAGCCGTTTCCGAAGCATTTTTCTTTGCTTCTTCAACCGTTTCGCGATTGATTTTACGAGAATTTTTCTTGCTCACAAAATTCCCTCCTTACGCTCTGCGGCGGCGCTCAAGAACGCGCGTTGCCAGAAAAATAAACATACCCGTAAGGCTCATGAAGAAAACAACCGAAGCAAGACCGAAAATTCCTTGGGTGAATTCCGAGTATTTCCCGAAAACCGACAGAAAATCTATCACCTTTTTGAAATTTTCGTCGGAAACATAACCCGATACAATATCAAACGAACACACAACAATATTCGCGCCGATTGAACCGAGCGCCGCTATCATCTGATTGTCTGTAAGACTTGAGATGAAAATGTCAATCGCCGTGAAAACCGCTCCGAGTAAGAGCATCGCCGCGAAGTTCCCCCAAAACGCCGGCCAGTTAAACTCCGAGCCGCTGTTTCCGGTCGCGACTGCAAGAAATATCGCGTAAATCAGCATCACAAGCGCGGCGCAGAAATACACGAAAAATGCCGCGATAAATTTGCCGAAAACTATCCCGAAAAGGCTCACCGGACTGCTTAACGCAAGTCTGTCCGTGTTCTGGCGGCGCTCCTCGGCGAATGTTCGCATTGTGAGCACCGGAATTATCACCAAAATCACGAAGAACATCAGCAGGAAAACTCCCGCCATATCCGCGCGTCCCGAGGACAGGCAGTTCATCCACAAGAAAAGTCCCGAAAACGCGTAAAATGCCGCCAAAAATACATATCCCAGCGGAGAGGTGAAATAAGAAGAAATTTCTCTTTTGATTATCGCCGTCATTCTTCTTTTCCTCCGTAAAAATCGCCCGTGGTGAGCTTCAGGAAGATTTCCTCCAAAGTAAGCTCGCTGCCCTTCATCAACAAAATCGGGCAATCGTTTTTCGCCATTTTATTGAACAGCTCCCTGCGTATATCGCAGCCTTCCTTCACCTCAAGCTCGTACTCCGTGACCTTTCCCTCAACCGTTCTCCCGACGTGAAATTCGTCAAGTCCCGAAACGGTTTTCAGGATTTTCTCAACCTCTTTGCGTTCACCCTCGATGTGAACCGTGAGTTTTCGGTCACCCGTGAGCTTTCGCGAGAGGCTTTCCGCGGTGTCGAAAGCAACCAGCTTTCCCTTGTCGATAACCGCGATTTTGTCGCAGACCGCCTGCACCTCGGACAAAATGTGCGACGAGAGGATTACCGTGTGGTTTTTGCCGAGCTTTTTCACAAGCGAGCGTATCTCGATAATCTGCTTCGGGTCAAGTCCAACCGTCGGCTCGTCAAGCACCAGCGTCTGCGGGTTTCCCACAAGCGCCTGCGCAATTCCCACACGCTGCTTGTAACCTTTTGACAGGTTGCGGATAACACGCTTTCGCACGTCCTCGATACCCGTAAGCGTGCGGATTTCCTCGAGGTGAGAGTTTTTCGGGAACTTGCACTTTTTCAGCCCGTACACAAAATTCAGATACTCGTCCACCGTCATATCGGGGTAAAGCGGCGGGATTTCGGGAAGGTACCCGATGTTCTTTTTCGCTGCCATCGGGTTCTCCAAAATGTTTACGCCGTTTATCAGCGCTTTTCCGCCCGTCTGCGTTATACAGCCCGTGAGAATGTTCATTGTCGTAGATTTTCCCGCGCCGTTTGGACCGAGAAAACCGAGAATTTCCCCGTCGCCAACAGAAAAACTAATTCCCCGAAGCGCCGCCCGAGAGCCGTAATTCTTCGACAGATTTTGTACCTCAATCATTTCTTCACCCTCCGAAACGCCGTATTCTCTTGCTGCATTTTGCAATTTTCCAAAACTTCCGAGAACACCGCACTTACCTTGCTCTCGCTCCATTCACAAGTGATTGTCGGCACGGAATTTGTGCTATATGTAGCACGATTTTCCGAAATGCTGTCCAATGTAATCTGTTCGGAATTTTCTTGGCTGTCCTCCGAAATTTTTCCTTCATACCCCTTGACAATATTGCGGCTTTGGTGTATAATAACATTAGAGTCAAGACTGTTAAAAGCCTCGGGCAATCGGAGCCCCTGAAACTTGAACAGTTCTTGACTCTTTCTTTTGTCCCAAAATAAAATTGAGTCGTTTTCAGCTGCTCGTTGTATGTAGCTGTCAAACGATATTTTACAACGGAAAAGTGACAGACTCGTGAAATGCGTCTGAAATTATTGTGACGAAAGCCGCTCGATTGCTTTCCTTATTCTGGCAAGCGACTCGTCCTTGCCCAAAATCGCGCAAAGCTCAACTCCGCCGCACGGCGTAACCTGCTTTCCGCTCAAAGCTATTCGCAGCGGGAACAGCAAAAATCCATTCTTCACGCCAAGCTGCTCTACAAGCGCCATCAGCTTATCGTGAACGTTGTCCTTTGTGAAATCCTCGATGCCCTCGAGCACGGGGAGAATTTTGTTCAAACAGTCAAGCGAGGTTTCAAGCGTGGTTTTGCTCTTCTTTGAAACGTACATTTCAAGCGGATAATCAAGCGTTTCATCGATGAAATCAATCTGCGGCGCAATGTCCGTGAACACCTCGCAGCGCGGCTGAAGTCCCGCACAAAGCAGATTTATGTCGATATCACGCTTGCAGGCTTGTCTGATGTAGGGCTCTGCGTAGCCGACAAACTTTTCAAGCTGCATTTCCCTGATATAATGCGCGTTAATCGCCTTCAGTTTCAGCGGGTCGAAAATTGCGGGAGATTTGGAAATTCCGCTGATATCGAACTCCTTAATCATCTCGTCAAGCGAGAAAATCTCGTTTTCGCCCTTCGGTGCCCAACCCAGCAGCAGAATGTAATTCAAAACCGCCTCGCTCAAATAGCCCTTTTCCATCAAGTCTTGGAAAGACGCGTCACCGTCACGCTTTGCGAGCTTATGCTGGGCGTCCTTCATAATGTGCTCGACGTGGATATACATCGGCGGCTCCCAGCCGAAAGCCTCGTACAAGAGATTATATTTCGGTGCCGAGGAAAGATATTCGTTTCCGCGGACAACGTGCGTAATTTTCATCGTGTGGTCATCGACAACATTCGCGAAATTGTACGTCGGCATTCCGTCGGTTTTCAGCAAAACTTGGTCATCGAGAATTGCATTTTCAACGGTAATATCGCCGTAAATCTCATCGTGAAAAGATGTCGCGCCCTCGAGCGGAATTGCCTGTCTGATAACGTAAGGCTTGCCCTCGGCTAAATTCTTGTCGATTTCCTCCTGCGAGAGATTGCGGCAGTGTCTGTCGTACATCAAAGCCGAGCTGCCCGCCGCTTTTTGCGCCTCGGAAACCTGCTCAAGGCGCTCCTTTGTGCAGAAGCAATAGTAAGCCTTGCCCTTTTTAACCAGCTCCTCGGCGTAATCCTTGTACATTCCCATACGCTCGCTCTGAATGTACGGTCCGAAATCACCGCCCACATCGGGTCCCTCGTCCCAGTTAAGTCCGCAGTCGCGCAGAGTTTTATAGATAACGTCAACCGCGCCTTCAACATAGCGCTCGCGGTCGGTGTCCTCAATTCTCAAAATAAACTTGCCGCCGCTCTTCTTTGCAAGAAGATAGGTATAAAGCGCCGTTCTAAGGTTTCCTATGTGCATATAGCCCGTAGGACTCGGCGCAAAACGCGTTCTAACCTCGTTCATTTCAATCACACTCATTTCTTCAAATCTTCTTTGAGCTGTTTTTTCAGCTCGTTCAAATCGGCGAATTTCCGTTCCTCGCGGAGAAATTTCACGAGCGAAACCGCAATTTTTTCTCCGTACAAGTTCCCGTTAAATCCAACAATATGCGTTTCCATAACCACTTTTTCGTTATCTCCGACCGTTGGACGAACGCCGATGTTTGTTATCCCGCGGTAATTTTTCCCGTGAACCTGAACGTAGCTCTTGTACGCGCCGAAACGCGGGATTATGTTGGTTTCGGGGATAACCTGATTTATCGTCGGGAAATCAATCGTCCTGCCAAGCTCGTTTCCGTGAACCACGGGCAGATTGAACATCAGCTCGTAGCCCAGCAGCCTGTTTGCCGCCTCGATTTCGCCTTTTCGTATCAGCTCGCGGATATGCGTTGAGCTGATAAGCTCCCCGTCAAGACAAACGTCCTCGGCAATTTTCACGGTTATCCCGTATTTCTCGCCGATTTCAGCAAGCCGCTCGGGTGTTCCGCAGGCGTTTTTCCCGAAACGAAAGTTCCTCCCGCAGCAAGCAAACGCCGCGTTCAGACGCTTTACGAGAACCTCTTTCACAAAATCCTCGTCGGACAGCCCGCAAACCTCGGCAAAATCCGGCGCGTAGAGATACTTCACGCCCATTTTATCAAGCAGCTCGCATTTGTTCTCGAAGGAGATTATGTCCTCGGGACTTTGGAATTTCGGGAGCGTTGTATCGCAGTTGAACGTGAAAACCGCGGGCGCAAAACGCTCGTTCAGCGCGCAGCTTATCACGAAAACGTGCCCCGAATGAAGCCCGTCGAAATATCCCAGCGCAACCGCCGTTTTTTCGCTCGGCGCAGCGCCGTATGTTATATCAATCAAAATTTTTCACCTATAATTATTCGTTAACAAAACGCTTCACGGAAACCAGCTCGCGTTCTTCGTTCACCTTTGCCACACCGAGAAACTCGCCGTTTCCGTAAACCCTGATAAGCTCGTCAATCGGCGGTTTTTCGGCAAGTCTGTCTGCGTCAAGCCGCACTCCGTTGAGGTACATTCTTGTCTGCACCTCGTCAAGAACCGTCTCGGGTAAATCGCGAAAAACGTTCTCCACCGAAAGCAGCTTCAGCTCGTCAAGCGGTTTCTCGCGCAATTCCTCAATCGAAACGCACTCCGAAAGCTCAAACCCACACGCTCTCGTGCGGCAAAGCTCCGTCATCACAGCGCCCGTGCCGAGCGCTTTTCCGATGTCGTCAACAAGCGTGCGAATGTAAGTGCCCGTCGAGCAGTCAACCTCGATTACGCCGTTTTTACCGTCAAAAGAGAGCAAGTCAAGCCGGCTTATCGTGATTTTCCGCGCCTTCCGCTCAACCTCAATCCCCTGCCGCGCAAGGTCGCAGAGCTTCCTCCCGCCAACCTTCAATGCTGAATACATCGGCGGAGTCTGCTCGATTTCACCGCGAAACCGCTCCAAAACAGCTTCCAAAGCCGGTTTCCCGATATCGACAGGAATTTCCTCGGACAACTCGCCCCAGATATCGAGAGTATCCGACGTTAAACCGAGCCGAAAACCCGCGCGATAGCTTTTTCCGCTGTCGGGGAGCAAATCCACGGCTTTTGTCGCGCAGCCGATGAACACGGGAAGCACGCCCGTTGCCATCGGGTCAAGCGTGCCGCCGTGACCGACTTTTTTTGTGCCGAATTTTTTTCTCACAACCGCCACAACGTCAAAGGACGTGAAATTCTGCGGCTTGTTGATTAAAATTATTCCGTTCATACGAGCTTTTCAACCGCTTCAACACTCGCTTTGACGATGCTTTCAACGGCTTTTTCCATAGTTGTCCCGTTAAACGAGCAGCCCGCCGCTCTCGCGTGACCGCCGCCGCCGAAACGCCGTGCAATCTCCGCCGCGTCAAAATTATCGCTTGTGCGAAGCGACGCCTTGAACACGCCCGCTTTCTTCTCCTTAACGCAAATCCCGATTTCCACTCCCGCGATTTCTCTCGGGAGGTTGGCAAGCGCGCCGATGTCGTCGGTGTCGATATCGGGAATGCTGTTGATGAGCGCCAAAGATGCCGTGATAACCGCGATTTTTCCGTCAGCAAAAAACTGCATATTTTTCAGCGTTTCCTGCTCCAGCTTAATCCGTCCTTGCGTTTTCACAACAAACATCGCGTAGTTTATCGCACCGAAATCCGCGCCGTTTGCTATCATTTCGGCGGCGATTTCGTGAGTTCTCGGCGTTACATTCGAGAACTTGAAACAGCCCGTGTCCGTGGCAATTCCCGTGTAAAGACAGCTCGCGATATCACTGTCAATCGCAACGCTAAGCTCCTTTATCACCGCGTAAATCAACTCGCAGCAAGCCGCGCTCTCGGGCTCAACAAATTCCCTCTTCGCGTAATCCTTGTGAGAAGCGTGGTGGTCGATAGCAAGCTCGGCTGTATCGCCGACTTTTTTCATCTCCGCAAGCAGCTTCGTGTCCGCGATATCAACGCAGACAACATTTTTGTGCTCGAATTCCGGCTGCTCAACCGCTTTAAACAGGTAATCAAACCTATGCGGTATTTCCTCGGGACAAACCGCTTTAGCCCTCTTGCCGAGCCGCTGCAGGGCAATGCACAGCGCCGAGCCGCTGCCCAGCGTGTCTCCGTCGGGAGAGGCGTGCATTAAAATCAGATAATCGTCGTTCTCCTTGAGAAAAGCAGCGGCAGCTTTTGCGTCAATCCTCATCGCAGCCCTCGCTTTCCGTGTCCTCAACCGGCTTCGGCAGTTTTGAGATAATGTCCTCGATATGCGCGCTGTATTCGAGCGAGTTGTCGGGAACGAAAATTAGCTCGGGCATTTTGCGCATACGAACACGCGCCGCAATGCACTTCTTGAAATAGCCGCTCGCCGCTTTCATTCCCTCGCAAGCCTTGTCGGTGCGCTCCGCACCGCCCATACACGCAACCCAAACCTTGCAGTAGGACAAATCGTTGGTAAGCTCCGTGCGGGTTATCGTCACAAACGCGTCCGCAACTCTCGGGTCTTTTACACCCGAAACCGCCGCCGAAAGCTCACGCAAAATGTCCTCGTTGAGCCGTTTTATATTAAAGTTAGGCATAAATACTCCTTTTCTGAAGGAATATCAGTCTCTGTATTCCTCCATAACATACGCCTCGAAAATGTCGCCTTCCTTAATGTCGGTGAACTTTTCAAGGCTGATGCCGCACTCAAAGCCCGCGGCAACCTCTTTCACCGCGTCCTTGAAACGCTGAAGTCCCGCTATCTTGTCGTCGCCGACAATAATTCCGTCGCGGACAATGCGTACCTGACCGTTTCTCGTAACCTTTCCGTCAAGCACATACGAGCCTGCGACAACGCCCACGCCCGTGATTTTGTACACCTGACGAACCTCAACACGTCCCAGATTAACCTCGCGGAATTTCGGAGCAAGCATACCCTTCATCGCCGCGGTTATATCCTCGATTGCGTCGTAAATTACGCGGTAAAGGCGGATTTCAACACCGTTTTCCTTTGCAGACTCCTCTGCTGACGGGTGCGGTCTTACGTTAAATCCAACGATAATCGCGCCGCTCGCCATCGCCAGCATAACGTCGCTCTCGCTTACCGCGCCGACGCCGCCGTGAATTACGCGAACCTTGACTTCTTCGTTGGTAATCTTTTCAAGCGACTGCTTTACGGCTTCCACAGAACCCTGAACGTCGCCCTTTACGATAATCGGAAGCTCCTTGACCTCGCCCTGCTCGATTGAGCTGAACAGGTTGTCGAGCGTAACCTTCTGATAGCTCTTGAACTGCTCTTCCTTTGCCTCATGCTTGCGCTTTTCAACAAGCTCTCTTGCAAGCTTTTCGTCCTCAACCGCAGCAAAGGTGTCGCCCGCAGACGGTACCTCGGATAGTCCCATAATCTCAACGGGAACGGAAGGTCCTGCTTCGGTTATGGTTTTACCTCTGTCGTCACGCATTACACGAACACGTCCGACAGCTGTTCCCGCGATAAGAACATCGCCCGTGCGAAGAGTACCGTTCTGAACGAGAAGCGTTGCGATAGGTCCTCTAGCCTTGTCAAGACGCGCTTCAATAACCGCGCCCATACCAAGTCTGTCGGGGTTAGCCTTGAGCTCCATAACATCGGCGGTAAGTCCCACCATTTCAAGCAGTGTGTCCATACCCTCGCCTGTTTTCGCGGAAACGGGAACGCAGATTACATCGCCGCCCCAATCCTCGCAGACAAGCTCGTATTTCGTGAGCTCTTCCTTGACTCTCTCGGGATTTGCTCCCTCTTTATCAATCTTGTTAATAGCAACAATTATCGATACTCCCGCAGCCTTTGCGTGGTTTATAGCCTCAACAGTCTGCGGCATAATTCCGTCGTCCGCAGCAACTACGAGGATTGCGATATCGGTTATCATCGCACCGCGCGCTCTCATCGACGTGAACGCCTCGTGTCCCGGTGTATCCAAAAACGTCATCTCGCGGTCATTCAGCTTAACGCGGTAAGCGCCGATGTGCTGCGTAATACCGCCCGCTTCGCCCGAAGCAACGTGCGCGTGACGGATATAGTCGAGAATTGACGTTTTACCGTGGTCAACGTGTCCCATAACCACAACTACAGGTGAACGCGGCTTCAAATCCTCGGGCTTATCCTCAACGTCCTCGAAAAGACGCTCCTCGATTGTTACCACGATTTCCTTCTCAACCTTTGCGCCAAGCTCCTCGGCAACCAGCGACGCCGTATCGAAATCGATTGTTTCGTTGATATTCGCCATAACGCCCAGCCCGAACAGCTTTTTGATAACCTCGGACGCGGTTACCTTCAGGCGGGTTGCAAGCTCTCCGACAACAATTTCATCGGGAATTTGCACCTTGAGCTGCTGCTTTCTCGCTCTCTCAAGCTCAAGACGCTTGAGCTTCTGCGCCTCGGTTTCACGCTTGTTTCCGTACTGCTTGCCGTTTTTCTGCGATTTCTGCGTAAACTTCTGCTTGCTGCGGAAATTGTCGTTGTTCATCTTGCCTGCGGGCGCGATTGTCTCGTAGCGCTCGTTGTACTTATCAAGCTCAACATAGCTTCCGCGCGTGTCAACCTTTTTGGTTACGTGCTCACCGTGCTTGACATTCTCGGTTTTCTGCTTCTGCTGAATAACAGGCGGTGCGTTAACCTTGATTTTGCTGCTGTCGATAGCGGGCTTTGCCGTCGGCATCTTAACAGCGGGCTTCGGCTTGTTGGCATTATTCGCGTTATTTGCGGGCTTTTCAGCGCGGTTGTCCTTATTATTGTTTGCGTTGTTATTGTTATTGTTATTCTGCGGCTTGAACTCGGGTTTTCCCGCAGGACGAGCGTTGTTCTGCGGACGATTGTCCTTGTTCTCGCGAACCTCGGGCTTTTTCACAGGCTCGGGCTTCGCGGGTTCAACAGCCTTTTTCGGTGCCTCGGGCTTTGCCTTCGGCTCTTCCTTAACAGCTTCCTTCGCCGCTTCCTTGACAGGCTCTTTTACAGCTTCCTTCACGGGAGCAGCCTCAACGGGCTTTTCAACAACCTTCTCAACAGGCTTCTCGACAGGCTTCTCCGCAGCCTTTTCGACGGGCTTCTCGACAGGCTTTTCAACAGGCTTCTCGGCAACCTTTTCAACAGGCTTCTCGGCAACCTTTTCAACGGGCTTCTCGACAGCCTCGGTCTCCTCCTTTTTGGGAGCTTTTTTCTTCGGAGCAGCCTTTTTCGCGCTCTCATAGGGCTTCTCGGTTTTGATATCCTTTGTTGAAGCGAAAGCCTTGACGATATCGCTTACCTCGTTTTTGCGGGAATACTTCTCGAGAATATACCCAACCTCGTCCGCAGTGATAGCGGCAGTAGATTTTCTCGGATTTTCGAGCGGAAAAACCTTATCGAGCAGCTCGATAAGCTCTGCTTTGTCCAGCCCCAAATCCTTCGCAACATCTTGAACCTTGTATTTTATCTGTTTACTTGGCAATGTAAAATTCCTCCAGACTATTCAATTTTTGAAACAATATGTTCAATTATCGGACACCAATGTCCGTTTAACCGCGCCGAAAAGCCCCTCATCTGTGATGAAGAAAACTCCCGCGCGTTTGCCGACGGCGTTTTTCGCATCGTCCATTGTAAAATCGGTTTTCAGAACCTCACGTTTGTGTTTTTCGCAGAGGAAGCGGATTTCCTTTTCCGTTTTGGCGGAAACGTCTGCGGCAAGCAGCGCGCCGCCCAAGCTCTTCCCCGAAATCTCGGCGCAAACCGCGTCAAATCCGATTTCGAGCTTTCCCGCTCTTCTGCAAAGGCAAACGGTACTCAGCGTGTTATTTATCCGACGTCAGCTCCTTTTCAATGTTGTCATAGATTTCATCGGGAACGCTGCATTTAAGTGCGCGTTCAAGCTTTTTGCCTTTTTTTGCCGCCTCAAAACATTTTATGTCGCGGCATATATATGCGCCCCTGCCGGCTTTTTTTCCTGTTTCGTCAAGCGAAACCGCGCCGTCCTTGTCCCTTACCACCCGCAGCGCGCCTTTTTTTCCTATCATTTCACCACAGGAAATGCACTTGCGAAGCGGAATTTTCTTTTCGGGCATAACGTCACTCCTTTGAAGCCTCGGCAGCTTCAGTTTGAGCACTTTCCTCGGTTTCAGCCGTTTCCTCGGGCTTGACTTCAAGAGGAACTACCTCAAAATCCTCGGGACGAACCGCGCTTTCTGCCTTGATGTCAACCTTATAGCCGGTGAGCTTTGCTGCAAGCCAAGCGTTTTGACCTTTGTTGCCGATTGCAAGAGAAAGCTGGTTATCGGGAACAACAACCTTGCAAGCGCGCTTGTCGGGATTCGGGTTTGTGATAACAACCTTGAGCACCTCGGCGGGCTTGAGCGCCTGCTTTATGAACTCCTCGGGGTCGTCGCTGTACAAAACAACGTCAACCTTCTCGCCCTTGACCTCTTTTGTAACCGCGTTGATACGGCTCTTCTGCGGGCCTATGCAAGCGCCGACCGCGTCAACGTTCGGGTCGTTGCTGATAACGGCGATTTTGCTTCTGCTTCCGGGCGCGCGGCTTACTGCCTTGATTTCAACCGTTCCGTCGTAAATCTCGGGGCACTCCAGCTCAAACAAGCGCTTAATCAGCCACTTGTCGGTTCTCGAAACCTTGAGGTACTGATTTTTGTCGCCTTCCTTATATTCCTTTGAAACGCCCGAAATATACACGCGGACAACCTGTCCCACCTCAAGAGTTTCACCGGGGATTTGCTCGTTGCGCGGGAGCATAACCTCGTTGTGGTTGATTTCAAGCGTTGCGTGGAGAGTTTTCGGCTCGATTTTGGTAACAACCGCCGAAACCGCCTCGTTCTCGTACTCGCCCCAGATTTCGCTTAAATGCTGTCTTTCCGCGTTCGAGAAGCCCTGCTTAATCAGGTCCTTCGCGTTCTTCGCGGCAATTCTCTTGAACAGCTTCGTGTCAATCGGACATCTAACTCTGTCGCCAACCTCAAGCGTCGGGTCAATTTTTCTCGCTTCCTCGAGAACAATTTCCTTCTCCGGCTCGTAGAGCGTATCGACAACCTCGATTACCTCTTTCATAATGCTTACATCGAAAATTTTCTTCTCGATATTGATATCAACTTTAACAAAATCCTCCTCGTCATCGTCGAAGTGAAGATTGGATTTCAGGCTCTTCTCGATAGCGTACTTAATTTTTTCCGCCAAAATATCGCTTGAAATCCCCTTTTCCTCGGCAAGCAGAGCGAGATTTTCGTAAATATCCCCGTAGTCCTCCCCCTTAGCTGTCTTTCGTCTGGATCTTTTCACAGTGCTCTTTGTAGATTCTGCACCCTGCGCTTCATCCTTAACTGTCTTTCTACTAGCCATTTTCCCTTATACCTCCATTAGTTCATTAAAATCATCAAAATCATCATAATTCATCGCCGAAACCGCTGTCAGAGCGATTTTAGCGTTTCCAAACTCACCCGAAACCAGAACGTTTTCACCGTCGAAATCGTCGAGCACGCACTTTACCGTTTTCTCGGGAAGCCCCTCGCAGAGCTTGTAGGTTTTGAGCGTAATTTTCCTGCCGAGCGAAGCTTTAATCTGCTCCTCGCGGCGAATTGTGCGCTCAAGTCCCGCCGAACCGATTTCCAAATAATCGATTTTGTCAATAAACGGCTGCTCGTCAATCACGGCGTTTATTTCACCGTCAATCGATGTACAGTCGTCGATTGAAACACCCTGCGGCTTATCGATTAAAATTCTCAAGTACCACGCAGCGCCCTCTTTCACGAAAACCACGTCCCAAAGCGAAAAACCGTGCTCCTCGACAATGCCTCGAACCGCTTTTTCAGCCGCCGCTTCTACCTGATTAAAACCCTTTGCAAATCCCAAACGTTCTGCCTCCTTTTATAAAAACCGCCGCCCGAATTTCTCCGGGCGGTCGAATTTATTGCATAGTAACGCGCTTACACGCCGAAACGCAAGGTGTTAACCTTGACGCCGGGACCCATAGTCGAAGAAACCGTGCAGCTCTTGATATAGGTACCCTTGGCAGCGGCAGGCTTAGCCTTAGCAACCGCTTCCATCAGCGCATTGAAGTTCTCCTCCAGCTTTGCAGGGCCGAAGGAAGCCTTTCCGATGGGGCAGTGAATGATGTTCGACTTATCGAGACGATACTCAATCTTACCTGCCTTTGCCTCGGTAACAGCCTTGGCAACATCGGGGGTAACAGTACCCGCCTTGGGGTTAGGCATAAGTCCTCTCGGACCGAGAACCTTACCGAGACGACCAACAACGCCCATCATATCGGGAGTTGCGATAACAACCTCGAAGTCCATCCAGCCGTTCTGAATCTTGGTGATTGTCTCGTTATCAGCGATGTAATCAGCACCCGCAGCCTTTGCGTCATTTTCCTTCTCAGGCTTGCAGAAAACGAGAGTTCTGATAGTCTTACCGGTTCCGTTAGGAAGAACAACCGCGCCGCGAACCTGCTGGTCAGCGTGGCGGGAGTCAACGCCGAGGCGAACGTGAAGCTCAACGGTCTCGTCGAACTTTGCCTTAGCGGTCTTGCAAACGATGTCAAGAGCCTCGCCGCTCTCGTACAGCTTTGCACCTTCAATCAGCTTTGCGCTTTCGTTATATTTCTTACCGTGTTTCATTAAAAATATCCTCCTTGTGGTACGGCGGACAAATCAAGTCCGCGCTGACGGAAAAAATCCTCCCACGTTAAATTCAGTCTACAACTTCTACGCCCATCGAACGGCAGGTACCTGCAATCATAGACATTGCGGTATCGATGTTAGCCGCGTTAAGGTCGGGCATCTTGGTCTCTGCGATTTCCTTGAGCTGAGCCTTGGTAATCTTAGCAACCTTTGTCTTATTCGGAACACCCGAGCCGCTTTCAATCTTGCAAGCCTTCTTGATAAGAACGGAAGCGGGGGGAGTCTTGGTGATAAACGTGAAGCTTCTGTCAGCGTAAACCGTGATAACAACAGGGATAATAAGCCCAGCCTTATCCTTAGTGCGCTCGTTGAACTCCTTCGTAAACGCCATAATATTTACGCCGTGCTGACCGAGAGCCGGTCCAACAGGCGGAGCCGGTGTAGCTTTGCCGGCGGGAATCTGCAATTTAATAAATCCAACAACCTTCTGTGCCATAGCTTTTTTCCTCCAAACTTTTTGAAAAACAATTAAATTTTCTTGATTGCGGTGATTTCAACTGTTGTAGGCGTAACCTCTCCGAACATATTGAAAACGTCAACAACGACAGTTTTCGCTTCCTCGTCAACCTCGGAAACAGTACCCTCAAAGCCCTCGAGCACGCCCTCTTTGATAACAACCTGGTCGCCCTTTTCAAAGGACACGGCGGTTTCTTTTCTGCCCTGCTCGAGATTCCTGACCTCAGCCTCGCTGAGCGGAGTAGGCTTACTTTCGGGACCCACAAAGCCCGTGACTCCTCTGGTATTTCTGCAGATGTACCACGATTCGTTGGTTTCCACCATTTTCACGAAAACGTATCCGGGATAAACCTTCTCCTCGACCTCGACAACCTTTCCGCTGTCCTTTTCAATGGTCTTGGTCACGGTCGGAACCATAACGTCCTCAATAAGATGACGGATATTTCTGTTCTCAACAACCTTCATAATATCCGCAGCTACCTTATTCTCATAACCCGAATAGGTGTGAAGAATATACCATTTTGCTTCTGAGTCAGCCATATTTACCCCCGTAAATCACTTGAACAGCAAATTGTTCAAAAGACCAAACAGCGAATCAAGTCCGAAAACGAACAAACCCGCCAGCAAGCACACCACAACAACGACAATCGTATTTCGTGTTGTTTCCTTGGGCGTCGGCCAAACAACCTTCTTGAACTCGGATTTTGCGTCCTTGAGGTACTTAATCGGGCCCTTCTTGGGCTTCTTTCCCTTTGCGGCTACCTTCTTGTCCTTATCCTTTTTGTCAGCCTTATCGGTCTTTGCGCCCTTGCTGTCCTTGCCGCCCTTGTCGGTCTTTTTGGACTTTTCGTCGTCTTTCTTCAACTTGTCCTTTGCCTCTTCACTCTCGGGAGAGCTCTTTTCAAGCTCCAAATCTTTAGCCATAATTTGAATTCCTCCCGTGTTTACTTTGTTTCCTTGTGAAGAGTGTGTTTCTTGCAGAATCTGCAGTACTTGTTCATTTCAAGTCTGTCGGGGTCGTTCTTCTTGTTCTTCATAGAGTTGTAGTTGCGCTGCTTGCACTCCGAACACGCCAATGTAATTTTTACTCTCACTTTCGGCACCTCCTGTTTTCATATTGCCTCCCTCACAAACCGCAGCCCTTTGCGGCGGTACTTGGGGTTTTACCGCGTTTTTAAAAACGCACAAAAAAATATACCCCATTCGAGGTATACTCATTATAACACATTGTAATATTTTTGTCAAGCACTTTTTTATGATTTTTTCAATTTTTTGTACTTTTCAATAATTTTTCCCGCTTTTTCGGTTAAACCGTGCCGAAAAAGCGAGAAAACACGCTTAAATTCTTGCAAGCGTTTCCGAAATCCAGAACACAACAACTCCGAATATAAACGAAACCGCGTTTGCCGCAGCCGCGTAGCCGACAGCTTTTCCGCCTTTTACAGGCTTGCCCTCGGGTGTTTTCAGGAGCGCTGCGTAAAGTATCGCTTCGACCGCAAAAACCGCAAGCTCCAGCGGAATGTAAAGGAAAATCAGCCACGCTCCCCTGTTGAAATAAATCATATTTATACCGATATTAAGCGCGATTTGGGTGATTACATTTACGACAGCGATAAACAAAATCTGCTTTTTCGCGGTGAATTTGAAGGCAAGCGCAATCAGCAGCTCAATCCCGATTGTTAGCAAAATTCGGATTATCAGAAAAATTATTTCTTTCGCATGGTAATAGCTCGAAATCGCGGTAACAGAGCCGTTTTGCCGTGCCGAAACATCGATTGTGAAATACGAATTAAACGCGTATTTCTCGTAAACGGGCGTCACGAAAAACTCGCCGCTGTCGGGAAAATAAAGCAGAACCTTGAAATTTTTTGGCGGGTGATAGCCGTGTTTAAGAACGCTGTTTTCTTCGATTTTTCTCGGAAAAACCCAGTATTTTGATATGATAAATCCGTCCGCATCCTTGTATTCGTTCATCGCGATTTCCTCCGCGGTGCTATTTTCATCGGCAAACCACGGACTATCTCCTCCCCCGCCGAGATTGTTTTCGGGGAAAAGAAAAGCCGCCCAACAGTTTTCACCGTTAATTCCCGTAAACCTTACCTCAAGCGAAGGCTTCGGGCCGATATCGGCAAATGCAGCCGTTGATAAAAACGCAGCCGAGATAATCAGCGTGATGATAACCGAAACGATTTTCTGCGCAATTTTCATAGAATTTCCTTTCTCAAATGCTTGTCCGTGCGAATTGCTGAATTGTAAACCGCTCAATTATTCTTTTTTAGCCAAATCGACCTTTTCCGTTTCCTCCTCAACAGCTTCCTCTTCTTCCTCACCGTTGTCCTCAAACAAAATATCGCACAAGTGCTCCTCGCTCTCGACAAAGCAGCAAGCGTCCTGCGCGTAAATAACCACAATTTTCTCGCCCTTCGGGATAAACCGACCGTTCGCGGAAACCGCACGGAAAAGGTAGTTTCTCGAGCCGTGCCGCACCTCGATTACCCCAAAACCGTCCGTTTCAATGTCCTCAACAACCTTTCCCGACAGCTCGCAAAGCTCCTCGTCATTCGGCTCGGCGCTCTTGTGAAATTTCAGGTAAATCGGCGAAAAAACCGTGCTTATCAGGAAGTTGAAAAAAATTCCCGCAACCGGCGCAAACAACAGCGAAATCCAGCCCGTCATTCCCGCCAAGTCCATAAACAAGCCGCTTAACGAGCCGGTGAAAACCAAGATTACCAGCCGCAGCATATTCTTCGGGAAAACCGTCTGCCAGAGGTTTTTCTCCTTTTTGTTGGTGAACAGCTCGCTCGTGTCGGGGAAAAGCGTTTTTCCGAAAAACACCTTCGCCATAACGTGCGCGAGAAGGTACACTCCCGACAGGATTATCAGAACGATATAAAATGGTCTCAATCCTTCACCTCGTCGGAAATCAGCTCAATTCTCACCTTGTTAATCCGAAGCTCCGCCGCTTCCAGCACCGTCACCTTGAATCCATCGGAGCTTGTTGTATCGCCGTTTTTCGGGATACTGCCGAAAAGCTCCAGCACCCAGCCCGCGACCGTGTGCGCTTCGCTGTCGATTTCAACATCGATTTCCCTGTCTGCGAAGTATCTGCGCAGACTGCCCAGCGACACCTCGCCGTAAGCCTCGTAAACGCCGTCGGAAACTGCGGTAATCGGGCTTTTAACCTCGTCGCTCTCGTCCCAAATCTCGCCGACAAGCTCCTCGAGCAAGTCCTCCATCGTAACAATTCCGAGCGTTCCGCCGTGCTGGTCGAGCACCACGCACATATGGCACTTTTTCTTCTGCATCGTCCGCAGAACCTCGGAAATCTTCAGCATATGCGGAAAATAAACCGTTTCCTGAACAACATCGCGAACCATCAGCTTGTCGCGCTTTTCAACGTACTCCTTGAGAAAATCCTTTTGGTTGATTACACCTATTATATTGTCCAGCGTTTTTTCGTAAACGGGCATTCTTGAATACTGCTCACTCAAGAACTTTTTGCAGACATCGGTTGCGTTCTCGTTCACCTCGGCGGCTACTATGCGCACGCGCGGCGTGATAATCTCGTCAACCGTTGTTTCGTCGAACAGCAAAGCCGACCGCACGAGATTGCTCTCCTGCTGCTCGAGAACACCCTCGTCCTCGATTTCATCGATAATTGCGATAAGCTCCTCCTCGGTTACGCTCACCGACTTTTTGCTGCGGAACAGCTTCGCAACGCCCTTTTTCAGCAAAATAAACAGCGCAGAAAACGGCGTGAAAATAATCATCAAAAACGAAATTATCGCGGAAACTCCAATGCAGACGCCCTCGGCGTGGTCTTTGGCAATGCTTTTCGGCATAACCTCGCCGAAAATCAGCACGACAACCGTTGTCGCAATCGTCGAAACCAACGAGCCGTACTGCTCGCCGACCAGCGCTATACACACGATTGTCGCGATAGACGAGCAGGCGATGTTCACGATATTGTTGCCGATAAGTATCGTCGTAAGCGCCTTGTCGTATTTTCCGAGAATTCGCAGCGCTCTCGCAGCGCCGCGGTGACCGTTGTCCGCCATATTTTTCAGGCGAATTCGGTTAACGCTCGAAATTGCTGTTTCCGACGCCGAAAAAAACGCCGAGAACATTATCATTGCCACTATTACTATTATGTTTGCAGCACTCATAGGTCAAAAAGCGCTCTCCTTAAAGCGCGTATTTCTTTATGCAGCGCGTCACGCCGCCGCTGTTGTTGTCGGGCGCGATAAAGCGGCAGAGCTTTTTCACGTCCTCGTGACCGTTTTCCATACAAAAGCTGAAGTCAGCCGCCGCCAGCATATCCACATCGTTGAAATAATCCCCGAACGCCATCGTTTCCTCACGCGTCACGCCAAGCGTTTTCTGAAGCGCTCGGAGGGCTGTTCCCTTGCTCACGCCGCCCGCCATAACGTCCATCCAAATCTCCCCCGAAGCCTGAACATTCAGCTCGTCGCCGAAAATTCCTTCGAGAAACGGCTTGCCGTGGTGAAGCGTTCCCTTTTTATCGCACACGGCAATCTTGTAAATCGTGTCCTTTACGTCAAGAAAATCCGTGACGGGCGTGTGGAATTTGTAAAATCTCCCAACCTCGTTCGAGAAATCATCGCCCAAATCGAGGTGATAAACACCACTTTGCGCGCACACCACCAGAATAAAATCCCCCGTTTTCGCGCAGACCGAAACCAATCTCTCGTACACGTCGCGCTCCAGCGGGAAAACGTTTGTGAACTTGCCGTTTAAGACGGTACAGGCGCCGTTGTCGCAGATAAACGAGAGCTTGTCGCGGTATTCCTCGGGAAAAAGGTGCTCAAGCGCACTGTAGGTCCGCCCGCTTGCCACGGTGAACGTAATCTTCTTCTCAATCAGCTTGTCAAGAACGGGAAAAAAGTCCTCGGGAAGCCGCTTTTCGTTGTCGAGAAGCGTCCCGTCCATATCCGAAGCTATCAGCCTTATCATAAAAATCTCCTAAATTTTACCGGTTAATTTAACAGTCCCTTGTGCTTGTCGGCGAGAATATCGTCGGCGAAAACCCTCGCGCCCGTGCTCTTGACCGCTTTCAGCAGCTCGTCGAAAATGTCATCGGTGAGCTCCTCGTTTTTCATCATCTTTTCAACCGCCGAGATGTAGGCGTGCCGCATAAACTGCGAGTCCTTGAGCCGAACCCTCGTCTGCACTCGCTCACCCGTGTCGGCGTTTGTCAGCATTCTTATATCGCTGTCAAGAATTTCCATAAGCTGAATAACACTGTCTCTGCGAGGATTTTTGAAGATATACTTATTATAAATAGACGCTCGGCACATCGCCGCGGCGTTCAGCTCGGACGGAATTGCGTCGTAAACCGACATAAGCGTGAACAAAAAGTCCTCGAAGGACGCGAATTTCCCGTTTGAACTCATCGACAAGGTCACGCTGTCCGCGTTTGCAAAAGCGAACTTGATTGCGCAGTCCACGGCGGTTTTCTTCGCGTTCATCGGGCAAAAATCAACCGGCACGGTTACATCGTTTTTCACGCGCATAATATAAGCCGAAGCCTCCGCGGGTGTGAACATTTCGTAGCTCCCGCAAAGCCTTACAAGCTGAATTTCCCCGTCAACCTGCGCCTGCGCAAACCGAACCGCGCGCCCCGGTAAGCTGTCCATAACGGGAAGCTCCAGCATAAGCGGGATTTTTGTCGAAATTTTCTTCTTTAAATCGGGGAAGGCTATCAGCACATAATCAAAGTCAAAAACCTCCGTCAGCCGCATAAACATCGGGTCAACCAGCCGAAAAATATACCCCACGCCCTTCGGCAGCTCGCGCAGCTTCATAACGGTGCGGAAATCCAGCTCCACATACTTCACACCCGCCGCCGCAAGCATTTCGATATAATTGCAGATATCCTCTCTGCTTGCGTTGTCGAAAATCGCGTTTGTGCAAAGGCTGTTGTCGATGATAACCGTTTTCATTTTCAAAATCCTTTCAAAAAAACCCGAGAACTCATTTCTCAGCTTATGGCAATTCCCCGAACAAAATTTCTTCGGTAATAATCGGTTGTGATATTGACGCTCCAGACCTTGCTTTCACCGTCGTGCGTTATACAAGCAACCATCTCGCCGTTTCCGACGTAAATTCCGCCGAAGCTCACGTCGCTTTGACCATCGTCGGAGAAGAACACCAAATCCCCCGCAGTAAGATTATCATAGGTCTGCCTAGCCCCCCACTCGGACTGCGCGATTGTACCTCTCGGGCAAGTGAGGAAGCCGTTTTTCCTCATAACGTAATAGATAAAACCCGAGTTGTCGAAGCCATCGGGCGACGCGCCGTTTTCAACATACGGCGTGTTTATCAGCGAGTACGCCATCGCCACAATTTTCTTCGCAACCTCGCTGCTTTTGCCGTCACTCGGACGGTGATTTGAGGTGTTCTCGGCGGGATTGTGCGAATTGTCGCTGTCATAAGGCACGCTTACGCTGTCCGACGAGTTATGAAAATCGGAAGGTGTGCCGCTGTCGGACGGCTGACTGATTATTATCACCAGAGCGATAACTCCCAGCGCCGCCAAAACCACGGCAATTATTATCATAATATTACTCTTCATTTGTACTCCCAGCTGAAACGTTTTTCAAAATTATCCGCATTTTCAAGTTTACTATTATCGTATGAAAAACATCTGCCGAAATTTCGTTTACATCGGCAAAATTGTCAAAACGTCGTTTACAATCGTCACTCGGGAATGTTTTGCCGCCTCGGTGACGTCAAGCGTGAGGAAGTTTATGCAGAACTTAACGCCCGGATAAATCATACCGTTGCACACAGCGCTCAAATTGTCCCTGTCCTTGATGTCCTCGTCGAGCTTTGCGATAAGCTCCTGAAGCTCGGTTTTCCTCATCGCGTAAAACAGCTTGTTCTGCATTTCAATGCGCTGCTGGCGCTGCTGTTCGTCATTCAGCACGCCGCCCTGCGTGTTCTTTCGGTTCTTGAGGAACGCGAGATTTTTTATCGAGAGGTCGTAAATTCGCGTAGCCTCGCTCAAATCCGACTCTGCCTCGCGTTTTCTCGCAAAAAGCACCGAGCCGTCGCCGATGTTCACCTCGGTCGGCGTGTACTTTTCCGAGCCGATAATTCCTGCGTTTATATCGTGCATCGACGTGATTTTTCCGCCCGCGATAACACCGCGAGGTCCCTTCGCCGTGAGCTTTCCGTAGCAGAAAACGTTGCAGAACGCGAACTGCTTTGACGAAATATCACCCTTGACAAAAATCTCCGAGTTCTCGCAAAAGCCGATATCGGCGTCACCGTTGCAATTTACCTTTGTATTTATGCACCCGCCGACAATCGAAAGATTTCCGCCCGCCGTGATTTCGCTTCCGAACACGCTGCCGTCGATTTTCACATTTTTGCCCGCGTTGATGGAAAATCCTTCCATAACATTGCCCTTGATATGAACATCGCCGAAAAAGCTGATATTTCCGACGGAGATGTCGAGGTCTGTCTTTATCGTAACCGCCTGTTCAACGTGAAAACAGCCGCCCGCGAACACAATATGCCCGTCGCTCGCGGAAACAATATTCTTGCCGTCGGTAGTCACGAGCGTGTTTCTGCCGAGGGAAATTTTCGCGGGAACACCGGGCTCGCCGGGAATTTCCTGCCCGAAAACGTTCTTGCCGGGAGTTCCCTCCTCGGGCTGAACGATATCGGCGACAACCTCGTTTTTGCGAATGGGAACGATTGAGTTCAGCTCGCGGTAATCGGCAATGCCAAATTCGTCCTGAACAGGCTTCAGCTTGTGCTCCTTATCAAAGCGGAAGTTGATGTAGCCGTTTGCGCCCTTTTTCGGCGGCGTGTATTCGGCAATACACGTCGGAACGCCGTAAAGCCGCTCCTCGACAACCTTTGTGATAATCTTTTCATCAATACCGAAAACAATATTCTGCTTTTTCAGCTCCGCCTTCACCATCTCAACGGTTGCTTCTTTTCCACCATTTATGGGCGGGTGAACGGTAAGGTTTACGCTTTTTCCGCCCGAGTCCACGGTCAAGTCAATACGGCAGTCAACAACGGCGGTTACCTCTTTTTTCTCGGAATTTCCGTCGCTTTTCGCGTTTTCGCTGTTATTATTCACGTTTTCAGCCATAAAAACACCTGCCTTTCAAAAAGCTCTGCATTTTTCTCATAATTTACAAATAATGTCAATAACCTCGTCTAACGAGCCTGCCTTTGCCGCGATAATGCGCGAAAGCTCCTCGTCGGGCTCGGTGAGGTCGGGAACCATAATCGTTTTACACCCCGCCGCCGCTGCGGATTTCACACCGTTCGGCGAGTCCTCAAGTGCCGCGCACTCCGACGGTTCAAGTCCAAGCTCGCTCGCAGCGTAAATATAGATATCGGGCCGCGGTTTGCCAACTTTTACCATTGTTGCACAAATAATTTTGTCAAAATAACCAAAAATTCCCGTTTCTTTCAAGTATTTTTCGGCACGCTCGTAATCTGTTGCCGTGGCAACCGCAGCGGGAATTTTATTCTCATTAAGATATGTAAGAAGCTCTTTTGCGCCTTTTTTCAGCTCAAGCCCATATTTTGCTAGGTGAGCGCTCATAAGCTCCATTCGCCGAGAACGGATTTTCAGGTAATCAAAATCTTCCCCGAGAACGCTCTTTAAATAAGGTATAGCAAAGCTCCTGTGCATCGAGCGGATATTCAGCGCGATTTCCCGCGTCATATTGAAACCCGCTTCCCGCGCCGCCTCCTGCCAGAACCGCACCAGCAGCTTTTCGGTATCGAGAAGAAGTCCGTCCATATCGAAAATTACCGCCTTGACCATACCGTCCCCCGCTTTTCCAAAAAATCACACAAACATTCATATTATATTCTACCACACTTTTTGTAAAATGTCAATACATTAAGTTTTTACGCCAAACTGTTTTTGTTAAACAAATTTTTTTGAAATTTACTAAAAAAATACTTGAAATTTCTGCAATAGTATGGTATAATTACAAAGTATTGCATTATTATACATTTTGGAGGAAGTTCATAAAAATGAGCATTTTTGAAGTAATTAGCGCGATTGTATTGATTATCGCCTGCATTTTTATAGTTGTTGTAGTTCTCGTAAAGGACACAAAGACGCAGATGTCCCAGACAATTTCGGGTTCTTCGTCCGACAGCTTCTATCAGAAAAATGCCGGCAGAACCAAAGAGGCTATGCTTAACAAGGCAACCGTTGTTGCGGCGGTCATTTTCTTTGTGCTGGCGATTGCCGTAAACGTCATCAACGTTTACTGGGGCGGTGCAAAAAAAGATGACACAAGCAGCGACTCTTCCGTTGTAAGCGAGGTTTCCGACTCAAGCTCCGAGAACACCTCAAGCTCGTCGGAGAGTTCAGCAGAGAGTTCAACGGAAAGTTCAGCGGAGAGTTCCGCCGAAAGCTCGTCGGCTCAATAAAAATAAGCAGACAGGCTTTGCGTCTGTCTGTTTTTTTCAAGCAAAAGAGGAATTTCTATGAACAATCTTAAAATCAGCGTTTTAACTGCCCTCTACGAAAACGAGGACGGCCTTTCCGAAAAGGAGCTTGTGAAAAAGCTCGAAATTACCAAGAAAAATGTGAAAAAGCTCGAAGCGGCGCTTGCCGATATGAAGAAATTCGGCGATTTGTCAAACAAAAAGGGCGTTTGGCGGCTCAAGAATTTCGAGCGGTTTTTCAAGGCGAGAGTTTCCAGAATTAACCAAAAATCCGGCTTCATCACCCGCGACAGCGACGAGGTTTTCGAGGAATTTTTCGTTCGCGGTAAAGACTTGCGCGGCGCAATTCCCGGTGATATTGTGCTTGCGTTGAAAACAGCCGACGCTTACGAGGACAGAGCTGCCGAGGCAACCGTGCTCGCGGTGCTCGAGGAAAGCCGCGTGCTTCAGACTGGAATTATCGTTGCCGAGGGAAATCGGCTTATGGTGCTCCCCGACAAAATGTGCGCAGAGCCGCTGTTTATCGCAAAGTTTGGCGAGAAGCAGCTCAAGGTCGGCGACAAGGTTGCGTTCTCGATTAAAAAGCGCGGCGCTCATCACTACGAGCACACCGTTTGCATCGAGGACAGCTTCGGTTCTTCCGATAACGCAAAGGCTTGTGCCGAGGCTTATATGCTCGTGAACGGGCTTCATACCGAGTTCCCCGACGAGGTTCTCGCGGAAGCGCAAAAGCTCGATATCGACGAGCCCGATGAGGACGAGGTTGCGCGCAGACTTGATTTGCGCGGTGAACCGATTTTCACCATCGACGGCGCAGATACCAAAGATATCGACGACGCGATTTCTATTTCCCGCACCGAAAACGGCTACAAGCTCGGTGTGCATATCGCGGACGTTTCGCACTATGTGAAAAAGGGCACGGCTATCGACAAGGAAGCCTTTTACCGCGGCACTTCGATTTACTACGCAGACCAAGTTGTTCCGATGCTCCCGAGAGAGCTTTCCAACGGCATTTGTTCTCTCAACCCGAACGTTGACCGACTTGCTTTTTCCTGCCTTATGGACGTCGCGGCAAACGGCAAAATTAACTCGTTCCGCTTCGAGAAAACCGTTATCAGAAGCCGCGTCAAGGGCGTGTATTCCGAGGTGAACAAGATTATTGACGGTACGGCGGACGAGCAAATTAAAGAAAAATACGCGCGCGTTATCGACAGAATTCCCATTATGGTTGAGCTTGCCGCAACTCTCGAGAAAAATCGCGTAAACCGCGGCGCTCCCGAAATCGATACCGTTGAAGCGAAAATCATTACCGATGAAAACGGCGTTTGCGTTAACGTAAAGCCGCGCGAGCGCGGAACAGCCGAAAAGGTTATCGAGGAATTTATGCTTATGGCGAACAACGCGGCGGCTTCTCTCGCGATGAAGGAGCAGTTCCCGTTCGTTTACCGCGTCCACGAGCCCCCCGCCGAGGAAAAACTCCTCACGCTCGGCGATACTTTAACTGCGCTCGGAGTTAATCCCGAGGGCATAAACGAAAAGTCCACGGCAGCAGATTTGGCAAAGGTTCTCCGCGATGCAAAGGATACCGAGAAATACTCGGTTATCAACAAAATTGTGCTGCGGACAATGATGAAGGCGAAATATTCCGACCAGCCGCTCGGTCACTACGGCTTGGTTATGCCCGAATACGCGCACTTCACCTCCCCTATCCGCAGACTTGCCGACCTGTCCATTCACCGTATTCTCACCGATTACGTCTATGCGCTGAACAACGAGAAAATGGTGAAAAAGTACCAGAAATTCGCTTTCGAGAACTCCCAGCAAGCGAGTGTAACCGAGCTTTCCGCCGTAAAATGCGAGCGCGAGTGCGAGAATTTCTATATGGCTGAATATATGAAAAAACACATCGGCGAGGAATTTGACGGAATTATCTCGGGCGTTTCTCCGAGCGGTATTTTCGTATGCCTCGAGAACACCGTTGAGGGTATGATTTCCGTGACAAAGCTGCCTATGGGTGACTATGACGTTGCGCACGGAGTTATTTTGACGGGCGCACCGAACGGAAAACTGTACACCGTCGGCGATAAAATCAGAATAAAATGTGAGTCGGTCAACGTAAACGGCGGTTTTATTGACTTCGACTTTGCAGATACAGATATAGAACAGAAAGGAACGATTGAAGATGTCTGACAACAAAAAGGAATTTCACGAAATTCCAAGACCCGAGTTCCCCAAAAGAGCGATTATCACGGGCGGTATGCCCTATGGCAACAAAAAGCTCCATTTCGGGCACATCGGCGGCGTGTTCGTTTTCGCGGACTGTTACGCGAGATTTCTCCGCGACAGAATAGGTGCCGAGAACGTTATTTTCGTGTCGGGAACCGACTGCTACGGCTCGCCTATCGCGGAAAGCTACCGTAAACTTTGCGAGGAAAAAGGCTTCACCGGCACAATCAAGGATTTCGTCAAGGAAAACCACGACGCGCAGAAGAAAACCCTCGATGATTATATGATTAGCCTTGATATGTTCGGCGCGTCGGGGCTTGGCAGAACCGCAGAAATTCACGACGATGTTACGGATAAATTTATCCGCAGACTTTACGACAACGGTCACCTCAAAAAGATTGTCACCAAGCAGTTTTTTGATGAAAAAGCAGGCTGCTTCCTGAACGGCAGACAGGTTGTCGGGAAATGCCCCGTTGACGGCTGTCAGAGCGAAAAGGGCTACGCCGACGAGTGCGACCTCGGTCACCAGTATATGCCCGAAAATCTGATTGACCCCAAAAGTACCCTCACCGGCGAAACGCCCATAATGAAGGACGTCGAGAACTGGTACTTCGATTTGCCGTCCTACAGCAAGCTGCTGAAGGAGTACTCCGCGAATATCTCCAAGCAGAAAAACGTCAGAAAGCTCGTATCCAGCACCATTTCCGAGTTCCTCGCGGACCCTGTTATTCATATCAAAAACGAGCTGCTTGAACAGTACGAAAAGGTCAAAGCGCAGATGCCCGAGCACGAGTTTCTCGAGGAGAAGAAGAAACCGTCGTTCACTATCGCATTTAAAGAGCTGGACGAGATGAACAAGGCTTGCGAAATCCTCTCGGCGAACGGTATACGCTATCGCACGGGAAAAACTCTCGTTCCGTTCAGACTCACCGGCAACATCGAATGGGGCGTAAAAGCGCCTATCCTCGAAAACGAGGAGCAGCTCACCGTTTGGGTTTGGCCCGAGAGCCTTTGGGCGCCGATTTCGTTCACTAAAGCCGCGCTCGAGGTCAAGGGGCGCAGTATGGACGAGTGGAAGGATTTTTGGTGCAGCAAGGACGCGCAGGTTTATCAGTTTATCGGCGCAGACAATATCTATTTCTACGGCGTTGCCGAAATGGGTATGTTTATCGCGCTGCAAAAGGGCGAGAATACCGTTGACCCCGCAGACGGCGAAATGCAGCTTCCCATTCTCTGCGCGAATAACCACATTCTCTTCCTCGACAAAAAAGCGTCAAGCTCCGGTGCAATCAAGCCGCCTATGGCTGCGGATTTGCTGGATTTCTACACCCCCGAGCAGCTTCGTATGCACTTCCTCGGTTTAGGCCTCGGACAGCACAGCGTGAGCTTTATGCCCAAGCCCTACAACCCGAATGCAAATCCCGATGACCCCGACCCCGTGGTTAAGGACGGATTTTTGCTCTCGAACGTGTTCAACCGTGTTATCAGAACCTGCTTCTACACCGTTCAGAAGTATTTTGACGGGAATATGCCCGTGGGTGAGGTTTCCGAGGAAATTCTCGCGGAAGCGAAGAAAGCTGTTCTCGATTACGAGCGCTTTATGTACCGCTTTGAGTTCCATCAGGCAACCTACGTTCTCGACAGCTATATCAGAAAAATGTCGAAATACTCGTCAAAGGTGCTCGGCGACGCAGACAAAGCCGATGACAACGAAGCGCGCCGTGCCGCTCTGATAAACGTGTTCCATATGATAAGAACGGCGGCTGTTCTCCTTCACCCGATGGCTCCCGCAGGTACCGAGATGATTCTCGAGTATTTGCAGCTCGGCGATGATTTTTGGAGTTGGGACAGAATTTTCGATACGCTCGCCGATTTCACGGGCGGCAAAGACCACAAGCTCAAATTCCTCGAGCCGAGAGTTGACTTCTTCACAAAACACCAAAGCCAGCTTTCCGCAGACGGTGAATAAAGAAACAATCAGGCGGTCGAGAAAGGTGCAGATGCGAGGAACACGCTTAACGGCTAGGCTTTGTGCCTGCCGTTAAGCGGCGTGACGAAGCAGATGTGCCTTTATTGACCGCCTGCGCGCTCCTCTTAATAAGAGGAGCGTTTTTTTGTAAAAAGTTTCTTGCGATTTCCTTAAAACGACAGTTTTCCCCTTGAAATTCCAATCGTTTTGTGTTATAATGTAATTTGAGTTATTATGTGAGGATAAACCTCGCAAAGTTAACGGCAAACAGAGAAAGGCAGGTCATTATGGCTAAACAGAAAATTGCGGTGCTTTTTGGGGGAGTATCAAGCGAACACGAGATTTCACTGGTTTCGGCGTACTCGGTGCTTACAAATATTCCTGCCGATAAATATGATGTAATTTGTGTTGGAATTACAAAAAAAGGTCACTGGATGTATTATCCCGGTGAATACGAGGATATTAAAACGGGCGAGTGGGAGAACAACCCCGACTGCTGCACAGCGGTTTTAAGCCCCGACGCGCTCCACAAGGGCTTAATCGTTATGGGCAGCGACGAGGCGTATCTGCGCAAGGTTGACGCAGTTTTCCCCGTTCTCCACGGTATGAACGGCGAGGACGGCTCAATTCAGGGACTTTGCCAATTAAGCGGTATCCCCTGCGTTGGCTGCGATATGACATCTTCGGCTGACTGTATGGACAAATCGGTTACTCACCGTCTGCTCGACGCTGCGGGCATCAAAACCGCGCCGTTTGTCACACTTTGCCGACTTTCCCTCGAGGATATGGCGAGGTCAACCGAACTTGTTGAAGAAAAACTCGGCTATCCCGTGTACATAAAGCCGGCTTGCGCGGGTTCATCGGTTGGCGTTTCACGCGCGGAAAATGCCGAGGAACTCAAAGCGGGACTTAAAGTGGCTTTTGCTCACGGCAAGAAAGCTGTTGTCGAAAAGGAAATCATCGGCAAGGAAGTCGAGTGTGCGGTGCTCGGAAATATCGGCGACCTGCTCGCTTCTATTCCCGGACAAATCACTCCCGCAGAGGGATTTTACGACTATGACGCGAAGTACAAAAAAGGTACATCGGTGCTTGATATCCCCGCGAAGATTTCCGATGAACAGACCGAAAAGCTGCGCGAAATTGCCAAGAAAGCGTACAAAGCGTGCGGGTGCGGAGGAATGGCGAGAGTTGACTTCTTCGTCACCGAGGACGATATTATCCTCAACGAAATCAACACAATCCCCGGCTTTACGCCTATCAGTATGTACCCGAAGCTGATGGAAAATATGGGAATTTCTTATCCCGAACTGCTCGACAGGCTTATTCAGCTGGCTATGGAATAACAAGAAAACGGAGAAAAACATTGGATAATTGTTCGATTACTTTAAACATCAAGCAGACCGCCGACGGATTTACCGACGAGTCGGAGCTGTTTACAAAGGGCGAGTTTCGGCTGCACAAGGGCTCGTTTTTCATCGACTACGACGAGAGCGAGGCAACCGGCTACGAGGGCAGCCACGTTCAGATGCGCATCGACGACAAGATGATGACGCTCACCCGCACCGGCACAACCTTCTCGAGCCTTATTTTCGAGAACAAAACCCGCCATTTCTGCCACTACGGTACGGAATTCGGCGACTGTATGGTTGGCATAACCACCGATGAGCTTAATCCCGAGCTTAACGAAAACGGCGGGAAAATTCATCTGAAATACACGATTGACGTGAACGGCGGGCTGATGACCGAAAACGAAATCACAATAAACGTAAAAATGTAAAGCGAGGTTTAAATATGTATTACAATGCGGTTGAAGAAGCAAAATCCGAGATTACCGAAATAATTATGAAGGCGCTGGGAGCGCTTGTTGCCGAGGGAAAAATCCCCGCGGAACCGCTCCCCGCGTTTTCCGTGACCGTGCCCGCCGACAACGCGCACGGCGATTTTTCCGCGAACGCTGCGCTGGTTTCCGCGAAAACGCTTAAAACAAATCCCCGCGCGCTCGGTGAGTTGATTAAGGGCGCAATCGAGCTTCAGGGTACTTTGTTCGGAAAAGTCGAGCTTGCCGGACCGGGATTTCTGAACTTTTTCCTCGGCGACAGCTGGTACGATGAGGTTGTCAGCGAAACGATTTCGCTCGGCGCAGATTACGGTAAAACCAACCTCGGCAACGGAAAGCGCGTTCTCGTGGAATTTGTTTCGGCAAACCCCACGGGCCCTATGCACATCGGAAACGCGCGCGGCGGCGCTATCGGCGACTGCTTGGCTTCCCTTCTCGAGGAGGCGGGCTACAAGGCTGACCGTGAGTTCTATGTAAACGACGCGGGAAATCAGGTTGCCAAGTTCGGAAAATCGCTCGATTTGCGCTATATGCAGCTTTGCTCCGACGCGGGACAAGCTCTGATGAACGAAATTCCCGATAACGAAGCGCTTTGCCGTGAAATTTTCGCGAGAACCGTTTCCGATACCGAGGAACAAAAAGCCGACAAAAACGCCCCGTTCTATATGCCCGAGGACGTTTATCTCGGTGTTGATATCATCGAGCACGCGAAGAATTATTACGACAAATTCGGCGGGAAAGCGCTTTCCGACAAGCCCGAGGACGAACGCAAAAAGGCTCTTGTCGAGTACGCGCTCCCTATAAACGAAAAAATTCTCGAAACCGATTTGCTCAAATATCGTATAAAGTACGACAACTGGTTTAAGGAGAGCACTCTCCACAACAGCGGCGCGGTTTCCGAGGTTATCGAGCACCTCAAAAAGGGCGGTCACACCTACGAAAAGGACGGTGCGCTTTGGCTCAAGGCAACCGATTTCGGCGGTGAACAAGATTTCGTTCTTGTGCGCTCAAACGGCTTCCCTACTTACATTGTCCCCGATATCGCCTATCACTACAACAAGCTCGTGACGAGAAACTACGACAAGGCAATCGACGTTCTCGGTGCCGACCACCACGGTTACGTCAAGAGAATGAGAATTTGTCTGCAAGCGATGGGAATTGACGAGAAGCGCCTTGACGTGGTAATCTGCCAAATGGTTATGCTCGTGAGCGACGGAAAGCCGATTAAGCTCTCGAAGCGCTCGGGCAAAGCGATTACGCTCGCAACCCTCCTCGATGAAGTGCCGATTGACAACGCGCGTTTCTTCTTCAACCTCCGCGACGCAAACACGCACCTTGATTTTGACTTGGATTTGGCTGTTGAGGAAAGCTCCAAAAACCCCGTTTTCTACGTTCAGTACGCTCACGCGAGAATTTGCCGCGTTCTCGAAAAACAAGCCGAGGACGGTGCGAAATACAACGGCGAAGCGCTTGTTTTCACCGCTGATGAGGAAAAAGCGCTTGTCCGCAAAATCGCCGAATATCCCGAGCTTATAAACGAAGCGGCAAAGGAATACTCTCCGTTTAAACTCACAAAATATGTTTACGAGCTTGCGCAAATTTTCCACAAGTTCTACGACAGCTGCGGCATAAAGGACGCAGAAACCGATGTCAAGCTGTCAAGACTTGCGCTTTGCGAAGCGACAAAGACTGTTATCAAGAACGTTCTCACACTGCTCAAAATCGACGCACCCGAGAAAATGTAAACAATTTTAAATGGAGAGAAATTCAATGTATAAATCCGAAAAAAAGTTTTACCAAAAATCATTTCTTTACGCCTTGATAATGGCTGTGGCGTTGTTTTTGCCGTTTGTTATCGTTGACGGCGGATACTTTATCTTCTACGGCGACTACAACGCACAGCAAATTCCCTTTTTCAAGCACTGCGTCGAGGCTGTCCACAACGGCACTCTCGGCTGGGACTGGGGCACCGACCTCGGCGCGAATTTTGTCGGAAGCTACACCTACTACACACTCGGAAGCCCCTTCTTTTGGTTTATGACGCTGTTTCCCGCGGACTTCGCGCCGTATCTTATGGCGCCGCTTCTCTGCGTGAAATTCGCGCTCATTTCACTTTTCGCGTTCACCTACATCAGAAGATTTGTCACAAAACCACAGTCGGCGCTTATCGGCGGCTTGCTTTTCGCGTTCTCAAGCTTTAATTTGTACAACGTTTTCTTCCAATTCCAAGACGCGTTTATGTATTTCCCGCTGCTCTTGGTTGGACTCGAAGAATTTGTTGTAAACAAGCGAAAAGGTCTTTTCGCGCTTACTGTCGCGATAAACTGTCTCGCAAACTATTTCTTCTTCATCGGAGAATGTGTGTTCCTCGTAATTTATTTCATCATCAGATGGCTGATGGACAAGCGCTTTAGCGTGAATATCAAGGAGTTTCTTCTGCTTGCCGCGGAGAGCGTTATCGGCGTGCTTATCGCGGGTGTTTTGTTTGTTCCGTCGATTTTTCAGGTGCTTGATGTGCCGCGCTCGACGCGTGTTCTCACAAACTGGAACTACCTGTTCTTCTCCAGCGAACAGCGTTACGGTCTGCTTTTGGAGAGCTTCTTCTTCCCGCCGGAGGTTGCCGCGCGAAACAATATGTTCACGGAAGCAAACGCGAAATGGTCGAGCGTTGCGCTTTATCTGCCGCTGTTTTCAATGGCGGGAGTTATCGCGTTCATCAAGGGCGCGAAAAAGCACTGGGCGAGAGTTTTGCTCGGCGTATGCCTGCTGATGTCGTTTGTGCCGGGACTTAACGCCGCGTTTACCCTGTTCAACGACAACTACTACACGCGCTGGTTCTATATGCCCGAGCTTATCTGTTGTCTGGCAACCGCCTACGCTCTCGAGCGCGAGGACTTTGACCTCAATTTCGGCAACAAGGTCTGCGCGGGTGTTGTCGGAGTTATGTCGGTGCTGGCACTGCTTGCGCCGTTCACCAAAAAGGTCAAGGACACCACCGGCAAAGAAACCGAGGTTATCGTTCCGAGATTTCTCGCGAAAATGGACGCGACGGTGTATATTCAGATTATCATCGCAGTCGCTTCGATGATTTGCCTGTTTTTCCTCATCAGGACGCGCAAAACCGGCTCCAAGAAATTCTACACGAAAACACTCACCGCGTCGGTTATCGCGGCATCTATGGTGCTCGGGTACTATTTTATCGGCGTGGGAAGACTTATCGGTCCCGAAGTCGGGCGGTTCAATCAGGTTGTTTCGGCGGAATTTGAAATTGATGACCCCGATTTTTACCGCATTGAAGGCGTGAACGAAACCAACAATTTCAATATGTTCAGCGGCAGCAGCTCCCTCAAGAGCTTCACCAGCATTATCCCCGGCTCGACCTTTGACCTGTACGACACGCTCGGGCTGAAACGCTCGGTTAACTCCGCACCGGATTATTCCAACTACGCGTTCCGTGCGTTTGCAAGGGTGAAATACCTGATGATTCCGCACGATATGAACAGCACAAAGCGCGCCGACGCTATCGAGGATTTGGAGATTTATGAATACTACGACACGCAGGGCGAGTATGATATCTACAAAACCGATTACGCGCTCCCGATGGGCTTTGCTTATGACACCTATTTCCCGATAGACTCGGTTAAGGGCGCGTCTTATGCGGACAAGCTGATGGTGCGCTCGGTGTTCCTCACCGATGAACAAATCGAGAAATACGGCGATATCTTAACCAAAGACACAACCGATTTCGTTTACTCCAAAAACCAATTTTTGCTCGACGCCAAAGACAAAATCAAGAACGGCGTTATCCAATTCAGCGTAACCAAAGACGGCTTTACCGCGAAAACGCGCTATGACAGCGAAAAACTCGTCTGCTTCAGCGTGCCTTACTGCAAGGGCTGGAGCGCTCAAATCAATGGACAGCCCGCCGAGGTTGACAAGATAAACGGCGGTCTTTGCGGAATTCGTGTTCCCGAGGGACTTTGCGAAATCACGTTCACCTACAAAACCCCCGGGCTTAATATCGGCATTATCTGCACCGTCGCGGGAATTCTGCTCTTTGCAATTTATATGGTTATCGTAAAGCTTACCAAGCGCCAAAAAGTCCTCACCTACGCTCACCTTTACGACCAAAATCAGCTTGACGGCGTGAAGGCGCACAAGTCCTATATCGACGCGGTTACAAGGCAGTTTTCCGAAAACGAGCAGCCGAAAAAGGTTTTCCGGTTGACAAATAACGATGCAGATGCTCGGGATAATTCGGCTGAAACCGAAACTCCCGATAACGAACAAAACGGTGAAAATAACGAATAACGAGGTGTTTTTATGCGTCTTGAGGAAAAAACAATCAGCAGTGAACAGGTTTACGACGGAAAGGTTGTCAAGCTCTTCGTCGATAAAGCCGAGGTCGAAAACGGCGATATCGTGAACCGCGAGGTGATAAAACACCCCGGCGGGGTTTGCGTTGTGCCGCTCGACGAGGACGAAAACGTGATTTTTGTTCGGCAGTTCAGATATCCGCACGGGCGTGTTTTTCTCGAAATTCCCGCGGGAAAACTCGAGATTGGCGA
The DNA here is from genome assembly GCA_964551225.1 of uncultured Ruminococcus sp. Taxonomy (GTDB): domain Bacteria; phylum Bacillota; class Clostridia; order Oscillospirales; family Ruminococcaceae; genus CAG-115. The sequence continues at coordinate 87,565 of CAZKBF010000003.1, forward strand.
AAATCACCGCGAGTGCGGTCTGCGCGAGCTGAAAGAGGAAACAGGCTGCGTCTGCGACAGCTTCGAGTACCTCGGAAACCTTGTCCCCACGCCCGCCTACGACAGCGAAATTATTCATATGTACCTCGCGCGCGGGCTTCACTCCGGTGAACAAAAGCTCGATGAGGACGAGTTTCTCGAAACAGAAAAAATACCGCTTAAAAAAGCGGCAGAAATGATATTGAAAAACGAAATCGCGGACGCGAAAACTCAAATCGCGATTTTAAAAACGGTTTGTCTGCTTCATCACTGCATATGATCGTGATACGCGCAGAGAATTTTTTGCTCAAGCTGTTCGCGGATATCCGATGAAATCGGGTGAATTATGTCGCGGAACATTCCGCTTTCCTCGCGGCGCGACGGCATTGCCACAAACATTCTGTCGTCGCCCTGAACCAGCTTGATGTCGTGAATGGCAATCGCGTTGTCAATCGTTATCGAAACAACCGCGCGCAGTCTGCCCTCGTGCATCGTTTTTCTGATTTTAATGTCGCTTATCTCCATAGTAACCTCCAACAATGTTTTGTCGGTAAGTATTGTGGGATAAATACGGCAAATTATTCATAAATTAGTAGTAAAACCAAATTTATGGGAGGAGCTGTTAGCTTGGAAAACTTCTTAAAAGGTAAAAAACATATCCATTTTATCGGCATCGGCGGCAGCGGTATGTACCCGCTCGCGCAGATTTTACACACAAAGGGGTATTATTTAACAGGCTCCGACAACAACGAAACCGCTACCCTGCAAGCCGTGAGAAATATGGGAATTCCCGTGACTCTCGGGCAGGCTGCCGAAAATATTGAGGGCGCGGACTGTATCGTCTACTCCGCGGCTATTATGGACGACAATCCCGAGCTTATTGCCGCAAGGGCTGCGCAGAAAAACGGCGTTTATGTTGCCGAGAGAAGCGAGCTTCTGGGGCTTGTAACCGAGCAGTTCAGCAAGGCTTTCTGCGTTTCGGGAACTCACGGAAAAACTACCACAACCTCGATGCTTACGATGATTATGCTGGCGGCAAATGTTGACCCGTCGGCGGTTATCGGCGGCAAGCTGAAAGCAATAGGCGGCAGCGGCAGAGCGGGAAAAAGCGAGTATATGGTCTGCGAGGCGTGCGAGTTTAAGGACACTTTCCTGCACCTGTTCCCGAACATCTCGATTATCCTCAACATCGACCGCGACCATATGGATTATTTCAAGACAATGGAACGCCTCAAGGACAGCTTCACGCGCTTTTGCAACCTCACAACCGATATTATCGTGGCAAACGGCAGCGATAAAAACACGATGGAGGTTGTGAAAAAGTGCAGCACGGGCGCGAAAATTGTTACCTTCGGAAAAACAAATTCCTGCGATTTTTACCCCGAAAATATCACGCAGATTTCCGATTTCTCTTGGAAATTTTCGCTTATGAACAAGGGTAATCTGCTCTCGGAAATCGAGGTCAACGTCCCCGGAATTCACAATGTCTACAACGCTGTCGCGGCGTGCGCAGCGGCTTATTCGGCGGGAATCCCGATTGAGGCGATAAAGGACGGAATGGCGCAGTTTAAGGGCGCGATGCGGCGATTTGAGCGGCTTGCCGAGATTGACGGAGTGACGTTTGTGGACGATTACGGTCACCACCCCGCCGAGATTGCCGCAACCCTCAAAACCGCAAAAACAATGAGTTTCAAGCGAGTTTGGGTTGTTCATCAGCCGTTCACTTATTCGAGAACAGCTATGCTTCTCGATGATTTTGCCAGCGCGCTTTCAATCGCCGACAAGGTTGTCCTCACCGAAATTATGGGCAGCCGCGAGAAAAACACCTACAATATCTACGCGAAGGATTTGGCGGCGAAAATTGACGGGTGCGTGTGGCTTCCGACGTTTGAGGAGGTCGCGCGGTATGTTGTCGAGAACGTGCAAAGCGGCGATTTGGTGATAACAACAGGCTGCGGCGACGTGTATAAGGTTGCCGATATGATGATTGAGATGATGAAAAAATGAGTGAAATTCGTGAATATATTCAGTCCCAAAAGGACGAAATTCTGCGCGTTCTCGGCGAACTCGTGGAAATTCCCAGCGTTATGGGAAATCCCGAGGAAAACGCGCCGTTCGGTGCTGAACCGAGGCGCGCTCTCGAAAAAATGTGCGAAATCTGCGAGAAATTCGGGTTTTCTGTCACAAATTACGAAAATGCAATCGGCTTCGCGCAGTACGGTGAAACCGCGGATTTGGGGATTTTATGCCACTTGGACGTTGTTCCCGCGGACGGAAAGGGCTGGGAAACCAACCCGTTTTCCCTCGTCAACAAGGACGGCATTTTGTACGGGCGCGGCGTTATCGATGACAAAGGTCCGGCGGTTGCGGCACTTTTCGCGCTGAAGTGCGTGAAGGAACTCGGTTTCCCGCTGAAAAAGGGCGTGCGGCTGATTTTCGGCACAAACGAAGAAAACGGCTCGCTTGACCTCGATATTTACCAAAAGCACGACAAATTTCCGCCGATGGTGTTCACGCCCGACGCGGGTTTTCCCGTTATAAACATCGAAAAAGGTATGGCGCGCTCGCGGTTTAAGGGCAAATTCCTCGGCGGTGCGCTGAAGAGCTTTCACGGCGGGAAAATCCCGAACGCCGTTCCCGATAGCGCTTGCTGCGAGATTTGCGGGATTTCCCGCGATACCGTTGAACAAGCGATTTCAAGCGATAAATCCGGTGCTGTGTTCAAGATAACGCAAAACGGCGATGTTCTCACAATTTTCTGCGAGGGCAAGCCCGCTCACGCGTCAACTCCGGAGAGTGGTGTAAACGCGGTTACGGCGCTGATTTCGCTGTTGAACAAGATTATCGACAACCCAATTCTCGCGGGACTTGAACAGCTTTTCCCGTTCGGTGAAACAGACGGTGCTTCGTGCGGGCTCAAAAGCTCGGACGAGCACGGCGCGCTTACTGCGGTTTTCAGCATTTTCGATTACAGCGAAAACGGCTGCTCGGGAACGGTTGACGTGCGTTTCCCCTGCTGCAAAAATCTCGCGTTTGTTGTTGAAACGGAACGAGCTGCTTTCGAGAAAATCGGGCTGGAATTTGACGGGTATATGGGCGACGAGCCGCATATCGTGCCCGAGCACAGCGATTTTATCAAAACGCTTTTGTCGGTGTACGAGAAAATCGAGGGTGAACGCGGCTATTGTCGGGCAATCGGTGGCGGAACTTATGTCCACAATATCGACGGCGGCGTGGCTTTTGGCGCGGAACGCGGCGACACCGACTACCATATGCACGGCGACAACGAGTTTATCACGATGGACGAGCTTTTGCGTGACGCGGAGCTTTTTGCCGAGGCGATAAAGGAAATTTGCTGTTAAGTATTGCAAAATTTGTCAGAACGTGGTATAATTAGGGGACCAACAGAAATAAGGTTAACAAAAGAACGGAGGATTTTTATGAAAAAGTACATAGCTTTAGCGGCATTTGCGGCGGTTTTGCTCTGCGGCTGCGCGGACGACGATGATGATGATGTAACAAGCATACCAACCACCCATCAAAGCAGCTCAACTTCAAGCTCATCGAGCGTTGACCCGTATGTTTCACAGCTTATGAGCGATTTGGATATCTCACTTCCCGAGGGCGGCACGACATATTTTTCCAGCGGTAATGCAACAGGTCGTATGACAGTTACAGAGAAAAAAGTATACCCAGCCGAAAAAACTTTCAAAGTTCCCAGTCACACTCATCTTTATATCAAAAATGGCGGCGAGTTTACGGTTGAAGGAAAGTTCGATGCACGCGAAGGCTGCGAAATCTCTATCGAAAGCGGCTGCGCACTTATCCTCAACGGTGAGAGCGCTCTCAACTGCGACCTTTACATAGAAGATGGCGGAAAGCTGGTTGTCGGCGAAAACGGCAAGGTTTCGGGCAGCGGCACGATTTACACGTTCAGCAACGACTGCATCGAGAACAGCAAAAACATTGAAAACAGCATCAAAGTAACAGGTTAATCAACACGGGGGAAATATGAAATACGCAAAATTTTTGGGGATAGCTGCGGCAATTTTGCTTTGCGGCTGCACGAGTACGCAGCTAAAAAATATGGACAGTTCTTCGGGAATCAGCACTTCTTCGGGAAACACAAGCGACGAGAATTTTTCTTCTATTACAATCGGAAAGACCGAAGGTACGATTTCAGAGAAACATTCGATTTCCGCAACAGATACATTCGATGTTTACAAGAATGACACGATTTATATTGAAAACGGCGGCGAACTCACGGTTGACGGAAAAATGACCTCCGAAAAAGGCGGCAAGGTTATCATCGAAAACGGAGGCGTTCTTATCCTGAACAGCGAAGCGCAGCTTGACTGCGATTTGACCGTTGAAAAAGGCGGAAAGCTGATTGTCGGCGAGAACGGAAAGGTTTCGGGCAGCGGCTCTATCACGGTTGTTGATTCGTTTGACGATATTGAGTGCAGCGGCAGCGTGACTGCGAAAATTGTCCCGCCTGCTCCCGTCACCGAAAACGGCGTCACACGCGTCGGCGGCGTGCTTCTCGTCAACAAAAAGTACTCAATCCCGTCGGATTTCGGCTCGGAGCTGATTACCGATGACGAAGCCGGAACGGGGCTTATCCGCGACGAGGCTTACGACGCGCTTTGTGCAATGCGCGAGGCATCGGGTTATACGATGTCAATCGTTTCCGGCTTCAGAAGCTACCGCACGCAAACTGCGATTTATAACAGAAATGTTGCAAACTACGGTGAGGCAGAAGCAAACAGCTGGTCGGCAAAGCCCGGCGAGAGCGAGCACCAAACCGGTCTCGCAATCGATATCACCTCTCTCGAGCAAAGCTACGGCGATACCGAGGAAGGTCAGTGGCTTGCGGAAAACTGCCACAAATTCGGCTTTATTATCCGCTTCCAAAAGGAAAAGGAAGATATCACCGGCTACATCTACGAGCCGTGGCACGTCCGCTACCTCGGCGAAAGCACAGCAAGACTTGTTCACGACAGCGGTCTTGCACTGGAAGAATTTCTCGGCGTAAACTGATTTTGTTTAATTTCCCCGTCATTTTTGGCGGGGATTTTTTGTCCAATTTTTTGTACAAAAACAATAAAATATATTGACAATGTTGGATTTTTATTGTATAATAATTATGTAGTATTTTACACACAAGGAGAAAAAATATGGCTGATTTGGTTAATGAAATGCTGGGAAAATTCGCCGAGCTTGCTCAGGAAGAAAAGAATATCTCTGCTGATATGGACGCCGCGTTCAAGGAGTACAACGATTATTGCAGCTCCTCGGACTCGGATTTGAGCGAGAAGCTCCAACATTATCGCAAAAAAATTGCAAAGGTCGAGGAGCTGATGAACTATGCCCGCGACCACGCTCAGCCTCAGGACCTCGAAGAAGCGCAGATGCCCTTTGAAACCTCGGAGGGCGCTCTCGAAAGTATTCGCCAGACAATCAAGCTCGATTCCCACAACGACCCAAATGCCGAATCGCTTTACACAAAGGCTTCGGGAATGAAGCTGTTCTATGAGTCGGAAATCGAGCGTACAAGAAAGCTCATCGAGGGCAGCAAGGTTCAGGCAAAACGGCAGTACGACAGCGATATTGCCGCCCTTGAAAAGCGCAAAATTCAACACGAAGCCGACGAAAAGGCTTACATACAATCCGAGGATTTCAAGCAGTACCTCAAGCTGTTGTCGTTTGACAAGTCCGCGTTCAACAGTCAGGGTACCGTAAATCTCCTCGATAAAAGCTCAATCAGCATCGGTCAGCGAAGAGTTAAACTCACGGTTCCGATGGAGGTTGAACAGGAGCTCTCTGCGCTCTCAAAGGGCGAGTACAACTCCGCCGCTCGCACAATCGGCGCGCCTTTCGGTGTTTCCACGCAGAACGGTAGCGTTCTTATGCTCGATTTCGATGAGCGAAACAACGCGTATCTCCTCGGCGGCGTTCAGCGTCTGCTTCTCAATTTTATCAAGTATTTCGGGCACGACCTCACGGACGTCTTTTTCTGCGACCCGATTAAGTGCAGCCCCGACGTTCTCGGCGTTTTGTCAACAATGGCGAAGGGCATCAACCCGTTCATCATCGTTCCGCAGTCCATCGGCGAGGCTCAAAGCAAGCTGCTAGAGCTTCAGGAGCAGATTGAAAATCAGCCCGTTTCGGACAAGATTTCACGAATTGTTGTCCTTCACGGCTTCCCCGAGAATTACGGTGTTGAGATGACCGAAGCTGCTGTGAAAATCAGCGAAATTGCTGAAAGAAGCGGAGTTTTGCTGATTTTAACACACAACAATTCTACACCCACAACCGAGGTTGAAAAAACTATCCGCCAAAACGCGGTTTCCATTCGCAGCAGAAACGGCGCGTTCTGGCTTGAATCAACGCGCGAAAGCCTTTTCTGGTATTCCGCACCGTCCGAAATTCCCGACGATGTTCGCAGAATTTACGTTGAACAGCGCCGTCAACTGGCTTCGCAAGCTGCTCACACGGAAGTTCACCCTGAAAATCATGCGGAAACTGCTGCTCCCGCGAAAATCGAGGACGCAAGTGTTGGCGAAATTCCGAGCGGTATGTCGGTTGGCGTGGAAGAAAATGTTCACTCACACGTCGCGGAAGAAAATACCGTTGAAACTATTTCGGAAATCAACGAAACAATTCAGCGTGAACCTGAAATCACCGAACCGGTTCACGAGGAACCTGTTCAGCAGAACGCCGCAGAGCCTGTTCACGAGGAACATATTCTTGAAAATATTGATATGACGGACGCCGAAAATGTTGAGAAAAACGAGGCTTCCGCGGTCAATTCAAAAACAAAGGGAAGCCGCGATTTGTCCGAAATTATCGTCGGGCGAGATATGGACAACAGGGGAATTTCCCTCGATATCAGCGGAAACACGACCTATATCTGCGGAAAACACAACTTCGGCAGACTTGCGGTTATCCGCGAGATTATCAACCAGACTATATCCCGCAAGCACCCCGATGAAGCGGAACTGTGGGTGTTCGACCGCACCGCCGAGCTTTTGAACCAAGTCGGCGAGAATTGCCCGCACGTCAGATACGCGGTTGCCGACGGTAATCCGCACGTTTCGGTTGATATCGTCGAAACGCTTTCAAATGAGCTCAATTCCCGCGCAATAAAGTTCAAGGAAAACGGCTGGAAGGATTATTCCGAGGTGCCCGCGAACATTTATTTGCCGAGAATTATCGCGATTATAGGCGATTTCCCCGAGTTCCTCAAGTCACTCGACAGCGCGCCGAAAATGTTCGGCAGAAGCTCTCGCGATGAGCTTGCGAAAATTCTCACTTGCTGCGGAAAATACGGAATTAACCTCGTGCTTATCGGCGAAACCTTCTCCGAAAACAGCGCGAAGCCCGATGTTTTCAGAAACGCACCCGTTCACTGCGCTGCGATTATGGCAGGAAACGAGCTCCACGCGGAGCTGCTGCTTGACGGCGTAAAGCTCTACGACAATCAGATTGACTCGCTCAAAAAGGTTCCCGCGAACTGCGCGTTTGTGTGCGTTCCCGAAAAGGACACGGAGCTTTATCTCGCGCGGATTACCCCGAACGAAGCGCCGCAGGAAGCTGAATTTAACGCGGTTGACGAGTATTCCGAGAACTACAGCGACTACGTTAACAAGCACGTCTTTTTCGCCGACAGAAACAGTCGGATTGACTTCGCTGACCGTGAAAAATCGCGTGGCGAGCTGCTCGGAAAACGCGCCGAGAACGAAATTATGCTGTTTATGGGCGAGCCTTGCCGACTTGCGGACAACTCTCCTGTTGTTCTGCACAACGATTTCGGTGAAAATATCTTGGCAATCGCTCCCGCTTTGCAGAAAAAATACGCGGCAAATGCCATTGCAGCAGCGATTTTGTCGCTCAAGGAACAGAATGTTGACGTTGAAGTTATGGCTGCGCGCAGCAACCCCGTTTACAAGGAGCTTTGCGAAAACGGTGCGCTTGACGGAATCAGCGTGTTCGAGGGCGAGGACGGCGAGAACCGAATTCGTGAACTTGCGGCAAATCTTGCCGAGAAGAAATTCGTGATTGTGCTTGGCGGCGATATTCTGCTTGCGGCGATGGCTGCCGACGACGCGTCCGACGACCTCAAAAAGCTGCTCACAAAGGGCTCGAGAGCGGGACTCCACGTTATGTTCGTCTGCGGCAACGTAAACGACTTGTCAAGCGGCTTAATCCCGCTGTTCAGGCACAAGGCCGTGTTCCCCTGCCCCGCTGTTGACGCGGAAAAGCTGCTCCGTTTCACCGAGTGCGAGTTGCCCGAGGGCGCGTTCAGGCTGTCCGATGATTACGATGAATTTACCGTTTTAACGTACGAAAACTGCAAAAATCTCGTTTCGGAAACCTGATTAGAGCGCAAAAATTACTGAATAAAAACGAAGTCACCTTTGATGCTTGCGTCAAAAGTGACTTTGCTGTATTAAATTGGAGGAGCTATGGTTGAGTTGATTGAAGTTGCCGAGAACGAAAAATCGGTGCTGTTCAACATTTTTGAGAAGTATTTTTACGAATTTTCGCAGTGGGTTAAAATCGATGTCGAAGACGACGGGCTGTATCATTACGAGTGGCTGGACTGCTATTTCACCGAGGAAAATCGCTTTCCGTACTTGATTAAGGTTGACGGGAAGCTTGCGGGGCTGGTTATGATAAGCGATTATCCCGAGGTGCCAGACGTGCCGACGGATTTTTGCCTTTCGGAATTTTTTGTAATGCACAAGTACAGACGAAGCGGAGTTGGTCGGGAGGCGGTTTTTCAGGTTCTCGACAAGCATCACGGCAAATGGCAGCTCAAATGTCACCCGCACAATATCGCTTCTGTAAAATTCTGGAATACCGTGATAAACGAGTACACGGGCGGGAAATTCAAGGTTGTGGAGAATTATCCCAACAAAGAGGTCGATTATGAGGACGGCACACCCGCAAATGTTTTCTTTTTTGAGAATTAAACAAAAATCCCGAGAAACCGCAGTTCCTCGGGATTTTGTTTTGTTTATTTTCCAAGCATCGCCTTTACTGTGTGAACGATATTTTCCGCGGTAAGTCCGAACTCAACAAGCAAATCCTTCGCCGCGCCGCTGTGCCCGAAAACGTCCTGAATGCCGATTTTAACAACCGGCACGGGGTATTCCTCAAGAACAACATCTCCGACCGCCGAGCCCAAACCACCGATTACGCTGTGCTCCTCGACCGTGACAATTTTTCCCGTTTCGCGGGCTGCCTTTATGATAATCTCGCGGTCAATCGGCTTAATCGTGTGAATGTTGATAACGCGCGCGTCAATTCCCTGCTCCGCGAGCGCCTTTCCAGCCTCAATCGCCTCGGCAACCATAAGTCCCGTCGCGATAATCGTGATGTCCTTGCCGTCCTTCAGCGTAATTCCCTTGCCGACCTCGAATTTGTAATCGGGGCTGTTGTAAACCGGAATTGCAAGACGTCCGAAACGCAGATACGCCGGTCCAACGTGCTCCGCCATCGCCAGAACAGCCGCCTTCGCCTCGATGTAATCCGCGGGATTGATGACAGTCATTCCCGGAATTGCGCGCATAAGCGCGATATCCTCGTTGCACTGATGCGTTGCGCCGTCCTCGCCGACTGAAATTCCGCCGTGAGTTCCACCGATTTTTACGTTCAGATTAGGATAGCAAATCGCGTTTCTCACAATTTCAAACGCCCTGCCCGTGGCAAACATCGCAAAAGAGCTTGCAAAAACGAGCTTTCCCGTGGACGCAATTCCCGCGGCAATTCCCATCATATTCTGCTCGGCAATTCCGCACTCAAAATGCTTTTCGGGGTACGCTTTCTTGAAAATCGAAGTCTTGGTTGCCGCAGCCAAATCCGCGTCCAAAACCACCAAATCGGGACGAACCTCCGCAAGCGCTACAAGACCGTCTCCGTATCCCTCTCGGGTTGCCTTTTTATCCATCACTTTACACTCCCTTCAAGCTCCGCGAGCTGTTCTTTGAGCTGTTTCATCGCTCTTTCATAATCCTCGTCACCGGGCGCCTTTCCGTGCCAATCAACCGAGTCCTCCATATAATCAACACCCTTGCCCTTGGTTGTTTTCATAATAATCACGGTCGGCTTCTGAACAACCTTTTCCGCCTCGTTGAACGCTTTTTCCATCTGATTGAAATCGTGCCCGTCAATATTTATAACGTGCCAGCCAAACGCTTTGAATTTCTCGTCAATCGGGTACGGCGACATAACCTCGGTGATTTTGCCGTCAATCTGAAGATTGTTGTTGTCAACAACGGCAACGAGGTTGTCCAGCATATAATGCGACGCGAACATTGCCGCTTCCCACACAATTCCCTCCTCGATTTCACCGTCACCGAGAATTGCATAAACCTTGTAGCTGTCGCAAGAAATCTTGCCGGAGAGCGCCATTCCGCAAGCTGCCGAAATTCCCTGTCCGAGCGAACCCGTGCTGCAATCAACTCCCGGAATTTTCTTGGAATCGGGGTGTCCCTGAAGCCGAGCGCCGTTCTTCCTCAACGTTTTCATCTCGTCCATCGGGAAAAATCCACGCAGCGCAAGCGTTGCATAAAGCGCGGGAGCAGCGTGCCCCTTCGACATCACCAAGCGGTCGCGCGTGGGATTTTTCGGGTCAGCGGGGTCAACATTTAAACGGTGCATATAAAGATACGCGAGCAAATCCGCGCAAGAAAGCGAACCGCCCGGGTGTCCCGCTTTCGCGGAGTGAACGCCTTCGATTATGCCCATTCTTATTTTCACAGCCGCAATTTCCAGCTGTTTTACAAGTATTTCGTCCATTTTTTTCCTCCTGTTATGTTAAAGCCGATTGCTCGGCGTTTTTCCTGTACATTTCAGAGCATCGGTTTCACGACAAACTCATCAGCTCATATCGCAAACATATCCGACTCCGAACTCATATTCTCCTTCAGAAAACAGCGGGTCAACTCCCCACGCGGCTGCTATATCAGTTACCGACTCCTCCTCGGGAAACTCAACCGAATCCCAATCGTCCTCGTCTGTCTGAATGAAGCTGTCGAAGCCAAGCTCCTGCTCCTCGGGGGTTATCGCGCCGCTGTTCATATAAAGCTCGCCGCTTTCTCCGAGCCAGCCGTAACACCTTATAAGTTCACCGCCGACAAACTTTGCCCAAGCATAAAAATCCACTGTTCGCTGCGTTGCAAAGCACTGCATTTCGGGAAAGCTCTTTGCTGCTTTTTCAAGCCTATTTATCTCCATTTCAGCGTTTCCACCGAGCATTGTTAAATATCCAACAACAAGCACATAACCGTTTACAACCGGCGAAACAAATACCTTACCCCTCTGCGATAGCCCGCTCTCCCAATTTGCAGGAACGGCGTTTTTAAGCCCCAGCGCAGAAATAACCGCTTCGGGATTCGTGCTTTTTACGCAAAGCCAACAGTTCTTGTACCCAAACGGCTGCGGCTTGTCGGGAAAAGTGTCATACAAAACCGAAACTCTTTTTTCCTCGAAATTATCGGCGCTGGATTTTTTTCCGAAAAGTGAATCCAAAAACCCCATCTCATTACCTCCAACCACGAAACCCTGTCCGAAAACGGAACAACTGCACCTTATGTATGCGGCTTAACCTTATCCCAATTTTCAGCGTCAAATGCACCGATAAGCCAGTTTATGCCCTTGTGCTGCTCAACAACAACGTCGGGATTGAGATTTCCCGAAGGAATTTCACCTCTCAAACGCGCGTCCACGCACGCCCAATCCATTCTGAACAGCAAATCCGCTTTGTCGAGAATTTTCGACGGATTTCGCATATTCACCTTCTGCATAAGCTCGTCAAAATTGTCGCAGGCAGCAATCACCCGCGCCTGTTCGATATACTCGGACATCTTGTCGGGATAGGACATATCCTCCGAAATTATCCCGCACGCCCAAAGCAGCGGTATCACCATCTCAATCCGCCACGCCATATCGCTTGCAAATTTCTCGGTCGGCTGCGGCGCATTTGCGTTCACCAGCGCGAAAAACATTTTTTCTTCGGGAGTCGGTTCATCGGAAAGCCCGAGCCGTTCGAGCATTTCTCCGAAAAACGCCGCCGATTCCTTCACGTCCGACTCGGGATTGAGGAAGTCCATTGCAATCTGCGTGGCAAAAAGTGCCGTAACAGCGCGCCTTACCGTTTCTTCGGGTGACTTGATTTTCGCCTCGGTCTCGTCCTCGATAACGGGAAGGTGCGGGTTAATTTTGATATTTTTCTTGTTCAGAACCTTCTCCGAGCGCTCCTTGCGCAAAATCGCGTTTTGTGCAAAAGCTTGCTTCAATGCCATAAAATCACCTCATTGCAGCTTCTCAAGATACTCAATAACCTCGGAAATCGGCGCGCTGTTGTTGTCGCAAACAACCAAATCCGCAGCCGCCTTCACCTCGTCAAGAGCGTTTGCCACGGCAACTCCGAGATTTGCGTTTTTAATCATCGCGGCGTCATTTTTGTAATCGCCGGAAGCAACGGAAAAACGGTTCTCCGCGCCGAGAATTTTGATAAGTTCCGCAAAACCGCGCGATTTGTCCACGCCACTCGGCAAGCACTCGTAAAAAATCGCCGCGGAACGCATTCTTGTTACGTCCTCGAAACCGCTTTCCGTCATTTTTTCGATTTCATCGAGCACATCAGGCGCTGCCGTGAACAAAAATTTCAGCCAGCCCTCGTCGGGTATCTCGTCAAGCGGTCTCAAATCGGGAACAACACCCTCCATATCAAGGTGACGCTGTTCGTAATCGTTCATAAAAGGAACGTAAACCGTCTGTTCGCAAAGCACCTCAACGCCAACCTGCGGGAATTTATCCGTGATTTTACGGATATACTCGCGCGCCTTTGAATCAATTTCGCACCGCCACAAAAACTTGTCGGAATTGAAATCATACACCGCCGCGCCGTTGAAAATCACGCACGGCACGTTCGGGCAAATCTCCTCGGCAACCCGCTTTGCCATCGAATAACCGCGCCCCGTGGCAATCGTGAAAATCCCGCCGCCCGCGCGAAAACGCTCAATCGCCGCCATATCCTTCGGGTGAACTTTTTTCTCGCTCGTGAGGAGCGTGCCGTCGAGGTCGGTCATAAAAATTATATTCTTGAAATCCATTCAATCACTCAATTTCTTTCAGAAACTTTTTGAAATATTCGGGCAATTCGCTGTCAAATTCAAGATACTCGCCCGTTCTCGGGTGAACGAAACCGATTTTTTTCGCGTGAAGGCACTGCCCGCCGAGCCACTTCGGTTTGCCGTTTCCGTAAACCTCGTCGCCGGCAACAGGGTGACCGATGTAGGACAAGTGCACGCGAATTTGATGCGTCCTCCCCGTTTCAAGCCGCACGCGAAGGTGCGTGTAACCTGCATAATTCCGCAGTACAAAATAGTGCGTAATCGCCTCTCGCGAGTTTTCCGCCGTCACGCACATTTTCTTTCGGTCGAGCTTGTGTCTGCCGATAGGCGCGTTCACCGTGCCTTCCTGCTTTATGTTTCCGCAGACAACCGTCTGATATTCGCGCGTAAACGAGTGCGCCTTAATCTGCTCCGACAACCCGATGTGCGCGAAATCGTTCTTCGCGACAATCAGCAGCCCGCTTGTGTCCTTATCAATTCTATGAACAATGCCGGGGCGAATTTCCCCGTTAATCCCCGAAAGGCTGTCCTTGCAGTGATACATCAGCGCGTTCACCAAAGTACCCGAAAAATGCCCCGCCGCCGGATGAACGACCATTCCCTTCGGCTTGTTCACCACAAGCAAATCGTCGTCCTCGTACACAATATCAAGCGGGATATTTTCGGGCAAAATGTCGCGCGCCTCGGGCTCGGGTATCTCCACAAGAGCGATTTCTCCGCTTTTCAGCACGGTTTTCTTGTCAGCATTTTTCCCGTTAACCGTCACCAAACCGCGCTCAATCAGCTTTGCTGCGGCGCTCCGAGAAAGCTCGCTGTTTTCAGAAATCAGCTTGTCAAGACGATTTTCACCGTCGCCGTATATCTCAAGATTTTCTGTCATCGCTGTCAACCGTTTCGGGAACTTGCGCTTGCTTTTTGCGCTTTCTTTCGCGGATTTCATCAACTATTACCATAATCATCAGCAGTCCCGCTCCGCAAACCGCACAAATGTCGGCGAAATTGAAAATCGGGAAGTTGATGAGGCGAAAATCGATGAAATCAACCACCAAACCGTTGTTGAAAATTCTGTCGATGAGGTTGCCGATACCGCCGCCGATTATCAGCGAAACTGCCGCCATATTTACGGGGCGCTTCACCCGCTTTGTCACCATCAAAAACAGCAGCCCCAAAATCACAATCGACGTTATTACAATCAGAAAAATCGTCTGCCCGCTTAACTTGCTGAACGCCGCGCCGTTGTTCAGGCAATAGTAGATGTTCAGCACCTCGGTATCGCCGACTTTTATGATGTGAATAGTATTGTTAAGCTCCATATTTGACACGACAAGCCACTTCGTAAGCCTGTCAATTCCAACCATTGCTGCCGCGAATAAAAGCCAGATATACTGAAGATAATTTTTTATTTTCACCGGAAATTGCCCTTTCAAAGTAAAATAAGGAAAGGAATTTATTCAAAAGCGCGTTCCTTTCCTTATTAAGATTACTCAAAATTATTCAAAATTAAGCCTGATAACCTCGGCACAACGCTTGCAAAGATTAGGATATTTTTCGTCGCAGCCGACGCTGTCATCAAACTTCCAGCAGCGTGCGCAAGGCTCGCCCGCCTTCTTCTTGACGGTAACCGAGCAAGCGCTTCCCTTGTACTCACCCTCGCCGCCGATATTTACGACAGCCTTCGACACGATACACGCGTCCGCAAGGTCGCTTTCAAGCGCCTTCAACGACTCGTCATCGGTGTAAATCGCAACCTCTGCCTCAAGCGGCTTTCCGATAATCTTATCAGCACGCTTTTGCTCAAGAGCCGCGAGAACGTCGTCACGAACCGCGTGAATTTTCGCCCATTTTTCCTCGTCCGCAGTAACTCCCGTCTTTTCGGGCATCGGGTTGAAGATAACGCTGCGCATATCATCGGTCTTTTTGTGCGGCATAAAGCCCCAAATCTCGTCCGCTGTGTAGCACAAAATCGGCGCAATCAAACGAACCAGCGAGTCCAAAATAATGTACATCGCGGTCTGAACGGACTTGCGGAGCGGCGAATTCGGTGCCTCGCAGTAAAGCGTGTCCTTGACGATATCGAGGTAGAAATTCGACATATCGACAACGCAGAAGCTGATTATCGCGTGATAAGCGAGGTAGTAATCCATCGATTCGTACGCGTTTCTAACCTTTTCGATAACCTCGTCAAGCCGCGCCAGCGCCCACTTGTCAAGCTCGCGGAGCTGCGACAGCTCAACCATTTCGGTATCAGGGTTAAAGCCCTCACGGTCACCGAGGTTTCCGAGAATATAACGCGCGGTGTTGCGGATTTTGCGGTAGCTCTCGGAAAGCTGCTTGAGCATATCCTTCGATACGCGGATATCAGCGTGATAATCGAGAGAAGCAACCCACAAACGCAGAACATCTGCGCCGAAATCCTTGATAACCTCCTCGGGAAGAATTACATTTCCCTTGGATTTGTGCATCTGCTGACCGTTTCCGTCAACAACCCAGCCGTGCGTGCAAACCGCTTTGTAAGGCGCTTTGCCCGTTGTTGCCACGGAAGTGAGCAAGCTCGACTGGAACCAGCCGCGATACTGGTCGCAGCCCTCAAGGTACATATCCGCGGGCCACGAAAGCTCGGGACGCTCCTGAAGAACAGCTGCGTGCGTGCAGCCACTGTCGAACCAAACGTCGAAAATATCCATTTCCTTCGTGAACTTATTGCCGCCGCACTCGCACTTTACCTCGGCGGGAATAAATTCAGCGGGCTCTTTCGCGTACCACGCGTCCGAGGACTCCTTGCGGAACATATCGGAAATCGCGCCGATTGTCGTGTCGTTGATGACGGGTTTGCCGCAGTCAGCGCAGTACAAAATCGGAATCGGCACGCCCCATCTTCTCTGACGGGAAATGCACCAATCCGAGCGCATATTGACCATATTCTTGATGCGCTCCTCGCCCCAATCGGGAATCCACTGAACCTGCTCGATAGCCTTGATAGTTTCGGGCTTGAACATATCCACGTTGCAGAACCACTGGTCGGTTGCACGGTAGATAATCGGCTCGTGGCAGCGCCAGCAGTGCGGGTACGGGTGGACAATCTTCTGCATTTTGAGCAGCGTGTTGTCGTCCTCAAGCCGCTGCGCGATAACCTTGTTCGCGTCCGCTGTCTTGAGCCCCGCGAAATCGCCAGCTTCTTCCGTGAGCACACCCTTTTCGTTAACGGGAACGATAATCTTGAACATTCCCTTATACTTCTGGCAAACCTCAAAGTCCTCTACACCGAAGCCGGGTGCCGTGTGAACGCAGCCGGTACCGCTGTCGAGAGTAACGTGGTTTCCGACGATAAGCGGAGACTTTCTCGGCATAAACGGGTGATTTGTCTCAACATACTCCAAATCAGCGCCCTTGAAACTGCCGACAGTCGAATATTTCGTGATATCAGCCGCCTTCATTACCTCGGGCACAAGCTCGGTTGCCATCAGCAAATACTCGCCGAAGGACTTGCTGTTCTCGTCCTCAACCTTAACAAAGGTGTAGTCGTAGTTCGGACCGAGGCAGATTGCGAGGTTGCCGGGGAGAGTCCAAGTTGTCGTTGTCCAAATAACAACGTAAGCCTTGCTCAAATCAATTCCGAGGTCAGCGAACTTGCCCTTGTCATCGGCAAGCGGGAACTTGACGTAAATCGAATAGCACGGGTCGTCCTGATACTCGATTTCCGCTTCAGCAAGCGCCGTGTTGCAGTCCGCACACCAATAAACGGGCTTCAGTCCCTTGTAGATATAGCCCTTTTTGTACATTTCGCCGAAAACCTCAACCTGCTTCGCCTCGAACTCGGGACGGATTGTCAGGTACGGGTTCTCGAAATCGCCCCAAACGCCCAGACGCTTGAACTGCGCCTTTTGGTCATCAAGACAGGAAAGTGCGAACTCGCGGCAGCTCTTTCTCAAGGTAACAGGGTCAACCGAACCGCTGTCAACACCGAGCTGCTTGATTGCCTTCAGCTCAATCGGCAAGCCGTGGCAGTCCCAGCCGGGCACATAGTAAGCGTTGTAGCCGGTCATTGCCTTGTATTTCACAATGATATCCTTGAGCACCTTATTTAAAGCGGTGCCGAGGTGAATGTTGCCGTTTGCGTAGGGAGGACCGTCGTGAAGCGTGTAGGGCTTCTTGTCCTTGTTTTTCTCGGCAAGCGCGTAGAAAATGCGCTCCTTTTCCCACTTTTCGAGCATCTCCGGCTCTCTTTTGGGAAGGTTTGCCCGCATCGGAAACTCCGTTTTGGGAAGATTGACCGTGTTGTTAAGGTCCACTGACATAGTTATCTCCTCGGTTGTATTTTAATAGATTTTTACTTATTGCCGTTATTCTTGCCGAATTTCAGGTCGTTGTGACGCTGGGGCTTGGCATCGGAAGCCGAGTTAAAGAACGGAAGGCTGTCCGAAGGCTTTTCGGAAGCAGACTTATCCTCGTCTTCCTCGACAACCTTGAACGGCTCCTGTTCAGCCTGCTTTTCGGCAGCCTTTTTCTTCTCCGCTTCAGCCTTCTTCTGCGCGGCAGCCTTCGCCTCGGCAGCAGCCTTTGCCGCCTTTGCGTCCTCGGCAGCCTTCTGCTTGCGGCGCTCTGCCTCGCGCTTTTCAACCTCTTCGGAAACTCTCTTCACATAATCGTCCTCGCACTTGTCGGGAAGCGCCTCGAGCAGCGCGATGTGCTTGTTGTATTCGTCGAGAATTCTCGCTCTGTACTCGTTGACGTTCTTTCTGGTTTCCTGAAGAATATTCTCCTGAATTTCCTGCTGCTTGTCCATAAGCGCCTTGATTTCGGCAGCCTTGTCGTTCGCGTCCTTGATAATCTTGGCAGCGGTTTCATCGGCATTCTGACGCGTTTTGCGGGAATACTCGTCCGCGTCGCCGACCGTTCTGTCAACTCTCGCTTTAGTTTCGGCGAGCTTCTTTTCAATCGCCTCATCGGTTTCCTTCGTCAGCTTTTCAGCAGACGCCTTCGACTCGGCAACAATCGCGTTGCCCTGCTTCTGCGCGATAAGAAGCGCGTCCTTGAGCGCATCCTCGTCCTCACGGTACTCGCGGATTTTGTCTGCGAGAACCTCAAGCTTGCGCTCCAGCTCGGACTTTTCCTTCTGAAGCATTGCAAATTCATCGGAAACTTCCTTGAGAAACTCATCAACGTCCTCGGTTTTGTAACCGTTGAATGCCGCTTTTTCAAACTTTCTGTTAAGTATTTCCTTTGCGTTCATACGTTTTTCCCTTCCGTAATAAAATTGGTAAAAATGACCAAACTGCGCTCGCTAAACGAATTCTGTATTTAAGCAGTTTTGTCCATTCATAAAGCTATGTTCATAGGAATTATAGACAAAAAGCAGAATTCGTTATTGTGCATAATTCCTATAAAAACAGCCCTAAACAAACTTTTCGATAAGGACTTTAAGCCGTCCTTTTTGAGTTTTTCCAACAATTTTCGACACACGAAACCTGCCGTACCCTCTTATTGAAAGCACGGTTTCTTCCTTTACAACAAAACTTACTTCCAAGCACACCGAAAAATCCGCACTTACCTGCCCCGATTTAACGAGCGACGCGGATTTATCTCTTGAAGAGTTTGTGCAGGCGCCGACAATGCAGTCTAACCTCATCGACGATACTGTAGCATCAATCTTTAGCGGTTCGGATTTAATAATCGGCTTTGTGACGCCGCTTTCAGCAACAACGCCTACCCTCCCGACTTTTTCAATCCCGAGCACCAAATCGGCTGCCGTTTCCAGACAAAACACAACGGCACCGCCATCAAAAACCACGATATCCCCGACAGCCTCGCGTTTTAACCCGACGCCCAAAACTGCGCCGAGAAAATCACGATGAGACAGCTTGTCGCGGCTTCGGAACGTAAACGTAACGGCGCGCACGGGAAAAAGGCTGTTTTTGGTATCCTCGTCAAATTCCTCGGCGTAGGTGTTCTCGAAAAAGCCGCAGACCACCCTCGCTGCACCGTCATATCCCCCGTAAAACACGGGACAAGAGCGTTCCGTCCGCGCCGCCTCGCTTGCAATCATCGCTTCCCGTTCATTCAGGAACGACGAGAAACGCGGCACTCCCGAGCCTGCGCTTTTCCTGCACAAGTCCGAAATATGCGCGGACAGATACCGCTCGTTTTGTTCCAATGCCATAAATAATCTCCGTTAAGGGATTAGTCTTCGATGTTGTTAATCCAATCGGTATTCTTCGGCGCAACCGTATAGGTAAAGCCCTCAACGCGCTTAATTCTGCCCTCGAAAGCTGCCGCAACACCGGTCATAAAGTCAACAATTCTCATGCTGATATCGCTTCCGATATCGTTGAGGTTGAGGATAATAATTGTACCCTCGCGGAGAAGCTCAACCGCCTCGCCCATAACCTCTTCATAGCTCTTGGGCTTGAGAATTGCAAGCTTGGGTGTACCCGCGCTGTGAAGGTTGATGTACTTCGAGCTTGAACCGTAGCTGTCGCTCTTGGTGGAGCTAAAGTCAGAATAGCTTGCCTCCTCGTTTGTTACCGCATTTGATGTGGTATCGTAGGAGCCGCTGTTATCCTCGTAATCTACGAAGCCCTCGTTTTCGTCACCCGTACCGAAGATGTTCTTGAAAAAGTTGCCCATTTTTAATTTCCTCCCAATTATTTATATTTTCCTGCTTACACAGGTTTTTTCCTTTGACCGAAAAGTGCTGAACCGATTCGGACAATGGTTGCCCCGAATTTTATCGCGGTTTCGTAATCTCCCGACATCCCCATCGAAAGAGTATCGAACGCGCCCCATTTTTCGCCCGAAAGCGTACCCCGAATGCCCTCGAAAAGCTCCTGCATCTCTGCGTAGAGCCTCTCCTCGCAGTTTGGAGGGGGAATTGTCATCAGCCCGCACAGCCTTATGTTTGAAAGCCCGTCAAGCTCGCGGCAGAAAGCCTTTGCGCTTTCCGATGAAATGCCGCTTTTTGTTTCTTCCTCGCCTATATTTATCTCGGCGAGTATATCCATAGTCAGTCCGTGTTGGCAAGCTCTGCGGTTTATTTCTTCCGCCAAATGAATGCTGTCCACGGAATGAATCATCGATACCTTATCAATAATGTACTTGACCTTGTTGGTCTGGAGAGCGCCGATAAAGTGCACCTCGGCAGGCGCGTAGGCGTCGCGTTTTTCGAGAAACTCCTGAACGCGGTTCTCTCCCAGCAAATCAACACCCAGATTTATCGCGCAGTTCACGCGTTCCGGCGGCACGGTTTTGGTTACCGCCATAAATCTCACCTTATCGGTTCTGCCCGATTTCAAAACAGCGTTTTGGATATTCTCGGAAATTCTCTTGTAATTTTCGCGAACGTCATCAAATTCGCCGCCGTCAAATAACCTTTCCATCGTACAAATCCTTGCCTTCGACAACAATTTTATCGTACAGCTTCAAGTACTCGTCGTCCTTTTCCTGCGAGCAGATTACATAGCCCTCGCCCCAGTAAACTACTTCAACTTTCTTGAACTGAAGCGTCTGTCCACGCAGAACAAACACGCCGCGCTGCTCGTTTTCATCGTAGCGGAGAGCCTTTCTCGGTACTCGAAGTCCACCGTAGCTGTTCACCACGAGCTTGAAGCTCGCCGTTCGGCTTTCCACCGCGTTTGAAACGAAATTGTCGCCCTCGAATATATACACAGATTTCCCGTCGCCGCACTTGTTTACCGCGACAACAGTGGTTTCATACTGTCTCTGCTCGGAACCCACGCGAAGCGTCGCCTTGCCGCCCTCGTAAATCCCAATCATCTTCTCGTTCTCGATAACCGCCGCCGCTCTCCAATGATAATCGGAAACCAGCTTTCCAATCGCGTTTTTCGCACCCGCTTTTGTCGGATTTTCGATAACCTTTGCAATCGTTTCCTCGGTCATTTTGTCAATGTCCGAGTAACCAAACTCGCCCTCGTACCCGTCAACCGAGCTCACGAAATAACCCGTGCCGCCCGCCTGAATTTCCTGAACGTCGCCCGAAATCATCGCCTCAAGCTCGGAAATTCGGTTTTGCAGCTCACGCTTTTTCTCGGAGTAGCCGCCGCTCTCCTTCAGCGTAATCTCCCTTTTGCACATCGCGCAAAGCAGCTTGCTGCGCTGTTCGGAAGCCGCCTGAAAATCGCCGTCAATAATGCTGCTTATCATCTGCGAGTGGCTCTCGTTAATCTGCGCCGAGATAGCCTCGAGCTGCGAGTTGTCGGTGCCGATAAGCATTTCTGCGCTCTCGAGCATCTCAATCTGCTCTTTGAGCTGTTCTATTTCACGAAGATAAGCGATATCGCTGTCGCTCTTGTAGCGCCGCGCGATAACCGTACTTTTTCCCGCCTTAACTCCGTCCTCGTGCTCGTAGCTCAAAACGCCCGAACCCGAGTTGTAAATTACCGTTTCATCGCGGAGGATAACTCCCTCGAACGGTATTTCCGCGTCATAGCCGTAATTATACGCTGTTTCGGTTGTGATTTTCGCTCCGCCCGCGAAGAAAACTTGTCCAATCGCGACCAAGATAACGAAAACAGACAAAATAGCGACAATCGCTCTTGTCCACGCCGAATTCAATACGTTCACCCCTTATATCAAAAAGGCAGCCCATTTACCGAAAGAAGCCGCAGCCTTTTCACTGCAAGAAACCGCAGCCCTTTCACTGCAAGCGCAGCGGATTATTCCTCTTCTTTATCGTAAGCGTCAAGAATGGAAACAGGCTTAAACGGGGTAATCGTAGAAATCGCGTGCTTATAAATCAAATTCTGCTTTCCGTCGGTGTCGAGGATAACCGTGTAGTTATCGAAGCCCTTGACAACGCCCTTGAACTGAAATCCGTTTGTGATGTAAATCGTAACGGGAATTCTGTCCTTTCTCGCCTGATTCAGAAAAACGTCCTGAAGATTGATATCCTTTGCCATAAAAATCACCTTTTCTCTCTGTCTTATGGGCGAAACCGCCCGCGTGGTGAAAAGCCGCTTAAAAAAGCAGACACTCCCCAACTATATATAATAGTATAACATACTTTTCAAAAAAAT
Source organism: uncultured Ruminococcus sp. (assembly GCA_964551225.1). Classification (GTDB taxonomy): domain Bacteria; phylum Bacillota; class Clostridia; order Oscillospirales; family Ruminococcaceae; genus CAG-115. Next base: position 109,757 of record CAZKBF010000003.1, read on the forward strand.
GCTACTATTTTTTTAAAATTTTCAGGAATATTTTCAAAAAAATTTGCAAAAAATCGCTCCGATTATCCTGTTTATTCCATAATTTCCTGAATTTGTAAGCTATTTGTAAAACTTTTCGTCGATAATTGACCTTGCTTTTTCAACAATTTGTTGAAAACTGTCGTTTGGCTCAACAACAACAGGGATAATTCGCTTATCTCGTCGAAACCAAGTCATCTGCCTTTTCGCGTATTGACGGGTGCGGAGCTTCAGCTCCTCGACGCACTCGCCGAGCGTTTTTTCACCGCGAAAATACGGGTAAAGCTCCTTGCAGCCGATTGCCTGCGCGGCGGTCGGGCGGTTTTTCTGCTCGAAGCAGGCTCTCGCCTCGTCAACCAGCCCCATCTCAACCATTCGGTCAACGCGCTTGTTTATGCGGTTTTTGAGCTGCTCGCGGTCGGCGTATTCAAGCGTTATCATCGCAAATTCAAACGGCGACGGATTTTTACGAGAATTTCGTTTAGCCTCGGCAATCGTGTGACCTGTCGTTTTGTACACCTCAAGCGCGCGAATAACCCGCCCGATGTTGTTTTCGTGAAGCGTGGCGGCGGTTTCGGGGTCAACCTCGCGCAGCTTCTCCAAAAGCGCCGCCGCGCCGTTTTCCTCGGCAAATTTCCGCATTTCCTCGCGGAACTCAAAATCCTGTTCGCTTTCGTCAAACTCGATATTATCCACAAACGACGAGATGTAAAGCCCCGTTCCGCCGCAGATTATCGGGATTTTCCCGCGCGCGATAATTTCACGCGACTTTTCGTTGCACAAACCGACGTAATCCGCAACCGAAAAGCTCTCCGTGGGTTCAAGAAAATTCATCAGGTGGTGCGGAATACCCTGCTGTTCCTCGGGAGTCGCCTTTGCGGAGGCGATGTCCATATCGGTGTAAATCTGCATAGAATCGGCGGAAATTACCTCTCCGCCGTAAATTTTCGCAAGTTCAACCGCAAGCGCCGTTTTCCCCGACGCCGTCGGCCCGCAAACCACAATTATCCTGTTCATTTCAGACAATTCTCCCGAAATATTTCTCAATCTGCTTTTTGGAAATCTGCGTTATCACAGGTCGTCCGTGCGGACAATATCGGATATTTCTGTCGCCGAGAACCATTTTCGCGAGATAAGTCAGCTCCGAAATGCTCTGATTTTCATTCGCACGGATACTCGCCTTGCAAGCCATCGTGTGCAAAACATCATCGAACAGCATTCCCTCGGCGTTGTCGCTCCCGAGAGCAAGCGTTTCCGAGATGCTTTGGAGCAAATCCGCGGGGTCGCACTCCTCAAGCGAGTGCGGAACGCCCTTCACAAGAACCTTTCCGCCCTCCTCAAACTGCAGCAAAATACCAACATTTTCCAGCTTATCCGCAAACTGCTTCACCGCGTCATACTCCTCGGGTGACAGAAACACGGGGCTCGGTTCCAACACAAACTGCCCGTGAATGTTTGTGCCCTTTTTGAAGCTCTCGAAATTTATCCGCTCGTGAGCCGCGTGCTTGTCAATCAAAATCAGCGTTTCTTCGCTCTCGCAGAGGATATACGTCTTGAAAAGCTCACCGATAACGCGGATATTTTCGACGGAAATTTCGGGTTCTTCGGGAACTTCTTCGGAGGGAGTTTCCGGCTTTTCGCGCTTTTCAAAGGATTTTTCCGTAATATACGAATATCCCGCAAGGCTCTGCCGGTTTTCCTCAACTGCTTCGGGCTTGCTTGCCTCAACGGTTTCGGTATTGCTTGCTTCAACGATTTCGGGTTTGCTTGCAGCAAGCGGCGTGATAACCTCGGTAATCACCGCCTGCTCGGCTTCCTGTTTAACCTCGGGAAACTCAAACGGTACGTTTTTCTTGTAAAAGCTGTCCGCATCGGGCTTCGCTGTCGGAACGGAGAAAATCTCCCGCCCCACCGGTATCGAAACAGTCGGCTTTTCCTCGGCTTCGGGCGAGTCGTCCAGCTTAATCTCGCGGCTTTCGTCATAGCCCATAATCCCGTTTTTCACCGCAAAATAAATCGCGTCAAACACCGCTTTTTCGTTAGCAAAACGAACCTCGGTCTTTGCGGGAGAAATGTTCGCGTCAAGGTCAACGGGGTCGAGATTTATACACAAAACACACGCGGGAAATTTCCCGACCATTATGTTGTTGCGAAACGCTTCCTCCAGCGCCGCGCAGCAAACCGGACTTTTCACGCTTCTTCCGTTGACGAAGAAATTCTGCATTGTGCGGTTCGATTTCGTGAAAAGCGGCGAGCTGACAAATCCCGCAACCTCGATTTCACGGTAAACATTTTCGACAGGTATCATAGACGCGGCAAACTGTTTCCCGAAAACCGCGTGAATTGCGCTGTAATAGCTGCCGTCGCCCGATGTGAGGAGAGTTTGTTTTCCGTCGCGGATAAACCGAAACGAGATGTTCGGGTGGGAGAGCGCGAGCTTTTCGACAACCTGCGCGCAGTAATTCCCCTCGGTCACGTCCTTTTTGAGGAATTTCAGGCGTGCGGGGGTGTTGTAAAACAGGTCGCGGATAATGATTGTCGTGCCCTCCGCGCAGCCCGTTTTCTCGTACTCCAACGGCACCGAGCCCTCTATCCGGTAATGCACGCCGAGCTTGTCCACGCCGCGCCGACTTATGGTTTCAACCCGCGCCGCTGCGCACACGGAAGCAAGCGCTTCCCCGCGAAAACCAAGCGTTACGATATTCTCAAGGTCGGCTACCTCGAGCACCTTGCTTGTCGCGTGACGACGAAAAGCAAGCGGCATATCGTCATAGGATATCCCGCAGCCATCGTCGGTTATGCGCATATAGGTGATGCCGCCGCGCTTTATTTCCACGGAAATGTTCAGCGCGCCCGCGTCAATCGAGTTCTCGCAAAGCTCCTTGATAACCGAAGCCGGTCTCTCGATAACCTCGCCCGCGGCAATCAGCTCGTATACACTTTTGTCAAGTTGGTTTATTTTCGGCATTTTTTCTCCGTTCTAACGCTCGTCGTCCAGCAGCTTTATCAGCAAAATATTCGGTATCCGCGCGGGAAAGCTCTCCAAAACCGCTCCTCGATAGTAAAACGCAATTCTGTCGCCTGCCTGAAAATCCGACAGAGGAATTTCCGTTCCCCGCCATACAAGTCGAGTGTTTTCCTTCGCGGAAAAGGTAAACTCTCCGCGCCCGTTTACGTCGTTGACATCAAGTCCCTTGACGTGAAAATTGCTGCCGTTTACGGAAATTATCTCGGCGTAAACAACCTCGCAGTTCGGTAAATCTGTCTCTTTTTGGGTGTTATTCTTTCCGACAAAAAATCCGCCGACAAACGCACCCGCAACAAGCACTGCCGCCAAAATTATCAAAAATACCCTCTTTTTAACGGTCATATACGCTCCTTGATATCCTTAATCAGCATCATCGCGTCAAGCGGCGTCATCGAGTTCAAATCCGCGGCTCTTATCCGGGCAATCGCGTTCTGCTCCTCGACAGCGGTCAGGCTGAACTGATTGTCGCGGCTCTTTTCGATAGCCTCCGCCATTCTCACCTTGCCGCTGATTTCAAGCTCCTTCAGCTCTTCCTTCGCCCGCTGAACAACCTTGTTCGGCAAACCCGCAAGCTTTGCTACCTCGATACCGTAGCTGTCGTCCGTGCCGCCCTCGACAATTTTGTGCAAAAACTTTATGTCATCGCCGCGCTTTGTGACAGCAACGCTGAAATTCCGTACACCGCGCTGTTCCTTTTCCATTGAGATAAGCTCGTGATAATGCGTGGCGAAAAGGGTTTTCGCGCCGATTTTGTTGCAGATGTACTCGGCAACCGATTTTGCGATGGAAATTCCGTCAAAGGTTGACGTGCCGCGACCGATTTCATCGAGAATAACAAGGCTGTTTTTCGTGGCGTTTTTGAGGATTTCCGCAACCTCGTTCATCTCCACCATAAACGTTGACTGTCCCGCGGTCAAATCGTCGGACGCGCCCACACGCGTGAAAATCTTGTCCACAACGCCGATTTTCGCGTACCTCGCGGGCACGAAACAGCCTATCTGCGCCATCAGAACGATAATCGCGGTCTGCCGCATAAATGTGGATTTACCCGACATATTAGGTCCCGTGATTATCAGCAGCTTGTTGTCGGTTGCGTCAAGATAAACATCATTCGGCGTGAACTGGCAGTCAAGCAGCAGGTTCTCGACAACAGGGTGCCGCCCGTCCTTGATGTCAATCACGCTGTCCATCGTAATTTCAGGCTTTGTATAGTTGTTTTCAAGGCTTGCCTGCGCGAAGCTGCAAAGCGCGTCAACCTCCGACAGCGCAACCGAGGTCTTTTGGATTTCGTTCAGCTTTGTGCCGATAAAATCGCGGATTTCCGAGAAAATGCTCTGCTCGAGAGCAAGCAGACGTTCGTTCGCCGTGAAAATCTCGCCCTCGATTTTCTTCAGCTCCTCGGTGATGTAACGCTCGCCGTTTGTGAGAGTTTGCTTGCGGATATAATTCTCGGGAACCTTGTCCTTGAAGCTGTTGGAAACCTCGATGTAATAGCCGAAAACGCGGTTGTTGCCCACTTTCAGCGTGCGGATACCCGTCGCCTCGCGCTCGCGTTCCTCAATCTCGTGCAGTATCTTTTCACCGCCCGATGAGATATCACGAAGGTGGTCGATGTCCTCGTTGAAGCCGTCCCGAATAACGCCGCCGTCCCTGATATTCGCGGGGAGCTCGTCTTTCAGCGCGTTTTCGATAAGCGACGCAGTCTGCGTGAGGTCGCTTATGCTGTCGTTCAGCTCGCGCAGCAGCCGCGAGTTCAAGCCGCTCAACTCCTGTTTTATCGCAGGGAGTACGCCGAGTGTTTTCCCCATCGCCTGAACGTCCTTCGGTGAGGCGGTTTTGTAGGCAATTCTCGACAAAAGCCGCTCAAGGTCATAGACATTCCGCAAAAGCTCCCGCAAATCGCTTAACACCGCCGAATTTTTCATCAGCTCCTCGACGGAATTCAGCCTGTCGATAATTTTCGCGTGGGAAATAAGCGGGCGTTCAATCCACGAGCGCAGCTTTCTTCTGCCCATCGCGGTTGAGGTCTTGTCGAGAACGTAAAACAGCGTTCCGCGCTTTTCTCCCGAACGCAACGTTTCGCAAAGCTCAAGGTTGCGGCGCGTTGTTAAGCCAAGCTCCATATACTCCTCGGTTGTGTGCGCGGAAATTCCCGTGAAGCGCTTTACGGTCGCCTTGTAGGAGTTGCCAACATATCTGAAAAGCGCGCAGAGAGCCTTTTGTGCAAGCGGGAGCGCGGCAATACCGAGAGAATTTACATCAGCGGTGTTCTCGAACTGCTCGGTTATCACGGACAAATCGGAGTTGTCAAATTCACCGTCGTCGCGCATTTCGCAGACGCATTTCTTCAAACCGTCCGAGACAAATCGCGAAACCTCTTTCAAATCCACAAAATCGTGATTTATCAGCAATTCTACGGGGTGAAAACGCGAAAGCTCCGAGATAACCTCGTTTTCGCGGTGCTTGCCTTTTTTCTCGAAAACGTGAATTTCACCCGTGGAAATGTCCGCGAAAACAAGCCCTATTCCGTCCTCGCAGGCGTAAATGCTGGTGATATAGTTGTTGCGGTCCTCGGAAAGCATTGACGCTTCGATGACCGTGCCCGCTGTGACAAGGCGGATTACCCCGCGCTGAACCAAGCCCTTTGATGCGTGCGGGTCGGAAAGCTGCTCGCAGATTGCCACCTTAAAAGACGCGTCGATAAGCCGTTTTATGTAGATTTCCGCGCTGTGAAACGGCACTCCGCACATCGGCGAACCCGCTCTCGATGTCAGCACCAGCTCCAGCTCCCGCGAAACCGTCAAAGCGTCCTCGAAGAACATCTCGTAAAAATCACCCAGACGGAAAAACAGTATATAATCGGGATATTTTTCCTTGATTTCCTTATACTGCTTGAGCATCGGCGAATCTTTTTCCGCGATTTTTTCCTCTGCCATTCCTCTCATCACCTCAATTTACTGCCTTGATAATTTTACCGAACGTCCGCAAATTTTCACAATAAACAGACGTTCGGTAGTCAATTTTACCCAAAATTTACGCGATAGCTTAACCGCAGCCGCCGCAGGTTGAGCAGCTTCCCGTACATTCCGCAGCGGGCGGTTCGCTCGGGCAGGTCGCGGGGTCCATTCCCTCAACGGAATAGGTCAAAATCGTGTTGATTTCGCTCATCAGCTTGTCCATTCCCTGCTTTGCCACGGTGAACATCGCCATATTCTCGTTCGCCATAATCTTCTCGTAGGCTTCCTGCATTTTAAAGTTCAAATCCTTGATTTTCTCGCCGTCAGCCTCCTCGGGTTCCTTGTTGGTCTCCATCGTGAGATTTTGGCGAATTAAATTGAAATCGCCGATGAGCTTCTGAAGCTCCTCGTCAGCGTCATTCATCGTCTTTGCCTTAACGTACTCGATATAACGCGGGTCGGTCTGAACAACCGCGCCAAGCTGTCTTGCTGCATCAATAACCGTCATAATTTTTCTCCTTTAATCTAAAATTTTTCCCAAAAGCGCCCAATTAAGAGCCTTTTCTATCTTAACGTTGACGAAGCTTCCGATAAGCGTCTCGTCACCGTCAAAATCAACAATAACGTCCTGCGGAGTTTTACCCGTAAGCGTTCCGCTGCCTGTTCTTCCCGTTCCCGTGCAGAGAACGCGGAAGGTTTGCCCGACGTACTTTTCATACAAATTCATACCGATTTCACCCTGCACATCAAGCAGCTCACGAAACCACTTTCCCTTTTCCTCCTCGGAAATCGGGTCGTCCATTTCGGCAGCTTTTGTGCCTTTTCGCGGGCTGTAAATAAAGGTGTAGAGCGAATCGAAGCGCACCCTCTCGATAAGCGAAAGCGTTTGCTCAAAGTCCTCGCGCGTTTCACCCGGAAAGCCGACGATAATGTCCGAAGTAAGCGCGGCGTCGGGGATTTTCTCGCGAATATAATCCACGATTTCTATATAATCCTCGCGCGTGTATTTTCGGTTCATCAGCTCCAAAACTCTCGACGAGCCGCTCTGCACCGGCAGATGAAAATGCCTTGTCACCTTTTCGCACTCGGCGATTGCGTCGATAAGCTCGCGCGTCGCGTCCTTCGGGTGACTCGACATATAGCAAATCCGAAATTCACCGTCAAGCGCATTGATTTTGCGCAAAAGCTCCGCAAAGCTCGTGCCGTGCTCCTTGCCGTAGGAATTTACATTCTGCCCGAGCAAAAGCAGTTCCTTCGCGCCGCTTTCGATAGCCGATTTCGCCTCGTTCACAATATCGTTCATCTCGCGCGAACGCTCTCTTCCCCTCACATAAGGGACAATGCAGTAGCTGCAAAAGTTGTTGCAGCCGTACATAATCGGTATCGACGCCAAAATTTTGTTCTCGCGCCGAAGCGGAATTCCCTCGGCGATAACTCCGTCGTTTTTCGGCACGGAGAAAACGCGCGCGTGCTCGGTGAGTTGGTTATAAATCAGCTCGGGTAGCGTGTGAAGCGCGTTTGTGCCGAAAACAAGGCTAACGTGCGGGAAGCTCTTTTTGATGCGCTCTGTGATGTGTTCCTGCTCAACCATACACCCGCAAACCGCGATAATTGCGTTTGGGTTGCGGCGCTTTTCGTGTTTGAGAGCGCCGAGATTGCCGAAAACTCTGTCCTCGGCGTTCTCACGAACCGCGCAGGTGTTGAAGATAATCACGTCCGCGCCGTCCGGCTCGCCCACGATACCGTAGCCCATTTCGGCAAGCATTCCCTTGAGCTTTTCACCGTCGCTCATATTTTGCTGGCAGCCGAAAGTGCGAACGTGCGCTGTCGGCGGGGTTTCGAGTTTTTGGTTAAGCTCGCGGACTTTTTGCGCAAATTCACGCTGCCGCTGCGTTTCTTCACTGGAAATTTTTATCGTCATACAAATCCTCTAAATTTACTCATACATTTTATTATAACATATTTTTCGCAAAAAATCAACCGCGCAGCCTGTACTTTTTTCGCGTAAGCTCGATATTGCCGCAGCTCATTGTTTTCGCGAAAACCGCAGCGATTACTTCCTCCGCGCCCGCGTCAAGCAGCAGCTTTGCGGCAGCAGAAAGCGTTGCGCCCGTTGTGCAAACGTCGTCGAGAAGCACAACCGTTTTCCCGCTGAAATCGAAGCCGCTTTTGAGAAAGAACGCGCTTTGTGCGTTTATCAGGCGGTTTTTCGCGGTTAGTCCTTTTTGCTCCTTTTTATCACGGTTTGCGCCGAGAGCTTTCACAAGCGGCAATCCCGTTCTCATCGAAACCGTTTTTCCGATAAGCTCTGCCGTGGCAAAACCGCGCTTTTTGATACTCGAACGGCTGCTCGGAATCGGCACAATCAAGTCCGCGGAAATTCGCGAGAGCTTCTCCGATATCATCAGCGCAAAAGCGTCCGCGGGGTAAACAAGGCAGCCGTATTTGAGCTGCAAAACAGCTTTTCTTGCGCGGCTGCGGTAATAACAGCACGCAATCAGCCGCGAGATATTTTCGGGCGGCACAAGCTCTTTTTCCACAAACGGCAAGTACTCGAAACAGCTCGGGCAGTAATATTTTTCCGCCGCGATAACGTCACCACAAAACGGGCAGCGGTTCGGCGCGACAACCGAAACCGCTCGGCGAAAATACTCGTAAAGACTTACAGATTTAATCAAAATAGTCCTCTAACATTTCTTTCAGACAGGAGCACCGCACGGTTTTTCGGTTGTTGTCAACCATCTCGCGGACTTTGTTTTCCGTGCCGATTATGATGAGTGTTTTCTTGGCGCGCGTTACCGCCGTGTAGAGCAAATTCCTGTAAGAGAGCCTGTCCATTCGGTTCGGAAGCGGGATTATCACCGCGGGGTACTCGCTGCCCTGACTTTTGTGCACGGTCACGGCGTAGGCGTGCTCGATTTTTTTCAGCATCTCTCCATCGTAAAACGCTTTTCTTCCGTCAAAGTCGATTGTACAGCGCGAATTTACCCTGTCCGCGTCGGAAATTTTCCCGATGTCGCCGTTGAACACGCCGTGCGATTTTTCCGCACCGCGCCGCCATTCCACGTCATAATCGTTTTTCGTCTGCATAACTTTGTCGCCGTCACGGAAAAGCGTGTTCATATAATTCAACTCGCGCTTGTCCTTTGACGGCGGATTGAGCGCAAGCTGAAGCTCCTTGTTGAGATTTCCCGTGCCGAGCGTGCCTATTCTCGATAAACAAAGCACCTGTATATCATCAAGCGCGTCATAGCCGTAGCTTTTCGGCAGCCGCCTCGCGCAAAGGTCAACGACAAGCCGAAGCGTCGCTTCCTCGCTGTCCGAGCGCATAAAGAAAAAGTCGTTTTTCCTGTCGTTCAGCTCGGGGTACACACCCTTGATAATCTTGTGCGCGTTTGTTACAATAAGGCTCTGCGCGGCTTGACGGAAAATCTCGACAAGCTCGACTGTCGGCACTCTTTTGCTGTCAATCAAATCGTGGAGAATATTTCCCGCGCCGACCGAAGGGAGCTGGTTGCTGTCGCCGACCATAATCAGCCGCGTGCTCGTTTTCACCGCTTTGAGAAGCGAAGCGAAAAGCTGCGCGTCAACCATCGACATCTCGTCAATTATCAGCACATCGCAAGAAAGCGGGTTTTCCTCGTTGCGTTTGAAGCTGTTACCACCCGCAGCAAAATCCACCTCGAGCAATCTATGTATAGTCTGCGCGGGCGCGCCCGTAAGCTCGGCAACCCGCTTTGCCGCTCGTCCCGTGGGAGCAGCGAGCTTGATTTTCTGCTTGCGCTGGCGGCAAAGCTCGATAACCGCGTTCAGTGTTGTGGTTTTTCCCGTGCCGGGACCGCCGGTGAGGATAAAAACGCGGTTGTTCATACAGCCGTTTATCGCCTTTTTCTGAAGCTCCTCGTACTCGATGCCCGTTGTCCACGCAACGCCCTCGATTTCCTCGGAAAAATCGGTTTCCTCGCCGCCCGAAAGTTTAATCATCTCGGCAATTTTGTCCGCGATAAAACACTCCGCCTGATAATACTCCGCAAGATAAATAAACCTCTCGCCGAATTTATCAAAATCAATCACATCGCCGCGCTCCTTGAGGTAATCGAGCGCCGCGGTGTACTGATTTCTGTCAATTAAAAGCGTTTGTGTAACCTCGCTGCAAAGCACGTTTTCGCGAACACAGGTGTTCCCGTCGTTTGCCGAAAGCCGCAGCTGCCAGAGAACTCCCGCTGCCAGACGATAAACGCTGTCAGCGGGGAATTTTAAATCCGCAGCAATTCTCTCGGCTTCGGGAAACGGCAGCTCAATCCCGCTCTCGCAGAGCATATACGGATTTTCGCCAACCGCTCGGATAAGCTCGCCGCCGTAAAATTTCCAAGCCGCCGCGATGTACGAGTGAGCAATTCCGTATTTCGAGAAAAACGTCATTGCCTTGCGCAGTCCCGTGATATTGTGAAATTCCTGCCCGATTTCAAAAGCGCGCTCCGAGGTTATTCCCTTGATAACCGAAAGCTGCTGCGGGTCATTTTCGAGAATTTCCTGCGTTTTTTCGCCGAAAGCCTCGACAATTTTTTTCGCCATCGACGGTCCAACGCCGCGTATAACACCCGAACCGAGATATTTCCGAAACGCGTTCACGTCGCTCGGCAAGGAACGCTCAAAGATTTCGACCTTGAACTGTCTGCCGTATTTCGCGTTTTTGACATAGTCGCCGTACAGCGTGAGCTGCTCGCCCTCGCGCACGTCGCCCATATTCCCGACAGCGGTTATCAGCACTCCGTCCACGTCCATATCAAGCACGATATAGCCGCTGTCCTCGTTGTAGTAAACGACGTCCTCGACGCCGCCCGTGAGGCATTGTAAATTTGTTTCAGTCAATCTTTTTCACCATATCCGCGCACAAATGCACGTTGTCATATTTCTCCGCAAGCAAAACCGCCTGCTCGTCCCTCTCACCGTCAATTATGTTAATCTCACCGATAATGTCACTTTTTCGGGCGTGCTCGATAAATTCAGCCAAGTCCTCCGAGGGTTTGACGTAGATGTCAAAACTCCTCAAGGAGCTTCTGAAAATTGCCTTGCAAAAAATCTCGGCAAGCATCGCAGCCCCAAAAATTGCCAAAAACATCAGCCCGAAAACGTATAGAAACTGCATAATTTCGCCCCCTTTTCTGCAATATATGCAGAAGGCGAGCAAAATGTCAGCGCGAAAGTAAAACGCAGTTCCAGCCCTCTTCGTTAAGCGCGGAAACCTGTTTCCAGCCGTTTTCGCCGAGCGCTTCGAGCACCTCGTCAAGTCGCTCGTCGATAATTCCCGATACAATCAAAACGCCGCCCTCGGCAAGAAAAGCCGCGAAAAGCCCGCTCATTCCGATAATAACATCGGCGACAATATTCGCACAAATCACATTAAACCCGCCGCCGATTTTCTCGCGAAGCGCCGAGTTGCTGATAATATCGCCGCAAAACGCGCGGTATTTCTCGGCAGTAAAATTATTTTTCTCGATATTCTCGGACGCGGTTTTCACGGCGTTCTCGAAGATATCGCAGATTGTGACGTCACTTGCACCGAGCAAAAGCGCGGCAATCGACAAAATGCCGCTTCCGCAGCCGAGGTCGAGGACGCGCTCCCCGCCTTTTATCACAGTTTCAAGCGTTTCCATAACCATTTTTGTGGTGTGATGCTGTCCCGTGCCAAAGGTTGACGCGGGGTCGATTTCGAGTATCTTATCGCCCGATTTCGGCTCAACCTGCTCCCAAGACGGCTTTATCACAAGGCTTTTTCCCACGCGAAACGGCTTGTAGTACTGTTTCCAGTTGTTCGCCCAATCCTCTTCCTTGACGTTTGCAAGCTCCATTCTGATATTTCCGTAAAACCCGTCGGAATTCTTCGCCTTAAAGCTCTCGACAAGCGCACGAATTGCCTCAAGAGTTTCGCGACCTTGCGCGTTTTCGTGAACGTAAACCGTGATGCAAGGCTCGGCGTTTTTGAGCGACATCAGGCTGTCGTCAACGTAATCCCAATTTGCGTTTTTGTCGGCAAGAAAGTCCTCGAAATCCGCACCGTCCTTGATAATAAAACCCGTCACGCCGTAATCCTGAAGCGCGCCCGTTATCCCGTCAATCGCCTCGCTTGACGTGAAAATATCAACCTGATAAAAATTATCCATAGCTCCCTCCGATGTGCAATACTTATTTTTATTATACTATATATTGTGGGAAAATTCAAGTAGTTTTGCACAAAAAACTGCCCGAACGCGCGTGCACTCGGGTAAAGTTTTTCACAAAATCTGCTTTCGGAATTGAAACATACCCTCGTTTCCGTCACCGACAAAATCCTCGGGAGTATCGGGCATCGGGTGCTTTTCGTTGAAAAATTCAACGATGTGAAACCCGCAGACGTTCACATAAAAATGGATATTTCTGCGGTCAAAATAAGGCGTGCAGGTTTCCCAGACCTTTGTTTGCGGGTAAAGCTTTTCGATTTCAAACCACATCGCCTTGCCGATACCCTTGCTCTGAACGCCGCGTTTTACGAAAAGCAAGTCGAGATGATTGTGACCGGTTTTCTCGTCAATGACAACAACCGCGCCGCCTGCCATTTCCCCGTCAACCACCGCTTTATAAGCCGCCGCACCCTTTTCGTTCAAGGATTTGTCGATGTCCTTTTCGGGGAGAATTGTTAAATCGGTTTCGCCGAAATAATCCTCGAATCCCTTTTGAAAAGCCTCCTGCGCAACCGCTTTAAACCAAGCCAAATCATCGTCCGAAATGCGTACAAGTTCAAAATTCATACCGCTCCTCCAAATCAATTACAGTTTCCTTTGCAGATAAACCATATCGACAAGCTGAATTCCGCACTCAAACATCGGGTGGTCGTAGTTGTCGGTAAAGAAATTTTTCACGCTGTGCGAACGGACAAAGCCGGATTTCTCGTAAAACGGCACGGTAAGCGGGCTGTCACCCGTTCCGACTTGCAGCACGGAAAATTGCCCCTTATATCTCGCGGCAATGAAATCAATCATTGCCCTGCCATAGCCCTTTCCCTGACATTCCGGCTCTACGGCGAGATTTTTGATTTCGAGCACGCCGTCACCCTCGTCCGTTACCACACACTCACATTTTATCCCGACATCGTCCAGCACATACATTGTTCCTCTGTCAAGATATCGGTCAATCATATCTTCCTGTTCGTCCGCCAACAACAGCAGCGAAAGGAACTGCTTTTTGTTCCCGCAAAACTCTTTTATCTCCACAAACACACCTCGTTTCTGTCAATATCCCGAATAACCGAAAAGCCGTTTCTCCGAAGAAAAACGGCTTGAATATCGGATTTCAGAAAGCTTATCAGTTGTTGATGAGCTTGTCCGCTTCGTTGTTCCAGCTATAGAGCTTGCGAACTTCTTCGCCAACCTGCTCGAGCTGATGTTCAGCGTGGAGCTTTCTCATTGCCTTGAAGTGAGTCTGCTTGCCCGCGTCGCTCATATCAAGCAAGAAGTCTTTTGCGAATGTACCGTCCTGAATATCCGCAAGAATCTTCTTCATAGTCTTCTTGGTTTCCTCGGTAACAATCTTCGGACCTGTGATGTAGTCGCCGTATTCAGCGGTGTTGGAGATGGAGTAACGCATTCCGGAGAAGCCGCTCTGATAGATGAGGTCAACGATGAGCTTCATCTCGTGAACGCACTCGAAGTAAGCGTTTCTGGGGTCATAGCCTGCCTCAACGAGCGTCTCAAAGCCAGCCTGCATAAGAGCGCAAACGCCGCCGCAGAGAACTGCCTGCTCACCGAAGAGGTCGGTCTCGGTCTCAACTCTGAAAGTGGTCTCGAGAACGCCTGCTCTTGCGCCGCCGATACCTGCGGAATAAGCAAGTGCGAGGTCCTTTGCTCTGCCGGTGTAGTCCTGCTCAACAGCGATAAGGCAGGGAGTGCCCTTGCCAGCCTGGAACTCACTTCTTACAGTGTGACCGGGAGCCTTCGGAGCAATCATCGTAACGTCAACGTTTTTCGGAGGAACGATGCAACCGAAGTGAATGTTGAAGCCGTGCGCGAACATCAGCATATTGCCTTCCTCAAGGTTCGGCTCAATGCTCTCCTTGTACAGCTTTGCCTGAAGCTCATCATTGATAAGAATCATAATGATGTCAGCCTTCTTCGCAGCCTCGGCAGCTGTGTAAACCTCAAAGCCCGCAGCTTCAGCCTTCTTCCAGCTCTTGGAACCCTCGTAAAGACCTATAACAACCTTCACGCCGCTGTCCTTAAGGTTGAGCGCATGTGCGTGTCCCTGCGAACCGTAACCGATAATTGCAACGGTCTTGCCGTCCAACAAAGACAGATTGCAGTCCTCCAAATGATACAAATTAGCCATTGGTAAAATCTCCTTTATAAAAATATTTTAGCGCTTTTAAGCGTTGTGGACAAATTAGTTTCTCACGGAAACAGCCTGTTCTCCCTTTTGAATTGCGATTGTGCCCGTTCTCACGATTTCCTTTATGCCGTAAGGACGGAGCAGTTCCTCGAAATTGTTGAGGTTTTGCGCGCTGTCGGAAATTTCGATTGTAATCGAATTTGCGGAAATATCCGAAATTTTCCCGTGAGCAAGGTCGCAGATGCTGATAATCTCCGAGCGCTGCTTCGCGGTGCAGCTTACCTTAATCAAAATAAGCTCGCGCGAAACCATATTCTCGGGTGCAAGAGTCTTGACCTTGATTACGTCAATCAGCTTGTTGAGCTGTTTTTCGATTTGTTCAAGAGTGTAGTCGCTGCCGTCGGCAACGATTGTAATTCTCGAAACGTTAACGTCGTCGGTTACTCCAACAGCAAGGCTGTCGATATTGAAACCGCGCCGCGCGAAAAGTCCCGCAACTCTCGCGAGAACACCCGCGTGGTTTTCAACCAAAACGGAAATTGTATGTTTCATATACGCACCTCCGCCTTACAAAATCGTTTCGAGCAGCTCGGGAACCGCAACTTCGAGCAAAAACGGCTTATCCGAAGCGGTTAGCCTTTTAATTCCCTCGATAGCGCTCTCCTCGCTGTCAACGAGCATATTTTCAATGCCGTAAGCGTCGGCAATTTTCGTGTAACTCGGGCTTCCGTCAAGCGAAACAGCGTACAGCCTGTTGCCGTAGTGATTGGTCTGATACTCGCGAACCATTCCGAGATACTTGTTTCTCATCACGATAACCTTCACGGCGATGTTGTGCTGAACGCAGGTCGCGAGCTCGGGCATTTCCATTTGGAACGAACCGTCTCCGCAAACCGCGATAACCTCGGCGTTCGGCTCGGCTTGCTTCGCGCCCATAGCCGCGGGAAGCGAATAACCCATTGTTCCCATACCGCCCGATGTGAGCAAACGCCCGTTTTTCAGCTCAATGTTAGACGCTGTCCAAAATTGGTTTTCACCAACGTCCGCCACAACAATCGAGCGCGTCGGGAGATATTTATTCAACTCGCGGATAAACCACTTCGGGTTGACAAAGCCTTTCTCCACGGGCTTAATCGGCGCGTCAAAACGGCTTTCGTCAAGCTGCTTTTTCCAAGCGTCGTGATGCGGGAGCTTTTCGCTCTCGATAGTTTCAACCTGCTCGAGAAGCTGCCCCAAAACCACGCTTATATCGCCGACAATCGGCACGCTTGTTTCAACGGTTTTCCCGATTTCCGCGGGGTCTATATCAATATGTACTACAGTGAGATTATCTTTTCTTGCAATCGGCGCGCTTGTTCTGTCGCTCAAACGTGCACCGAGCAGAATAAGCGTGTCGCAGTTATTTACCGCGCACTTTGCCGATACGCAGCCGTGCATTCCGAGCATACCGTAATAAAGCGGGCTGTCCGTTGGCATCGCGCCAAGCCCCATAAGTGTTGAGATAACGGGAATATCCAGCTTTTCCGCAAGCGTTCTCATAAGCTCTGCGCCGTTTCCCGTGAAAAGACCGCCGCCCGCGATAATAAGCGGTTTCTCGGCGTTCATCATAGCGGTAACAGCTCTCTTTATCTGATAACCGTTACCCTTTGAACTCGGACGATAGCTTCTTATATCAACGGTTTCGGGGTACTCAAAGTCAATCTCCGCCTTCTGAATATCGCACGGCACGTCAATCAGCACGGGACCTCTTCTGCCGGTACCCGCGATGTAAAACGCTCTCTTAAACACCTCGGCGGTGTCCTCGGGGCGCTTTAACAGATAACTATGTTTAACAAACGGCTCCGCAGAACCCGTGATATCGGCTTCCTGAAAGACATCTCTACCGATTTGGTCGGAATTAACCTGTCCCGTGATGATAACCATCGGCACGGAGTCCATATAAGCCGTAGCAATCGCGGTAATCAGGTTCAGTGCGCCGGGACCGCTTGTGGCAACGCATACAGCGGGTTTTCCCGTAACTCGCGCATAGCCCGAAGCTGCGTGACCGCCGTTAACCTCGTGGCGCACGAGAATATGGTTAATATCACTTTTGTACAGTTCATCGTAAAACGGACAGATTGCCGCTCCGGGATAGCCGAAGATATCGGTTATTCCCTCGGCTTCAAGGCACTTTGTCATTGCCTTTGCGACTGTCATTCTTTCCATTGTCCACACTCCAACAATTCTATGTATAATTTCAACAGGGTTACGAAAATCACACTAAATTTTCTCGCTCCCCTTATTATAACAAATACTTGTATTTTTGTCAAGAGCTATTTCAACATATTGTTAAAAAAGCACGGGAAAACCGAGGTTCTCCCGCGCATTTTATCAATAATCGCTATACTCATATTTAAACGGGTCAACACGATAACCGTTTTCGCGCACCTCAAAGTGCAGATGGTCGCCCGTAGACCAGCCCGTGCAGCCGACAAGACCGATTACATCGCCTCTCGTCACCTGTTGTCCCTCGTAAACGAAAATCTTGCGGCAGTGCGCGTAAAGTGTGGAAACTCCGCCGCCGTGGTCAACAACTATGTAATTTCCCCAACCGCCGCCGCAGCCGCAGGAATAGTACTTGCTGTAATCGTGCGAACAGGTGTTGGAAACCTTGATAACCGTTCCCGACTGAACCGTGTAAATGTTTGCATTTCCAACAGGAATCCCCGAACCAACCACGTCAATACCGCCGTGATTTCCGTTTCTCCACGGGTCGTAGCCGTAATATGTAGTAATTCTATGGAACTGCGGGTCAAGAGGCCACCTGAAGCCGCTGCTGTAGTCGCCCTGACTTCCCGAGCCGCTCTGCTGCGCCTTTCTGATAAGCTCCTGAAGCTCCTTGTCCAGCTCGTCGAGCTTGCTGTTGGAAACCGCGATATCGTACTCCAGCCCGTCAACCTTGTCCTTGAGCGACTGATTCTGCGACGCAAGCCCGTACAGATAGTTTTTCTGCTCGCCCGCGTAAGTCTCAAGACCGGTTTTCTCGTCCTCGAGGTCCTTCATCTCGCTCTCAAGCTGTTCCTTTTGCTTCTGGAGATTTTTCTTGTCCTGTTCAAGACCGTCAATCTCAACGTTGAGGTCGTCAATCATCTTCTCCTGCTCCTCGATTGACGCGAGAAGATTTTTCATAAAGTTGAGATTTTGACCGCTTATGTTCTTGACAACGTCCGAGTAGACGTAATAATTGTACCAATCGTCCGAGCCGTTCAGAATGGGAAGAGTGCTCGACTTGTCGGTCATATAAAGCGCTCTCGCAAGCTTTGCGAATTTATCAAGATTGCGCTTGTTCTCGACCTGCATATCGGCGATATCGGACTTTTTCTTCTCGATTGTCTCTTCCTTATCGGCAATCGTTTTCTCGACTGCGTCAATTTCCAGCTTTTTCGCGTCAATGCTCTCCTGCTTTGCTATAATAAGCTGACCGAAGGTCGTGATTTCCGCGTTTACTCCGTCAATCTGCGCGCTGACAATATCCATAGCCTCTTCGTTGTCGGCGATATCGCTTCCGAGCTTATCGATTTGCTGCTTGCGCTGTTCGTTTTCCTTTTGAATTCTGTCGATTTCGTCCTGAATGCTCTGCATCGAGGAGCTTCCGTAGGCGTTTTTGCTTATCAGGCTGTCCGACGGAATTACCACCAGCGCCGCCGCACAAACCACAGCTCCCGCTCTCGCCCAAAACGCAGGCTTCTTCAGCTTTTTTAAAATCCCCATAAAAACCTCTCTTTATACACGCTTGTCCTTTCGGCGAACGGCTTTCCCCAAAGCCAAAATTACGCCGATATCTATCCTAATTATACCTTTTTCGACAACTCTTGTCAAGTGCTTATGCGTGAAAAATTTATGAAAAAAGCCGGTAATTTATGCCAATGAAATTTGCCTTGAACAAAAATTGCAATTTCGCGCGTGAAAGTGCAGTTTATTTTTTCGCTCGCTTCATTTTGAATTTTGCAAAACGTGGTTTTTTGTGAGTATTAAACAAGTTAATATCCCGCATACTGTTAGTTTTATACAAAACTTTGAAAAATGATTGAAAAAATTAAAAAAAATTCTTGCAAATTATCGAAGATTGTTGTATAATCTAAAACGTAGGTCAAAGCACAAATTTTTTTATCAGGAGGACTTGTTCAAATGGCATTGAAAAATCAGTATCTTGCAGATTTGCTTGAAAAGGTAAAGAAAAGAAATCCCGGTGAGCCCGAGTTTATTCAGGCTGTAACCGAGGTTTTTGAGACTCTCCAGCCTGTTGCCGAAAAGCGTCAGGACTTGGTTGACGCAGGCGTGTTCGAGAGAATTGTCGAGCCCGAGAGACAGGTAATTTTCCGCGTTCCGTGGGTTGACGACAACGGTAAGGTTCAGGTAAACCGCGGCTTCCGTATCCAGTTCAACTCCGCTATCGGTCCGTACAAGGGCGGTATCAGACTTCACCCGTCTGTTTATATCGGTATCATCAAGTTCCTGGGCTTCGAGCAGATTTTCAAGAACTCCCTCACCACGCTTCCTATGGGCGGCGCAAAGGGCGGTTCCGACTTCGACCCCAAGGGCAAGAGCGACGGCGAGGTTATGCGCTTCTGCCAGAGCTTTATGACAGAGCTTTACAGACACATTGGCGCTGACTGCGATGTTCCCGCAGGCGATATCGGTACAGGCGGACGCGAAATCGGCTATATGTTCGGTCAGTACAAGAGAATTCAGAACCAGTTTGAAGGCGTTCTCACCGGTAAGGGTCTCACCTACGGCGGCTCTCTTGCAAGAACAGAGGCTACCGGCTTCGGTCTTTGCTACTTCACCGACGAAATGCTCAAGGCTAACGGCAAGAGCTTCAACGGTCAGACAGTTATCATCTCCGGCTCCGGCAACGTTGCTATTTACGCTACCAAGAAGGCAACCGAGCTCGGCGGCAAGGTTGTTACCGTTTCCGACTCCAACGGCTACATTTATGACCCCGATGGAATTGACCTTGATGTTGTTAAGCAGATTAAGGAAGTTGAGCGCGGACGTATCAAGGAATACGTTGGCAGAACCGCTCACAAGAACGCTGAATACCACGAGGGCAGCGTTTGGGGCGCAAAGATTAAGGCAGACATCGCTCTTCCGTGCGCTACCCAGAACGAAATCAACGGCGAATTCGCAAAGAATCTCGCAGCAAACGGTGTTTACGCAGTAGCAGAGGGCGCAAATATGCCTTCTACTCCCGAGGCTATCGAGGTTTACTTCGCTAACAATATGCTCTACGGTCCCGCAAAGGCTGCAAACGCAGGCGGCGTTGCTACTTCCGGTCTTGAGATGAGCCAGAACTCCATTCGTTACAGCTGGACATTCGAGGAAGTTGACGAGAAGCTCCACGGCATTATGAAGGAAATCTTCAAGCAGTGCGACAACGCTTCCAAGGAGTACGGTATGCCCGGAAACTATATGGCAGGCGCAAATATCGCAGGCTTCCTGAAGGTTGCCGAGGCAATGAAGGCACAGGGCTGCGTTTAATCTTAACGCATTATAACAAAATTAAGCGGAGAATTTCGGTTCTCCGCTTTTTTGCTCTGTATGCGAGTATTTTTTTGGGAAACCCCTCGGGGGTTCTCCCCCAACCCCCTTGAACCCCTTTGCGCTTTTGACGCGTTTGCCGCGCTTCGCGCGGAGTAGTCGCTTCGCTCAAGTGCCTTCGGCGACCAAAAAGACTTTTTTCGCTACGCGGTGCAATTACGCGCAATGCAAGTAATCACCAAAAATGCGCCCCCTTTTTCAAGGAGGCGCGTTTGTTTTTTATCAATGTTATCAGTGGTGGAAAAGGCGAATTCCCGTGAACGCCATCGCAATGCCGTATTTATCGCAAACCTCGATAACGTTATCGTCGCGGATTGAACCGCCAGGCTGCGCGATATACTTAACGCCGCTCTTGTGAGCACGCTCAATGTTGTCGCCGAACGGGAAAAACGCGTCCGAGCCGAGCGCCGTGTCGGTCATTGTGTCAAGCCACTCGCGCTTCTTCTCCTTGGTGAACACCTCGGGCTTAACCTTGAAAATCTTCTGCCACTCGCCCTCAGCAAGCACGTCCATATAATCCTCGCCGATATACAAATCAATCGCGTTGTCTCGGTCTGCGCGGCGGATATCGTCAACAAACTGCAAATCCATAACCATCGGCGACTGGCGGAGATACCAGTTGTCCGCCTTTGTTCCCGCAAGACGTGTGCAGTGAATACGCGACTGCTGTCCCGCGCCGATACCGATTGCCTGTCCGCCCGAAGCGTAAGCAACCGAGTTGGACTGCGTGTATTTGAGCGTAATCAGAGCGATTGCAAGGTCGTCGAGCGCGCTCTGCGGGATTTCCTTATTCTTGGTAGGACGGTTTGCAAAAAGCGCGTCGTTGATGACAAGCTCGTT
Organism: uncultured Ruminococcus sp.; assembly: GCA_964551225.1. Classification (GTDB taxonomy): domain Bacteria; phylum Bacillota; class Clostridia; order Oscillospirales; family Ruminococcaceae; genus CAG-115. The sequence continues at coordinate 130,541 of CAZKBF010000003.1, forward strand.
TCTGCCCTGCTCAAAGGTTATTCCATACACCTGCTTGCGCTCGATGGGAGCGGGCGTGTAATTCGGGTCAATCTTGATGATATTGTAAGTGCCCTTGCGCTTGGACTTGAGGATTTCGAGAGCGTCCGCGTCATATCCGGGCGCGATAACACCGTCACTTACCTCGCGCTGAATAATTCTCGCGGTTGAAGCGTCGCAGACATCGGAAAGCGCGATAAAATCACCGAAGCTGCTCATTCTGTCGGCACCTCTTGCTCTCGCATACGCGCAGGCAAGCGGAGAAAGCTCGCCCAAATCGTCAACCCAATAAATCTTGGCAAGCGTTTCGGTGAGCGGACGACCGATTGCCGCACCCGCAGGAGAAACGTGCTTGAAAGAGGTTGCCGCAGGCATTCCCGTAGCAGCTTTAAGCTCCTTGACAAGCTGCCAGCCGTTGAAAGCGTCCATAAAGTTGATGTAGCCGGGCTTGCCGTTGAGCACTTCAATCGGCAAATCCGCTCCGCCTTCCATAAAAATTCTCGACGGCTTTTGGTTGGGATTGCAGCCGTATTTGAGTTCAAGTTCGTTCATAAATCTTCCTCCATCACTTGTTCTTGTTTACAATTCTGCTTTCGTACTTGCCTGTTTCGATGTCAATATAACGGGTGAAAAGCGAAACCTTGTTGTCCTTGTTGAGGTTGTTCCAAACAAAATCGGTGAATTCATCGATGCTCATCTCGGGGATAACAACCTCCTTCGGTTCACCCTCAAAGCTCGGCAAACGCCCGTCCTTTTCGTCACCCGAATAGGTGTGGATAAAACTGCCGGCACCGTCAAGCGGCTCGCTGTAAGCAAATGTGTAGCGGCGGCAGGAATCGGGGTTTCCGTTTGCACTCTTGAGGATTGACATCGCGTAGTTCATTGAGCCGTTTTCAAGGTGTACGATACCCGAAATTCTCGGAGTATAGTTCGGCTTGTCGTCCTCGAAAAAGCGTCCGCGAAGCGACTGCTCAAAGCTCATCTGCTTGTCCATAAGCTCGTAAATCGTATCGGTCTGGTCGCCGTTTGTGACAATAGTCTTGTTGCCGAGAACACGCACCGGTGCATAGATAATGAGATGCGGGTCGGTCATTTTGCTCTCGTCAAACGCCTGCGTGCGGATACCCTCGCCGTCCTCAACGAAAACGCGGTTGCGGCTGTTCTCGCTGCGTCCCATAATAAAGTACGCGATAACAGCATTTTTGCCGCTTCTGCCGATAACTATTCCCCTGCCGTGATAAGCAAGAGAATTGAGTTCCTTGTCAAGTGTAATCATAAAAACCTCCTGAATCCGTAATTTATGTTAATTTCAATTATTACCAAAATCAAAGCTTTGTGAGATAATTCCAAAATTCATCTTGGAATTCCCACCACGGTGAAACGCCGTCAAAACCGCCGACATACATCGCTTTTCCGTCAAGAATTGTCCATTCAAGACCGTGCTCGATTTCCCAATCGCAGCTCATTTCAATGTGAAAGCCGATGCGCTCGTCCTCGGGCTGTTCGATAATCAGCATTTGCGGACGAACGTACTGTAAAATCTTGTCCGGCTTCATCTTCGCAAATTTTTTCAGCTCGCGCTCCTCTGTCATCTCGTAAAAATCCTGCGCATAGAAAAGCGTTGCGCGGCGCAGCTTGTCGAGAAGCTCCTCGGGCAGATTATCGAGATATTCGGCGCAGCGCTGCGCGTAATCCTCGTCGGCATCGTTTATCAGCACGTCGATTTCCCTGTCAAACAGCTTCCAAAACATTTTCCCCTCAACGCCGTACTCGGTTGTATGAAGGTCGTATATGAGCTTATTCATCGAGCATACACCTCAATTTTCACAAATCAATATAAGCCTTCCCGTCTTTAACGGTAATCCTGTCCTCGCAGAACAGCGAAACCGCTTTCGGAAGCAGCTTCCACTCCACATTCTGCATAATTTTCAGCTGAAGTGATTCGGGAGTGTCGTCGTTTGCAACATCAACCGCGCCCTGCAAAATAATTGCGCCTGCGTCGGCTTTCTCATTGACAAAATGCACCGTAGCACCCGAAATTTTCACGCCGTAAGCCAGCGCCGCTTCGTGTACCTTCAGCCCATAATACCCCTCGCCGCAAAAGCTCGGAATAAGCGCCGGGTGAACGTTGATTATCTTGTAGGGATACGCTTTTGTGACGCACTCGTCGAGAATTGTCATAAATCCCGCAAGCACCACCAAATCAGCGTTCTGCCTGTTGAGCTCGGCGAGAATAGCTTCGCTGTAAGCCTTGGAGTTCGCGTACTCTTTCCTCGGCATAACAACGACAGGAATACCCGCTTTCTTCGCTCTTTCAATCGCGAACGCGTCCTTTTTCGAGGAAATAACGCAGGTGATTTTGCCGTTTTTGATGTCGCCGCGTTTTTCCGCGTCAATAAGAGCCTGCAAATTCGTGCCGCCGCCCGACACGAGAACCGCGATATTTTTCATAGCTGCTCCTTTTATAAATTAGTTTCTGTTAAACGAAAGCTGAAATTCCACGCCGGAATAAGCGCCGCGGTAACCGTTTTTGTCGCCGTTATCCATATCTGTGTACTCGCTGAACAGCGACAGCCCGTAGTAATCCCGATGCCTGCCGACCTCTTTGTCCTCGCCGCCCGCCATAAACTCCTCCCACGGTTCACCGCCGATGGTGAGCGTGCCGGAGAAAAGGGTTTTCGGGTCGAAATTGGTTTTAATATCGCCGCGATTTACCTTCACGGAAAAGCAATAAACAACGCTGTTTCCCTTTGTGTAGCAGTAAACTCCCAGATTATCCCAAGTGAAATTTATATTCTCGCGATATTTTCCGACAAACTTTCTCGGCTTGCCGAAAATATTCGTCAGCACCGACAGATGACACGGAATATCGACCGCCTTGCCGTTTACAACCAGCTTGTTCTCGGTGATGTCAAGAACAAGCTCGCGCGCGTTTATTTTCGGCTTTTTCCCGCCGAACAGTTTTGCGAAAAAACCCATAATTGTCCTCTCACTCGCGGTAAAGCTGGATATCAACGCAGTTAAAATCCTCTCTCCCGCAATCGGCAAGGTTCTTTTGGAAATCGGATTTTTCGGAAACTATCTTGTAATTCCCGAGCCTGAATTCCGCAAGAAACATACCGTCCTTGCCGCTTTTCATAACCGAAAACCAATCCTCGCCGTTTATTGCTGCCACTCCGCCGAAAACGCCGCGCGGCGCATTTTTCGAGATTGACGGCTTCAGCTGAATACTGAAGCAGTTCACGACAGAACCGTTATGCGTGTAAGCAAGCAGCCCGAGCTCGTCCCAAGCGTAATTGACGCGCTTTGTTACCATACCCTCGCCCTCGGTTTTTTCGAGAAACTCGCGGATTTCGTCGTCCGTTTCAAACCCGATTGCACGCGGTTTTCCGAGCAGCTTCGCAAGCGCAGAAAGATGCGTCGGTATATCCACGAGAGTGCCGTTAATTTCAACGCCGAGTTCGGTAAGATTGATGTTTTTAATCTCAACAGCAGGCTGTTTGTGTCCGCCGAAAAGCTTGTCCCAAAAACCCATAATTCACTCCAGCTTTATTTCAATGTTCTTGAACCCGCCCTGCTTGCGTTTTTGGTAATCTTTGTAACCAAAAACCAACGAGTAATTTCCCACAATAAACTTGCAGTAGCTTTCGTTGTCCTCGGCGCTTTCGGTGAAATCAAACCACGGTTTTCCGTTAACCGTAAACGTTCCCGAAAAAGCTGATGTTGGAGAATGCTTGTGGGTGTCGCCCTCGGTTGTGAGGCGGATACCGAACGTGTTGATAACCGTGCCATTGTTTGTGAAAGCGTACAGCCCAAGCTCGTCCCACGCGTAATTTGTGCGGTTTGAAACCGAGCCCTTGCCGTAGGTTTCCTCCAAAAACTGCCGCATAAGCGGAGGAGTTTTGTATTCAATCGCCCGCGGTTTGCCAAAAAAGCGCTCCGCGGCAGAAATATGCGACGGCAAATCAAGGAGTACTCCGTCAATTTCAAGACCGTTATCCGTGAGATTTATCGTCTTGATAATCGGGGACTGCTCCTTATTTTTGCCGCTTCGCTTTAATAAATCCCAAAAAGCCATCTAAATCAATAGTTGAAAAGCACGCCTACGGTTCCCTCAACGGTTGAACCGATGATAAACGCGTCCTCGCCAGTTGAACGAAGAATTTCAACAGCCTTCTCAGCGTCCGCCTGGTCAACAACAATCGCCATTCCGATACCCATATTAAAGGTATTGTACATATCGTGCTCGCTGATGTTGCCTTCCTTCTGGATAAGCTCGAAGATAGGCGGTACGGGGAAGCTGCCCTGCTTGATTTTCGCGGAAATACCGTCGGGGAGCATTCTCGGGATATTCTCGTAGAAACCGCCGCCGGTGATGTGCGAAATGCCCTTGACGTTGATTTTCTCAATCAGGTTGAGCACGGATTTAACGTAGATTTTTGTCGGCGTGAGCAAGGTTTCGCCGAGCGATTTTCCAAGCTCGGGGATAAGCGCCTTGAGCTTCTGCTCGTTGAGGTTGAACACCTTGCGAACGAGAGAAAATCCGTTTGAGTGAACGCCGCTCGAAGCGATACCAATGATAGCGTCGCCGGGCTTGATTTTGGAGCTGTCGATAATTTTCTTCTTGTCAACAACGCCGGTTGCGTAGCCCGCGATATCGTACTCGTCCTCTGCCATCATACCGGGGTGCTCGGCAGTTTCGCCGCCGATAAGCGCGCAGCCCGCCAAAACGCAGCCGTCCGCCACGCCTCTTACAATCTCGGCAACCTTTGTGGGAATATTCTTGCCGATTGCGATGTAATCGAGGAACCAGAGCGGTTTCGCGCCGCAGCAAATAATGTCGTTAACGCACATAGCAACGCAGTCGATACCGATGGTGTCGTGCTTGTCCATAAGCATCGCGATTTTGAGCTTTGTGCCGACGCCGTCGGTGCCCGAAACCATAACCGGCTCGGAAATTCCGCTCAAATCGGGCTGAAACAGGCCGCCGAAGCCGCCGATACCCGAAATGCAGCCGGGGATTTTGGTGCGCTCAACGTCGTCCTTCATCAGCCTTACACTCTCGTAACCCGCTGTTACGTCAACGCCCGCCGCCTTGTAGCTTTCACTGTAACTGTTCATTTTTCTCTCCTTTTTAGTAGCTGCTGTATGATTGATTACTTTTTTTACTCCTCAAACTTGGTTTCAAACTTATCCTTGGGAATTTCATCGGGAACATCAATAGGATATTTTCCCGTGAAACAGCCCTTGCAAAAACCGCATTTCGCGTTTTCCGCAATCTCGACAACACTCTCGGGGCTCAAGAAACCGAGCGTGTCCGCGCCGATAATTTTTGCGATTTCCTCAACCGTGTGATGGTTTGCAATCAGATTTTTCTTGTTGTCGATATCGGTGCCGAAATAGCACTCGCTGATGAACGGCGGCGAAGAAATCCGCATATGAATTTCCTTCGCGCCCGCGTTTCTCAACAGCTTGACAACTTTAGCCGAGGTTGTTCCGCGAACAATGCTGTCGTCAACAAGAACAACGCGCTTGTCCTTAACCGTTTCCGTGAGAACGTTGAGCTTGATTTTAACGGAATTTTCACGCTGTCCCTGCGTCGGCTGAATAAAAGTTCTGCCGATGTAACGGTTTTTGATAAATCCGACGCCGTACGGAATACCCGACTCCTGCGAGTAACCGAGCGCTGCGTCAAGTCCGCTGTCGGGGCAGCCGATAACCACGTCCGCGTCAACGGGGTGCTGCTGCGCGAGAAAATGTCCCGCACGAAGCCTTGCCTTGTGAACCGAAGCGCCTTCGATAACCGAATCGGGCCGCGCAAAATACACGAACTCGAACACGCAAAGCGAGCTTTTTCCGCCGCAGTGGGTTTTGATGCTGTCAAGACCGTTTTCGTCGATAACAACAATTTCTCCCGGCTCGATGTCGCGGACAAATTTCGCGCCGATGCAGTCAAACGCGCAGGTTTCGCTTGCGACAACCCAGCCCTCGCCGTCGGGAAGTTCACCCAGCGCGAGCGGTCGAAAACCGTTCGGGTCGCGCGCGGCAATCAGCTTTTTCGGCGACATTATAACAAGCGAGTATGCGCCTTTTATGCGGTGCATCGCGCGCTCAACCGCCTGCTGAATAGAGCCGCACTCCAGACGCTCTCGCGTAATCGCGTAGGAAATAACCTCGGTGTCGCTTGTGGTGTGGAAAATCGCGCCGTTCAGCTCAAATTCCCTGCGCAAATCAAGCGCGTTGATGAGGTTTCCGTTGTGGGCGATTGCGAGCGAACCTTTGACGTGCCGAACCGTGAGCGGCTGGCAGTTTTCGGTGTTCACGCCGCCTGTTGTCGAGTAGCGGACGTGACCGATTGCGATTTTTCCGTCCTCAAATTCACCGAGATTTTTCTCGTTGAATACCTCGTTCACCAAGCCAACACCCTTGCGAGTCTTGAAAACGCCGCGTTCGTTTACAACGATACCGCAGCTCTCCTGACCACGGTGCTGCAAAGCGTACAACCCAAAATATACCGAGGACGCAACGTTCGCGGGTTTATTCGAGTAAATCCCGAAAACGCCGCACTCCTCATAAAGATTTCCGGACAAAATATCATTTCCTTTCCTGTCCCGCACACACTTTTATAAATATATCTATCTGTATTTAATCCTGTTTACCGTTCCAACAGTAGGTGCAGAGCTTACATTCGGGAAGTCCGACCGCTTTCTCCGTACCCTCGAGGAACTGGAATTCAAGCGAAGTGAGCTTCAAACGGCGGCAGATTTCATCTCTCAAGCGCTTGCCGCGTTCGGTTTTGGAGTCGGCGTATTCCCGTATGTATTTTACGCCCTCTTCGCCCTCGTATTCGTGAATAATTCTGCGCGCGATAAGGTCAAGCTCGGAGGTGCTTCTCGAGAAATTGAGATACTTGCAGCCGTACATAATCGGCGGGCAAGCCGAGCGCATATGAACCTCTTTTGCGCCGTTTTCGTAGAGGAATTCAACGGTTTCGCGCATCTGCGTTCCTCTTACAATGCTGTCGTCAACGAAAAGCAGCTTCTTCCCCTCGATAAGCTCGTGCACGGGAATCAGCTTCATCTTCGCGACCTTGTTTCTCATCGCCTGACTTTGCGGCATAAAGCTGCGTGGCCAAGTGGGAGTATATTTTATAAAAGGTCTCGCAAACGGGATTCCGCTGCGGTTTGCGTAGCCGATTGCGTGAGGAATACCCGAATCGGGCACGCCGCAGACGTAATCAACATCGGGAAGCGTTCCGTTTTCGATATCGTATTCAGCCATAATCTCGCCGTTTTTCGCGCGCATAACCTCAACGTTCACGCCCTCGTAAACCGAGTTCGGATAGCCGTAATAAGTCCACAAGAACGTGCAAATACGCAGCGCGTCGGGATTTCCCTCGCCGATAACCTCAACACCGTCCGCGGTAATCTTCACGATTTCGGCAGGCTGAAGCTCGCGATAGGTCTTGTAGCCGAGCTTTTGGAACGCAAAGCTCTCAAACGAAACGCAGTATCCGTCGTCGCTCTTACCGATTATAATAGGCAAGCGCCCGAACTTGTCCCTCGCCGCGATAATGCAGTTTTCCGTGAGGATAAGCAGCGACATTGTTCCGTCAATTCGGTCCTGCGCGTAGCGAATACCCTCGGCGAAGCTGTCTTTTTGAGCAATCAGCGCGCCGATAAGTGCCGAGGAGTTGACCTTGCTGCTGCTCATTGTTTCAAAGCTTGCCATTTTGTTGTCGAAGAACTCATCGCAAAGCTCGTCCGCGTTGTTGATGATACCGATGTTGCAGACGGCGATGCTCCCTAGCTTTGACCGCAGGAGAATGGGCTGCGGGTCGGTATCGCTTATGCAGCCGATGCCGATATTTCCCGACATACCCTCGATATCCTGTTCAAATTTTGTTCTGAACGGGGAATTTTCGATGCTGTGAATTCCCCTCTGAAAGCCCTTTTCGGGTGAATAAACGGTCATACCGCCGCGTCTTGTACCCAAGTGCGAGTGATAGTCCGTTCCGAAAAAGACGTCCTCAACGCAGCTTCTTTTCAAAGCCGCTCCAAAAAATCCGCCCATTTATTTCTCCACACTCCGAATTTTTCTTTATTTGGTTAATTTTGCAAAATTACTTTGTAGACATAATTCTCTTCATAATCTCGTTGTACGCGTCCTCAACGCCGCCCATATCGCGACGGAAACGGTCCTTGTCGAGCTTCTCGTGAGTTGTGGAATCCCAGAAACGGCAAGTATCGGGAGAAATCTCGTCTGCGAGAAGGATTTTGCCGTGGAAGCGACCAAACTCAATCTTGAAGTCAATCAAATCGATGTTGAGCTTCTTGAAGAAGCCGAGCATAAACTCGTTCACCTTGAACGCGTACTTTGCAATTTCATCGATTTCCTCTTTGGTTGCCAAGCCGAGACCGAGCGCGTAGTAATCGTTGATGAAGGGGTCGCCGAGGTCGTCGTTCTTGTAGCTGAATTCAAGCGTCGGGCACTTGAGAGGAGTGCCCTCTGCGATGCCGAGCTTTTTGGAAAAGCTGCCTGCGGCAACGTTTCTCACGATAACCTCAAGCGGAACAATTTCAACCTTTTTAACAAGCGTTTCTCTGTCGGAAAGCTCCTCGACAAGGTGCGTGGGAACGCCCTCTTTTTCGAGCAGGCTAAACATATAGTTGGTCATCTTGTTGTTGATGACGCCCTTGCCGACGATTGTGCCTTTCTTCTCGCCGTTGAAAGCGGTTGCGTCGTCCTTGTAGTCAACAATAACGTAGTCGGGATTATCGGTTGCGAAAACCTTTTTTGCCTTTCCCTCGTAAAGCTGTTCCATTTTTGTGCAGTTCATAATAAATTCTCCTTTTCTTTGATTAACTTTTATTGCTGGGAAAAAAGCTCTTCCTGAAGCTTTCTGTCCTTTTCGTTGATTTTCTCAATCATCTTGCGTTTTTCAACGCTGAGTTGAGCTTCAAGCGCCTCGTTGCTGAGAGCGAGTATCTCAACGGCAAGAATAGCCGCGTTTTCCGCGCCGTCCACGGCAACCGTTGCCACGGGGATTCCCGAGGGCATCTGAACGGTAGACAAAAGCGCGTCAAGTCCGTCAAAATTCTTGCCCGAGCAAGGAATTCCGATAACGGGAAGCGTTGTGTGAGCGGCAACAATTCCCGCGAGGTGCGCCGCCATACCCGCCGCGCAGATTATCACGCCGAAGCCGTTGCCTCTCGCCTTCTCCGCGAACTCGCAAACCGCTCTGGGTGTTCTGTGCGCGGACATAATCCGGCACTCGTACTCCAGCCCGAAGCTCTTGATTTTGTCGAGAGCCTTCTTAACAACAGGCAAATCGCTGTCGCTGCCCATAATTACCGCAACTTTTTTTGCTGCCATATTCAAACTTCCTTTCAAAAAATTAGTTTCAAGGGAACCTATAAAAACCGATTTGAAAAGTGAAAATGGGTAGAGTACGTCGAATGCTAGGAAAACCGACGAAGTAAGGCTTGATGCCTTACGAGGAGGTTTGACGACGCAGGCGGCGTGCTATACACATTTTAACTCAAATAAGGTTTTTAGAGGTGACATTAAATAAAAATAGCTGTATAATACAATACAGCTAAAAATCGGTTTTTTGTGCAACTATTCCGTAAAAATAACTCAATAATTCACACGAAAAACATTTTTCCCAAAACATCGTTCTGTTCTCCTGTCAAAATTTGGTATTTTTACACTAAAAGCAACAAATAAACCCTCATTATTATTTTACTATAAATCTCCCGAAATTGCAAGGGGTTTTTAAAATTTTTTCAAAAAACCGCGAAATCAGAGTATTCTTGAGTTGTTTATGACCACGCCGAAGGTTATTCCGAGGGAGTGGGCGGCGGTGCGGCAGACGCTCATTCTTGAGAGGAAAATCTCGAAATACTCCATAACCGAGCTGATTTTGAGGTCGATTTTGAGGCTCAAAATCAATTCCTTGTTATCCTCCGCGAACATCAGCTCGGAGCTTTCAACGGCGTAGTTCACGCGGTCGTGGATATCGGCGGCAAGGTTTTCGCTGCTCGGGACAAACGGCTGCCCGTTTTCACCGCGAACACGCGTTCTACGGACATCGGATTTGTCCGCGATAATCAGCGCCGCGGCAATCGGCGTCACGGGATAAGCGCTGCCCTCGTCGTGGTTGCCGATAGCCGAAACCACGCGGGAAATCTCCTCGGCGGGCATTCCAAGCTTGTCGAGCAGTCTGAACGCCATAACCGCACCCGTCTGTGCGTGACCGACTCGGTTCACGACATTGCCGATATCGTGAAGATACGCAGCAATCTGCGCAAGCTCGCAGGTTCTCGCGTCATAGCCGAGCGTGTTCAAAATCATAAATGCGTTTGTTGCCGCGCGCTCAACGTGCGCTTTTGAGTGCTCGGTGTAGCCGATAGCGGAAAGCGCGTCGTCCGCGAATTTTATATACGTTTGAACATCGCTGTTAATCTTGATGTAATCGTAGGTAATATTGCTCATAAAATCTCCTTAACGAAAAAAGTTAATCATCCAAATTATTGTTCCACAAGCAGACGGAATAAACACGCACGCGCCGATAATTATTGTCGCGAGGGCGTTTCCGTCGATAACAAAGCCAAAAATTCTGCTTTTCAGCACGCGTTTCCTCTTCCCCTCAACGTAGAGCTTCTTTTTCATCATCATTTCACTCGGGAAGATATTTCGGAACTCCTGTTCACCGATACGGTAAACCGCAGTGGGAAAGCGTTTTGTGTCATCGAGGCGAAGAAACTCGGCTGTAACGGGCTTTGAGGTGACGAGGAGAAAGAGCGCCGCGACAAAAAACAGCGCCGTGAACACAACCGCGCCCGCCAAAATCCACATCAGCA
>CAZKBF010000004.1:0-60997 GCA_964551225.1 uncultured Ruminococcus sp.
GAAAGGTGCGGGCGATTTTTCGGGCATCGAACCCGAAAAATCGCTTTCACGATGCAAAGTTTGCTGGTTTGGCTGAAAATGCGAGAGGTGTTTGCATTTTCGGCGGCATCGAACCGCCGAAAATGCGCGGGTTCCTTCACGCGCAATAGGTGCGCGCGAAGGAACCCGCCCGATGTACAAGTTTTTGCCTCTGGCTTGATTTGTAAAAACTTATCCCCTGCATTTTTCGGTATCAAACCGAAAAATGCTCGGGGAGGTTGTTCGTTTTGAATTTTGATTTTGGCGCTTCGCGCAGAGTGGTCGCTTCGCTCCAGTGCCTCCGGCGGCAAGGAACCTTTTTCTGAAGAAAAAGGTTAGGGAAACCGAAGGTTTCTCGTTGACATTCCAAAAAGACTTTTTTCGCTTCGCGTGCCCGATTACAGCTTTGCGAAAATTACGCGTTCGGCTTAATCTTCCAGATATCCTTCGCGTACCCCTCAATCGTTCTATCCGAGCTGAACTTGCCCGCAAAGCACATATTTATCATCGATTTCTTGATAAACTCATCGTGATTGAACTTGTAGTCCGCGTTCGCCTTGAGCTTCGCCTGAACGTAATTCTCAAGGTCACCGAGAACGTAATAATGGTCGGGCTTGTGCCAAGAAGCACCGTCCAAAAGCGAGTAGTAAAGCTCCCTGAACGAGCCGTTTCCGCCGTCGGAGAACGTCCCGTCGATAAGCGTGTTCAGCACTCTTGCAACCCTCGTGTTCTCGGAATAAATCTTTCTCGGGTCGTAATTCGGCATAATCTGCGCCAAATCCTCAACTCTCGCGCCGAAAATATAGTTGTTCTCCTCGCCCGCTTCCTGCGCAATCTCAACATTTGCGCCGTCATAAGTGCCGAGCGTCATCGTACCGTTGAGCATAAATTTCATATTACCCGTGCCCGAAGCCTCGGTTCCCGCTGTCGAAATCTGCTCGGAAATGTCCGCGGCAACAACCAGCTTCTCCGCGTAGGATACATTATAATTCTGCACGAAAACAACCTTAATCGCGCCGTTAAGCGAGAGGTCGTTGTTGACGAGATTTGCGATTTCGTTGATGAACTTGATTATCGCCTTTGCTCTCGCGTAGCCGGGAGCCGATTTTGCACCGAAAATAAAGGTTGTCGGCGCGAAATTCTCGCGGGCAATCGAGCCGTCCTTCAAGCCGAAGTAGATGTAAAGTATCGAGAAAGCGTTCAGAAGCTGGCGCTTGTACTCGTGCAGACGCTTTATCTGAATGTCGAACAGGCTGTCCGCGTCAATATTTTCGCCCTCGTGAACGGCGATGTACTCGGCGAGCGCTGCCTTGTTTTCGCTCTTAATCGCGCTGAAGCGGTCGCGGATTGCCTTGTCATCGCAGAACGGGCGCAGATTTTTGAGCTGCGAAAGGTCCGTGAGCCAGCTCTCGTTTCCGAGAAGCTCGGTTATCATAGAAGCCAGCTTCGGGTTGCACAAAGCAAGCCAGCGGCGCGGGGTTATGCCGTTTGTTTCGTTGAGGAAACGCTCGGGGAACATCTCGTACCAATCGGAGAGCGCGTCGTTTTTGAGTATTTCGGTGTGGATTTCGGCAACGCCGTTGACGTGCGAGGAGCAGTAAATCGCCATTCTCGCCATATGAACCATTCCGCCCGACACAATCTGCATTGTTTCGATTTTTTCTCTCGAAATGCCGCGGCGGTACATATCGGAGATGAACGCTTCGTTTATGCGCAGAATTATCGCGTAAACCTCGGGCACAAGCTCCTCGACAATATCGCTCGACCACTTTTCGAGCGCCTCTGCCATAATCGTGTGGTTGGTGTAGTTGAACGTCTTTTTGGCAATTTCAAGCGCTTCCTCAAACTCGCAGCCGCGCCCGATAAGATTGCGGATAAGCTCGGGGATTGCGATAACGGGGTGCGTGTCGTTGAGCTGGATTGCGTTGAACTCGGCAAAATTCGCAAGCGGTCTGCCCGCCGCGAGGTGCTTTCTAATCAAATCCTCGACAGAAGCCGCGCTGAAGAAATACTCCTGCTTCAGACGGAGCAGCTTTCCGGGACGTGCGTCATCGTTCGGGTAAAGCGTCTTGGAGATGTTCTCCGCCTCGATTTCACCGCGCGCTGCGCCGAAATAATCCTGTTTGTTGAACGCGTCAAAATCAAACGCGTTTATCGGCTCGCACTGCCACAATCTTAATGTACAAGCGTAATCGTTGCGGTAACCGAAAATCGGCATATCGTAAGGAACAGCTTTCACATCGCCGCTCGCAAAATGCACGATAACCGCTTCGTCCTCAACGCGTCTGCTCCACGGGTCGCCCTGCGCTGTCCAGTCATCGGCATATTCGCGCTGGAAACCGTCCTCGATTGTCTGCTTGAACAGACCATATTTATATCGTATACCGTAGCCCGTGAGCGGGAGCTTCAAAGTTGCCGCGCTGTCGAGGAAGCAAGCGGCGAGACGCCCAAGACCGCCGTTTCCGAGAGCAGCGTCTTCGATTTCCTCAAGCTCCGAGAGCGAGCCGCCTGCTTCTTTGAGCAGCTCCTCGGCATAGTCGGCAAGTCCGAGGCATAAGATGTTGTTATACACCGCGCGCCCCACGAGGAACTCCATCGACAGGTAGCCCGCGCGTCTGCCGCTCGGCGCGGAGCAATTCATCATCGGCACCGCCTGCCGCATAATCGCCTTTCCGAGCGCGTTGTGAAGCTGCGCGGGTGTACAGCGCTTGCCTTCGATGCGGGTATCGCGCAGGATATCCTCAAAATCGTTTTTCAGCAAAGTCTTGTCAATCATATTTATTCTCCTTACTTTTGAACTTCAAGAGCCTGTTTCGTTTATACTCTTACTTATTTTACCATATTGTTTCGATAAAATCAAGCGGGAGCGCCAAAAAAACTTGTAATAAAAGGAAATTTTACGTCAAAGTTTAACAGAATTGAATATTTTTGGTTAAATTGCACATAAGCGCGTGTGGAAATTCTACACTTAAAAATGATGAAATCGCCGTTGTCGGTGCTTGAAAAAAAAGAACAATTATGTTATAATTGTGTTAAGTAAGCGACTATGGGTTTAGTGCGCCCTTTTTCGGAAACTGTCGGTATTATTTGCGCGGAATAACGCTCGGAGTAATATTTCGGCTGTTTTCGACGGAAAATCGCGTGTTATTCCAAGCCGGTCGCTTAAAAAGGGAACCTTCGATTTCACTCGGAAAACGCGGATTTTCACGGTTTTCGGTTTTCGGGAGACCCGGGGTTGCCAAAGAATATTTTTGCGGAAACGGAGGTTTTCAGGTGAATAAATTCTCTTATGTCGCCACCGACGTCAATGGTAAAACCACACGCGGTAATGAGATGGCGGAGGATTTCAGGGATCTTCAGCAAAAGCTCAGGGAGAAAAATCTTTACGTTACAAGCTATCGTGACCTCGGCTCGGGTGCGGTTGACGTAAAGTACAAGTTCAAGACCAAAGAGGTTTCCTTCATCAGCCGTCAGCTCGGTTCGATGACTTCGGCAGGTCTTTCGCTTGTAAGAGCACTCTACATTCTTCAGGAACAGCAGGAAAACAAAAAGGCAAAGGCGGTTCTCCTCGATATCTACGAGGAGGTTCAGAAAGGTAAGTCCTTCTCGGACGTTCTGAAGTCAAAGCCCGGCGTGTTCCCGGATATGTTCGTCAGCCTTGTGGCTGCCGGCGAGGCTTCGGGTACTCTCGACCAGATGCTCAACAGATTGTCCGACCACTACGCAAACTCCAACAAAACTGCCAACAAGGCAAAGAGCGCGATGATTTACCCGATGATTTTGCTCGTGCTGCTGCTTGCGGTTATCGTGCTCCTGTTTACGCAGGTTTTGCCTACGTTCGCGAGTATGATGAGCGAGGAGGATATGACTCCCCTTTCAAAAGCTCTTATGGCATTCTCGGGTTCACTGATTAACTATTGGTATATCTACATAATCGTTATCGTCGGCATCGTTGTCACTGTCTTCGTTATGAGAAGAACGCCCGCGACTCGACTGAAAATGGACGAACTCCTCCTCAAAATCCCCAAGGTCGGAAAGCTCGTCGCTACAATGTACACAGGTACCTTCGCAAGAAATATGGCGAACCTCTACGGCGCAGGCTTGCAGATGGTTGAGTGTATCGAAAAATCCGTCGCCGCTGTCAATAACACTTACGTTCACGAAAAGTTCAAGGAAGTCGTAAGCGATATCAAGCTCGGCGAGAGTATGTCAAAGGCAATCGAAAAAACCGGCATTTTCGAGGGTATGTTCACGTCGATTATCTACGTCGGCGAGGAATCCGGTACTCTCGACACAATCCTTAACAAGAGCGCGGACTACTACGATGAAGAAGCAGACTCCGCGATTTCAAAGCTCGTAGGTCTTATGGAGCCCGTTATGATTATCCTTATGGGTATCGCAATCGGTTTGTTCCTTGCGGGTATGTTCCCGATGCTCTACGGCGGAATGACAAAGGTTGCTTAATAATTCGTAAAAGCGGATTATTTATTGCTATTTATAATAAGTATGAGGTGAAGATATGCTTTCAATAGATATTACAGATAGGCAGATTAAGCTCGTTAGAGGTATTCACAGCGGAAGCAAAATCAGAGTTCAGGACGCTGATATGCGTGAGCTGTCTATGGGAATGGTTTCCAACGGTTACATAACCGACGTTCCTATGGTTGCCGCAGAGCTCAACGACATCATCAAGCAGAAGGACATCAAGGAGAAGGAAGCGGTTGTTTCCATCACGTCCAGCGCGATTGTTTACAAGGAAATGCTCGTCGCAAAGCCCAAGAATATGAAAAATCCGGCTATCATCGAGGCGATGATTCAGTCGAATATGAACATTTCCAGCGACTACAACATATCCTTTACTATAGCAGGCGAAACCGAGGACGAGGAAAAGAACAAGATGCTGAAAGTCATAGCGTCTGCGTGCCCGCAGCGTTTGGTTGACGGCTACGTCAGACTGTTCTCGCACATCGGCTTGCAGCTCAAGGGCGTGTACATCTCCAACAACTCCGTTACGCGTCTTATCATCAACACGCCGAAGATGGCGGACAGAATGCCGATGCTTCTTATCCAAATCGATAAGAACTTCCTCAATATGAACCTGTACGAGGACAACCAAATCGTATTCTCCCGTTTCTTCAACGTTGACCCCAACGACTACGACAACGCACCCGACTACGTTACCCGCGCGGTTTACGACAACCTGTTCAGAATGATGCAGTTCATCAAGAGCCGCAAGGGCGCAAAGCCGCTTCAGGAAATTCTGTTCTACGGTGAAATCGACAGCTTTATCGAAATCACAAACGCAATTTCCTCGTTCAACGTTCCTGCGAATATGCTTTCGCTGCCCTCGTCTGTTTCGACAACCGCGCAGTTTGACTTTGCAAAATTCGCGAACGCTATCGGCGCTCTCTACCGCAGAAACAAAGAGCTCGAGCACATCAACCTCCTCGAAGCAACCTCCGCAAAGGGTTCTTCCGCAGGAAACACCTTCCTGCTGGCACTCGCGGGAGTTGTTGTCGGCTCAATCGCTCTTGTTGCGGGAGCTTGCCTTGTCATCAATATCATCAACAACGGCAAGAAGGACGAAATCAACAAGATTCAGGCGAAAATCGACGACCCCGTGCTTCAGGAAGATATAAGGATTGTTGGCGAGCGCGAGGGAATGCTCAGCGGCTTCAACAGCTATAACAACACCGTAAACGGCGCTGTTCAGCTGTTCAACTATCAGCCTAAGGTTCAGTCGTTCGTTTACGACAAGGCAACCGAACCCCTTAAAAAGATTCTTACCGAAAACGAAGAGCTCAAGGTTACCAGCTTCTCTGTCAACGGCTACAGCGTAAGTCTTTCGTTTAAGGGACTTTCACACGGTGACCCTTCGTCTGTTCCTTCGAGATACGCAGAGTACCTCACCGAAAAAATTCTTAACAAGTACGGCGAGTCCTATTTCACCAATGTTAAGTACACCGGCTTTGAAAAGGATAATATCACCGAGTGGAACACTTATGCTTACTTGCAGAGTGAAGGCGAAACGTCCTTTGACACGGTATTTTCATTTGAAATTGAGATGGAACTTCAGATGGGAAGCGACGAAGCTAACGCTAAAATTCCCGAATCTGAGATGAATAAGTAAGGGGAGGACAGCGAATAATGAAACTTAGTAAACAGGAACGTATCGCAACGATCGTTATTCTTATTCTTGTAATCCTCGGCGTAGGTATTTTCGTATTTATAAAGCCTGCGGTTGAGGGACTTGGAAGCACTCAGAAAAATCTCGACAACAAACAAGCGGAATATAATGCTGCCGTTGAAAAGGCAGGCAGAAAAGCAGGTCTCAGAACCGAAATCGAGGAGGCTTACAAAGAAGGTGAGCACTTGGCGGATATGTTCTTCCCCGAGCTTGCTTCCTACGAGGCTGACGAGGCGATGAGAAAATTCCTTTCGCAGTGCAAGGCGAATGTTGTTGTTGAGTCGCTTTCGGTTGAAGAACCCACAACTGCTATTCTTTCGCCTTATTTCAGCGTAAGCGAGGAAGTTGTTTACGAGCTCAAAACCTATGCAACTAATGGCGTAGAGGCTGATGAGGCAAAGACAAGAAGACTTGCGCGCCTTGCTGAACTTCAGTCCGCTCTCGGCAGCGCACAGACTATCGGCGCAAGCACCGTGTCTTTCACGGTTTCGGCTATTGACCGCGATGAGCTGCTCAAGTTCGCCGATGAGGTAAACAACTACATTGTTAAGGAAAACGGCAAGGATACCAGAAAGGCTCTTATTCTCAATGGTATGGCATTCGAGTGCCCCGAAATTGATAAGGAGTACGCCGCAAAGGTTGAGTCAATCAACTCTGAGGCAGAAAAGGCAGGTAAAGAGGCTCTCGAAAAGGAAACCGGCAAAAAAGCTGAGAAGATTGAAACCGAGACAAACACTTCCGATGAGAACAATTCTGAAAAAGAAGGCGTTGTAAATGTAAGCGAGTGCATTTACACGGTTGATACATCTATCACGTTCTACAGCATCGAGCGTATGCAGGACCCCAAGGCACAGCTCGACAAGCAGGACGGTACAGCCGCTTAATTCTTGACAATGGCTTATTTTGAGCAAAGGAGGAAACGATGGTACATTCAATAAGGAAGTACCTATGCAATCGCGGCAGCGCATTGTTTATGGTCTTAACCACAATGACAGCGCTGATGATTACTTGTATGGCGATGTATTTTGCCGTAGTATCATCAAGGTCTGCGGGATTTGCGGTCTTTAACCAGCAGCAATCTTATCAGTCTGCGATTTCTGTCGCGGATATGGTTATCGCTGATTTTAATACCATTATGACCAATTCCGGCGCGTCCATTGAAAACACCGATTACGGAAAGACAATTCTTTCAACAAACGGAAATGGATTTAAATCACTGACTTCCAATCCAAACGCTGCTGATGATGACGATTATATCGGTGCGTATGATGTTACAATGACTCGTCTTCCCGACGAAAAAATTGACGGCAAAACGTACTTTACCGTCGATATAGCTGTTACCTCATCTGTATCCGGCGTTAAGGAAGTTTATCATCAGATAGTTAACATTTTGGAGGAAGAATCTACTCCCCCGTCAAAGGGAAAGATTTTTGCTTCCACGGGTTATGTTCCCAACGACTCGTTCATCAGCAGAGGTCACTTCTATTCAGACGTTTACATAAGCAATGAGGACGTTGTTGTAGGCGCATTCAGCGGAACCGAGCTTTTCTTCTACTCCGATATCTTCTGTGAAAACTCGTTGTCGTTCGTTGATGGTGCACATTTCAAGAATAGTGCGCCGAAAGCTGTTGTTCACGCTATAAGAGGAGATTACAATCTTCTTGCGGGTGACAGTCTTGATATTGTAGGCAAGAGCTATTTCCTTGTCGGAAACGATATGCATTTGGCGACCAAAATCCAAACCGGCAACCTCGGCAGCAATCTGCTTGAAATATATATCGGCGGAGACCTCTATCTGGAGGGCGGCGAAGGAACTAAAGACTCGAATATAAGAGTTTTTGTTGCCGGAGATGTTTACGTCAACACCGGTGCAACCGGTTTGCCGAAAACGGTTTACTGCAATAAAATAATAAATAATTCGGGCGCAGCTATTCCTGCCACATGGGAAGAGAATTACTCTAAAAACACCAGCACCGCTGAGTGGTGGCAATTAGACAAGGACACGGAAAACAACTGGATCAAGCATGGCGATATGAGCTTGACTTTCCAAGAAGCTATGGAATTGCTTGATGAAAAGACTCCGGATATCAATTATAAGCTCTGGAAGGTTGACGAAAGCAAATTTGCCGGTCAAATCGGAAAACTCGACGCAAACGGAAAAGTTACTATGTCGGACGGCAAGTCGATTGAACCCATTGTGTTTGAACTGATTGACCCAACCAAAGACCAGATGTTTAAGCCTGTTGTCCTTACATACAGCGAAAGCAATAAGGGCTGTGTGGTTAAGGATATCATAATGAAGGGCGGAAATGTCACTGACACTAGCATGCCCACGATAATCATTGATACAGGCGATGACGAATCAAACACCTTCGTATTGCGTCTTCAGAACAACAGAGTGACGAAGGACGGCAAGGAATATTTCACTTGGTCTCCCAAACTCGAATATACCGATTGGTCTACCGGCACACCGGTACTGGCGTATTCAGAGACAAATCACCCCATACAGATTTTTGTAAAGGGAAACGGCTCTGTGGTTATTGAAGTACCCGAGGGAGTTGTCTATCAGGATACATCCAAAAACCGCATCGCGCACTATAACTGGTATATGCTTACCGATCAAAGCGGAATGTCATATATAAACGGCGTCGGCTACTACACCTCTAAACAGGACGCATTCAGAGACGGAACGACCTTCAGCCCGTATGTTCACGGAACGTGCGGAGATAATTGCTCGTGCCGCTACACCTCGAAAAAGACAAACGATGTTTGCCCGAATTGCGGCAATGAGAAGCTCTATACGGTTACTTGCAGCGACCACGGCGAGTTTTCCCTCTGCCCGAATTGTGATTCTCAACATTTCGACACGAACGGAAAACCGAAAACCTCCGGATTGGGATTATGCAAGGACAAGGTTAATATTGACAAGTGCATAGCTGACCTTGCGGCGAGTGACAACGCAACTACCCACCCGGTAAATAAGGATACAAAGGGCAACATCATCGTTCCTAACTGCAACATCTATCTGGTTTCTTGCTCCGAGAGTGCGGAATTCAGATTTGGCAGAGGTATTGACGACGAAAGCAGTGTTGTTCAAAGCTGTTTTGCAGGCTTTATTTATGCGCCCTATATGTCCTATCTTGCAAATGCAAGTGCAAACGGTAACTACCTGATGCATATGGGCGGAATGGTTGTTTCCGACTATAAGTTTATGTCGGATAACAGCTTCTTGGCTTGCTGGCCGAGCGTATATCCTCCGGAGAATGTTCTGGACGACAGCAGCCTTGACACAAATCTTAAGCCTGTTACCGAAAAGAGATACAGAGTTAGACTCAAGGCTACATACTAATGGGAGGTGCTTAAATTGATTAAAAGAATTTTTTCAAAGAAAAGCGGCTTCACATTGGTTGAAATTGTCGTTGCATTTGCGGTTTTCGCAATTATGGCAGCAGCAATAATGCAGATTTTGAACCTCGTTGCTTATGAAAGGTCCGAAAATGCAGAGTTCTTGGCTTCGCTTGAAAGACAGGAAAAAATGCTTGCTGCAAACGAAAAGCAAGAGTTCACAAAGAAGGTCGGAGAGGTTGTTTTAGACATCAACGGCAATAAGACAACCATAGACTATGATATGAAGGCAGCAAATGGTGCCGAAGATGGAATAGGCGAAGGTCTGACCTACTTTGTATCAGAGAAATCTCAGGATACCAACGAATCGCTCGTACAACCCGGTGGCTCCGGCGGAGAAAAGGGCGGCGATCAGGGTCAGCTCAGCAACATAGATGCAAGAATTACAGGTTCCACAAAGTTTGACTATATAAAGGTGATGGAAGTAAAGAAGGCAACCGATTATAGCGGTGAAGGCGTATGCTATTACCTGAAGGTTGCTGCCTGCGGTCTGACAATGAGCAAGCAAGAATCAATGTACGCGCAGTTCAAATTGAACTTCTTCTCCTCGGAAACAACGACCGAAACTGACCAATACACTGACGCTTCAAACAAAACCTATAGCAGAATAACGTATTTGCCGGCAGACATCGTTGACGCAGGTTACATAAACTCCGATGATTTTAATTGGGCTACTCATGTGTCTGTTGTCAAGGATAGGAATTCATCTTCGGGTGATTCTTCCCAGAATCCTTTGCAGGTGACCAAAACCGGTTCAAATACAATCAGAATCGGAGCTCCGTATACGACGTCTTCAAACAATGGTTTTGACTTCTCAACGGTTCAGACCGCAAAGATTTATGTCGTATTTAAAGATGACCCCAACCTGACTACTTCCTCCTTTGGTAACAATGGCGTAAACGTTTCGGACGGC
Organism: uncultured Ruminococcus sp.; assembly: GCA_964551225.1. Taxonomy (GTDB): domain Bacteria; phylum Bacillota; class Clostridia; order Oscillospirales; family Ruminococcaceae; genus CAG-115. The sequence goes on from CAZKBF010000004.1 coordinate 10,524, forward strand.
GTATTATTCAAACACTTCCCCATCTACAACGAAAAATACGACGCGAACGGAAAGTTCCAATATACGTCAACAACGGGCAAGACCAGCAATTACATCTACGGCGCAAAAATGTATGACAGAAAATACCAATAAAACGTCGGAGGTGAATTGTGATGAAAAAACTTAAGCGGCTGCTGAAACGCAGGAGAAAAAACAGCGGTTTTACTCTGGTTGAAGTGGTTATTTCCTGCGGATTGCTTGGAATACTTGTTCTGGGAATAACGTTGTTTATTGCTCCCGTTTTGAAGTCTGCTGCTTCAAATGAAGCAAGTGTACGCGCAACGCTTCTTGCTGAAACGGTAAACAATTACATCTCAAGAAGTACAAGAAGTGCGTATTATGTTCAGGTTTTCACAAACGCGAAGAGAGAAGATGCCCTTAAGGACGGCAGTATTACTCAAAACGAAAACCTCATTAAAATGAAGAATTTTGTCGAAAAAAGCACTGATGTAAACGGCAAAAAGGTTTTCGAGCTGAAATGCATCTCGTTCTCGTGGGAAAACGACTCTCGTTTGCTTGAGAACAAGTATATGGTTATGAACGAAACCTTTACCAAGGGCACGACAGCCATAACCGACAAGGGTATTCCCGTGTTTGAAAACTGCTTCTATGACGGGCTTTTCCCGGAATTTGAAGTTGAACAGCTTAAAGAAACAGTTGAACCGGAAGAAGAGGGAAAGCAGCCAACCGAAAAGGCTGTTCCGGCTCTGAAGATTACAACCAAGGTCTATAACAACCAGAATATGGATGCTCCCGAGTTTATCGGAGTGGGCTACACAGAATACGGCACAATCAAGAACAAAACAATTAACCCTAACGGAAATTATGTGTTCTATGGTGTCGAATCGGTAAATACCCCGGACCCCGAAGACAAAGATACGCACTACACAACGTTTATCTACTATGTCGGAAGAAGGTCTACAGAGGGTTAATAATCTTCGATTTTTCGGCAAAAAATTCGGGGCGATTTTCGCCCCGAAGATTTGCTGAATTTTGCTGAATTACAGTTAATTTCAGTGAATTTGAGAGAGCTTAAAACAAGCTCATATACCAATTCAAAATGAACGTACCAACCAGCCACGCGGCAGCGATACCGATTGAGAGGAACGGCCCGAACACCATTCGGCGCGAGTATTTAACCTTTTCAATCTTATCGCCTTTTATGTAGATTTTGAAGCCGCCTTCTCGTTCATCTTTTATCTTTTCACGGAGCGTCTGCGAAAGCTCTGCCTTTTCCGGCAAGCCCTTCCAGACCTTCTCCTCGAGGAACTCCCACTCGATATCGGGATTTCCCTCGCTTATACTACCGACAATAATATCATCGTGACCGTCCGTTACATAACCAATGTCGCGGTCAAGCTGATTTTGATACCATTTTTCAACGATACTTTTAATAGTATGGCTGATGACGCGCTCGTCCTTTCTGTCGTGGACTTTTTTGATTGTCCCGTAAACCGCGCCGAAGAGGATACCGATAAACAGCGCGATGAACACCTTGTACCCAAGCAAAAGCGCGGCACCGCACATAAGCTGAAGGTCGCCGCCGCCCATTCCTCCGACAAGCACCATAATTGCGAACAGCACCAAAACAATTCCAAAGGCAATCAGCCGTTCGTACCAAACAATTTCGTCGGGGAACAACAGGAATGACAATCCGCCCAAAACCGCTATTGAAATGCTGCACCAATAGGGGATTTCAAAGTGGTCGAAATCGATTGCCGAGAGCACGATGAGAAGCGGGAAAAGGATTGCCGAAAACACGAGCTTCCAAACGTTGAAGTCCCAAACGAAGCGGAACATTATAAATGACAGACAGTAAAAGCAGGCGGTTGTCGCCTCGATAATCATATAGCGCGGAGAAATTTTGCTCTTGCAGTAGCGGCACCTTCCGCGGAGAAAAATCCAGCTGAAAATCGGGAACATATCGTACCACGCAAGCCGATGACCGCAGGAAAAACAGTGCGAGGGCTCGGTGATAATCGACTGTTTCAGGGGAGTGCGCAGGATGACCACGTTCAGAAAGCTGCCGATAACGGAGCCAAAAACAAACGCAAGAACCGCATAAATCACGGTTTCGATGTCGGACATAAAAATGACCGCCTCCTTATTTAAATTGATAAACCTATTTTACCATAAAAAAGTGTTTTTTGCAATAGGTCGCCTTTAAAAAAACTGCGAATTATTCGCGGAAGGCTTGCAAATGAATTTGAAAAAACGCAGAACCCCGAATATTGTTCAAGCGTTTTTCATATTATAAAGAAATCCGAAAGGAAGAAATCAGATGCCCGGACCTGTAAAAAATCTACCCATTGGAGAAATCCTGATTGAACAGGGTTTCATCAACAAACAACAGCTCGAAGAAGCGCTTGCTACCCAGAAAAAGAGCTCCGGCAAAATGCTCGGCGACGTTATGTTGGAAATGGGGTTGGTTTCGGAGAGCCAGCTCGCACAGGCTCTTTCTATCAGACTGAAGGTGCCGTTTGTTGATCTGTCTTCAATCAAGGTTGACACAAACGCGGTTTCCAAAATCTCGGAGGAGGTTGCAAGAGAAAAGTGCGTTTTCGCGTTCCAGTACAAGAACAACCGACTTTTTGTTGCAACAAACGACCCCGTAAACTTCTACATATTCGAGGACCTGAAGGTTCAGACGGGTATGGAAATCGTTCCGCAGATTTCCACCAAAACCCAGATTGAAGCGGCAATCGGCAAGTTCTACTCCTCGCAGGCTATCGACAGCACGATGAACGAGCTCGAAAACGAGGCAGGCAGCGGCGATATTTCCGAGGACCTCGAAAAAGCAGAGTCCGAGGGACGTGTTGATAACGCGCCTATCGTTAAGCTGGTTAATATGATGGTTGAGACTGCGTTCAGAAACCAAGTAACCGATATTCACATCGAGGCGTTCAAGGACAGAACAAGAATTCGTTTCAGAATGGACGGCGAGCTTGTTGAGCAGGATATGAAAATCCCGCCCTCCTTCCACAACTCGATTATCACGCGTATCAAAATCCTCGGCGGTATGAACATCGCAGAGCGCAGAATTCCGCTCGACGGACGCTTCGGAACACGCATCGACGGCGTTAACCTCGATATGCGTGTCAGCACAATCCCCTGCGTTTACGGCGAAAAGTGCGTTATACGTTTGCTCTCGACAGCCGACGACAAAACTCGTAAAATCACCGACCTCGGTATGACGGACTACAACTACGAGATGTTCAAGCAGATTATCCGTTGTCCGAACGGCGTTATGCTGGTTACGGGCCCGACGGGTTCCGGTAAATCTACAACCCTTTACGCGACGCTCGGTGAGCTCTCGCAGCCGAACGTAAACATCGTAACGGTCGAAGACCCTGTCGAAAAGAAAATCGATGGCGTAAACCAGTGCCAGATTAACGCAAAAGCCGGCATGACCTTCGCGGCGGCGCTTCGTTCAATCCTCCGTCAAGACCCCGATATCATAATGGTCGGAGAAATTCGTGACGGTGAGACCGCCGATATCGCTATCCGTGCCGCAATCACGGGACACTTTGTTCTTTCAACACTGCATACCAACGACGCTGCGACAACAATCACGCGTCTTGTTGATATGGGAGTCGCACCTTATATGGTTGCGTCTTCGCTTGTCGGAATTATTGCACAGCGACTTGTAAAGCTGCTCTGCAAATCCTGCAAGGAAACCTACACGCTCACCGACCCGAACGACCTGAAGCTGATGAACAAGAAAGAGCCGGTTCAGATTTGCAAACCGCATCAGGGCGGCTGCAGAGCTTGCCGCGGCACAGGCTACTCGGGACGTACCGCAATTCACGAGATTATCGTTGTAACGCCCGACCTCAAGGAGCTCATCTCCAAAGGCGCGACAGCCGAGGAAATCGGCGAGCTTTCGAGGAAAAACGGCACGCTCTTGCTGCGTGACAACGTAACTCAAATGGTTCTTGCGGGAAGAACGTCGATAGATGAACTTGTTAAGGCAACCTATTCCGTATAAAACAAAAGGAGAATAAAGCAGTGGAAATGAATAACAACATTATGGACATTAACCGCATCCTCGATGAGGCGCGCGACCTCGGCTGTTCCGACCTTCATTTCACGGCGGGACTTCCGCCCGTTGTCAGACTTCACGGCGCTATCAGAAAGCTCTCGGGCTATCCTGACTGCACGGAGCCGCTGATTGTTAATGTCATCAACCAAATCACCTCAATCAAGCACAAATCCCAGATTTCCAAAGGACTTGACACGGACTTTTCCTATGTTTCATCGGCAGGCTACCGTCACAGAGTTAACGTGTATCGCCAGCGCGGTTATCACGCGGTTGCGATACGTCTTTTGCGCAACGATATCCCGACTCTTTCCGACCTCAACCTCCCCGCAACGCTCGGCGAATTTGCCCTTGCACCGCGCGGACTTGTTCTCGTAACAGGCCCTACGGGTTCCGGTAAATCGACGACCTTGGCGGCGATGATTGACCACATCAACCGTCAGAGAAACTGCCACATCATCACGGTTGAGGATCCTATCGAGTACCTTCACACCCACAAGCAGTCTATGATTAACCAGCGCGAAATCGGACAGGACGTTGACTCGTTCGCGGGCTCGCTGCGTGCGGCGCTCCGTGAGGACCCGGACGTTATCCTCGTCGGAGAAATGCGTGACTTTGAGACGATTAACGCTGCGGTAACGGCGGCAGAAACAGGTCACTTGGTTCTTTCGACACTGCATACAACGGGTGCTGCGCCGACTATCGACCGTATCATCGACGTTTACCCGCCTCACTCGCAGGGACAAATCCGTTCGCAGCTTGCAAACGCGATTGTCGGCATCATCTCGCAGACGCTCGTTCCCACGGCGGACGGCAAGGGACGCTGCGCGGCTCTCGAGGTGCTGGGAGCTACGGACGCAATCCGCGCGATGATTCGTGAGGGCAAAATCTTCCAGATTCCGACAGCGGTTGCCACGGGTAAGAAGTACGGAATGTTCACGCTCGACCAAGACCTCGCGCGCCTCGTCAGAATGGGCAAGGTCACCGACGCGGTTGCTCGGACACGCGTTCAGGATTTGAGCGAGTACAAGCGTTATCTCGAGATGGGCGTGAATTAAGTTTACATAAATTTTACATAAAATCCTTGTTAAATTGCCCAAAAAATGTTCCTGAAATTAAAAAGATTATACGAAATTGAGCGGAAATGCAAAAAATTGCAAAAAAACACTTGCATTTTCCAAGTCAATCAAGTATAATGTAAATACAAACCGAAAGCGAAGCTGTAAACGGCAATGTAAACGTTTTCAGTGAGTCGGTTCTTAAAACGGATATAGCCCCGCCGGGGTTATACATAAAAAAATTTTTTTACAGGAGGTCTTTACAATGATAAAGAAACTTCAGGCTCTCAAAGCCAAAAAGGGCTTTACTCTCGTAGAGCTCGTTGTAGTAATCGCTATCATCGGCGTACTTGCTGCAATTCTCGTTCCCACAATGCTTGGTGTTGTACAGGATTCCAGAATCCAGTCTGCGAACACTCTCGCTACTAACATCAAGAACAGAGTAACCGAGTTCATGTCCAAGATGGACTCCAACAAGACTTCGTTCAAGGCTGCTGATGCTGTTGAATTGACCATTACAGCTGAAGATTCATTGTGGAAAATCAGCGGCGGTAACAGTACAGCTGACTGGCTTGGCAGCGAAGACCATTATGCCAAGGACGCTAATGGCGTTAATGCAGCAAATGAGGTTGAGGACAAGGATAAGTACCTCATTAACTACATTGCAGACGGTACTTCCGATATGAAGACTTGCTATGTTAAGGTATTTATCGCAAAGGGCGGTAAGGTTACCGGCGTATATGCAATCGAAGGTGCAAAGTCAACTGATGTAGCAAGCGGCGTTACACTTCCCAGCCTTAAGAACTTCCAAGAGGGTAAGGCAAACTGGGAAAAAGGCAATAAGGCTGGCGTTGTAGAAGGCGGTCTTATCGTTGGTTGCGCTCCCGCGATTACTCACGATTCTGCTGCTCCTACAGCACTCGGTGCTAACTAATAGGTCTGTGGAGTAATCAACCGATTACAAACGCAACTATCTAACACACAAAACATTCCTCGGCGGCTTCGGCTGCCGAGGGATATTGTGTATTTTGAGATTGGTATTTTTATGAAAAAAACAACGCGAAACAAGGGCTTTACGCTTGTCGAGCTTGTCGTGGTTATCGCGATAATAGGAATTTTGGCGGCAATCCTTGTTCCTACGCTCCTCAGCGTAACAAAAGAGTCTCACGTTGCCTCGGTTAATCAAACCGCGGGCGATGTAAGAAAACTGCTGAATTCGTGGCTCGTGCAGAAAAATTCCGAGAAACAGTTCACCACCGCGGGAAATGCCGACGGAAGCGTTTATGTTGAGATAAAATGCTCGAACGGCAATTTTGAGCTGCCTACCTTTGTCGGCGATTTTTGGGCAAGCAGCGTTGATGTTTCTCAAATGCAGGAGGACTTGCAGAAATACTGCGAAAACGCGCTCGGAAATTTGAAGAAATATGCAGTCGCCTATCTCGTAAACGGCAGATTTGAGGCGCTGTATTACGTCGAGATGGATTCCGCACCCGAGGGAGCTCCGCTTCCCGCCGATTTCAACAGAAAAGATTTCTGGGAAAACAAAAACGGCATCGGTAAAAACGGCGACATCATCGGCACTTCACCCGCCATTGTAAACGAATGATAAGCTTTGACGTTTCAAAGCTTTTGTTTGTGCGCGCTCGCGAAGTTCGTACAAACAAGGGCTTTGGAAAGGAGTTTTTATGAGAAGAATTCTTGGGAAAAAGGGCTTTTCGCTCTTGGAGCTGGTTATCGTAATCGCGATAATCGGCATCTTGTCGGCTATGATTGTTCCAAATCTTTCCACCTCGGAGGCGCAGAAAAAAGCCGCCGTTTCCGGAGCGAAGGATTTTTATTCCGCAGCGCAGTATCTTGTCACGAAATATTCGCGCTATGAGGGCTTCCTCTCCAACGATATGATGAAGCAGCAGAATGGCGAAGACGCCAACAACCCTAGTGATGAGAGCATTTTGGTGTACAAAAAGGGACTTTTTGGTAATTATCCGGCGAAGGATTATGTGATGATTTCAGTGGCAGTCAGAAACTCGCAGATTGTTTATGTGAACGCTGTTAGCGCAGACACTGCCGCCGAATGTGAGGAGAGGATTTTCAAACAGGAAGGTCTCACGAAATCCGGCTCAGAATACCTGATGACGCCGTTTGAGTACGTTTTTATGCAAGACATCGACCCCCTGTTTGAACAGCAGGACGGCGTTTATTACGCAGTAATCAAGTCCGAGGGCGTTGAAAAGACTACTCCCGATGATACGCCTATGAACCCGAGTATGAGACTGATTCTCACGGGATTTTGCTCCGATGAACTGCCCATAGCGTCAGGCGATTTCAATAGTTACAAGGCGAATGTTCTCCTCTTCAACGAGGATTACAGACTTGCAAACGGTTTCTATATGGGCGTTTGCACAAGTCATACCAATGCTTCGGGCAATTATATCGGTACCCCCGGAACTTATTTCAGCGCAGTTTGATATGCTGTTATAAACAAAATTAAGCGCTCATTTTTGGGCGCTTTATTTTATAGTTGAGAGAATTTTGCATAGGAATTATCGGAGGTTATATGAAACTAACTGCTCTTCCCTGCCTTTGCGCAGATGTCTTCGACGGAACCGAGGAGATAAGACCGGGCGGCGAGGCGCTGAATTTCGCGGCTCACGCGTCAAAATTTGACGGTATTGATGTTTCTCTAATCGGAGTGATAGGAAACGATAGTTTCGGTCGGGCAATTCTCGAGGCGCTGTCCGATAAGAAAATCGAAAAGCATATCCGTGTTGACGAACAACGCGTTACGGCGAACAACAGGACTTTTCTCACGGAAAGCGGTGACAGATATTACAAGGAAAATTCGTGGAACGGCGAAATTCTCGACAATTTCACGCTGAACGATGACGAAATAAAAATCATCGAGGAGTCGGACGTGGTTTTCGTGCACTTTTGGGCGTCGTGTTTTCGGGAGATTGTCGAGCTGAAGAAAAAGTTTGGGTTCAAGCTCGCCGTTGACTTTGATGTTTACCGAGATTTTGCCGATATGGAACAATTTGCCCCGTTCATCGACTTTTTTATGATAAGCGGCGCGGAGGACTTGCTTCACTATTTCCGCGAGTTTTCCGAAAAATACGTCGGATTGTTCAATATGTCGCTCGGCGAAAACGGCAGCGTGACATATTTTAACGGAAAAGAATACCGCGTAAAAGCAAAGCCCGTTGGACAAGTTGTCGATACAACGGGCTGCGGCGACAGCTATCACGCGGGTTTCGTCTGCTCGTATATGCTTGGCGGAGATATCGAAGAGGCGATGCTCAAAGGCTCGGAGCTTGCAGCAGAAACGCTCGGTCACTTTGGTGGGTTTTAGGCATTTTGACCAAACTTTTGCTTGAAACTTTGTTGCTTTTTGGATTCTATTTTTGAAAAAATTTGGAAAATATGTAAAATGCGCTAAAGAAATTTGTTGGGCTGCCGATATATAATATGTGGGGAAAATGCGCAATTTTGCAATTTTTTGAAAAGGAGGTCGGCACTATGGAGATAAAGGGCATTAACGGAATGGTTTCCGCTTACAAAACAAACAAAACAAGCGCGCCTAAAAAACCGAGTGCCTCGGCTGCTGTTAAATCGAATACCGACAGAGTGGAGTTTGGCTTTGAGGCGGCTATCGCGAACGCAAAGGCTGCTATCGCCGCAGAGGTTAAGGCTGACGCTGCTCCGAGGGAGCTTGTCGAAGCAAGCGAAACCGCTGAAAAAGGCGTTGACGCTGCTACGCTGGCAAGCTACATTCTTATGGGCTGATTGCCCGATGGGGTGAATTTATGGATAACAGAACCGCGGACGCACTTATAAAGTGTTTGGAAATCGAGGTCGATTTTTACCGAGAGCTCACGATTTTCCTGATGAAAAAGCACACGAAAATCTTGGCTGACGATATAAATTGGCTCACAGACTCGCTAAACGACGAGCAGGCGTATATTATGAAAAGCCGTTCCCTCGAGGAAAAAAGGCTGGCGCTGTTCCGCGGTCTTGGCATTGAGGATAAAAAGCTCTCCGAGCTTGCGGGTGAGGCTCCCGAGGAGTACCGCCCGAAAATCAATATGCTCACGGGACAGCTCGCCGAGCTTGCTTCAAACATAACCGAGCTTAACGCGCAGACAACCGAGATTGTGAAGCGAAAGCTGGATAATCAGAAGGAGTTCGTCAAGCGCGCGGGCATTCTCGAAAAGCCCGAGGTTTACGACAAAAACGCGGCGAAGGTTCAGGCGGGACAGTCGTCCGCGCAGGTTATAAGACAGATATAAAGCGGGAAACCGCGGTTGAAAAACGGGAGGAAATATGCGTCCTACATATTTAGGCTTTGAGGTTCAAAAAAGAACGCTCCAGCTTGCGCAGAAAAACATCGATATTGTCGGAAACAATATCTCGAATATAAACACACCCGGCTACACGAGACAGCGTGTTGACCTGTATGCCGATTACGTTTCGGTGAACTCCAGCTTCCGCTGGGCAAGCCCGAACAGCAATCTCTCGATGCAGGGACAGGGTGTAAACGCTTACGGCGTGAGCCAAATCCGTGATATTTATATCGACAGAAGATACCGCGAGAATGTTGCTGTTGAGGCGGAGGCAGACAAGGACGTTGGTATTCTCTCGGATATCGAGGACGTTCTCGATAACTTTGAGACAGACGGTCTGCAATACTTCACGCAGCAGTTCTTCAACTCGCTTCAGGACTATTCGATGCAACAGCCTGACAGCAGCGAGGTTGCGACAATCGTGGTGAACTCGGCGAGAAATCTCTGCCGCTTGCTCAACGATTACGACAAGCAGCTTCGCGAGGTTGAAATGACCTACGTCAACGAGCTGACGGACACGGTTTCTCACATCAACAACCTCACCGAGCAGATGAACGTGCTCAACCAGCGCATTGAAAAAGAGAAAACGCATTTCAACGAGGAGTACGGTCCGAACGAGCTTTACGATGAGTTGAATATGTACATCGACGAGCTTGCCACCTACGGAAACGTCGAGGTTACCGAGAACTCAAACGGCACCTATTCCGTGAAGATGGGCAATGTTGAGCTTGTTGACGGCGTGAAATTCAAGACGAACCGCATTCTGATGAAGGATTACGATATCTATAATCAGGCAATTCTCTTCTTCGAGAGCGGCGAGGAGTTAAATCTCGCTTCCGGTCAGCTCAAGGGCTACTACGATATGATTAACGGCAACGGCGTTTACGCGACCGGTCACCAGAACGGAAACTACGGAATTGCCTACTTCAAGACAGCGATAGACGAGTTTGCGAGAACGCTTGCCGATGTGTTCAACAAGGCAAACGGCGGCTTCGAGGACGAGTCGCGCAGAATGTTCAAGTCGGTGCCCGAGGGCGCGCTTGTGACTGCGGGAAATATCCACGTTTCGGACGAGTGGCTGCAAGACCCGACAATGATAGGTCAGGTGAGAAAGCTCGACCCTGTCACGGGGCAGTATCAGTACGGCTACGATGAGAAGAAGGACGAGATAACAGGTAACGTCACGCTTCAGAACACGAACGTTATCTACCTGATTTCGCAGCTCGAGAACTCAAATATACAGTTCGGAAACGCTCACGATTTTCAGGGCAGCTTCTACGAATATATTTCGTTCATCTCAAACCGTCTCGGTCAGACAATCCAGTACGAGACCAGCCGCTATGACACGGCGGAGGTTACGGTTGACGGGCTGCTTGACGCAAGAGACGATGTTTCCGCGCCTTCTATGGACGAGGAAGGCATAAATATGATGAATTACCAGAAATGGTACAGCGCGTCGTCAAGACTTGTGACAACGCTTGACGAGCTGCTCGACAAGCTGATAAACGGCACGGGAAGAGTCGGTTTGTGATAAACCGCGGAGGTAAAGGGAAATGAGAGTTACAAATTCGGTTATAATGAGAGGGTTCAACCGTGACCTCAACAGGGTTGGCAATCTCAAAAATCAGACGATGCACCGCATCACGTCCACGCGAAAGTTCAACAGGGCGAGCGAAGCTCCTCTTTCTGCGGCGAAGGCTCTCAATGTCAGAAAAAGCCTTTATTTCTCGGCGCAGTACAAGGAAAACCTGAAGGTTGCGGACAGCTTCTACACCGAGGCGGAAACGTCGCTTTTGCAGGTTTCGGAGAAGCTCGCGTCGGTTCGTGAAACGATAATTGCGGCTTGCAACACAACCAAGAGTATCGACGAGTACAATATCTACGCGCAGCAGCTCGAGCGTCACGCCGAGGAGCTTTGCGCGGTGTTTAACACGGATACTGCGGGGCGCGCGATTTTTGGCGGTGAAAGCGACGACGGAATGCCGTTCACCATCGAAAAGGACGCAAACGGAAACGCTTCGACGGTTCTCTATCACGGAGTTCCGCTGAACGCGATGAACGACCCGAAGGCTTTCCCGTATTCAAATGTTGTTGTGGGAGACATCGGGCTCGGCATCAGCGTTGACCAGCAGACGCAGGCTATCGATGAGCAGTCGGCGCTTCGTATTTCGTTCAACGGCTCCGAGGTTTCGGGCTGCGGCGCGGAAAAGGGCGTTGCCGACATCGACCTTTCGACAATCAAGGCGGGCAGAAAGTACTGCATAGACGTTTTCGCCGATAATGTGAAGAAAACGATTACGTTCTACGGCTCGGCAGAAGCAGACCCCGAAACAGCTCGTGCGGAAAATCTCGCAAATATTCAGGCGGAGCTTGACGAGGCGTTCAAGAAGTCAGATGAAATTCCCGTTATTGATGAACAGGGCGTAATTTCGCTCACAAACGGCGGAATTGTCTGCGCGGTGAACAACAAGTACGCCGAGAGAACCCAGCAGCTCGGTATCGACAACGACTCGGGCTATACGAAAAAATACAAGCTTGATGTGGAAAAGCTCGTTCCCGGCAAGGAGTACTCGGTTAACGTCACAATCGGCGAGGAAACAAGAACGGTTGTGTTCGCGGCGGGCGACGACCTCGACCCCGATAAAGCAGACGAGGCTTCACTGCACAATCTTCAGAACGCGCTTATCGAGGCTTTTTCCGATACGGATTATAAGGGTGTGAATGCGCCGCACGTTTCCTTCACCGAGGCGAACAAGGGCGTTATCACCTGCGAGGGTGAAACCGTAAAGGTTCTCTCCGACAGCAATACGACGATTGACAGCTCGTTCCTCAGCGACGGCAACACCATTAACGCAAAAGGTCTTGAGGCGGGCAAGGAATATACGTTTACGGTTGGTGTTGGCAATGTGTCGAAAAAGTGCTCGTTCACGGCAACAGGTGTTGAAGCGGACGATTTCGACTTAATCAAGAATCAGATTACCGCGGCAATTCCCGCAGGACTTACCGCAAACATAGACGCGAACGGCAAGGTTACTCTTGAACAGCCGACAACCACCACTGTTGCAAATACCACGGGTGACGCGTTTGACACAACCGCGAAAAAGCTCGATATGACAAAGGTTGACAACAAGAAATATGAGGTTACGATAAATGTCGGCACAACGTCAAAGACCATTAAGTTCAACGGCGTGAAGGACGATATCAGTTCCACAATGGAAAACCTCAACGCTGCTCTCAAGCGCGAATTTGTCAACACAAATTATGATGTTACATACACTGAAGCGGACGGAATAAAGGCTTCCACAAAGGCGCTCTCGATTTACTCGACAACAATGTCCACCGAAGAAGGTAAGGGTGACGAGAACCCGATTGATATGGAGCAGATTTACTCCGCGAACTACATTCAGCTCACGCTTGACGCGGCGAAGGCGCTGCGAAACGGCGATATTGAGTACGCGAACGGCTGCATTGACCGAATTGTTTCGGCGAACGAGAAGCTGCTTGTTGAGATTGCGAACCTCGGCTGCAACGAGGATTTCATCAGCTTCAACATCGACCGCCTTACAACTCGCGAGTACAACAGCCTTGAACGTCAGAACGACCTTGAAAGTGCAAATCTCGAAGAGGAAACCACGCTTCTGAAAACGTACTCGGCGCTGTACAACGCTTGCTTGCAGATGGCGTCGGAGGTTGTTCCGAACAGCATATTTAACTATATGAAGTAATTTGGTAGATAAATGAGGGGGTGTTTCAGATGAATACAAACTTGCTGCAAATCACGACAATTCCTATTCAGATTGAAATCAAGGTTACGAACGCAAAGCTTGAATTTGCCGAGGACAGACAGCCGAAGGTTAACATCACCACCAAAAACGGCGGTTATGTTATGCAGGCGGAGCCGATGAAGCTTAACATCGACACCTACGAGGCGAGAAAGAGTCTCGGTCCGGGGCATATGACGGACGGCGATATCCTCAAGCAGAAGGCGCAGGAGGGCTTTTCAATCGCTTATCAGGGCACCGCGAAGGTTGTTCAGGACGGCGACGCTCTTGCAAGAGGAATGACGCCTTCGGAGATTGCGATAAATAACGCGCGCGCGGGAGCGACGGTTGAAACGATAATGGAGTTCTTGCCCAAAGAGGGTGCGGACATCACCTTTGACGAGGGCAAGCTGAACATTGAGTATCAGATGGGCACGCAGGATTTCGATTGGAACCTGAAGCCCGACCTCCCGATGGAGTTTATCCCCGGCAACGTCGAGCTTATTGTCCGCGACAGACCGAGGGTTGAAATCGAGTACATCGGCGGACCGATTTACGTTCCGCCAAGCTCAAATCCGAACTACGAACCTCCGTACATTCCACCGGTATTTGACCAGAAGGGCTGAAAAATATGAAGATTAACACAAGAGATTTCGGCGAAACCGAGATTGATGAAAGCACAATCATCAGTATCCCGAATGGAATTATAGGCTTCGAGGACACGAAAAAGTACACGCTTTTAAGCCCGCTGGGTGACGGAGTTTTCCCGATGTGGCTTCAGTCGGTTGAGAGAACCGAGCCTTGCTTTGTGGTTTATGACCCGATGTTGATTTACCCCGATTATCGCTTTGAAATCACGGACGAGGAGCAGGCTCTTCTGCAAATTGACGAGAACACGCCTTACAGATGCCTGACAGTAGCTATTGTCCCCGACGATTACAAAAAGACAACCATAAATCTGCGCTGTCCTATCGTAATCAACACGCGTGACAACATCGCCGCACAGGTTATTCTCGAGGATTACGAGTTTAAGTGTCCGGTTTATTCCGAGGAGGCATAATATGCTTGTAGTAACGCGAAAGACCGACGAGAGCATTGTGATTGCCGACAACATCGAGGTTACCGTTCTGGAAATCTCGAAGGACAAGGTTAAAATCGGAATCAATGCCCCACGGGAAGTGAAGATATTCCGAAGTGAGCTTAAAACCGCAAAGCAGACAAACGAGCAGTCGGCTCATATCTCCGGCGCGGCTCTTGAACAGCTTCTGAACAATCATAAAGGGGAGGAAAAGTAATTATGGCAAGTGACCTTATGCGTTTGGCGGGTATCAATACAGGTTATGATACCGAGGCTATGATTGAGCAGATGATGTCGAGCTATCAGACCAAAATCGACAATCAGAACAAGAAGCTCACAAAGCTTACATGGCAGCAGGAGGCTTATCGCGATGTAACCGATAAGCTCACCAAGTTCAAGAACAAGTATTTCGATATACTTAACAAGAAGAGCTATCTGATGAGCCCTTCGTCTTATAGCAATTTTAAGACCTCGATAAACGGAAAGACGCTTTTGGACAAGGCAAAGGGACTTGACGTCACCACAACCGCGAATTCCGTTGAGGGCAGCTATAAGGTTAAGCTCACGCAGCTCGCGACCTCGACCAAAGCGGCGGGCAAGTCGATTATACCCGAGAGCTTCAAGCTCGATGTTGCGAAGGCTGCCGAGAACTCGAATTTCACCGAGAACGAGGACGGCACGAGAACCTACAGCTTCAGCCTTGACGTTAAAGTCGGCGATGTAACCAAAGCGGTTGAATTCAAGGCGGAGAACATCGCGCTTGACGGCGAAGGAAACGTTGAGATGACGGCTTTCACCGACTCCGTTACCGCGAGCCTCAACACCGCTCTTGCCGAGGCTTTCGGCAGAACCGGCAAGGATACCGACGGCGATGATGTTGTCGATGATTATTTCCTTCAGGTAAAAGACGCGGGCGACGGGAAGCTGGATTTTGTTGTCAACGGAAACGCTTCGGTTAAAGTTGCGGAAAAAGAGGGCAGCTTCGGACTTACGAAGATGTCGAAATCGATTGCGATTTCGGCGCAGAGCGCGGTTACGGGCAAGAACACGCTTGCGGTAAACGTTGGCGGGGTTGTGAAGAACGTTTCGTTTGACGGCGTTTCGGACACCTATTACGACAGCCGCGAGCTCAAGGGCAACGAGGCTATTCTCAAGGAGTACAACGAGCTCAAGGAAGCGGCTTACCGCAAGGAAAACAACCTTTCTTCGAGCGCGACAATCGACCAGAAAAAGCTTGACGACTTCACCTACACCAGCGCGCAGGCTGCAAAGGATAAGAACACCGCGGCTTTGGAGAAGGCGCTCAACAGCACTTTCTCGGACGACAATATCTCGTTCGCTATAAACAGCGGCACGGTTTCCGCGAAAAAGAACGGCGTATCGGTTGAGTTTTCGATGACCTCGGTTGAGGGCGGAACGCTCGGTCTTGAAAAGGGCTCGGTTTCCAACAGATTTACCGCGAAAACCAAGCTCAAGGACGTCGGAATTGTCGGAAACAATATCGTTATGAACGGCACAACGGGCGAGTATGAGAGAAAGTATTCGTTTGAGATAAACGGCAAGAAAATCGAGCTCGAGGAGGACGCGACCATCAACAACCTGCTTGACGCGGTTAACAAGAGCGGCGCGGGCGTCACGATGACCTACTCTAACCTCACCAACAGCTTTGAGCTCACGTCCAACAATATGGGTTCTGCGGAAACAATCGAGTTCGGCAAGAACTCCGACGGCACGGACAACCGCATTTTGAAGGAGCTCGGACTGCTTGACGCGGACATTACCGCGGGACAGAACGCGATTTTCGAGTTGAACGGCGTTGAGATTTACCACAACTCAAACTCCTACGAAACCGACAACACGACCTTTAAATTCACCGATGATATGACCACCGGCGAGGTTTATGAGGTTAATGTTTCCAAGAGCTATGATGATATCAAGCAGAATATCAAGGATTTCATCACCGATTATAACCAGCTGATTGACGATATCTACGGTCATATCGGCACCGCTCCGCAGCGTGACGAGAAGAACAATCTCTACGAGCCGCTCACTGACGCCGAGAAGGAAGAGATGGACGAAAAGCAGATTGAGAAGTGGGAAACTGCGGCGAAGAAGGGCGTTATCTACAACGATTCCACCGTTTCGAGCATTATGACGCAGTTGAGAACCTCGCTTTACAACACGGTGACTCTTGATGACGGCACGAAGTTCGGCATTTTCAATATGGGCATCAAGACCGCGTCTTATCTTGATTCTTCCAACGAGGACGCGCTTCGCGGAAAGCTCAAGCTCGACGAGGACGCGTTTAACAAGGCGTTCGACGAGAATCCCGATGCAATCACAAAGCTGTTTACCGACGCAGAAAACGGCGTTATGGTCAAGGTTAACAAGGTGCTCGACAACGCGGTCAGAACAACGGGCAAAACCAAAGGCTCTCTTATCAACAAGGCGGGCACGACAACCGGAACTACCGCAAAGGACAACTTCATTTATCGTCAAATGGAGGCTGTTCAGAAGCGCATAAGCCAGCTCCAAGACAGATATGACGCGAAAGAGGACTATTGGTGGAAGGTGTTCACAAACCTTGAGTCCGTGATGGGCGATTTCAACGACCAGTCGGCTTATCTTTCAAATTATCTTAGCGGCTACGGAACAACCTGATGAAAAAAATTGACGAGCGAATAAGCTCTGAAAATCAGACGAGGGAACGCAAATGATAAATCCTTATTCCGAATATAAAAAGCAGTCGGTTACGACTATGACGCCTGTTGAGGTTGTTATAAAGCTTTACAGTGAAATCGAGCGGCAGCTTGCTATTGCGATAAACTTTGTCGAGGCAAAGGACAATATGAAGGCGAACGCGGCGTTTATCAAGGCAGAGGACTGCATTGACGCGCTCCGCGAGTCGCTGGATATGTCCATTCCGATATCGAAGGAGCTTGACAGCTATTACATCTTCTTCTACAAG
Source organism: uncultured Ruminococcus sp. (assembly GCA_964551225.1). Lineage (GTDB taxonomy): Bacteria > Bacillota > Clostridia > Oscillospirales > Ruminococcaceae > CAG-115. The sequence continues at coordinate 27,807 of CAZKBF010000004.1, forward strand.
GAAATCGTCAAGGCAAACGTGAGCAAGGACTGCACGGAGGTCAAGAAGATTATCCCGCTTGTCGGTGAGCTTCGCGACGCTTTCACGCAGATTAGCCAGATGACCAGAGCGGAAATCGAGGCGCAGGACGCTCAAAATCACAAGAAGAAGGGCGTTGTTTAACAGGCACATTACGGTGAATTATGTTTGCCGTGAGGTGATGAAAATATCCGTCAACGAAAGAGGGGAGATTTATGGCAGAGCTTTTTGGCTGTGAAAAGGTGCGGGAAATTATGGAGAAAATCCTTGCCACGCTTCAGGAATACGAAAAGGCCACCGATAATATGATTAACGCGGAGCTTGAGGTTATCCAGCAGGGGCTTATCGCCAGAAACGAGCTTATTGCAACCCTCGATGAGTTAAAGGACGACCTTGACGCTGTGCTTGAGTTTGAAAATCCCGACGAGGCGGCGCTTTTAAAGGCGCTTATCAACGGCAGCTACATCAGCACCCCGCTTGACGAGGAGCACAAAAATCTCCAGCTTTTGCAGAGAAGCATCGCCGTTGCAAAGCAGAGAATTCTCGACAAGGACAAAATCATCTCGGGGCAGTTTAAAAACCAGCACATCGACTCTCGCCGCGAGCTTGAGGCGCTCAAGCAAACCAAGCAGAAAATCGGGTACTACAACAGCGCGGTTGTCGGCAGAGCCACAGGTCAATCCCTTAACCGCAACCTTTAATCCAACAAAATTGCCGCCAAGCAAGGACGCGAGGCGGCTTTTGGTTTTTCAGCGATTTATCACAACAGGCGCGGTGCGTGTGCTTTTCCTCACCCACCCCTTTGCGGGGTGGATTCGGAAAAGCCGCGGTTCTCGTTTAAATTTGCTTCGCAAATTTCGCGGCGCGAGGCGCCGCGGTTTTGCCGAAGGCAAAACAAACGAGAACCGCGACCGGTGGCGCGAAGTAACTTGGGGAGGAGAAGAGAGCAAGAATGAGCGAGTGGGGAAGCGAAAAATGCGAGTTGTGCCCGAGACGGTGCGGGGTGGAGCGGTCGAAAAGCGTTGGCTTTTGCGGAATGGGCGAGAGGGTTGTCGCCGCAAGAGCCGGTCTGCACTTTTGGGAGGAGCCGTGCATTTCGGGCGAAAGAGGGAGCGGCGCGGTGTTTTTCTCGGGGTGCGTGATGAGGTGTAAATTTTGCCAAAACAACGAGATAAGCCGCGAGAAAAAGGGCAAAGAGATAAGCGTGGAGCGGCTCGCCGAGATTTTTCTGGAGTTAGAGGAACAGGGCGCGCTGAACATAAATCTCGTAAATCCAACGCACTTTGTTCCACAAATAATAAGGTCGCTGGAGCTTGCGAAAAATCGCGGACTTCGGGTGCCGGTTGTGTACAACAGCGGCGGCTACGAGCGTGTTGAAACGCTGAAAATGCTCGACGGACTTGTCGATATTTACCTACCCGATGTGAAGTATTTTGATGACGAGCTTGCCGTGCAGCTGTCGAGCGCGCCGCGTTATTTTGAAACGGCAATGAGCGCGGTTTCCGAGATGATAAGGCAGACGGGAAAGCCGGTTTTCGACGAGAACTCGGTGATGACGCGCGGAACAATCGTGCGGCACTTGGTTCTGCCGAATTGCTACAAGGACAGCGTTGAGGTGATAAAGCGCGTCGGAGAGCGGTTTGGCGGGGAAATTCTGTTCAGCCTGATGAGCCAGTACACGCCGTTCGGCGAGGTGAAAACCAATCCCGAGTTCAGGAAAATGAACCGAAGAATAACCACATTTGAGTATGAAAAAGCGCTTGACGCGGTACTGGAAGCGGGCTTGCAGGGCTTTATGCAGGAAAAAAGCTCGGCGAAAGAGGAGTACACGCCGAGCTTTGATTTCACGGGAATTTGATTGATTTACAGCATTTCCGCAGCTTTTCGCATCTCGCGTGCCGCTGCGGTAATATCAGGCTTCGCGCAGATTGCCGAAACAACCGCCGCGCCGTTTATGCCCAAACCGTAAAGCTGCGAGATATTTTTCTCGTTCACGCCGCCGATTACCACAAACGGAAGCGTGACAGCTTTGCGAATTTCGCCGATAGTTTCACGGGTAACGGGTGTGGTGTTCGATTTTGTCGAGGTGCAAAAAGCCGCGCCAACGCCGAGATAATCCGCGCCGTCAGCCTGCGCCTGTGCCGCTTCTTCGGGGTTGTGCGAGGAAACGCCGATGATTTTGTCCGCGCCGAGAATTTCCCGCGCGATTTTGCACGGGATATCCGACTGCCCGAGATGAACGCCGTCCGCGCCCGCCGCAAGACAGATATCCAGCCTGTCGTTTATAATAAGCGGAACGCCGCGCGGTTTTGTGATTTTGAGCACCCGCAGAGCCGTTTCGTAAAACTCGCGCGACGACAAATCCTTCTCGCGAAGCTGAACAACCGAAGCTCCTCCGTCAATCGCCCGCTCAACCGATTGCTCGACGGTATCGCAGGACATCAGCTCGCGGTCGGTGACGAAATAGAGCGTGTAGTCGATTTTGCTTTTATCCATAAGTTACTCCATATCAGCAGCACTGCCACTCGTATTGAACATTGTCGAAGCAGCGCTTTTCGAGGTCGTCTTTTGAAATGAGGAAAACGCAGCTTCCCGCGTCGCCGAACATAATGCCGCACTCGTCCTCGCAGTCGAGCTGAAGCAGCACCACGTCAAATTCACCGCTGTCGTAATATTCGGGCGAATTCTGCACAAACAGCGGATACCCGCCCACAAAACAGCCCTGCGGGTAGCACACGTCATACAGCGCGTCCCATACCTCATCGGAAACCTTTTTGTAAAACTTGTCGCCAAACGCCTCACATTCCGTGCCGATAGGCATTGTATTCGGGGTGAAATTCATTTTTCCCTCGCGCTTATAAGGAGCTCTCTCCAGATAATCCGCTTCAAATGGATTTTCCGCGAGGAGCTTGGACGCGTCCTTTGTGTACTCGGGAATATAAATCACCTTGCAGTCGGAGTCAAGTCCCAGATAGTCGTCATCGCCGATAAAGAATTGCAGCAGACCGCTCTCGGGGTAACCCTCGAGGTGCGGCATATCGTCAAAGTTAATCTGCGCAAGAAACATCATCGGTTTGCCCTCGGTATCACGCGGGTAATCGTCCACGCTTTCGAGATACGGACAGCCGCCGCATTTGCTCTCCCACGGGAGAGTTTTTCCTTTTTCAAAGGTTATGGCAACGGCGGGTTTTTCGGTGCTTTTGAGGTATTCCTCAAACGGTTTGAGAATTTCGGGAATTTCTTTCATATTATTTCTCCGAGCAGAACTTAACTTCCTTGCCCTCAAGAATCATATTTGTCGTGCGAACCGCGCACATTTTTCCGCACATCGAGCAGGTGTGACGGTCAGCGGGAGGTGTGCTCTCGAAATACGCGCGCGCTTTTTCCTCGTCAACCGCGATGGCAAACATCTTGTCCCAGTCAACCTCGTGGCGGGCGTCAGCCATTTCGTTGTCCTTATCGCGCGCGTGGGGAACACCCTTCGCGATATCGGCAGCGTGCGCGGCGATTTTGCTCGCGATGATGCCCTCCTTAACGTCGCTCAAATCGGGCAGACGAAGGTGTTCTGCGGGCGTAACGTAGCAGAGGAAATCCGCGCCGGAAGCGGCAGCGATTGCCCCGCCGATTGCGCTTGTAATGTGGTCATAACCGGGGAAAATATCGGTGACAAGCGGACCGAGAACGTAAAACGGTGCGTTGTGGCAAAGGCGCTTTTGGAGCTTCATATTCGCGGCAATTTCGTTCATTGCCATGTGCCCGGGACCCTCAACCATAACCTGAACGTCCTTCGCCCAAGCTCTTTCGGTGAGCGCACCAAGCTCGATAAGCTCGGCGATTTGTCCTGCGTCGGTGCTGTCGTCGATACAGCCGGGGCGGAGCGCGTCACCGAGGGAAATTGTCACATCGTATTCTCTCAAAATCTCGAGAACATCGTCATAGAACTCATAGAACGGGTTTTCGTTGCCTGTCATCATCATCCAAGCGAACAAAAGCGAGCCGCCGCGTGAAACAATATTCATCTTGCGCGGGTCGCGGCGGAAAGCCTCAACGGCGCGGCGGTTGATACCGGCGTGAATTGTCATAAAGTCCACGCCTTCTTCGGCGTGCGCGCGAACAACCTTGAGGAAATCCTCGGCTTTGATATCGAGCAAATCCTTTTCAAGATAACCGATAGCGTCGTACATCGGCACCGTGCCAATCATCGCAGGCGATTTTGCGACAAGCTCGCGGCGGAAGGTGTTGGTTTTGCCGTAATTCGACAAATCCATAATTGCCTCCGCGCCGAATTTTATGGACATATCAACCTTCTGCATTTCAAGGTCATAGTCCTTCGCGTCGCCGGAGATACCGAGATTTACGTTAATTTTGGTACGCAAACCTCCGCCGATACCCTCGGGCGAGAGCGACTTGTGGTTAACGTTCGCGGGGATACAGATTTCGCCTGTCGCGACCTTTTCGCGAATTTTCTCCGCGTCCCAATATTCCTTTTCAGCGACAATTTTCATCTCGGGAGTGATAATTCCCTTTTTTGCCGCTTCCATTTGAGTTGCATATTCTCTCATTTTATTTTACCTCTCTTTAATTTATTCATCAAATTAAATTGCTTCTCCGATATCTTTGAGCAAAGCGCTCATTCGCTTGAATTCAACCTCATTGTTGGCGGCAAAATTCATTTGAATACTCCCGCCGCCGATGTTTTCCATAAGAGCGACGCGCCCGCCGTTTTCGCCGTAAACGGTGATGTTGAAATCGTAAAGCCAGTTGTCGAAACCGCCGAGCCTCGGGAACATTTGCTCAATTTTCACCTTTTCATCTTCACTCACGAAATAAAACTCTTCGGGGCTGAACGGAAGGCAGATGCTTGCCTGATAGTCGAACATTACTTTGAGAAAATCCGAAACGTGCGGAGAACTCAACTTCCACTCGCCTTTTGCATCGCTTGTGTACACGGGCGGGTCATCAAGCTCGGCGTCTGTTTTCTTGACGGCAGCTTGGCACACGCCTTGATTTTCGTCAAAAAACACGACATAGTCGAGATTTAGAAAAGCGGAGTATTTGTTGGGAAGCATAAGCTCGTCCTGCAAGTGGTGAAGCTCGGGAGAATTTCCGCAGTATCGGTAGAATTGCTCGAGTTCAAGCGGAAACCTGCCGACAGCAGCTTTTGCCTTATCCATATCATCGGCAGAATAACCGACAGGATTTTTGACCGAAAACAGCCGAAGCAGTTCGTCATATTTTTTCAAATTTAAGCACCTTTCTATTAAATCGGTCTGCCGAAATTTTTCCTAAATCAGCCTATTTCCCTGTTTTCGACCACAGCGCATAAAAATGGTTAACGGGGCTGTGACCTTTTCCGACGGTGTAGGAGCGGGTGATTGCCTCGGTGATGAAGTCCTTTGCGGAGAAAACGGCGCCGCCGAGCGCAAAACCGCGGGCAAGATTTGCCGCGATAGCCGAGGAGAGCGTGCAGCCTGTCCCGTGGGTGTTCGGGGAGTCAACTTTGACTGCTTTTATCAGCATCGGCTCGTTGTTCGGTATATTTTCGTACAGGAGGATATCGGTTGCGTGACCTGCGCCGAGGTGTCCGCCCTTAACGAGAACCGCCTTTGCACCGAGCGCGGCGATTTTCTTCGCGGCAGCCTTCATATCGTTGATATCCTGAATTTTGTCACCCGTGAAGCTCTCGGCTTCGGGGATATTCGGCGTGAGCAAATCGACAATCGGGAAGATGTGCTCGATATAGGCGGGGATAATCCCGCTGTCGGAGAGCGCGTCACCGCTTGTGGCAACAAGCACGGGGTCGCAGACGATATGTTTTGGCTTGTATTCCGAGAGCTTTTTGGCAACCGTCTGCACAATTTCGGCTGTCGGGAGCATACCGAGTTTCACCGCGTCGATTTCAACGTCCTCAAAAACCGCGTCGAGCTGTTTGGCAACCTCATCTGCGGGGAGATTGAACACGGAGATAACGCGCGAGGTGTTCTCGGCGACAACGGACGTGATAACGCTTGCGCCGTAGCACTTATGCGCCGCGAAGGTTTTGAGGTCTGCTTGGATACCCGCGCCGCCCGAGCAGTCGGAGCCTGCTATTGTAAGGCATTTTTTTACGCTCTGCATAAATTACCTCCAACAAAAAAGTCCCCGCGAAAAGCGAGGATTTCATTTAAGCAAAATCCGCCTTCCTTCGATGGTATTAACCAACAGGTTCAAAGGGTTGAATTTGAAATTCTCTCAACTTTACTTAAATAAAGTACCCCCGGCACACTTATATTTTATCACATTTTATCTGTTTTGTCAAGCAATTTATTCTTGACTAACCGCATAGTGTGATGATATAATAGAAATACAGCATTTACATATTAACACTTGGAGAAAATTATGACGAATTTACTTGTAAAGACGTTTATCAAAGATTATGAAAACGTGGAAAATCCGTCGGTGCGGACGGCTTACGGAAAGCTTTCGGGCAAGGTCGGGATTTTGTGCAACGTTTTGCTCTGCGTGGGAAAATTTATCGCGGGAATGTTGTCGGGGAGCGTCTCGATAACCGCGGACGCTGCGAATAATCTCTCGGACGCTTCGTCGAGCGTTATCAGCCTTATCGGGTTTAAATTGAGCGAAAAAACCGCCGACCGTGAGCACCCTTACGGGCACGGCAGATACGAGTATTTGGCGGGATTTATGGTAGCGGCGCTGATTATCGCAATCGGCTTTGAGCTGCTGCGCGACGGCATCGACAAAATCATAAATCCCACGGAGGTTGAGTTCGGGATATTGCCGGCAGCGGTGCTGGGAGCATCGATTTTGGTGAAATTCTGGATGATGCTGTTCAACCGAAAGCTGGACAAAAAAATCCACTCGGAAACGCTCCGCGCAACCTCCGCGGACAGCCGAAACGATGTTATCACAACGAGCACGGTTTTGACAGCGTTCCTGATTTCACACTTTTTCGGGGTAAAGCTGGACGGAATAATGGCGGCAGCGGTTGCGGTTTTCATTTTGTACAGCGGCGTTGGACTTATCAAGGAAGCAATGAGCCCGCTTTTGGGAAAAGCACCCGACGAGGAGCAGGTTGAGCAGATACGCGCGAAAATTCTCTCGTACGAGGGCGTTGTGGGAACACACGATTTGATGATACACGACTACGGTCCGGGGCGGCAGTTTGCGTCGGTTCACGTCGAAGTTCCCGAGGAGATGACACTTCCCGAGTGCCACGAGATTATCGACAAAATCGAGCGGGATTTTCTGCGGGACGGTCTGAATATGTTGGTTCACCCCGACCCGATTGCTTCGGGCGGCAGCCTTGAGGGACAGCTCAACGCGGAGCTTTGCGAAATTGTGAAAAAAATTGACGAGCGGATAACTATACACGACTTGCGGACGATACCTGCCGCCGAGGAAACAAAGGTGATTTTCGACTGCGTAGCGCCGTGCGACTGCGGTTTGTCCGAGCAGGAGCTGAAGGAGGAAATTTCACGGTTTATGGCGGTGAAGTTCCCCGAGTGCCGCTGTATAATCTCCATCGACAGCGGTTTTGCGAGCATACCGAAATCCTCGGGACACGAAGAATAACAGAAGATTAGCGAGAAAAGAAGTGATTTTTTGAAGTACTTTTTCCACGCGGAAATTGCGAAATACACCGAGCGGCTTCGCCACGCGATGATACTTGTGGCGATGTCGGTTTTTGCGGTCTGCACGTTTTGCACGGTAAATATTGTGCTGAATTTTGGCTCGGATATCGTGTATCTGCTGCTGGCAATTATCGGGGGATTTGTGCTTCTGGGAATGATTTTCGCGTTTTCGGCGGTGTACATCACGGAAAAAACCAAGCGCCGCCACAGTAAATACACCTACTTTGATTTTTTGCCAAAGGGAATGGTGTTCAGCGAGTACGCGGGGGAATATGTGCATTTTGGCGACAGGATAATCCTGCGGCGGCTTTATTACATACCGTTTGACAAGCTTACGGCAGTCACGCGAGACCCAAAAACCGCCCCGCACAACCTCACGTTTACGGGTGAAATCCGTGAGTATTTTCAGGAAACCGACCGTCTCGGCTATCACGTCTCCGAGGACGGAAACCTTGAATTTGACAGCGCGGAGCTTAACACGCGGCTTTTCGAGAAAATACCGTTGCTTGTCATCAAAGACCGCTTTGGCAACACGAAAAAGCTGGAGAAATCCGTGAATTTCTACTGGGAGCAGTTCAAAAACACCCCCGAAAAGAAGCCGTTCAACATTTCGGACTATGTTTCCGTGCCGAAGCGCAAAAAGCTCCACACCTCAAACCCCGCCCTCGAACAGCCTCGCGAGAGCTTTAGCAGAAATTGGAAATAAATCCCGCTTCCTGCGTGTGCTTTTCCTCACCCACCCCTACGGGGTAGATTCGGAAAAGCCGCGGTTCTCGTTTAAATTTGCTTCGCAAATTTCGCGGCGCTTCGCGCCGCGGTTTTGCCGTAGGCAAAACAAACGAGAACCGCGAGCGGCGGCACGCACAAACTTGGGGAGGGGCAGAAATCAAGACCGCTTGGGCGTTAGACAAAGCTGTGTGTTCTTGCTTAATTTTTGGCGAGTTTATCGCAACAAGCTCGGTGCGTGTGCTTTTCCTCACCCACCCCTACGGGGTAGATTCGGAAAAGCCGCGGTTCTCGTTTAAATTTGCTTCGCAAATTTCGCGGCGCTTCGCGCCGCGGTTTTGCCGAAGGCAAAACAAACGAGAACCGCGAGCGGCGGCGCACTGACTTGGATAGGTGCAGAGAGCGAGAATAAGTGAGTTGAGAACCGCGAGCGAAGCCGGTTTTACGCGAAAACCGCAATTTTCCCCAAAAAAGATTGCATAAAGCGGGTAAAGTTGTATGGTGTTGCCCTTGACAATTTCGCGGAAAAGTGGTAAAATGATAGAGAAAAATGAAGCGAGAAAAATTCGGGCTTGCAAAAGGGTTCGTGTTCCCGCTCCCGAAGTTGTAAAAGGAAGGTAGATATTATGGAAATCAGGATTGAAAAAACGAAAACCCCCAAGGAAAAACCGCTCGACGAAAGCAAACTCGGCTTCGGTCATATTTTTACCGACCATATGTTCGTGATGGAATATGACACGGGCAAGGGTTGGCATGACGCGAGAGTTGTCCCCTACGGCAACATCGAGCTTTCTCCCGCCGCGATGGTTCTGCACTACGCGCAGGAGATTTTCGAGGGCTTGAAGGCTTACAGAACGGCAGACGGCTCAATTCAGTTCTTCCGCCCCGAGGAGAATTTCAAGAGAATGAATATCTCGGCGGAAAGACTTGTTATTCCGCAGATTCCCGTTGAGGACGCTTTGCAGGCGCTCCACACCGTTGTTGAAGTGGACAAGGATTGGGTTCCGCACACCGACGGAGCTTCTCTGTACATTCGCCCGTTCATTTTCGCGGCAGACCCGTTCCTCGGCGTTCGTCCCGCGGATAAATATTACTTTATGATAATTATGAGCCCGTCGGGTGCTTATTACTCAACCGGTCTTGAACCCGTTTCAATTTACGTTGAAACCAACTATGTCAGAGCGGTTCGCGGCGGTATGGGCTTCACCAAAACAGGCGGAAACTACGCGGCTTCCCTGCACTCGCAGGACGATGCTCATAAGATTAACTATTCGCAGGTACTCTGGCTTGACGGTATCGAGCAGAAGTACATCGAGGAAGTTGGTTCGATGAACATAATGTTCGTTATAGACGGCGAGGTTGTTACACCGCAGCTTCAGGGCTCTGTTTTGAGCGGTATTACAAGAAAGTCCGTTCTTGAGCTTTGCAAGAAGTGGGGCATTAAGGCCTCCGAGCGCAGAATATCCATTCAGGAGGTTGCCGACGCTTATGACGCGGGCAAGCTCGACGAGGTATTCGGAACGGGCACGGCAGCGGTTGTTTCGCCTGTCGGACATCTTCGTTGGGGCGACAAGGTTATGGAAATCGGCAACAACAAGATTGGCAAGCTCACCCAGCGCCTCTACGACACGATGACCGGTATCCAGTATGGCAAACTTGTCGATGATATGGGCTGGATTGAGAAGCTGTAATATGACAAAACGCGCGAAATTTCTCGCAGTTTTCCTGCTTTTGCCGATAATGCTGCTTTGCGGCTGTTCACAGCAGCAAAAGCGTCTCACTCCCGAGGAATACCGCTCGGCAATGGAAAGCGCTTGGGATAAATACTTGAACTCAATGCTGGATTTGATTGATTTGATACCGCTTGAAGTGAACGAGGAGAGCGTGAAAACGCTTCAGGAAAACGCCGAGAGCGCCGAGCCCGCGCTGAAAATGCGCGAGCAGTCGCTTAACGAGTTTAAGGAAATAGAGCCGCCCGAAAAGTACGAGGAGCTGCACAAAAAGCTGATTGCCGCGGAGGACGCTTGGGAGTACGAGCAGCTGGAGCTTTATCGGAAAATGTTCACGGTGCAAAGTGTCGCGGAGCTCACCGAGATAAACGAGACATTTCAAAAGCACACGGAGGAAATCTCGGGTGCGGCTTCGGACTTTGGCTCGGGAACAACCTTCCCCGTGATTTATCTGCAAATCATAAAGGAGCTCACCGCCGATAATGTTGGAGGAATAAGTCTGGAATGAAAAACCGACTGATTGCCGCAGTGCTTGCGGTAATTCTGCCGATAACGCTGCTTTGCGGCTGCTCGGTGAAGCGGCTCACGCTTGATGAATACAAAACCGAGCTTGAAGCGGCGTTTAAAGGCTGGACGGGAGCGGTTTTGGAATGGGCGGACTTTGGCTCGAAAAACGTGTTCAAGGACCCCGAAAATCCTGATTTTGACGAGCTTTGTAAAAATCGCGCGGGACTTGAGCTGAAAATTGTGCAGGTCGAGTCGGCGCTTGATGAATTTGACAAGCTGGGAAATCCTCCCGAGGAATTCGACGAGCTTCACAATAAGCTGAAAAACGGCGTTTCGATTGAACGCGAGTGGCTGAAAATTCAGCGCAAGATAAACGAGTCGCAGACGAAAGAGGAGTATCTCGCCGCACTTAAAAATGCCGAAACATTCTTCGACAAATACGACAGCTCGTTTGAAAATCCCGTTACATTGCCGTCGGTTTATGCGGCGATTGTGATAAAACAGAAGTCCGCGGAAAGCGACCAGTCGCGCGCGGTTTCGCAATAAAACAGAAGGGGCTTCTTATGACGAAACGTGCGGTTTGCCTTATTCTGGCACTGATTCTTCCGATTGTAATGCTCTGCGGCTGCTCGAGCGGCAAGCCGCTTTCAAAGCAGGAGTATTTCGATAAGATATATGATTGTGTATACACCTGTTATAATCAGTTTGTAGGTGAGCTTTCAATGGCGTTTTACGAATGTGAAACAAACGGAACGCCGATTGACAATGAAGCAATCAAGCAGAAGGCAAAAAAAGCAAAAAATGCACTTGAAGAAATAAAAAGCCTTACACCTCCCGATGACTACAAGGAATACCACTCCGAATTATGCGACGGTGCAGACTCTGTTTTGCCGTTTGTAAACGAAACGATAAATAAGATTGATACGCCGAAAAACAGAGCAGAATATTTGCAGTTCAGGGATGAGCTGTGGAAATTGGACGAGGATTCTACCCTTTTGGATGCATGGTTGGAGTTTGTTATCTTCGTAGGCAAAGAGGGCGAGGTTGAAATGAATCCGGATAAATACGCTAAATGAACCTTGCAACAGTTAATAATGTTCCCTCAAGCCACGAGGGACAATGAAAGGAAATAAATATATGAACAACACTGAAAAATCCCTTGAAACGATTAAGACGCTTTGTATTCACCGCGGATTTGTTTATCCGGGAAGTGAAATCTACGGCGGACTTGCAAACACTTGGGATTACGGTCCTCTCGGCGTTGAGCTGAAGGAGAACATCAAAAAGGCGTGGCGCAAAAAGTTCATTCAGGAGAACAAGTATAACGTTGGTCTTGACAGCGCAATTCTGATGAACCCGCAGACTTGGGTAGCTTCCGGACACGTCGGCGGCTTCTCCGACCCGCTTATGGACTGCAAGGACTGCAAAACCCGTCACCGCGCCGATAAGCTTATCGAAGACTTCGGCGAAACCGACGCAAACGGCTGGTCAAACGAGAAGATGGTTGAGTATATCCGCGAAAAGGGTATCAAGTGCCCGAACTGCGGAAGCACGAATTTCACAGATATCCGTCAGTTCAACCTGATGTTCAAGACCGCGCAGGGCGTTACCGAGGACAGCAAGAACGACCTTTATCTTCGTCCCGAAACCGCGCAGGGTATTTTCGTAAACTTTGCGAATATCCAGAGAACGAGCCGTAAAAAGGTGCCGTTCGGTGTAGCGCAGGTCGGCAAGTCTTTCAGAAACGAGATTACCCCCGGACAGTTTATCTTCCGTGTACGCGAGTTCGAGCAGATGGAGCTTGAGTTCTTCTGCAAGCCCGGCACGGATTTGGAGTGGTTTGAGTATTGGAGAAGCTACTGCAAGAACTTCCTCTTGTCGCTCGGCATCAAGGAGGAGAACCTCCGTCTGCGCGACCACTCGCCCGAGGAGCTTTGCTTCTACTCGAAGGCAACCACGGACTTTGAATACCTGTTCCCGTTCGGCTGGGGAGAACTTTGGGGCGTTGCGGACAGAACCGACTACGACCTCAACCAGCACATCAAAACAAGCGGAAAATCCCTCGAGTATTTCGACCCCGAGACCAACGAAAAGTACGTTCCTTATGTAATCGAGCCGTCGCTTGGCGTTGAGCGTCTGTTCCTTGCAATCGTCTGCGACGCTTACGATGAAGAACAGCTTGAGGACGGTACAACGAGAAACGTTATGCACTTCCACCCCGCTCTTGCGCCTGTTAAAGCGGCAATTCTGCCGTTGTCGAAGAAGCTGTCCGAGAAGGCAACCGAGCTTTTCGAGGAGTTGTCCAAGAGCTTCCCTGTTGACTTTGACGAAGCGGGAGCAATCGGCAAGCGTTATCGCCGTCAGGACGAAATCGGCACGCCTTTCTGCGTAACCTACGATTTCGACAGCGAAACAGACGGCTGCGTAACCGTCCGCGAGCGCGACACAATGGAGCAAGTCAGAATACCGATTGCCGAGGTTAAGGCTTATATTGAGGAAAGACTTGCGTTTTAATTAACGAGGTTTTGGCAAGGAGGAACAACTATGAAATTTGAACAAATTGTTGAAAAGGTTCGCGAGAAAAGCAAGCAGATTGACGCTTCCAAAACCGATTTTCTTGCGGTAATGGTAACGCTCACGGGCAAGGACGGCGGCGTTTTCTACGTTGAAATCAAGGACCACAAGGTAAACGTTGAGCCGTACGAGTACAACGACAGAAACTGCGAGATTGTGATGTCAACGGACAATTTCCTGAAATTCATTGACGGAAAGCTCAATCCCGTGACCGCGTACACTCTCGGCAAGCTCAAGGTTAACGGCGACCTCGGAAAGGCGCTTGAGTTCTCGAAGCTGATAAATAAGGAAGATTAAATAGAATTCCCCTCGGATTATCTCGAGGGGAATTTTTTGTCTTTGGCTGTTTTTACGCTGCGGTTGAGTTTTGCTTTGGGGAATTCGCGGCTTCACTTTTGCAAAGCCGTGTTGTCGGAAGTGCTTGCGGGAACGCTTGACGAGGTATCTTCAGCCTTGAGCTTTGCCATAACCTCAAGTGCAAACGGACGAAGCTCGTCGGGAAGAACGCTCAAATCGCCCTGTTTGATTGCTTCGACAGCGGCAGAAAGCTGCTCGTCGGTAACGCCCGCCGCGGTAATCTCGTCGTGATATTTCGCCATAACCGCCTCAACCTTTTCATCGGAGATGTTGAGACTTTGGGCAGTGGGCTGCTGCTCGCCGTTTGCGTCAATCGTGTAGTTGTCGTGCAGGATAAGCTCGTCAACCGTGACAAACTCAAATCCCTTCTCCTTCAGCCCCTTGAGAACATTCGGCAGCGCCTCGGTTGTGTTCTGCAAATCGTTGTGGAACAGCAGAATTGAGCCCGATTTCGTGTTCTCAAGCACCTTTTTGGTAATCTGCTCGGAGGTCGGCTTGTTCCAATCAACGCTGTCAACATCCCACTGAATTGTCTTTAACCCCATACCTTCAAGCGTTGTGAGGAGGGAGTCGTCGTACTCGCCGTAAGGCGCGCGGTAAAGGACGGGCTCTTTTCCGGTAATCATTTTGATTTTGCGGGAACATTCGCGCGTGTCGTTTATCAGGTCGTTGACGTTTATGCCCTCAACGTGGGGGTGCTGGTCGGAATGGTTTTCGATTTCGTGACCTGCGTCAGCGAATTTCTTGACGTCATCGGGATAACGGTCACACCAATCGCCTGTGATGAAAAAAGTTGCTTTGGCGTCGTATTCGTTGAGGATATCGAGGAGCTCGTCGGTGTTTGAGTTTTCCCAAGCGACGTCGAAGGTGACAGCAATTTTGTTGTCGTCGCGCTCCACGCGGTAAATGGGGAGCTTGCGCTGTTCAGCCTTTGTGCCGACGGACGTGACAGCGGCGGTGATGATAACGGCAGCGGTTGCCGCGGCGGCAGCGGTAATGGCAGCGATGCGTTTTATTTGTTTTTTGGTTATAGAAACAGCTCTCATAAAAATTCCTCCGTAATATTGCAAGTTTTTTTGTTATATTGATATGAAAAAGCGCGGACAGATATGACAAGCAGAAAAATTTGGAGAAACTTTTTCAAAGCCCTTGACAAAGGAAACAAATAGGTATATAATAAAAGTGTATAAGTGCGCGAGAACGCGGCACGGAAATGAGGGAATGGGTATGGCTCTTGTGAACGTAATGGAGAAGGTTGTTGACGACAAGCTCGAGGAGATGCTTAAGACGGAGAATTGCTGCCAGTGTGACCGCTGCCTTGAGGATATGAAAGCGATTGCGCTGAACAAGCTGCCCGCGAAATACGTCAGCACGCACAACGGCGAGCTTTTTTCAAAGCTGGATTCAACGCTGCGCCAGAGCATTGTTGACATAAACGTTGCCGTGTCGAACGCGATTGCGTGCGTTTCCAAAAATCCCTCTCACGGACAGACGAAGTAAGAACCGTGATTTTATGCAAATTCAGCCGACTTTGGTGAAAATCAAGGTCGGCTTTTGTGTTTTTGACAGCCTAAAACGCGCGAAATCCGCCGAAAATGCCCCTCGAGCATTTACCGACTGCTGATTTTCGGGAGCTAAAGCGTGCAAAAAACGCAGAAAAACAGCTGGCTTTAGCCGAAAATGTGCGAAAAACGTGAAAAATAAGCCGAAAACGCCCGAAATTGTAAAATATCGCGAAAATAACTCAAAATCTACAAAAATGTCCAAAATCGGCAGAAAAAGCGCAAAAATCGCTCAAAATCACTCAAAAATGGCTCAAAAATCCGCCAAAACCGCACCCCGAGCCGCCATCACCCACCGATTTTCGCCAACTAAAGCGCAGCGCAAAGAGCCGGAAAATCTGCCAAAAACCGCGCAAAAAAGCCCGAAAAACGCTCAAAAACCGTGCAAATTGCATAAAAATCGAGCAAATCAGCGGAAATCGGTTAAAATTGCACAAAATTTGCGGAAATGCCCGAAAACGGCTGAAATCACCCGAAATTGCCTTGAAATGGAGCAAAAAGCCGCCAAAACCGCACCCCGTGCTGCCTTTGTCTGTTGATTTTTGCCAACTAAAGCACAGCGCAAAGAGCAGGAAAATCTGCCAAAAACCGCGCAAAAAAGCCCAAAAAACGCTCAAAAACCGTGCAAATTGCATAAAAATCGAGCAAATCAGCGGAAATCGGTTAAAATTGCACAAAAGTCGCGGAAATGCCCGAAAACGGCTGAAATCACCCGAAATTGCCTTGAAATGGCGCAAAATGCCGCCAAAACCGCACCCCGAGCCGCCTCTGTCTGTTGATTTTCACCAACTAAAGCACAGCTCAAAGAGCCGGAAAATCTGCCAAAAACCGCGCAAAAAAGCCCGAAAAGTGTGACCTTTCGGGCAAATTTTATTGAAAATTAAAGCTCGTTTCTGTTTTCGAGAGCCTTGACGAGCGTTACATCATCGGCAAATTCAAGCGCCGAGCCCGCGGGCAAACCGTAGGCAAGCCGCGTGACCTTGATGCCGAGCGGCTTGATAAGGCGGCTGATGTACATTGCGGTTGCTTCGCCCTCGACGGTCGGGTTGGTCGCCATAATGACTTCTTTGACGTCGGAGAGCCGCCCGAGAAGCTCCTTGATTTTCAGGTTCTCGGGAGTTATCCCGTCCATCGGCGACAGCAGCCCGTGAAGGACGTGATAAAGCCCCTCGTAGCCGCCCGCCCGCTCAAACGCGGACACGTCTTTCGGGCTCTCGACAACGCAAACCACGCTTTTGTCGCGGTTTTCATCGGAGCAGATTTCGCAGACATCGCGCTCTGTAAAATTCTGGCAGCACGAACAAAGCCGCACGCTTTTTCTTGCCTTGACAAGATTGTCGGCGAGCTCGCAGACCTCGTTTTCGGGCAGATTGAGCACATAGTAAGCCAGCCGCTGGGCAGTTTTTATGCCAATTCCCGGCAGCTTTGCAAATTGTTCCGCTGCAAGAGCAAGCGGCAAAGACACAAATTCGGACATCGTTTTATCAGAACAGTCCCGGCATAGTGACGCCGCCTGTTACCTTTGCCATTTCCTCGGTGCTGTACGCCTCGATATCGGAGATGATTTCGTTCACGCCGCTGATGATGAGGTCCTGAAGCATCTCGATATCCTCGGGGTCAACAACCTCGGGCTTGAGGGTAACGGACTTGAGCTTCTTGTCGCCGGTCATAACCAGCTCGAGCGCGCCGCCGCCAACCTGCTTTGTGAACTCTTTAGCCTCGAGCTCCTCTTGGATACGGGTGATATCCTCCTGCATTTTCTGCGCTTTTCTCACCATCTGGTTCATATTTGCGCCGGAATTCTGATACTCTGCGGGAAGTCTTGATTTCATAAAATTTACCTCTCATTCTTAATCTTGTTTAATTTCAATTCCAAGCTGCTTTGCTTTGCCGAGCAGCTTGTCTATTTCGCTTTGATTATTTTCGTCATCGGCGGCGAGGGTTTCCTTCTCGATTATAACGCCGATTTCGTAGCCCAGCGCCTTTGAAATCTCGGCTCTGAACGCGTCGAGCTCCTCGTTTTTGACGTTGTTCACCAGCATATTGTTGGTCGAGCGGATTACGAGCGTTTTGTCCTTAATTTCGGCGGTTGAGCCGTCGAGCATTGTCATTGTCATAAAGTCGCACTTTTCGATTGCGCTCTGCCATTCCTCGGGAGAAATGCTCTCGGGGACAGCCTTCTCTGCGGCTTTATTTTCAGCCGTTTCATCAACAGGCTTTTCCTCAACCTTTTCGGGAACATCAACTGTTTCTTCAGCCGGCTGTTCTATTTCGGGAACGCTTGGTTCATCGAACAACGGTGGCGCTTCAACAGGAGCGGGTTCCTCATGAACAGGCTGTTCCTTTTCGTGAACCTTCGGTTCATCGAAAAGCGGCGGAGCTTGAACGGGCGCGGCTTCTTCGCTGCTCACAAGCCTTGCGGTTTCCTCGCCGAGCGCTCTCATTCGGTTGAGATTTATCAAATTTTCGCGCGACATTTTCTCGGGCGGCGTGGGAACAAAATCCTCTTTCGGAATCTCCTTGACGCGCATTTCGGGCTTTACGCTGACCGCGCGCGGTGCGCTCTCGGTATCGCTTATACCCGTGCACATTTTCACAAAGCACATCTCGGCAAGAATTTTCCGTCCGCGTGTTTTTCCGATATTGTCGGCGCACTGCCGCATCAAATTCAGGCAGCGCAGAATTTCTCCCATTGAAAACGCTTGCGCGGTGGCTTTTATATCCTCGTGCTCCGTGGGCAGCGCCGCGAGTAAATCGAGGTCATCGGGCGCGGCTTTGCAAATCATAAGGTCGCGAAAACGCTCGGACAAATCGTCGATAATCAGCGCGGGGTCTTTGGAGTTTTGGTAAAGCTCCGACAAAAGCCGTATGCAGCCCGCCGCGTCGTGCTCGGCAATCATATTCGCGAAAGCCGTGAGGTGAGATGTCTCGGCAACGCCCGCGCATTTTCTCACAATCTCGCTTGTGACATGCTTGTCCGCAGACGCGCAGCGGTCGAGAATTGAGAGCGCGTCACGCATTCCTCCGTCGGAAAGACGTGAGATAAGCTCCGCGGCGTCATTGTCGAGAGTAAGTCCCTCGCTCTGCGCGGTAAACGAGAGCCGCTTTGCGCTTTCGGCGATGTCAATTCTCCGAAACTCAAATCGCTGACAGCGCGAAACAATCGTCGCGGGAACTTTCTGCAATTCGGTTGTCGCGAGAATAAACTTAACGTGAGGCGGCGGCTCTTCGAGCGTTTTGAGCAGCGCGTTGAACGCGGCAGCCGAAAGCATATGCACCTCATCGATGATATAAACGCGATATTTGCAGGAAACGGGCGTGTAGTTCACCTCGTCGCGGAGCTGCCGAACATCGTCAACACCGTTGTTTGAAGCCGCGTCCATTTCCACGATATCGGTTGCCGAGCCGTCCAGAATTTCCTTGCATCTCTCGCACTCAAGACAGGGATTTCCGTCCTTCGGGTTAAGGCAGTTAACCGCCATTGAGAGTATCTTCGCGCAGGTTGTTTTACCCGTGCCGCGCGAACCGGTGAACAGGTACGCGTGACCGGTCGAGCCGTTTTTTATCTGATTTTTGAGAGTTGTGGTGATAGGCTCTTGTGACACAACGTCGTCAAAGGTTCTCGGACGATATTTTCTGTAAAGAGCAAGATACATTCACCCACCGCCGTTTCTATCAAAACTCGCTGCCGCACTTCATTTCCGACAGCGCAAGCCTTCTTTCGCTTATCACATCGCCGCTCGCGTATTTGCACTCACGCACCCAAACTTCGCCGTTGTTCATAAACAGCGTGAAATTGCTGTTAAAGCGGCTTTGGAGGATATAGAGCTGTTTTCCCGAGTAATCGTAAGCGTAAATTCTCTCGTCAACAATCCCCGAGCCAAACGACGCGCACGACACAATTTCGCGCAGCCTGTCACCGTTCAAATCAGCAAGATAAACGCTCCACACGGGCATTCCCCAAAAGAGCTCTTCGCCGTTTGCCGAAACCGAGCCGCTCGACCATTTAAACTCAACGCCGCCGTATTCGGGAACGGAAAACGAGCGTGTTTCTTCCCACGGCATATCTCCGCGCCAATAATCGAAAAGCACCTCGTCATTGCTCTCATTTTCGGGAGCCAAGTGCGGTCTTTTCCTTGCGGCAATCACAAAAAGCACAGCTCCCGCGAAAATCAGAGCAAGCGCCGATATCATTATCACTTTAGCAATTTTCATCAAATTCACCAAAAGCACCGGCAATTTTACCGAAATTTTCAGCAATTATGAAAAGTGTTCTCGATTATGGGAACAGGCTTGCCGTACACACGCGGCAAATCGCTTAATGCTGCTCGGTTCCCCGCCTGACATGGTTCACGGCGCCGTGTTGTCGGGGTCTGCCCCCATAATCGAAAACACTTCACTTATCTATTATACAACATTTCCCCCAAAAAATCAAGTACTTTTTGTAATTTATCATATTGACAAACAGTTATTACATAAAGTATAATAGAATATAGTGATTTATTGACAAAGGAGAATGGAAATGTCAAAGTATTTCGGAACGGACGGCTTTCGCGGCGAGGCAAACATCGGTCTTACCGTTGAACACGCTTTTAAGATAGGCAGATTTATCGGGAATTATTACGGCAAAGAGCATCATTGCTCGGTTGTTATCGGAAAGGACACCCGCCGCAGCTCGTATATGTTCGAGTACGCGCTCACTGCGGGACTCACGGCTTCGGGCGCGGACGTTTATCTGCTTCACGTCACCACAACTCCCTCGGTATCTTATGTTGTGAGAACGGACGATTTTGACTGCGGAATTATGATTTCGGCTTCGCACAACCCCTTTTCCGACAACGGCATAAAGCTGTTCAACTCAAAGGGCGAGAAAATGGAGGACGCGGTTATTGACGAGATTGAGAAATACCTTGACGGCGAGCTTCCCGAAATACCGCTTTCCACGGGAAATGAAATCGGCAGAGCCTCGGACTATTCCGCGGGCAGAAACCGTTACATAGGATATCTTATTTCGCTTGCAACGCACTCGTTCAAGGGGAAAAGAATTGGACTTGACTGCGCGAACGGCTCTGCGTTTACGATTGCGAAGAGCGTTTTTGACGCGCTGGGGGCGAAAACCTATGTTGTCGGGAACAAGCCCGACGGGTTTAATATAAATCTCGCTTGTGGTTCAACGCACATTGAAAATCTCGTGAGCCTTGTTAGCGAGGAACAGCTTGACTGCGGATTTGCCTTTGACGGTGACGCGGACAGATGTATCGCGGTTGACGACAAAGCGGGAGTTGTTGACGGGGACAAAATTTTGTACATCTGCGGAAATTTCCTCAAGGAGCGCGGACAGCTCGACAACAACACGGTTGTAACCACGGTTATGTCAAATCTCGGGCTTTACAAGGCGTTTGACGAGCTCGGGATAAGGTACGAGAAAACTCCCGTCGGCGACAAATACGTTTACGAGTGTATGAACGAAAAGGGGTTTGTGCTCGGCGGCGAGAACAGCGGTCACGTTATTTTCAGCAAGTACGCAAGCACGGGCGACGGAATTATCACGGCGCTGAAAATTATGGAGGTAATCTGCGCGAAGAAGTGCTCGCTTTCGGAGCTTTCGGAGGGAATGACCGTGTACCCGCAGATTTTGAAGAATGTTCGGGTTAAGGACAAGAAAGCTGTGCTCGATGACTTGGACGTTCAGGCGGCGGTTAAAGCTGCGGAGGACGCTCTGGGAGCCGACGGACGAGTTCTTGTCCGCCCCTCGGGAACCGAGCCGTTGCTCCGAATTATGGCAGAGGCAGCTTCGCGAGAGGTCTGCAAAAAGCATATTGAGGATATCGAAAAGGTTGTTCGGGAAAAGGGATTCTGCGTTGACAACGCGCCTGCTTTCTCGTGATTTATTGCAACAAAAAGCCCGCGGGTGAAAACTCGCGGGTTTTTGTTTTGTTGTCCTATCGGAACTTGTTCTATGGGATTTGCGATTTTTTTGACGTTCGTCAAAAAAATTGGCATTGGTTGTGAAACTAGAGGATAAGTCGTTTTGTGAAAACCGATTTTCTTCAAACGTCCCTTTTTTGGATTTTACGCTTCGCTCCAGTAGTGACGCTTCGCTCCAGTGCCTCCGGCGGCTTAAAACCTTTTTCTGAAGAAAAAGGTTTTAAGAATTCCAAAAAGACTTTTGTACGCTTCGCGATGTCCGGTTTGTGCGCCGCGAAGCGAAAAGGGTGCAGCGTCACGCTGCCTGCGCGGTTCACGGTCAGAAATGTGCGTTAGACTATCGCAAGCTGCCCGTCCTTTACGCCAACCCTAATCGTATCGCCCTGATGCAGCTTATCCGCAAGTATCTCCCTCGCAATCAGCGTCTCCAAATTCCGCTGAATATACCGCTTCAGCGGTCTCGCACCAAACATCGGGTCATAGCTCTCGTCCACAATCAGCTGCTTCGCCTCATCGGTTATCTCAAGCGACAGCTGCTTCTCCTTCAACCGCTTCGCCAAATCCGCAGCCTGCAGCTCGATAATCCCGAAAATATTGTCCTTCGTCAGCGGCTTGTAGAACACAATCTCATCAAGACGATTCAAAAACTCCGGTCTGAACGAGCCCTTGAGCAGCTTGTCAACATTGTTTCTCGCTTCTTCGGTAATCTCGCCGTTCTCGTCAATACCGTCCAAAATATACTGCGAACCGAGATTTGACGTGAGAATAATAATCGTGTTCTTGAAGTCAACCGTTCTGCCCTGACTGTCGGTTACACGACCGTCATCGAGAATTTGCAGCAGCACGTTGAACACATCAGGGTGCGCCTTTTCAACCTCATCGAACAGTACCACGGAGTACGGTTTTCTGCGAACCGCGTCCGTGAGCTGACCGCCCTCCTCGTAGCCGACGTATCCTGGAGGCGCGCCAATCAAGCGCGAAACGGTGTGTTTCTCCATATACTCGCTCATATCGAGACGAACAATATTGTGCTCGTCATCGAAAAGCGCCTCTGCGAGAGCCTTTGCAAGCTCGGTTTTACCAACACCCGTCGGACCGAGGAACAGGAACGAACCGAGCGGCTTTCTCGGGTCGTTTATGCCGGCTCTTGAGCGCATAATGCTCTCGGTAACGCGCTGTACCGCCTCGTCCTGACCTTTAACTCTCTTGTGGAGCGTATCGGCGAGGTGAAGGATTTTTTCTCGTTCACCCTCAACCAGCTTGCTCACGGGAATGCCCGTCCAGCGCCCGACAATTCTCGCGATTTCCTCCTCGGTAACCTTGTCACGCAGCAGCGAGCTTGCCTTTGCCTGCTCGGCGATTTCCTCCTCGTTTTTCAGCTCCTCTTGGAGTTTCGGCAGCTTTCCGTACATCAGCTCTGCCGCCTTATTCATATTATATTCGCGCTTTGCCTTTTCGATTTCGGCATTTGTCTGCTCGATTTCCTTGCGCAAATCCTGAACTTTGGAAATTGCGTTTTTCTCGTTCTCCCACTTTGCCTTCATCGCGGTGAACTTGTCGCGCTTTTCGGCAAGCTCGCGGCGGATTTCGGCAAGATGTTCCTCGGAGAGCTTGTCGGTTTCCTTTTTAAGAGCGGCTTCTTCGATTTCAAGCTGCATAATTTCGCGCGAAATTTCGTCCAGTTCAGCGGGCATAGAGTCCATTTCGGTGCGTATCATCGCGCACGCTTCGTCGACCAAATCTATCGCCTTATCGGGCAAAAATCTGTCGGTTATATAGCGGTTGGAGAGGGTAGCGGCGGCGATTATCGCGTTGTCCTGAATTTTTACGCCGTGGAAGACCTCATAGCGCTCTTTCAGACCGCGCAGAATGGAAATCGTGTCCTCAACGTTCGGTTCGTCCACAAGAACCGTCTGGAAACGGCGCTCGAGAGCTGGGTCTTTCTCGATATATTTCGAGTACTCGTCAAGGGTTGTCGCGCCGATACAGTGGAGTTCGCCGCGCGCCAGCATAGGTTTCAGCAGGTTGCCCGCGTCCATCGCGCCGCCGTTTTTGCCCGCGCCGACGATGAGGTGAAGCTCATCGATGAACATAATAATCTGTCCCTCGCTCTTCTTGACCTCGTTCAGAACGGCTTTCAGACGCTCCTCAAACTCGCCCTGATACTTCGCACCGGCAATCAGCGCGCCCATATCCAGCGAGAACAGCTTGCGGTTTTTCAGATTTGCGGGAACATCGCCGCGTACAATACGCAGAGCAAGTCCCTCGGCAATCGCGGTTTTACCAACGCCCGGCTCACCGATTAAGCAGGGATTGTTCTTGGTTTTACGGGAAAGAATACGGATAACGCTGCGGATTTCGCTGTCGCGTCCGATAACGGGGTCAAGCTTGTTCTGCCGTGCAAGTTCAACCAAATCCGTGCCGTATTTTTTGAGAACATCATAGGTTTCCTCGGGATTTTGCGAGGTAACGCGCTGATTTCCGCGAACCTCCTGAAGTGCCGCGAGGATTTTTTTCTTGTCGATACCGAAGCTCTTGATAAGCCCCGAAACACCGCTGTCAGCCTTTTCAAGCAGCGCCATAAGCAGGTGTTCAACCGACACATAATCGTCCTTCATACGCTCGGCTTGAGCTTCCGCCTCGGTGAAAACCTTGTCCAAATCCGAGGAAATATAGATTTTCCCGACCTCGCGACCGCTTCCCGAAACGCGCGGCATACCCTCGATGAATTTGAGCGCAGCCTGTTTCAAGCCGTTCGCGTCGATACCTGTTTTCGAGAAAAGCTGCGGCACAAGCCCGCCCTCGTCGTTCAACAGCGCGTATAAAAGGTGCATTTGTTCAACGCAGTTGTTCTGATACGACACGGAAATATCCTGCGCCGCCTGAACAGCTTCCGCTGATTTTTGAGTTAATTTGTTTGCATTCATAGAAATTCCCCTTTCTTGTTGATAATTTCAATCAAGCGTTGCCGTTTTCCAACGACATTGATTTAATAACATTTTGATACCAGCCATTATTCCATTCCGCTCTCTTTTTGAGCCGTTTTTCGTACTCGGCTAAAAAGCTGTCCAAATCGGGCATTTCGACAAGCTCCAGCGCTCGCCTGAAATAATCCCAATCCAGCTCCAACGGCTCTTGCGTGGTATGATAATCGCTCTCGAAAATCGCCTTGTTCGGCACTTCGTAGAGCTTTTCGTAGGTCTTGTATAACTCAACAGCCTTGTTCTCGTTCACGATTTCAACAGTGTTGTCGTGAACCCAAATCCCGCACTCGATAAGATAGGTAAAGCCTTCCTGCTGATATTTTTCCCAATCGTCCGGATGATAGTCCTTTTGGTCGCCGATTTGCTCGTCCCTGTAAGAGATACCGGCGAAGAAATCCAGATAAGGAAAAGCGGTCACAATGGGAACAAGGTCAGTCATTATATCTTTTACCTCGGGGGATTTGAAACCGGTCATATCGTTTTGTCCGATTGTGCCGTCGGGGTGAACCCAACCCGTTCGCCAATCCAGCGGAATGTTATAGCAGCTGTTTCGGAACAAGGCGCTGCCCACATAACAAGGGGGTGTTATTTTCCCGTTGAATTCCCAGCTCCAAAGGCTTTCCGTGCGGATAAGAATTTCCATAGCCTGTTCAGGGCTGACGGGCTTTCCGCGAAGCTGATAATACGGGCGGCGCGCAAGCGGACACCAATCATCGTCAAAATCCTCGTCAACCAGCATTTTCACGGGATTATCGCTGTAAACATACTCGCACATATCCCAATCTTCTTCGTCAAACGAAAACTCCCTCAATCGCTTCACCTCGCTATACAATCGCCTTTTGCTTGGCGATTTCTTGTCGGTAATAATTCTCGGCGGCAGCTCTCGCTTTTGACACCTCGGGCAGAGCGCCGAAATACTCCTTCATCGTCCCGTCAAGCATCGCCATATAATCCGCGACAGCCTCGCCGAGAGCGTCGTCCGAGATATCCTCGCGCGGCATATTGAGCGTTCTCGTGAACTTTCCCGCGTTTATCGTGAAAACAATATCCTCGGACAGCGCCCGTGAAATATACTTTTTCTCCAGCTCAATCCAGCACCCAAAAAATCCGTCCAGCGCGTCGATAAGCTCGGCGTTTTGCGTTCGGAATGACACGCGGATTTCACCGGCTTTTTTGCCGTTTCGCGAGTAAATCTCGACGGAATAACGTGCGGTCGGCTTGTAGCGGTACTTGAGTGACGAGCGCGCGTTGATTGTCGCAGAGCCGGGCATTTCCGTGAGCACGAAGCAGTCGCCCATTGCCCCGCGAACTGCCTCCAAAATCTCCTGCAAACGCATTTCGGGAGTTGTCAGGGCAACGCGTTCCGCCAAAATTCTGTTTATCATCGCCGAGCGCGACAGCCCGTTTGCGTGCGCGAGCGCGTCCACTGCGTCAACAACCTCGTCCGAGAGCACCAAGCTGTAAATACTGTTCCCCATTTTCATCACCTCTTTGAGAACTTGCTTCTTATATTATTAAGTTTACCACACATTTATTAAATTGTCAAGCGTTTTTATTAAAAATTTGCACAAAATCTTAATAAAATTTTTGGTAATTTTGAAAAAGTTGTTGACAAATACCCCCATAGGGTATATAATATAAGCAAAAGGAGTGTTGAAATGGAAGAAAAATGCTGTTGTTCAAAGAAAAAAGTCCGCTCACCCGAGGAGAAAAAGCGGCTGATTAACCGCCTGAACAGGATTTCGGGGCAGATAAACGGGCTGAAGAAAATGTTGGAAAACGATGAATATTGCGTTGATATTTTAACGCAAAGCGCGGCGGCTTCGGCTGCTTTGAATTCTTTTGAAAGAGTGCTGCTTGACGAGCATATTAGAACCTGCGTTGCGGATAATATCAGAAAAGGGAACGATGAGGTTATCGAGGAGCTTGTCGATATTCTTCGCAAAATGATGAAGTAGGTGAAAAATGGTTCAGTACAACATTACGGGAATGACCTGCGCGGCTTGCTCGGCGCGCGTGGAGAAAGCGGTGCGCGGGGTAACGGGCGTTTCGAGCTGCTCGGTGAACCTGCTCACAAACTCGATGACGGTTGAGGGCGGCACGGCTTCCGATATTATAAAGGCGGTTGAAAACGCGGGCTACGGCGCTTCTCTGAAAGGGCAAAAATCCGCCGATACCGAGGAAAACTCGCTTGAAAACAAGGAGCTCCCAAAAATGAAGCGGCGGCTTTTTTGGAGCTTGGGTTTTCTGCTTATTTTAATGTATATCTCGATGGGCGCGATGATGTGGGGCTTCCCGCTGCCGCCGTTTCTGGCGAACGACCACGTTTCGATGGCGCTCGCGCAGCTTTTGCTCACGGCGATAATTATGGTTATCAACCAAAAATTCTTCGTGAGCGGCTTTCGCGGGATAATCCACAAAGCGCCGAATATGGACACGCTTGTGGCACTCGGAGCGACGGCGGCGTTCGGGTACAGCGTTTACGCGCTTTTTGTGATGTCAAACGCGCAGGCTCTCGGGCAGCACGATGTGGTTATGCAGTATATGCACGAGCTGTATTTCGAGAGCGCGGGAATGATTTTGACGCTCATCACGCTCGGGAAGCTGCTCGAGAGCTATTCCAAAGGCAAAACCACAAACGCGCTTCGGGGACTTATGAAACTCGCACCGAAAACCGCCGTGCTTATCGAAAACGGTATCGAAACTATCGTACCGGTTGAACAGGTGAAAATCGGCGATATTTTCAGCGTGAAGCCCGGCGAAAGCGTGCCGGTAGACGGAATTGTGGTTGAGGGAGAAACGGCGGTTGATGAGAGCGCGCTCACGGGCGAAAGCGTTCCCGCGGACAAAATTGTCGGGGACGAGGTTTCCGCGGCGACGATAAATCAGTCTGGGTATATCCGCTGCCGCGCGACGCGTGTTGGCGAGGACACGTCGCTGTCGAAAATCATCAAAATGGTGAGCGACGCCTCGGCAACAAAAGCGCCTATCGCCAAAGTCGCGGACAAGGTTTCGGGGATTTTCGTGCCCGTGGTTATCGGCATTTCGCTTGTGACAATTCTCGTGTGGATTTTGTGCGGATTTGGCGCGGGATTTGCTCTCGAGCGCGGAATTTCGGTGCTCGTGATATCTTGTCCGTGTGCACTCGGTTTGGCAACTCCCGTTGCGATTATGGTCGGGAACGGCGTCGGCGCGAAGAACGGAATTTTGTTTAAAACCGCAGTTTCGCTTGAACAAACGGGAAAAACCGACATTGTTCTCCTCGACAAAACGGGTACTATTACCAAAGGTCAGCCCGAGGTCACGGACATTGTTCCCGCGGAAAATGTTGACGAAAACGAGCTGCTGAAAACAGCGTTTTCGCTTGAAAAACGCAGCGAGCACCCGCTTGCCGCAGCTATCGTAAAATACGGAAACGAGCGCGGATTTACCGCAGACGAGCCGACCGAGTTCAAGGTTTTGCGGGGAAGCGGACTTGCGGCAACGCTGAACGGGCGTGAGCACATCGCGGGAAATCTGCGGCTTTGCGAAACATACTGCGACATCGCGGGCAAAATGCGCGAGAGAGCCGAGCAGCTTGCCGAGGAGGGCAAAACGCCGCTGTTTTTCTGCCGCGAAAGCCGACTTCTCGGTATAATCGCGGTCGCGGACGCTGTGAAAGAGGACAGCCCGCGCGCGATTTCACAGCTAAAAAATATGGGCATCAAGACGGTTATGCTCACGGGCGACAATCGCCGAACCGCCGAAGCTGTCGGAAAAATCGCGGGAGTTGACGAGGTAATCGCGGAGGTTTTGCCGGGGGACAAGGAGGACGTTGTCCGCGAGCTGCAAAAGCACGGAAAAGTGGCAATGGTCGGCGACGGCATAAACGACGCGCCCGCCCTGACTCGTGCCGATACGGGAATTGCCGTGGGTGCGGGCACGGACATCGCGATAGACGCAGCGGACGTTGTGCTGATGAAAAGCAGTCTGCTGGACGTTCCCGCGGCGATACGGTTGTCGCGCGCGGCACTGCGGAACATTCACCAAAACCTGTTCTGGGCGTTTTTCTACAACGTTATCGGCATACCGCTTGCGGCGGGCGTTTGGATACCGCTGTTCAATCTGCGGCTGAACCCGATGTTTGGCGCGGCGGCGATGAGTTTATCGAGCGTTTTCGTGGTAACAAACGCGCTGCGGCTGAATTTGGCGAAAATCTACAATGAAAAGCACGACAAAAAAATCCGCGCAAAACGCGGCAAAACTCACAAGGAGGAAGAAGCAATGGAAGTTACGATGAAGATTGAGGGAATGATGTGCGGGCACTGCGAGGCGACGGTGAAAAAGGCGCTTGAGGCAATCCCGACGGTCGAGAGCGCGGAGGTTTCGCACGAAAGCGGCACGGCGACAGTCAAGCTCTCTTCCGAAACCGATTTCGCGACGCTCAAAAAGGCGGTCGAGGACAAAGATTACAAGGTTATCTCGTAAACCAAAAACGCCCGAGATTTTGCTCTCGGGCGCTCTTTTTATACAAAACTAATTCTCGCCAAATCGGGAAAACTCGGCTTGAGTTTTTCCATATTTCGTTCCATAACAAACAAGCTCTCCGCGTCGTTTGCTTTGATGAAATTCACGATTTTCTGCAAAAGCGAGATGATTTCATCTCTCCGGTAATCGGACTGCGAGAGCAGCGCCACGCAGTAAAAATACCCCGACAGCGAGCCGATTTCGTTCGGATTTCCCGTGAACGGATAAAGGTTTGCGCTCAAGCTGTTGAAAACAACGTCAACGATTTCCGCGTCTTTCGCAAAATCTGCCATACGCTGATATTCTTTGGGAGTAACGGGCGCGTGGCTGAACGAGTGCAGCTTTTTGCAGAGCGCCCAGATTTTCTCGCGGCACTTGTCATCGGTGTTTGACATCAAAATCCCCGTCATTTTCTTGACGATAGTCATTTTCCGCTTGTCGTCGAAAAATTTCATCTCGCAAAGCTGCGCGTGAGTTGAGTTCGCGAACAAATCCTGAACTTCTTTGATTTCCTGCATTGAAGGTGCAATATCTTTCATTTTGGTTTCTCCTATAATATACGCCCGTTCACAAGGAGCGGGCGATTTTTTTAGTCGGGGAGGACGTACTTTGCCTTATAGTCGTTAAACTCGTCCATAAACTCGGACTTGTCGAGCTTTTTAAGCTCGTTGATGTATTCGTGGGTATCGAGACTGTTGTCCTGAATTTGGATAAGGCAAACCGCGATGTTCGAGCAGTGGTCGGAAACTCGCTCAAAGTTCGTGAGCAAGTCCTGAAGAATGAACCCGAGCTCGATTGTGCAGATACCCGAGCGCAGACGCTCGATGTGGCGGTTTTTCAGCTCCGCGCGAAGCGTGTCGATAACGTCCTCGAGCGGCTCAACCTCTTTCGCGAGCTTGATATCCGAGGTCATAAACGACTGTATCGACATATCGAGAATTTCCTTCAGCGCGCTTGTCATCACGCCGACTTCCTTCTCGGCTGCCTCGGAGAAGCGGATTTTTTTCGTGTGCATTTCCTCGGCGGTTTCCTTGATGTTGACTGCGTGGTCGGAAATTCGCTCCAAATCACCGATTGTGTGGAGAAGATTTGACACAACCTGACTGTCGCTCACGGACAAATCTTTCGAGGCAACCTGCAGGATATACGAGCCGATTTTGTCCTCGTAGATATCGATTGTGTTCTCGTTATCGACAACCTCTTGTGCAATTTTCGGGTCGTATTCCTTCACCAAATCAAGCGACATCAACAGCGTTTTTTTCGTGAGCGTCGCCATTTTGTAGGCAACATTTTTGCACTGCTCGATAGCGATAGAGGGAGTGTTGAGGAAGCGCTTGTCGAGCATCGGCATTTCCGCAGCATCTTCGCCGGGCTTGTCGCGGATTGTGAGGCAGGCGAGCTTTTCGAGCTGCTTGGTGAACGGGAGGAAAAGCGCCGTTACGAGCACGTTGAAGCAGGTGTGAATAATTGCAATTCCCACGGAATTCAGCTGTTCGGTCATAAACGGCAAATCTATGAGCGCGTTCACCAGATAGAACAGCCCCAAAAAGACAACCGTACCGATTACATTAAAATAAAGGTGAACGATAGCAACGCGCTTTGCGGACTTATTCGCGCCGATTGACGAGATAAGCGCCGTCACGCACGAGCCGATGTTTTGTCCGAGAATTATCGGGAGTGCGATGGAGTAGGTCACGGTTCCCGTTTTATTTGAAATGGACTGCAAAATACCGATTGACACGGACGACGACTGAAGCACCGCCGTCAGAAGCGCGCCCGCGAGAACACCCAAAATCGGGTTGGAGAACATTGTCATAATGCTCGTGAACTGCTCGTTGTCCTTGAGACTTTCGGCTGCGGAGGACATCGAGTTCATACCGAACATCAAAAGCGCAAATCCCACCATAATCGTACCGACGGTTCGCTTCTTGTCGGATTTTGTGAACATTGCGAGAATGATACCCAAAATCGCGAGAACCGTGGTGAAGGTTTTCACGCTGAAAATCTGCGAAAGAATTGCGTCGCTGCCGCCGCCGACCGAAGAAAGGCTCACCAGCCAAGCGGTTGCGGTTGTACCGATGTTTGCGCCCATAATGACGCCGATAACCTGCGACAGCTTCATCAGCCCCGAGTTTACGAAGCCGACCATCATAACGGTTGTCGCCGCGGAGGATTGAATAAGAGCCGTGACAATCGCGCCAAGCCCCACGCCTTTGATGGGGTTTGAGGTCATTTTTTCGAGCAGTGTTTCAATTCGTCCGCCCGCCAGTTTTTCCAGCGCGCCGCTCAAGGTGTGCATTCCGAACATAAACACCGCGAGTCCGCCGAACATTCCAAGCAAATCCTGAAAGCTCATAAATTTTACTCCCGAGTTTTTTCATCTGTATTAAAAATTCCCATACACTCTTATTATACATAATTTTTTCCGAAAAGTAAAGGGTTTGAGGAAATTTCATCATTTTGTATAAAACAATTTACCGGCTAAATGATTTTTTACAAAAATATTGCACAATTTTGTTGAATAATAACCAAAAATTCTGCTTTTAGCCAAAATTTTTGTGAAAAATCATCGACAAATCCGTGAAAACGTGATATAATATAATCAACAAACATTTCCGAAAGAAGGTGCTTTTATGAGGAAAATCATCACAATTTCAAGGCAGTACGCAAGCGGCGGACGCGAAATCGGACAAAAGCTCGCGAAGCGGCTTGGCACGAGTTATTACGACCACGAGCTGCTCGAGGAAGCGGCAAAGGGCAGCGGTATACACCAAAGTCATTTTGTGGAAAATGACGAAAAGCGCACCAACAGCTTCCTGTATCTCCTGTCCACAACCTACGGTCAGGGCGGCGTGCCGTTTGATGACTCGCTGTTTTTTGCCACGCTGAACGCTGTCCGCAAAATCGCTTCCGAAGAGGACTGCGTGATAATCGGGCGCTGCGCGGATTACGCACTGCGCGATTTTGAGCGCGTGCTGAATGTGTTCATCACCGCGCCGATTGACGTTCGTGTAAAGCGCGCGGTTGAGGTGTACGGAATTGCCGAAAAGCACGCCGAGGATTATGTAAAGCGCATCGACAAACAGCGCATTTCCTATTATAATTACTACACCGACAAACGCTGGGGCCAGCCGCAGAACTATCAGATTTGCCTCGACAGCTCCGCGCTCGGAATTGACGGCACGGTTGACCTTCTTGAAAAATTCTCCGAGGAATATTTTAGGTAACAGAACATTTTCGATAACTTTAAGGCTGTTGATAAAGACGAATTTCGTCAATATCAACAGCCTGTTTTGTTAATCGATTTGCTTCAAGGTTCTGTAAATCTGCTGCATCTTCAAATCGGTTTGAGCAATAGTTTCGGCGCAGAGACGAAGCTGCTCGGCAAGCTCCGCGGAAACCTCGGTGTCGGTCTTGTACTTCAGCTCGTGCTCGAGACTTGCCCAGAAGTCCATAGCGATTGTTCTTATCTGCACCTCAACGTTCACAAGCTCCTTCTGTTCGGAAAGATAAACGGGCGTCTCGATAACAAGGTGAAGGCTGCGGTAGCCGTTTGCCTTGGGATTTGCGATGTAGTCCTTGCGTTTAATAAGGGTAACGTCGTCCTGCGCCGTGAGCAGGTCGGCAACCTGATAGATATCCTCGATATAATTGCAGATAACCCTAACTCCCGCGATATCAAACAGGTTTTCCCTCACGGATTCAACGGTGAACGGCAAATTGTTCCGCTGGAGCTTTTTGAACATACTCTCGGGGGATTTCAGACGGTCCTCGATGTGGTGAATGGGGTTGTAGGAGTATTTTGTGCGGAACTCACTGTCAAGAATTTCCAGCTTGGTTTTAACCTCGCGGATTGCGGAATCGTAGAGGTGCTCGAGCTCGATAAACTTGTACATTTGGTCCATAACCGCCTGTTGACTGTTCTCGGCAAGAAGCTGTTTAACAGGAGCAAGCGCCGAGGGAGGAGCTTGCTTTTTCCTTTTGAGTTTCATTTTTCCAACTTCCTTTCAAAAGTTTTCAAAATCATTTTACACCGCGAAAGAATAAAATGTGTTAAAATCGCGTGAATACTATGTGAAAATTACTTTGTGGCGTCCTGTTTCATTCCGTTGAGCAGCGCCTCGATTTCGTCTTGCGACATCTTCCCGCCACTCTCGGCTTTCGGCTCGGGAGCGGGCTGAACTGCGGCAGTCTGCGCGGCAATCAGCTTTTCAATATCATCTTGCGACATCTTGCCGCCGTTGTCGACTTTCGGCTCGGGAGCGGGCTCTGCTGCGCCCATTTGCGCGGCAATCAGTTTTTCAATATCGTCCTGCGACATTTTCCCGCCACTCTCGGGCTTGGGCTCGGGAGCGGGCTCTGCTGCGCCCATTTGCGCGGCAATCAGTTTCTCAATATCATCTTGCGACATCTTCCCACCGTTGTCGGGCTTGGGCTCGGGAGCGGGCTGGGCTGCGGCTGTTTGCGCGGCAATCAGCTTTTCAATATCATCTTGCGACATCTTGCCGCCGTTGTCGGGTTTGGGCTCGGGAGCGGGCTCTGCTGCACCCATCTGCGCGGCAATCAGCTTTTCAATATCGTCCTGCGACATCTTGCCGCCGTTGTCGGCTTTCGGCTCGGGAGCGGGCTGGGCTGCGGCTGTTTGCGCGGCAATCAGCTTTTCAATAT